>DAOTHY010000039.1:0-1339 GCA_035447925.1 Thermotogota bacterium
CTTTCTTTTTACTGCCCGTCGCATAAAAGATGGGAACTGATACGGCGATTCCTTCTGGGATGTTGTGGATGGCAATGGCGACGGTAATAGCGATTCCCAATTGCGGGTCTTTTAAAGCGGCAATGAAAGTAGCCAGGCCTTCCGGAAGATTATGCAGTGCAATGGCACCTGCTGAAAAAAGACCCATGCGCATCAACCGTTTGCTTTTTTGCGCCTCTCTGTCATGCCTATCCTCTCCCATTTCCTCTACTTTGTGCATTTCGTGGGGGTTCTCATAATCGGGAACCAGTTTGTCGATCAAAGCGATGAACAAGATCCCCCCAAAAAAAGCCAGTACACCAATCCAATTTCCGATACTTCCCATTTCTGCCGTCAATGTTTCAACAGACTTGGGTAATATTTCAACAAAAGAGATGTAGACCATCACCCCTGCTGAAAAACCCAAAGCGATGGACAGCAAGCGGGTATTGGTCTTTTTGGCAAAAAAAGCAATCGCACCCCCTACTCCGGTAGAAAGACCTGCCAGTAGTGTCAGTGCAAAGGCAAAGAAAAGCGTTCCGAAGGAAAACACCATGTATTCACCACCCTTTAGACCAACAAGAATTCTTTCTGCCGGTCATCGAAATAAATGACTTTCTCACCGTCAAATCCCACTGTTTGTTCCAGATAAATCCCCTCTTTGATGTGTCCCCATTCGGGGATCTCTTGTTTGATATTCAACTCCAAAGCATAACAGGTGTTTTTGTGAACGATCAACTCCCCTCGAACGGGAATTTCCTCCTGTTTGTCGTACAATCCAATGATGGGACCTGCTCCATGTCCGTGAATACCAATGGGATGAGAGTAAAGGGTGGCATCAATACCTTGTGATCTTGCCTCTTTTATCGCTTCACTAAAAATCTGATTGCCCGTAGCACCCACACGGAATTTAGAAGTAACGATATCCTGAAAACGGTTGCCAGTTTTAAAGGCTTCTGTTAAACCTTGGGGTGTTTTTGTCTGACCTTCACAGAGACAATAAGCCAGCCTTTGAGTATCCGATTGCAGGCCGAAGTATTCCAGTCCCATATCACAATGCAAGATATCTCCCCTTTGAATCACGCCATCGGTCGTTTTCCCTTTTCGGTGTATGTACACATCCGGCGGAAACCAATAGCTCAGCCCGTAGGAATTGATGCGCTCGAGCATGTACCATTCCAGATCCTGTGAAGTGGTGATTCCAGGATAAACCCGTTCGGGGGAGAAAGTCTCGCCAATGATCTCATGAGCCAATCGGTTCACCCGATGATAGACTTCCATTTGCTCATCCAACCGTGTTTCAAGCCATCTGATACACAGG
>DAOTHY010000039.1:1439-20724 GCA_035447925.1 Thermotogota bacterium
GCATCTCGTTCAACCCCTCAATTCATTTGATATATTTTATCTGCCAAAGCCTCTCTTGATAGTATTTCAACACATTTTGCAGAACATTTGATAATACCCTCCCTGTTGATCTTGATCAGCGCCCTTGAAAACGAAGGACGGGAAACGCCAAAACGCTGAGCTAATTCTTCATGTGTGGCATCCATGTCAAAAACTGATTCGTTGCGTTCTTTATACACCTTGTAAACCAATTGATAGATCTTTTGGCTGATAGAATAGAACTGATTTTCCCACAACTTGTTGGCTAAAAACAGGACTTTGTTGGATAAAATGCGGAGAAAATTTTCCTCCATTCTTCCTGAAAATCTAAACATGGTCAACAATGTGGATTTGTCAATCTCAATCAATTGGCAGTCGGTCTTAGCGATCAGAGAGACCGGAAAATACTCTTCTTCGGAAAACAGGTTGGCCGGTGCCGTTAACTCGGATGGAGAAAACTCCTCCACTTGATACACATGACCTTCAATGTCTTCCATCATCCCTTTGACAAGCCCTTCCAGTATTAGAAACATACTGTTTGCCTCTTCATCGCAGCTTCTTATGATCTCTTCACTTTTGAATTTGGTAATAGAGATCGTTGTGTTCTTACTAATTTGCTCCAGTTCGCTGATAGTGACTCCTTGGAACAGCTGTGATTTTGAAAGACTGACGATCAAAGGATTCATGATTCCCTCCTTGCCTCTTTTTGTTTCATTTTATTCTACCATGAATTAAAAAAGGAAATACGACCACCGCAAAAAGCGGCCGTATTTCCCGGTCCGTTCAAGAAAAACTATTTTAAACTCTCAAAATAGCTTTTGATTTCATCACTTGCCGCATAAAACTCCGGTTTCTTGCCATCGTTGTCAGTTATATTGAAATCCGCTCCATACTCATTCAAAAATTCAAGCAATTCGATTCCATCCCATTTCTCTTGTGCTGCATAGTGGGCAATGGTTTTTCCGGTCATATCCCGAGCATTGATATTCGCACCCTTTTCCAACAGGAACAATGTGATTTCCGGTTCACTGAAAGACATGACGGCTTCAAAAAGCGGTGTATAGCCGTCATCACTTGAAACATCCACATTTACTCCATGGTTGATCAAGTAATCGATGACTGCGACTTTTCCACGCCTGCCTGCTGCTGCATGTATAGCAGTTAAGCCACCGTCGGCACGGATGTTCAAATCAGCACCGTTCTCATGAAGAAATTTCACCATGTCGTAATCGCCGTAACCGGAAGCGATGTGTATGGGCGCAAGGGCACCTTCTATGTGATTCATGTTGACATCCACACCTTTGGACAAAAGCCACCCCACCTTTTCCTCATCGGATTTGTAGACAAACACGTGTATGTGCATGGGCATGTACTGATTGTTATCCAGCACAAAAAGGTCTGCTCCGTTGTTAATCAACTGTTCCACGATGGAATCATATTCCCTTTCTGCAGCAATGTGCAAAGGGGTTTGGCCCTCGTTGTTTTTTGCGTTGATATCTAACCCTTTGGACAGGAGAAAGTCAATGTTTTTATTGGAATTGATAGTAGCTGCTGTGTGAAACAGGGTATTTCCATCCTCATCAACGTGTTTAATGTCAGCCCCTTCTGCCAGCAGCATTTGAGCCAATTCAATATCCCGTTTTTTTATTGCCATTTCCAAAGGGGTGTAATAGGGAGAACCGTTATTCGGATCAGCCCCGGCTTTCAGCAGCTCTTTAATCAAGGCATTCCCCAATCCTTTATCAATAGCCAAATACAATGGTGTTTGCCCGTTGTCGTTAGGTATGTTGGGATCAGCTCCCATTTCCAGCAGGTATTGTGCTGTTAGCGGTGCTTTTGAATTCATGCAATTGGTCAACGGGCTCTGAAAGCAAAAGCTGATCTTCTCCATACTGGCTCCCTTTTCAACCAGGTATTGCACTACTTCCAGGTTTTTGTCGTTGGCATTTGAATAAGAGCAGGCGCTATTCAGGGGTGTTTCACCACGATAAAACTTTGACTCGTCGGGATAAACGTTCAGATCAGCACCTCTTTCAACCAGCATTTTCACCACTTCGAGATGTCCGTTTTTTGCCGCATAATGAAGGGCGGTAAACCCGTCACTGTCCTGATGAGCCAATTGTGCCCCTTGTTCGATGAGGTATTTGGCGATCTCGACGTAAGCCGGATCCATATAACCATAGGAAATTGCCCGAAGCAGAGGGGTTTGATTCTTTTGGTCGTATTCATTTACGGCATCGATATCCTCACCGCTTTGAACTGCGGCTTTGATTCCCTCCAGATTTTTCTCGGTTACGAGCTGAAAAACACTGCCAAATGTCAAAGCAACTAAGATGATGATCAGACTCAACAATAAAATATTTCTTTTCATAATTCTAAACCTCCTCCAGTAAAAAAAGCTGATAACGCATTCATGCCAATTTTTAACCTGCAAAAGTGATTAAGATCTCCATTACTCTCTGTGCGGCTTGAAGACATTAGCCCCACCCGCTAACAGAACTTTGAGGATGCTCTATTCAGTCATTGTAAATTGTTTCGATAAGCCTTATTAAAATCCTCATCGTTAATCCCTCATCGATTGATTTATGGTTGATACTCGTACTCAACCGTGTAATAGCCAGTAGTCGTTTCATTGGATTGGGATTGACAGATGATGAAGATCTTCAGCCGGTTCTGCTTGGGCTGGGTCATTTCCAATGTGGTGGGTTTGGGAACAATCCAGTTGAAGGTCTTTGTTTCTTGAGGTTTCCAGGAAGAGGCTTTTGTCCATAGGGCACCTCCTGCAGAGACCTGATGGTTGATATTTGCCGTGTAGATTTGAAATTCAGTGGATCCTCTCAGATCCAGGGCATTTTTTCCACTGCTGGTGTTGTCGGCGACAGTGATGGTTTGGCTAAGTGTTTGTCCGGGTGTGAGGATTTCCGGCAAGGAGCTCCAGGAATGACTGAAGCTGGCGGTTTCACTCCCGCCCGTGTACAGCGCCAGGTTGGTGTTCATGGTTTTGGCGCTATCAGATGACATCTTGATTTCATACCGGTTCATCCCAGTTTCGTGAGTTGCCGAGGGTTTTCGACCTTCCACCGCACTGGAATAGCTGTTACCAAATCGGTAGCTGTATGTTTCAGCGACTTTCTTCCAGACGCCTTTGCCGGTTTGCAGGCTGATCCAGGCAATAGTCGAGACAAGGGGTTTCCCCGTCGTATCTTTAGCATAACGGTCCACACTGGCGATCCCGATTTGATCGTAACCGGCGACCTGATAATAGGCAATGTCCGTTTGGCGTTTTTGAGGTGTCAGGCTGGTTAAAAAATGTATTGTTTTTAAGTCTTTGTCTGCCACGTACAGGTTGTACTGCGATAGACAATGCCCCGCTGTCAGTCCGTTTCCGAAATCCGGGTTTTCCCAGGTAAAAACCAGTTTTCCCTCTGCCTCTTTGATGGCCGGATTTTCAGGTTGTTTCAAAAAGTAGGTGTAAATGGGGTTTTCACCATACCCAAAGTATTCGGACCAATTTTCCTCCGTTGCACTGTTGATGATGGCAATCGGGATTTCAACCGATTTCGCCGTAGTGTTCAGCCAGTTTGGCATTACCACCAGGATGCCGTCAGCTGCCAGCACATCATCGTACAATTGCCTTCCATAGGCATTTGAAGCCTTTTGAGGATGCATAGCGATCCACTCTTCTCTGTCATCGGGGTTAGCCCTCCGGATGATCAAAGGGGCAGGTTGGTTCGGTAATTGAGTTTTTACTTGAAGAATGTTCATGGACAGCGGGATCGGTTTGAGATAAACCCCTTGAGAGAAGTTGGATTTGGCACTTCCGGGTGTTAATATAGATGAAGAAATAAAAGATTTCACCTGCAATGCGGACCAGGCCGAGATGCTTTCGTAGTCAACGGTTTTTCCCAAGAACAAAACACTTTCAGGAACTCCCTCATCTACCTCAAAATCACTGATCAGTATACCTTTGCAAAACAAACTGAAATATGTTGACAAGTTTTTGGCCGTCATCTCATTTGTCAACAGCAGCCGGATTTCTTCGTGGCTTTGAGTGGCCAGCAGAAACTTTCCCCACGGCCAAAGATGGTAGCCCCGCTTGATTCGGTCGGCATCTATACCGTTCGTTCCTTCAAAAACCAGACCGCTTCTCAGGGTTTGTGCCACCTGCTCTCCTTTGTACATGTCGTAGAAGTGTTCATATCTGGGCAGAACGGTTTGGGTGTACCATCGTTTGGATTCAGGCAAGGCCTGGCTTTCAAAGGTGGTAGCCAGACACTCGTCCAACCACTTAAATTGTGGGGAATAACCGTTGTATTGATAAACACTATGCCAGTATTCATGCGCCAGCACCACCATCCGGCCGGCACGGGTTTTTTCTGTTTGATCGGCAAAGTAATCCACATCGATTTCCAGCTTGGTACCATTCCAACCGCCGGAGGTGTCGATTTTATACACCCATACATCCGTTTCTTGAGGGACTGAGTAACCATTTTCCTTGTAGTAGTTTTTGATCCATTTCAGCTCAGCAGCCACCTGGAGAACACGAACGGGAATATTGACCAATGCGTACCCCGAAAGGGGGTTCAGACTCGCAGCGACCGCCGCTGCCCTTTTCTGGGCATCTGTTCCCTGATCGTACAGGCCGAAAAGTATCTTGTTCGTTCCCCTTTCAACACACATGAGTATCTTATCCCCAGGCATATTGGAAACGCTTGAAGCATCTTCAACCCAAGAGATGCGGATGCCTTCATCCAAGACATAAGTCCGATTTAATCCGTGATACAGCTCAAAACCCTTGTCTACAACCGGGTCAGCAATCCCTGTTTTGGAGATTAAGTAACCACCCAGTGCCATGATACCCAGAGCCGGCAGGGTAATCTTAGCACTTCCAACAATCACGATGAATCCTATTCCCGTACCAATGCTTCCCACTGCACCGCTGATAAATTCACGAACATCTTTGGGTCCAATCTCGCTGATAATCCCTTTCTTTGAAAAATGGGCGGTTTGAAACGTGATGGCGTGATTTGTCTTATCATAATCTGATGGTACCCTCATCCAGATTCCTTCACTGATCTCATCAATAGCCATATAGTCATCCGGGTTTTCTCCTGCTTCCAAAGGAACGGTGATGTCCACAAATTGCGAAAACAGCGTTGGCGCACCCTCCCATTCCAGATCAAACAGCTTCCCCTGAGCCCCTTCAATTGACGCCTCGTAAACGGACAGCCGCTTGTTGCCCGATGCTGCGGCCAGGATACCGCCGGGGATATGAAGACTGATCCGGCCAGGAATAGCGATGTCTCCCCCTTCAGGTCCAATGGATGCTGAAGTTAACAAATCACCCCTATTCTCAGGAGTGCTTGATTGAACGGTTGAATGGTCTAAGAAACGAGCCGCCGCTGACAAGCTTATCCATTGGGGTGTTGAGCCTTTCGACAGGATCTGAAGTTCTTTTCCAGAGGTTTTTGAAACGAGAATCTGACCATCTTTTTCCAAAGCTGTCCAGGCATCGTCGTCTGAAAGCGTCGGATACATCCCCCAAAGATCTGCCTGATAGCGTTTACCGGTCTGCATATCCAGATAATCCACACCCCATAGTCCCGTGCGATTGGTCATGAACAATACATAACGACCATCCCGGGTAAAAGAAGGATAGTATTCACTCCATTGGGTGGTTTGAACCAGCGGCAGGATCTCCTGAGTCAATCGATCCAGACTGTAAATGTCCATGGAACCGGTCTTGTCCATAACCGCAAAGACAATCGTTTGGCCGTCTGGTGAAAAACGAGCGGAACTGACTGTATAACCTTGGGTGATCTGTTTGATTTGCCGGGTGGCAATGTCCATAACATATAGTGACGGAGTTGAAGAAGCTCCTGATAACAGGAGCTGCTTGCCATCAAAAGAGATGTCCTCCAAGACCGCTTTGTCTAAAACCTTTTTAGGCTCCCTGCTGTCGGGATCGATCAGGTACACTTCTGCTTCCATTGATCGTGTGTGATTGGTGAAGCCGATGAGACCCGTTTGCTCGCAAACAACCGGAAAAGACAGATTGTACAACCCTGGTGTCGTTGCATCGGTCAAATTAATGGTTTTCCCAATGGTCGGCTCATAGAGTTCCAAATGCGTGCCATCCGTTTCAGCATTTTCCTTTATGATTAAAAGCGGCTGTTTAAAAGAAAACACAACACCCGTCATAACAATTAAAAAGGCCAAACTCAGGCATAGTCGTTGTCGCTTCATGTTCAGTCACTTTCCTTTCTTTTTTTTGAGTTTAAGTAATGATGTTGTCAATCACCTTCATCATAAGTATCCGCCAAGCTTGTTATCTTCTATAAAGTTTGAATAATGGATTATGAACCAAAACCCTATCGCAATCATGACGAAAACCGCTCATGCACTGCCCCTATAGCGTTTTCTGGCAGTCTTTCGCTGCTCTCATCACCATCATCAGATTCCTTTATAAATTCAGACAACAAGTTGATGTACACTCCTAAGTTATTATATACCCTTTGTGTATAAATCTTATAATCAGGGGAGTGCAAAATCATGATCTGTTTGGTCTTTATTTTTTTCTTTTCTGTTTTGTGAATGAGCGCAGGGATTCATTATTCATTAAGAAGAAGGTTATGAAATAGGGCCAAAGCCCATGACTCTTTGAAAAGTGGCGGTCTAATGTTAAAAAAAACTATAATAAAAGGGACAATTTGTCCATTGCCCCTTTTTCAACACCCGGCTTATGATTAATGAAAGACAATCTTGCCTCCGGCAACGGCGGAGAGTTCTTCTTCTCCCAATTCATCATTTTCATTGGCCTGAAGGAGGTTTAGGCCTTCTTGAGCCAGGTTGTCTGATAGCTCTATCCCGTTTTGATTAGCCGCTTTTATAATTTCTTCTTTCGTTGTAAGCCCTTCAAATTGCTGCAACCAATCTTTACCCATTTTTCTTTCAATTTCTCTGATCTTCTCAAGAAAAGATATTGTCATGGCTATTCTCCTTTATGAATGATTTGATTAAACAATTAAGATTGTACCACATTTCGAGCCTCATATTCTGCTACCCCGAGTTAAGTATCTGTTGGAGTGATCATGTTCAGAATATTGCATGATAAAGAAAAACCCTTTTGTCATTTGAATAAGACCCTTTTCGTGTATAATAGAAAAGTTCTTTTGAATTTCCCGCTCTCCTGTGATTACGATGAACAGGGTACTGCATTCTGAGGTGTGAAACCATGAAAAAAAACGTAAACAAAAACGGATCACGATTAAAACGAAATATTTTAACCATTGCCATCCTCATCGCTACAGTATTGATGGTAGTTTATGTTGTCAGGCATATTTATTTTGATGCTTCATTCAACGCCTTTTTAAGCGAAGACAGCAAGACAATCCATTCGATGGAACAGATTGCCATTCGTTTTGGAGATGCCAGCACGTTGATGCTGTTGATTGACCTGGATCAAAATGATGTATCCTCAAGCCTTTCACAAGTACATCTCCTGGTTGATGAGATCGAAAAACTATCGTTTGTCAACGGTGT
This sequence comes from Thermotogota bacterium, assembly GCA_035447925.1. Lineage (GTDB taxonomy): Bacteria > Thermotogota > Thermotogae > MWEM01 > MWEM01 > JASUTC01. The sequence goes on from DAOTHY010000039.1 coordinate 9,000, forward strand.
AGATTCCGTCTTTGACGCCCAAAAAGTCCTGGGATTTACTTTTAGCGCTCCGTTTATCCGGACCGGTCCGTATGTCAAAGAAGAGGCAGGCAACTTCACGATTGACAGCAGTATCCTTGAAGATTCCTTTTATGTAGGTTCTCTTATTTCTCGGGACGGTTCAACACTGGCGATTACTATTCGAAAAAAAGCGGATTATCAGGCAGACACTCTCGATCTGGTTTCAACGCTTTTCGAGACGATTGATGCCAACACCAGCTTGCCCTATCATCTGGTTGGCGAGGATGTGGTCAATTACGAACTGTTTGCTTCCATTCAGAATTTCACTTTTGTCTATCCACCGATCATTATTTTTGCCGTTTTCGGCATCTTCATGGTGAAATTCAGAAACCTTTATCTGTCATTTCTCACATTGGTTCCTCCGATAATCGCTTCAGTGTGGATTTTGTTTCTACTGCTGGTTTTAGGAAGAAACATAAACGTGCTGACGGTCTTAATCCCATCCTTTCTGATCATCATAGGATCTGCATACGGGATGCATTTTTTGTCACGATTTATGGAGCAAGACTATGAGGGCAATAAAAAAACGGCCTTGATACGAGGAACCAGCCAAGAAGAACGAACGCCTATCTTTTTTTCCGCATTCACCACTATGGCAGGCTTCTTTTCATACGTTTTTTTAAACATGCGGGCCTTTCGAGATATGGGATTGTTCATCGCTATCGGAATTTTTTTCTGTGCACTTTTTACCATGACGGTGATACCGTCTCTTCTCTATTTCAGTAAAAACACCCAAAAACACTTTCAAAAGCACAAAAAGTATCAATTAACCATTCCAAAATGGCTGTCTTTCAGTTTTATCCTCTTTACAATCATCGGTATCATCGCTGCCCCGTTTATGATCAAAAAAATCCCACTTGACATTAACTCATACGGCTACTTCAAACCCAATTCTACCTTGATTAAAGGGGTTCGGCATTTGGATGAAAAGTTCAACTGGGTTTCTAATTTTTATGTAATGGCTCAGCAAAAAAATTCAGACACATTTAATCCAATTCCGGATGAAATTCGTCAGTTCGCAGAAATTGACCAGCGTCTTTTGGACATTGAAGTGGTCACAAAAAATATGAGTCTTTTCGGATTGTCGAATAGTATGAATGTTTCACCCAACCTGTTATTGGCGTATATTCGCAACAGTGAAGCCGGTCAAGCATATGCCAAAACCTTTTATGCACAAAATGCCATCCGTTTCATGCTCTTTGCCAACGGCAACGACAGCGGTACAGCTCAGACACTGGTGGATGAAATCGAAAGAATTCTGGCCGATTATCCTGATCTAGCATCCAAATACGATTTTTACACCGCAGGAATCCCTCTGGTTTGGCTGGAATTAAGCGAGGCTGTTGTTCAAAACCAGATTCAGAGTTTGATTCTTTCATTTATTCTAATCTTCTTGTTATTGTTGCTCATTTTCAGAAAATTGAAAACCTCTCTCTATTCTGCTATTCCCATCGGTTTGACCATTCTGTTTAATTTTATTTTTATGGGATTGTTGAAAATTCCTTTGGAGATCCCCACTGTGATCATTTCCGGAATGCTCATGGGGCTGGTTATTGACTACGCTATTCACTTTATGTACTGGTTTAAAAAAACAGGCACCGTTTCAGATGCCTATTCCATGACGGCTTCGCCCATCATTTTCAACGGAGTAAGTCTGATGGCTTGTTTTGTGGTGCTGCTAAGTGCTCCTTTGATGCTGTATGTAAATTTATCACTGCTCATGATTCTTGGTATTGGGATGGGGGTATTATCCACTTTGGCATTTTTGCCCGGGATCATCGAAAGACTGTCAAAGAAGAGAAAATAAGAAAGCGCATTAAGTATGTATGGTTTTGACGGATTCTCGGATCACTAACTCCGTATTTAGCATGATCCGCCTTCTCACTTTGCTTTTTTCCTTTCCGGATATTCGGTTCATGATCAACTGGCCGGCAGTATAACCCAATTCAAACCGAGGCTGGTTGATCGTGGTTAATCCGGGTGTGGTATACCGGCTCAGGGGTGCATCATCAAAGCCCATGACCGACACATCTTCAGGAACATGTATGCCTTCTTCGTAAAAAGCCCGCATACCCCCATAGGCCATCCAATCATCCACAAAAAAGGCTGCCGTGAATTTGATTCCCTTTTTTAAAGCATTTTTTACACCTAAATAACCGGTTTCAGGCTCAAAATCACCAGGCTCATAATGGACATGAAAGTCTCTTTTTTCTATTTCAGTGTCCATAAATGCCCTTTTTCTTAATATGGCCGAATAAACAATATCCTCCCCTTCAACAAACAAGATATTCCTATGCCCACAATCGTACAGATAATTGGCTGCAACTTTCGTACTGTTGTAATTGTCAATGCTCACACTGTCTATTTTGATCTCACTGTCTTTTCTGTCAACTCCCACAACGGGTATCGTAGAGTCCAAAAGGTGCTTGATTTGTTCATCATCACTGTCGGAGGTACATAAGACGATTCCATCCGCTTTTCTCTCGTAGAGTTCTGAGATAATGTCGATCTCTTTATTCAGCTCTTGTTTGGTGTTGGCCAGAAAGAACTCATAGCCGTTTTCCAACAAAGCCTCCTCGATTCCCAAGGTCAATTCCGGGTAGTGGTATCCCCTCAAATCAGGCACAATGATACCGACAAGGTTTTTGATTCGATTACTGATCATCGCCGTCCGCTGGTATCTGTATTGCTTCAAGGCAGCATAGACCTTTTTTTTCATTTTCTCTGAAACCTTTTCGCTACCGTTTAACACTCTCGAAAACGTGGCAATGGATATCCCTGTTTTCATGGAGATTTCTCTTAATGTCGGCATCTTTCACCTCTGATTTTCTGATAGAATCGCTCGTTTTTTTTATTCACTGAAGAGAACTTTGTGATTAGCTTCCACCTCTTTAAAGCCTTCTCCTTCGTTTTCACGATAGAAGGTCTTCACATCCTGAATAACGGTTTCAGGGAGAAAAGTCTCTTCTTTGTCCCATTTATTGCCAATTTCTGGAATTGACTCGAATAACATCTTGGTGTAAGGGTGAACCGGATTTTTGTAGATTTTTTCTGTGTCTCCCCTCTCCACCAATCTCCCTTTATACATGATCAAGGTTGTATCACTGATATAATATCCTAAGTTCAAATCGTGGGTGATAAATAATACCGTCATACCATTCTTTTTGCACAATTCTACCAGAAGGTTCAAAACCCCGATTCGTGTTGAGGCGTCCAGCATGCTGATCAGTTCATCAGCGATGAGAATATCCACATTTAATAACAGCGCTCTGGCGATGAGAAGCCGCTGAAGCTGTCCGCCACTCAGCTGATGGGGGAATTTGTTGAGAATTCTTTGAGGATTCAGATTCACACTTTCAAGGGACTGTTCGATCAACTCTCTCCTGTTTTTAACCCCTTTCATGAAGCTGGCGAACACCATGTTAAAAATTCGGTCAATCCTAAACAACGGATTAAACGAGGAGAAGGGGTCTTGAAATATTGCCTGAACTTTTTTGTAATAGTCCTTTTTTTCATGTCGGCTGTTGATATGCGTGATATCCTGTCCGTTGTATATCAATTTACCTTCTGTGGGTTTGAGAAGCTTGAGAATAATTCTTCCAATGGTGGTTTTCCCGCTACCGCTTTCGCCTATCAGTGAAATGACTTCCCCTTGATTCATGTTAAAAGTCACATCTTTTACCGCTACGGTTTTTTCGCCTGCGATGATTCCGGAAGTAAACACCTTTGTCAAATTTTCCACTTTCATAATGGGTTTATTTTCCATCCAACTCACCTCCGGAGGTCTCTGTCTGAGTGCCAATCTCTTTCCAATGCCAACAGGAACAGAAGTGATGATCACCAACCTGTTCCCTTTGGGGTGTTTGTTCGCATTTGTCCGTTTTGTAGGGGCATCTGAACCGGAAGCGGCACCCCTCTCCAATATTCAATAAATGCGGCGGTGTCCCCTTGATCCCCGCCAGCTTGTTATCTTTGTACTGAACTCCCACTTGTGGCAAGGAAGCAATGAGTGCTTTGGTATAAGGATGTCTGGGATTCGAGACAATCTCATCTGTCGGTCCGATTTCCGCAAATTGCCCAGCATACATGATCATGATCCGTTCGGCAATTTGATAGAGTATGGATAAATCATGGGTGATAAAAATAACCGATCCGGTGATCCCCTCATCTCTTAATTTGACCAGCATATTCGCCACAAACCTTTGTGAACTGACATCCAGTGCCGATGTGATCTCATCTGCAATGATGAAATCCGGATCGAGAATCGTTGAAATGATCATGATCATGCGCTGTTTCATTCCCCCTGATAATTCAATGGAATAACGATCCAATACGGACGGTTCCAGGTTGATCATCTCAAGGCGTTCTTCAACCTTTTGAAAAAACTTCCTGTTGGGCCGGATGCCGTGTTCTTTCACAAGATCCGACAGAAATATTCTAATCCTTTTTGTGGGACTAAAAGCATCCAAAGCATACTGTGGAATAACGGAAATGTTTTTCAGCCGCATCTTTTTGAACGCTTTTTCGCTGATTTTCATGATATCGGTTCCCAGGAGTTTAGCTTCACCTGAAATATAAGTCAGGGGTGGTTTTCTCAAAATGAGGGTGCTTGCCAACGTACTCTTGCCGCAACCGGATTCTCCTGCAATTCCAAGGATTTCACCTCTTTTCAAGTTAAAAGTGACCCCATCCAGGGCTTTGACATCCCCTTTGAGAATCTTGTAATACGCTTTCAGGTCTTTGATTTCCAATACATTTTCCGCCATGGGCTACATCTCCCTCAGTCTTGGATTAAACACCTCATCCAGTCCGGTGTTGATAAAATATAAAGAAACGATGAGAATCGTCAACAATAAACCAGGTATAATCGCCCACCACCACATTCCAAGCTGAATGGCGTTCCAGTTCACGGCATTTTGCATCACCAGGCCAAGCGAAATTCCTTGAGTTGGGCCCAAACCGAGAAATTCAAGACTGACAGCTGCCAAAATGGTCCCGGTAAATTGAATGATATAGACCATAAAAACATAAGAAAACATGTTTGCAGCTATATCCTCCGCAATGATCTTTGTGACCGGTGCAGCAGAAATCCTTGACAAATTCACAAATTCCTGATTCTTTAATGACAGCGTTTGGGAACGAACAGCCCTGGCCGTCCAGGTCCAAGCCGTCAACCCGATAATCACGCTTTGACTGAGTATCCCACGGTAAGGCAAATAGGCGGATAAAATGATTAATAAAGCTAGCGTGGGAATCACCAAGAAGATATTGGTGATCATCATTAGGGTCTCATCGGCAAGCTTACCGCTGTAATATCCTGCCAAAAAGCCAATGATAAGACCCACCAAGGTGGCAATGGTCCCCCCCACAAAGCCGACAATAAACGTGGAACGCAGCCCAAAGACCACACGCGTAAAAACGTCTTTTCCCATGAGGGTCGTTCCAAACCAAAAATCTTTTGAAGGAGGCATATAACCAGGTCCTGCAAACTCATCATAATCATATTTGGCGACCATGGGTCCAAAGATGGCTAATGCCAATATGGACATAAAAATGATAAGCCCAAATATGACTTTCCCATTGGTCAAAGCAAAATAAAGATTTTCGTGTTTTTTCCAGAATTCACTTTTTGCCACGGGCTACACCTCCCCCGAATAGGAAAATCTGACTCTGGGATCGACTAACATGTAAACAATATCCACCAAGAAGTTAGCCAGCAATACAAAAACAATGATAAAAAGAAAACAGCCTTGAACAAGGAAATAATCTTGATTCTGAATGGCTTTGAGTAAGATAAAACCCAAACCGGGGTAGGAAAACACTATCTGAGTCGTCAACGCACCGGCAATGATGTTGCCCAGGCTGATAGCCAATCCGGTTACCTGGGGAAGGACACCGTTTCGAAAGGCGTACTTTCGAATGAGCTTTTCAGGAGCTCCCAATGATTCCATGTATTTAGAATAATTGGAACCCATTTCATAGATGATCATGTTTCTCATCCCGATGGCCCAGCCACCAAGCTGCACAAGGAACAGCGTAATAAACGGTAAAAACCAATGATGCAGAAAATCAAGGATAAAATCAATATTGAAAGCCGGTCTCATGGTTGCACTGTAGGCATTCGAAATGGGAAACCATGGCAATTGAACGCCAAGGAAAAACACCACAACAACGGCAAACCAAAAATAGGGTGAAGAGGTGAGAAAATAAAAAACAGGCATCAAATATTTATCTGCCTTTTTGTTCACACCTGAAAAGGCCCCCAGTTTATTACCCACTATCCAACTCAAAATAATGGAAGGTACCAATAATAAAATATCGAAGATAATGGCTTCATTGATAACCGACATGACCGGTTTGGGAAAAGCGTATATGCTGGTGCCCAAGTCCCCTTTAAACAAAGTTGCCCAAAAATTGAAATACTGCTCCAGCAATGGCCTATCCAGACCAAAAGATGCCGTAATCTGAGCTTGAATGATTTCCCGGCCACCTTCCATTCCCTGAAATCTGGAAAGAAGCATTTGAACGGGATCTCCAGGCATAAATCTTGGAATCGCCCAGTCAATGGTAACCGCAAAGAAGAAGGTGATGAGGTAGATAAATATTTTTTTACCCAGGTATTTTTTCATAGCGCCAAGAACAACTCCTCTCTATAAATTAGCAGGCCCCTTAAAAGGGCCTGCTAATAGAAGACTGTGTTTTTTTACTGTGCGGATTCCAATTTGATCAGCATTTCTACAAAACCAAATTGCATTTTGCCGGCCCAGCTACAAGGATAGCCTGTGGGATTGTCTTCAGTTGACCAGTTTTTCCAGACACTGGAAGTGGATTGGGCCCAAAGACCATTGTACCAAAGAGGAATGGAAGGCATAGCATTAAGGAGTTTTTCCTGAATTTGTGAAGCTTTTTCCATGATACCGGCATCAGAATTCTGCATCATATTGAATTCTCGGATGAGCGTAAAGAGTTCGGCATCGTCATATCGGCTGTAGTTACCGTCTGTTACCAATTTACCATAGATTTCATCGGTTGCAACCCAATTCCAGTAAGTATAAGGTGTTGTACTTCTGGAGGAAGCAAAATTATTGATACACATATCAAAAGTACCATCTTGAATCTTGTTCATGTAAATACCATAATCCGGGAAGCTGGGAACAGCGTTGATGCCTACTGCCTGGAAGTTGTTGGCGATAACCTTGATGGATTCCATCCAGTCCGTCCACCCGTTAGGAACGATAATTTCGAATTTCATGCTGTTACCGTTTTTGTCGTCTCTCCAGCCGTCTCCATTGGCATCCACATAACCATTGTCATCAAGCATCTTGATGGCTGCTTTGGGGTCATAGTTGAATCCGTTTGCTTCAACAACTTCTTCATCGTAGTATTTCATCCAGCCTTCACCGAACAGACCAGCGGCGTTGGCCACTTCTACCTGATTTTCAAATACCCTTTCCACGATAATCTCCGGATTGATAGCAAACGCCAAAGCCCTTCTGAAAGCAGCATCTTTCATCGCACCCTTTGTTGTATTCAAGAAAAGAAGCGCTGAGTTTTCTGAAAGCATGTATGGTTCACCCTTGTACCAAGTAGTCAAACCGAACGTATCTTTAATCTTTGGAACACCTGGAATGAAGTAGTTACTCAGATCCAATTCACCTTTCATCAACATTCCCAATGCCACGTTATTGCTGTTGACAACTAAATTAACCAGATATTTTGGTTTTGGCTGGCCAAATACATCGTTGCCCCACCAGTTATCATTTCTAACCCAAACCATTCTGTCCTGTCCAATGCTATCCGCCATATAAGGTCCAGTACCAACTGGATTTGCGTTAGCTGTTGTTAAATATTCATCAGCCGGTTTTGCACCCCAAATATGTTCCGGAATGATTCTCAAATCGTAAAGGATAACGCTCCATTCCTGATAATGAGGCTCATCACCAAATGTAAATCTGACTTTTGTTGGTGAAACAGCTTCTACACTGTCAATCCAATTCCAAACATTGGAATAATGCAGGGCATTATCTTTAGCTACTTCAAAAGTAAACACCACGTCATCAGCTGTAAAAGCTTCTCCATCTGTCCATTTGATTCCCTTCCTCAATTCTACTTCATAAACTTTGGATGAAACCCATTCGCCTTTAACTGCAAGCCAAGGCTGGTATTCATCTGCCAATGGGTAGTAATGGAACAGGTACTCATAAACCAATCCGCCGGTTCCTGTTACTTCAGCCCACGGTGTTAACGGGTTCCAGTTTGTGGGGGCTCCCCAAAGACCTCCACCGTAAACCAGTGTTTCATTTCTCTCGTAACTGAAAGCCATGGTTGAAACCAACAACACTAATAGCACTCCGAGTAGAACTTTCCAATGGTTTTTCATAAAAACACCTCTTTTTATAATTTGTTGGCAGAGACTGTATCTACTATAAATCAGTAAAGTTGGAAAATGTGCCTTACATTTTCATTCTATTGTGAAACATGTTTCATTAAAAATTTGGTCATTTCTGATAATCCGGAATTATTTTAGATTATCAACAAATAGCATACCATAGGTTCAATATACTCATTTTTTTAACGCATTTGATTAGTATTTAAATCACATTCCAGAAATCAATCCTTATAGATCAGCCTTATATGAGCTTTTAAAAGCTTTTACGGGGATATAACAACCCTTGAATTGAAAACAAGCAATAATAAAAAAACAAGGTCGTTTTTGAAGACTATTCAACAATAATCATTGTTAATCTGTTTTCACAGCCTTTTACAAGAAACGAGTTTCAATCTATCATGATTGTTGTTGTAACAAATTAATTCGTGTGCCCAGTTGTAACCTTTTTCAAAATTCACAAAAACAATCATTTATTGATCGAAATAGATGAAACAAGTTATAATCTGCTGTGTTATAAAATAAAGATACCTATCAATTTAACAAGGGGGTTTTATGAATTATCTTGGTGCGGATATCGGTGGAACAAAAACAGCTCTGATCATTGCCGACAACAACGGTACCGTTTTAACTGTGCAAAAAGGAATCGGATCAAACTATCAGGGATGCGGTAAGGAAAAATCCTTTGAAGTGATCGAGGAGCTTTTGAGAAAGGCTGTAAAAGCTATTTCGATACAAAGAAAAGAACTGGATTATGCCTTTTTCGGTGTAGCTGGGGCGGATTTGGATTACGATTATACCATGATCGAATCCATTCTGAATCGCCTCCAATTAAACCCTTATTCATTTGATAACGATGGGCTGATTGCATTAAGGTCTGGAACAGAGTCAGGGACGGGAATCCTGGTTACATGCGGAACGGGAAGCATCAGTTACGGATACAATAATAAACAAATCATACGAAAGGGAGGCTTCAGCAGTTTTTTTGGCGAAAGGCTTGGTGGTTATTATGTTGCCGGAATGGTGGCTTCGGCTATCATTCGTGGTGAAGATGGTCGAGCGCCCAAAACCATTATGCACGATTTGCTAAAAAAACACTATTCGGTTTCCATTGAGGAAATGATGAAAATGGAGTATCCCGACCAGCCCTACAGGGGTCCAAATGTCAACATCTCGCTGATCAACACCCTATACCAGGCCGCTCATCTGCAGGATATGGTCGCAATGAGTATTTTATGTGAGATTACAAAAGAAGTCCAAACGATTGTGAACGCTTTTAGAATGGATATGCAGTTTGAATTCCCCATCAATCTTGTACTTGAAGGATCTGTTTTTAAAAATGCCGACCCCCTGTTGCTTCATATGATTAAACAGTCGCTGGGAAGTGATTACGAGTTGGTTCTACCCAAACATGATCCCGTAATCGGCGCTGTACTCTTTGCAATGGAAAAGGCAGGCCAACCTGTTACTGATTCTGTGTATAAACAACTGATCAAAACCTATGTGAACTATAATGAAGCTCAATGATATAAGGAGGGATAGGATTGAAGAAGATAACAGTCATTGGAGGGGGAAGCACTTACACACCGGAGTTGATGGATGGATTGATCAAAAATGCTGATGCGATTGATTGTGGTGAAGTCTACCTGCTTGATATAGACAGGACAAACAAATTCAAGATTGTGGCGGAGCTTGCCCAGAGAATGGTGGAACACGCCGGAGCTAAATTTCTTTTACGCTGGGGAACCGATATCAAAGATGGTTTGCAGGATGCTCATTTTATCCTTCAGCAATATCGCCCTGGATTACTGGCAGGCCGCATCATGGATGAAACCATTCCATTAAAGTACAACCTGATAGGCCAGGAAACAACCGGTGTGGGGGGCTTCTCGTGTGCCCTGAGGGCCCTTCCGATCGTGGAACAGTATGTGGAATTCGTAAGGAAATGGGCGAATAAAGATGCGTTCATTATCAACTTTACTAATCCTTCGGGACTGATCTCTGAATTTGTGATCAATACTTTGGGTTTTGAGAACTTTGCCGGTTTGTGCAACATTCCCATCAATACCCTCCAAACCCTAGCTGAAAACTTTAACTGTAAAAGAAGCGACATCTTTCTCCATTATTACGGTCTCAATCACATGAGCTGGATTGACAGGGTTTATGTCAAGGGCATCGATCGAACTCAGGACGCCTTTAATAAAACCTATAAACCAGAAAATGTACCGGATTCGGAACTGTTTGAACGATTTGCCTTTGAATCAGCCATGATTCTAAACCCTTATTTGCGCTATTACTACACCACACAGACCATGCTCGCTGAGGAAAAAGAAGCCAAGGCCACTAAAGGTACCCGTGGAGAGCAGGTACAACAAATTGAAAGGGACCTTCTGGAGAAATATTCCGATGTCACCCTGTATGAAAAGCCGTTAGAATTGGAGCAGCGGGGTGGATCCATGTACTCCACAGCTGCTATTGAACTCATCCGAGACCTGTGCACCAAGGGTACGAAAGAGCATATCGTCAACATCCGTAACAACGGGGCAGTCGAAAATCTGGATAGAAGTTATGTACTTGAAATCAATGCGCGTGTCTCGCAAGGCATGATCCGGCCAGTTTGTATACAAAAGGCGCATCCGATCGCAAAGGGATTAATTGATACGGTTAAAACATTTGAAAGACTGACCATTGAAGCGCATTTGAAAGGATCGAAAAAGAAAGCTCGAGATGCTCTATTGATTCATCCGTTAGGCCCCCGATTGGAAGATGTTAACGCCCTCTTGGATGATCTTCTGGAGGCAAACCAAGACTATTGCCGACTGAGTTGATTTGAAAGTAACAGTTATATTGTAAAAATTTAAACAAAAAAACAAGGAATCCTCAGGATTCCTTGTTTTTTTGTCTACTCAAATATTATAACACAGAAAGTGCCATCTGTCAAGGGGGGGGGATTTATTGGCATAATGGCATTATTTTTTTCTTCCCACCGCATAAATCCATCCGGTTTCTGGGGAGGGACCAAACATGTATTGGTATTCCAATGGAGAAGAGTCGGACATGGGGTAAAGGCCAAATCCGGTTTCCAGCATGAGTGTGTTGAGATTATCCGCCACTTTATCGTTGATGTTATATTTGATAATTTCTTCGCCTTCAGGTGTAATCACATAGAACGATCGATCTACACCATTTTGAGCCATCGCTTCAAGATAAGCCATCAGCGCATCGGTGAATTTCGATCCTCCCAAATATCCTACAAGCTTTTCACCCTGATAAACGGGT
>DAOTHY010000040.1:0-4350 GCA_035447925.1 Thermotogota bacterium
CAATGAAAAAACAGTCTCTGCTTCTTTTGCAAACAGAACCGTCCCCATTGACGAAAAACACTCGAAAAACGGATGTTTTTATCTTTTCGTTTATCTTTTATTTATGCTATACTTTTACAATGGCATCAGCAGCTATTTGCAAGGAAGCTCAATGGGATTAAAAATTCTGAACATCATGGTGAAAGTATGGATAACAGGCGTATCAGAGAGCGTATTGAAACGGGAGAAGTCTTTTGGCATCAGGGTGAATACAGCCGGGCTTTGAAGGTGTTTGAGGCTATCGATTTGTCGGTTGCCGATGCTGGAGAAAAGGCGGAAGTGCTGAATAATCTGGGGGTTTTGCACAAGTCTTTTGGTCATTATGTGCAGGCCGAGAAGCTGTTTGAGCAATCCCTGGCCTGTCGTGAAGCTGTCAGCAAAGCGCCCCTTAACGAGTATATCCACACCCTGAACAACGTGGCGATGGTCAAGAGGATTCTGGGAAAGTATCAAGAGGCTGAACGGCTTTATCACGATGCCGTGAAGTTGCTGGCCGATAAAGAAATGACCGACACCGATGAATACAACAATCTGTTGAACAACGTCGGTGTTTTTTATCTTTCGCTGGGAATCTACGATAATGCCAAAGAGTATCTGGACCAATCCAGGGAAAGACGGTTGAACAAAAACGGGGAAGACAGTTTCCAATATTTTGAAAGTCTGAATAACCGGGCCTTTTTGGCCACAGAACTGAATAAACCGGCTGAAGCCGGTGAGCTTTTTCTCAAGCTGCTGACATCCCTGGAGAAAAAGGGGCTTGAGTCCCATCCCAATTACGACAAAACACTGAAAAACTACGCTGAGGTTCTGATGGATTCGGGGGAAAATCAAGAGGCCGTCAAACTTCTGGAACAAGTCTGTGCCCGCCAACGTCAATCCGGCAGACAAAACACCGCCGAACACGTTGCCTTTTTGGACGCATACGCAAGGGCGTTAAGCGAGATTGAAGGTGCAGATTTCAAGAAAATCGTTGAGGTATATGACGAAGCCCTGGGTATTTTACGCAAACAGCATTTAACCCACACCCTCCAATACACAAAATGCTTATCCGGAAGGGCTCAGACTCTCGAACGGGCAGGGCGGTATCAGGCGGCTTTTTCCAATTTGACCAAAGCCCTTATCATTCAAAATGATCTGATGGGGGAGATGGGCTTCAGCCTGTCTGAGCAGGAGGCCCTGCAACTGCTGGAGAACATCCGGCGTGAAAGCGGTCTGGCCCTGGCGCTGCTGGTGAATCACTTTCCTCTTACTCGGAAAAAGATAAAGGAAATCTATCAACAAGTGGCCTTGAGAAAATCAGCTGTGTTTGAGATGACCCTGATGCAGCATCGGATCATCACCCGGTTGGGCGATGAAAAAGGGCAAACGGATAACGATGAGCTCATGAAGCTGCTGGATAAATACAGAGATTTGAAAGCCGCACCTCTCAAGGAATCCGAGGCCGGTGAGACGGAAACACAGACGAGAGAGGCACTGGAGAAAGTAAAAAAAGAGTTGCTCATCCAACTGAATCTTCAAGAAGGGGTTAATCTCCTCCAAAGGGTAGAGGTTGAAAAAGTCTGCGGGAAAATGGCTGAAGACACGCTGATCATGGATTTCTATCACAACCGATTGACGGACCAATACCTGCTGTTCACCCTGTCGGCGTCCGAAGATGTCCGATTATTCCAAATCGGCCCGGTTCGTGACATCGACTCGCAAATTGAAGCCTACAGAAGCCTGATTTGTGAATCAACGGATACCGATGCAATCGAGAAGGCCGCAAGAAGATTGTTCAAACGGTTCTTTCGATTTCTGAAAACAGCCAAACTGAACATGCCCGCCAAGTTAATCCTATCAACCGTCGGGAATTTGTCAAAATGCCCCTTTGAAACCCTGATCACTGAAAAGGGCGACTATTTAACCGATGTCACATTGGTCAAATACATCCCCACCGTCAAGGAAATCAGTGGCGGGTTTGAATCATCCGGCTCAAAAACTGCCACCATCATCACGGATCCCGATTACGATTATCCCGGGACGGCCCCTGATGATACCCAAACGGAAAATGACGATGGAGATTCGAAAAAGACACGCAGCGGCGGGATAAGCAACGGATATCACAGACTGCACGGGACAAAGACGGAAGGGGAAAAGATTACCGCCTTGTTGAAGAAAAACCACTGGCAGGTGGATTCCCACTTATGCGGTAAAAGCGCTCTGGATAAAAGGGTGAAGGCTCTCGCCGGCAGTCAAATCATCCACATGGCCACTCACGGCTTTTTCAAAAGGGATGGGTTGAAAATCAACCCCCTGCACAAAAGCGGTCTGGTGTTTACGGGCATCAATTCGGTTTTGAAGCAGCCCGAACGCCTGAATCCACAGCAGCAGGAAGAGATTCAAGATGCCACACTCAGTGCTTACGACATGATGAACATGAAGCTGAAAGGCACGCAGCTGCTGGTTCTGTCAGCTTGTGAAACGGGCCTGGGTGAATACGTTCCCGGCAACGGAATCATCGGCCTGCAACGGGCTGCTTTTCTGGCAGGTGTTCAAAGCATGGTCATGACCCTCTGGAAGATCCCGGACAGCCGGACGGTGACGTTTATGGAAATCTTCTATCGCAAATACCTTCAGACAAATGAACCCGAGCAAGCCCTCAAAGAAGCGAGGGATGAGTTAATCGACCGGCTGAATGCCGAAAAAGGCTATGCAGACCCCTACATCTGGGGAGCCTTTGTTTACCTGGACAGCAAAATCTAAAAAGAGCAGGCCATCAAAAAAGGGGGGACGGTGAACATGAAAAAAAGTCTGGTTATCTTGGGGATGCTGATTGTTTTCGCCATAACGGGCGTTTGCGGCTTGGGCATCATCAACGAACTCGCCGGTGATTCAAGAAACGCAAACACAACATCTCTCAAAGAGTCGGTCATCCTCTACGAAGACGATCCGCTTGCCGAACTCCATAATCTGCTGGAATCGGATTTTCTCAACGCAGTAAGCCGATATACCCCTTTCTTAACGGTCCTGGATCAGACCGGGCGGATTCTTCATCTCAACAGCGGGACGAGCCTGGATGTGTCAGCCTTTACGGATGAGAGAAAAGCCTCCCAACACCGCTTACTTCTTCTATTTACTGAAAAAGAGGCCTTGTCCCGACTCCAGGGCGCAGAAACCTTGGAACGCTTATACGAGACCATCAAAGACGACCGATATTATATGAAAACCACCCGGCTCTACATCAACACCTACCCCGTCACCTATCCGGTGGGCATCCTGCATGAGGACCTACTGTGGGATGTATATGTGGATGGAATCAGTCGGGAGGATGCCTCGAAGCTGGCCCTGAGTCCGGGACCGCATGAGATATCCTGTCCCCAACTGGTCATGTACAACACGGATCCACCCTTTAAACACTACAGCCTGTTGGTTAGAGAACAGGAGCACACTCAGCTGTTTTACCTGCCCGAAAAACAAACAGCCCATTTCGAATTTCACTTGAACAAGGCCGGTGATTTTTTAGAGGGTAAAACACTGGAAATCATTGCCCTGCGTTTCATTCCCCTCAACCAACAAATCATTTATGCACAAGAGGTCCTGTTCAGCAGTCAAATCAAAGAAAACAAAGCACAAATCCAACTGAATCAAGCCATCCAATACGACAATCTGATGAGCTTGAGAACCAGTATCCCGGATGAGGATCATTCGAACGAACTGTTCCGGAAATTTTATGCCATCCCAAACAACCGGCAGGATGTGGCATTTTCAAATTCCTTCGATTTTCTCAATGAAAAACAGGTCTACGAACTCATGATCGGCGATGACAACAGCGTTTCCATCATGGACACGGAATGGCACACCCAGCTGGTCACCAGAGCCTTTGTTGAAACGGAAACAACCCGGAAAACCGGAGAAGAAATTGAAGCCCAACACCGGAAAATCGTCATTACCTCAAATCAACCCACAACCGATCTCTATCTGAACGACACCTATGTGGGAACAGCCCCGCTAACGCTTTGGCTGTCAAAGACGCAATCATACATTGTAAAAGCCGTTTACGCAGGCGACAGTCAAACGAAGACCATCAATCCGGTGGTGGCGCTCGAAGAGATCGAATTTGAATTTTAATGTAGGGAATTTGAGTAGAACGACTATCATCTGAGAGGTGAGACAAATGAAAAAGATTCTATTGGTATTTCTGATTGTATGTATAGCCTCCAACATCCTGGCGATCACTTTGGGTGTGAGCGTTTACGATCAGCGTATTCGCATGAACAACCTGACCTTTGACACAGTGAAAGTGGCCAGTGTTGTGGAAGACTCTATCGCATC
>DAOTHY010000040.1:4450-20466 GCA_035447925.1 Thermotogota bacterium
TGTTTTCAAACAGTCCCTTCAAGCTGGGGGTTTATCTGGACGGCTTGACGGTGCAGATGGTTCGCAGCGACGGACCGGCAGGCGGGTTGATCAAAAGAGGCGATGAAATCCTGGCGGTCCGCCGCTTAAGTGATGAAGAAAAGACCCGGGAGAAAAACTACATGGGAAAAAGCCTCACGGTCACAGACCCCATCCCCGCTCAAGACCTGCTGGAAACCAATCTGGAGCTGGATGCGGTGCTAAAGACAGTCAACCCGGGGGATGTGGTGCTGGTCTGGGTGAACAGAGGCGGTCAGGTCAAAAAGGTGTATATCCCCTCGGAAGAAACACTCCCGGAAGCCCCGACGGTCTTTGTGGATAGGGGCCAACACCGTTCGTTTATCACGAAAATCGACATCCTGGAAGGGGAAAACATCCTTGTCACGGCGTCCAAAGACAAAACCCTCAAGGCCTTTGACCTGGAAACGGGAGAACTGATCCGGACCTTTTATCCTCCCTTTGGAACGGGAAAAGAAGGCGAGCTCATCAGCGTGTCCATCTCGCCAAAAACAAAAGACATCGCCTGCGGTGCCTGGCTCAATTCCTGGGAACAGGGCGGGGTCATCTATATCTTTGATTTTGATACCGGCCGGATCAAACACACCCTGCGCATCCCCAACGTGTCCCATCATATGCAGTATTCAAACAGCGGCAAATACCTGGTGGTCTCATTGGCCTGGGGAAACGGCGTGCAGTTGTACGACGGTGAAACCTTACAGCTGCTGGACCATGCCCAGCAATTTTGGACTGCCACCTCCTACTGGTGTGACATCAGCAGAGACGAGCAACGAATTATTGCCGGCTCAAAAGCGAACGGTCTGTATCTGTATGCCATTCAAGATGAAAAACTCAACCTGATCAAGCACGAAAGCCGCTACGCCGGCCGGACAATCTACAACAGTGTCTTTTCCAACGATGGCCAACGCATTGCCCTCACCTTTTTAGATGAAAACACCAACGCCATTGAAATCCTCTCATCACATACCCTTGAACCCCTTTACAGCCTGAACACAAAAGGCATCGAAGACAAACTGTTTTCCGTAGCCTGGACAGCCGATGACAAACAAATCGTTGCCGCCGGACAAAACGAGAACAGAAAAACATCCCTTTACACCTGGGAATACGCCGGCCGGGGCAAACGGGAACAGATTCCGCTGAACACCGAATGGATCGACCACATCAGGGCTTATCGGGACGGGATTGTCTATGCCTCCTACGACCCGGTCTGGGGTGTCGTGGCAGATGGCAAAGCAGTTTACAGGAACCAAAGCAGCTGCGTTGATGCAAGGGACTTTGCCCGACAGCTTGAAATCGATCCCTCGGGAACGCTGATCAAATACACCAACAGCACAACAGACAAACGGATGGTTTTCGATGTCCTGAATCGCCGGTTGACGGAAGAAGCCTATTTTCCGGGACATTTCGAATACCTGCCCCCCATCACTTCCGCTTTAAATATCGCCAATTGGAAGGATTCCACCCAGCTGATGCTGGACGGGTTTTATCTGGCCAAAGACGAGCTGGAAAAATCCAAAGTCCTGGCCATCAACCCTGCCGATGACAGTTTTCTCATCGGCACCGAATGGCATCTGATCTGTTATGACAGCCTGGGATCGGTTCAGTGGCAACAACCCGCCCCTTCCATCACCTATTACGTCAACACCGTCAACGCCGGCAAGCAATACGTGGCCCTGTTCGGTGACGGTACCATGAGATGGTATCGGGCAAGTGACGGGGAAAACCTCCTGAACCTGTATCTGGATCGGCAGACGGATGAATGGATACTCTGGACACAAAACGGTTACTACGCCTGCAGCAAAAACATGGATGAACAGTTGAAATGGCGAATCAACACGGATAAGGACAACGCATCTGATGTCTACCCCTTCAGCCGGTATTCCGAAGCCTTTCACGATACCCTGCTGACCATCCTCACCCTTTTTGAGAATAAAACCGATATGGAAATCCTATACGAAAGAGATCAGCGGGTGAAACGGATCGATGACTTTGAAAAGCCCCCACGGATCAACAAAGTGTCCATCAGCGAACAGGAGGGGGAATGGATCAAACTGCTCTTAGAAACGGATTCAATCCAAACCTGTCACCCTTTAATCTACATCAACGCCAAAAAGCAGAATGATGTAAACTACAGTGTGAAAGGAACCACCATCAGTGCACAAACCCAATTGGCGGGGGGAACCAACCAACTGACCGTTCAACTGCAAACCGAACAGGGAATCAAGTCAAATCCCCACTTTTTGACCCTCAACGGCCCAAAAGCCGAGACAATCCACAGAGATTTGTATTTGTTAGCAATCGGCGTCAACGATTACCTGAATCATCAGCCGTTGAATTATTGTATCAACGATGCCCAACAAACGGCTCAACAATTCCGGACCATTCGGGCATCCATCGACAAAAACCATCACGTTGCCATCATCACAGATAAGGGTTTTAACGAACAAGCGATAACCGGCTACATCGATTCCGTCAAAGACATCATTGGCAAAGACGACATCTTCGTCTTTTACTATTCCGGACACGGTATATCCCACGCCCAATCCAACCGCTACGGCTTTTCCATGATCCATGCCAACGGAGACTATCTCACATTTGAAACCCTTCAAAAACACCTTGAAAAGATTCGGGCCCAAAACATGATCCTTCTCATCGACGCCTGTCATTCAGGTGTACTGGCCGACACCGTCATCAGAGGGGTCTTTGAAGAAGACCTGTACTCCCTGAACGAAAAAACCGGTATCAACGTGTTCACCTCCTCCCAATCCAGAGAAGCCAGCACGGAATGGGAAACCCTGGAACACGGCCTGTTCACCTACACACTCTTGAACAGCTTCTACTCCCTGGATGATCCCCTGATCAGCGTTCACGAAATCGCCGCCAACATCAAAAACCAGGCTGAACACCTTGCCGGACAGCTGAACACCACCCCCGTTTACCCGAAGATTCTCCTCACCGGATATGATTTTGTGATTGGAGAAAAATAACAAATTCCCCCTTGCGGAAAAAAGAAAAAGGTCAGGTATATAAGCTGACAGTCAAAAAACAAAGGGAGGAATTAAAATGAAAAAGACGCTATTTTTATTAACGGTGGCAGCGGTACTTTTAAGTGCCATGACCATGGCAAACGGATTGAGACTGGGGATATCCGCAGTGGACAACTATGGCGGGGGAGCCAGAATTGTGGATGTTTTCTACGGCTATCCGGCCTACGGGCAACTGTGCCCGGGCGATGTCATCACTCATGTGGGCTATTACAGAGGCGGCGGTCATGTCATGATGTACAACAACTACTGCACCTTCGGCAACATCACCATCCACGTCAACAATCCCCAGGGAACATGGGTATCCGGATCGAGACACCTGCAATCGCTCATCTTCGGAGCCCCTTACAGTGGACTGGTTACCCTTTGGGTCAACCGAAACGGCTATCGCTTCATGCTGGTGATCCAACTTAGAAACCCCGGTTACGGTGGATCACAACCTATCGTTTGTTCGGTGGGACCATAAAAAACTGCTAAAACGCGGTGGACAGATTCCTGTCCTCCTCTGTTTAATATGGGCCTGCTGAATAACTCAAACCCCTTGCCATTATTTCTTTTCAGAAGTATTTCACTGATTAAGGTGCATGGACTTGTGGAACAGTCCTTGAAGTTTTTGTAGAGCAAAACTTCATAGTAAAGAAGGAAAAAACTTGCATCGGACGTTGAGAAACACACCTCTAAGGGAGTGATTTTACGTTTTTCAGCAAGCCCCTAATTAGAAAATTTAAGAACTTTCAAAATAAAAGGGAGGAATACGATGGTTATTCATGTATCAAACGGAAAATCAGGAGATGAACTGCATATTTCATGGGGAAGCGGATTGATGACACACTCTGATGCGAGAGTTGATAGCAACGGAAATGCAAGGGTCAATTGTTCATCCGGCAGCGGCAGAATTCTCATCAACGGAAAACAAGTTTACAGCGGTTATATTTCAGACGGTTTGAGTGTTTCAAAATAACATCAAAAACATTATCAAAGACCCTTCTGGTATTGAGGGGTCTATTTCTAGAGGAGGACATTTTTATGAAAATCACAAAAATTTCAATGATCGCTTTATGTATGTTCCTATTGGCCATGGCACTTTCATCGTGCGGACATTCTGATATTAAACTACTCGAAAAAGGAAAAGGTACTTGGAGTGATTGGGGTGGATCCGGAGAATATGATGTGACTGTATATTCCTATTATGTGGATAATCCTGAACTTTTAAGAAATCGAATAGAGTTGAATATGGAAGTTGATAAAATCCTTGAGAGTAAGAAGAATGAAAACGCTGTAATTGTTGTCTTTAATCAGAAAACACCTCTTGATTATATGAAAAATAGTTACTATTACCAACTGAGAACAGCTGTTTCAATCGCTGATATAGGATATACAAAAACCGGCGAAAGTGTAGGGAATATTCGAATAAGGTAATCCGGATTATTACTTTAGAGAAATTGTCCAATTACCATTTTTGCATCATGTTATGGCATAAATTCTTCTAATGAAAGGCATATTCATGATTGTCATTGGGAGAAACGAATAGCTTAAAAAGAAAATGAAGCGAATGGAGAAGTTTTTAATACGAAGATGCGGAACCGCAGTTGTTACTGCAGGCATTTTTACAAAGAACCGGTAACGGGGACGGCCTCATTCCAAAAGGCCGCCCTTTCGATACAAAACAACCTTCAAGACCTCCAAAGAATCGTGATCGAACTCAAACATAAACATCACAATTCCTTTGAAAGCTTCATTGAAGAAGGATTGGAACAAACAGCCACACAAAAAATTCCCCCTTGCGGAAAAAGGAAAAAGGTCAGGTATATAAGCTGACAGTCAAAAAACAAAGGGAGGAATTAAAATGAAAAAGACGCTATTTTTATTAACGGTGGCAGCGGTACTTTTAAGTGCCATGACCATGGCAAACGGATTGAGACTGGGGATATCCGCAGTGGACAACTATGGCGGGGGAGCCAGAATTGTGGATGTTTTCTACGGCTATCCGGCCTACGGGCAACTGTGCCCGGGCGATGTCATCACTCATGTGGGCTATTACAGAGGCGGCGGTCATGTCATGATGTACAACAACTACTGCACCTTCGGCAACATCACCATCCACGTCAACAACCCCCAGGGAACATGGGTATCCGGATCGGGACACCTGCAATCGCTCATCTTCGGAGCCCCTTACAGCGGACTGGTAACACTTTGGGTCAACCGAAACGGCTATCGCTTCATGCTGGTGATCCAACTCAGAAACCTCGGTTACGGTGGATCACAACCTATCGTTTGTTCGGTGGGACCATAAAAAAACTGTTAAAACAGAGGAGGACAGATTCCTGTCCTCCTCTAATTAATCACTTCATCTTGTACCATCAATGAAAAGCCGACAAAATATGATAAAATAACCTTAAAGAAACAACCACACAATCATGTTTTCTATGCTCCTATCCATAAAGTTTTTATCATATAAAAATCATAAACCGAAAGGGTGGTACAAGATGAAGAAATTTGTGCTTACAATGATGACAGTTGTGTGTCTGACGACAATCCTATCCGCCGTCACATTGGGCGTGTACGTGAAAAACGAGACGGTAAACCTGGGAAACATGAAAATCCGTGCGGCAATGGTAGTACAGGTCAACGATGATTCACTGGCATCGAATTTTATCAGGCCGGGAGATATGATCATATCGGTTTGTCATTCACAGCAAGCAGAATTTCACGCCTCCTCGCTTGGCAATACGCTGCATATCAAATCAGTTCCTGAACCCTCTGGAAACAAAGGAGAATTAAATCACATAGACAGTAATTACATTGGAATCTCACAGCTCCTTAACGTAGTTAACCGATATGGTGTAGTGGACATCGACCGGTTAATTGAGAGATTATCGTATATCTCCGAAGGAGAAGCATTTGGACTCATCGTCCTGAGAAACGGCCGATTCATCGAGTACACCTTATACTAAGCCGGCCCGCTGAACCGAAAGGAGATCCCATGAATCAAACCGTTAGAGACACCTTAAAACGGGTGGTGTTCGCCTATATCCGTGTGAAATACGGCAACATCCTTTTTCAAAAGGATGTACAGACCAGAAAAGATGTCAAGGAACTGATCGGACAAGCCACCCAAAGCGTAAACGAAGCAGAAGCAACACGAAAACTGAGCAATATTGAAGAAAAACTGGAACTGGAAGACCAACTGGCGTTGCAAGTGCTGATAGCAATGAGTCAGAAAAAGAACATCAAAGCCTTTGAAATCGTTAAAGAACGGTTCATGGGGGCTACCGTGAAACTCATCAAAGAGCATGATTATCATGTGGATAACAACAAAAACTACAGTGAAATTGAAGAAACCGCCCAAAAGGCGTGGATAAAAATATGGAAAGGCCTGGACAAATACGATCCTCAAAAAGGGCAATTTTACACCTGGATGCGCACCATCGTCATCCGGCTGATTAAAACATCTGAAAATCAGACCTTAGGGCACACGGACCATCTTGCGGAAATCTCGGATTCTGACGAGGACGGGGCGAGTCTGGACACCAAAGTCCACAACCTGTCCCATGAAGCCTTTCGCTCCCCGGAAATCATCTTTCGGGATGAACTCCGTGGGGAATGGATTCTACAGGAAGCGTTTCATACCCGAAACGGTTACCCCTGGCAACTGCTGGTATTCAACCTGCGGTCCATGCAAAAGGCCCCCAGGCAAATCGTCTGTGATCACTCAGATGATCCCTTGGAAGAGATTGCCGAATGTGTCAAAAATGACTTGCTCTCAGACTCTATTCTGGATAGCGAAAAGATTGAACAGGCGTTTGTCCCTCTTCAAAAAGCCATGAACAACAGGTTGACCATGCTGATCCCGGACAATGACGTCAAAACAAAAGACAGTTTAAAGGACTTCATGGAAGAAATCACGCAAGCAATAGACCTGCATCAGTTCTTTGGGGCAAATCCCAACAAAAACATCAGCGACTGGTGCGCCCGGGTCAGAAAACGCATACGCAAAAACCTGAACGTTAACTGGAGATGATAAAAATGACCGCTCAACATATTAGCGACGGACAAATCGAACAATACCTGAAATTTCTCAACAAAGAAGAACCGGAACAACTGAACCCGCAGGACATCACCGAGATAGAAGAACATCTGGCCGACTGCGAGAAATGCGGCGAAAAAATGGCAAAGGCCTATGAAATCCAAGAATATGTTGCCAAGTGGGACTTCAACAAGTTCAAAAAAACGGTGGAACAGGCCAATATCCTGAGAATCCTGCAAACCCAAAAGGAAAAAAACACCAACAAAGAAACCCAAACCCTCATCGACAAACTCATCACAAATGTCTCAAAAATCAATCAAAACACCCTTGAAATCTACATGAAAGCCAAACAAAAAGGCAAAAGACTCCTGAGCCAGATCGCCTTCGACCCGGCAGCCTCCCCCTTTCAATACGCCCTAAGCACAGAGGGGGCCAGGGGAGAAGAAGGGGCAAAGCCCGTAAAAAACATGACCAGCGTCATGACCTCCGGAAAGATCAAAGACGCCATTAAAGTGGATTTGGACGAGGCAAACAAACAACTGACCATCACCATCAAGGCAACGGACAAAAAACAAAATCTCATCCTACTCAACATCGGCAGCAAAGATGCGCATCAGCAACTCATCAGCCAAGCCGGAACCTATGACGAACAAACGCAAACACACACGTTTATCTTCAAAGATCTGGAACAGGGCAAATACTTCCTGTTCTTCGAACCGGAGACGGTTGGTTAAATAGGCTTACTGAAAAACTTAAAATCGCCCCTTTGGGGTTGGCGTTGAAAAACACGCCTTATAAGTACAAAGATAAAACTTCAAGGACTTTATTTCAAGGCTAACTGCTTGGTTTTTAATCCTTTTTCTTAAAAATCTTTCAGTTAAAACAGACAAATAATTCTAAAAAGCTTTATTAGCAGGTGTTCTGAGTTATTCAACAGGCACTAATTAAGGAGGAAAGATGACAAGAATAAAAATGTTTTTAATAATGATATTTTTTTGTCTGCTGACAATGATCATAGCAGAGGAGACTTACATTTTGAAAGAAGGAGTACAAGTTGTTGATACATTCATGGGTATAGAGGCTGAGTATAATTATGGCCCAGTGGATTATGAAGGCTATAATTACTCTTGTAAGGAATTAGTCGACAAATTTTATAAGAAATATTTCGGTAAAAAGTTTTTTATAGATGAAACTGTTGAAGAATGTTCACCAATCCCTGGAGCTGTTGCCAGGTTTCCTAATCATTGGGCAATTGTAAAAGAAGTCAAAGGAGATCAAGTCGTCTTGTTTGAGCAAAACTGGAAAGATATAGACAATGCTAAGTGGTACGCTACCATCAATCGAGAAGTAGATATGAACGCCTGTCCCTTTTATAAGCTGAAGGGGGAAGATTACAGTATCTTTAACTATGGGAACGAAAGCGTTACAGAAGAGGAGCGGACTTATCAATTCACTATTACAAGTGAGCCTCAATCCGTATATGGTGAAACGATATTGGAAGGAAAAGAGGGCGAAACCAGGGATATTACGGCAAAACATGTTGGGGGGTACACCTTTCGGCATTGGGAATATAAAAAAGATAGGTTAGAAAAACCGAAAATTACTTTACTTTTTCTTGGGGATGATCAGGTAAAAGCAGTTTATGAAAAAAATTGAAGAAGATGAATGGAATGTAATTGGCAAATGGTATTGGGAACAGGGAAGATATCATGGACATTTTACACTCACTGACGAAAACGGAAGGATTAGTGGTATCTTGGACGATGAGTATGAAGGGACATACGGAGATAAGATATTAGACGTGGAGATTAGTGGCAAAAACATATCATTTACTCGAGATGGGCGATATGGAATACAGTATTGGAAAGGTGTTTTAAAGAGAACAAATGGCAAACTAATCATTGATAATGGTTTATATAAAAAGAAAAACCGGGATGGTTATAGAGACTTTTTTGCTGAAAAAGTGGAAGTAGAGCCTAAAAAACAACCAAGGTATATTGTCAATATGAGTAATATTGATGACAAAGTAACTTTATTTGTGAATAACAGTATCACATTCGTTTCAAAATGGGGTCATTACGGATATAAACCCGAATGGTATTATGTGGCACATCAACCAGGAGAATCCGGTGAAATAGACATCACACCCTATCTGAAAAAAGGTGAAAACAGAATACAGTTTCAACTTTGGAATGCCGCATGTTGTTGTTATACCTCGTTTTCCTTTACAATTAAAAAAGACGGAGAAATCCTCTTTTCTGACAATTTCCATCAGAAAGACAGCAAATCTGGAATCAAATATGATAAAACATTCACAATTTTCTATGATTATTAAATCAAATCCACATCAGACCCTTTATGAACAGTGAAATTCATTAGAAAACTCCATAGCAATCAATACGCCCCCAATAAATGGGGGCGTTTTTTTGGTTCAAGTATGGTTATTATCCTTCAGCCTTTTCGGAAAGTGTGTTTTCATAAATGGTGAATTCTTTTTTTTGCTCTGTTACTTTAAAAACAGGATTTTTCTTTTCCAATAGGTATTGGACCACACAGAATCCAATGGCAAATGGTATGGTAAGGATCAGTAAAAAATCTTCTGAAACCAGCCAGGAAAGGTCTGATGTGAGCCTTCTGATAAGAGTTCTGTTGCCTTCCGCAGAAAGAATGATGGCGAACTGTATGCCGGCAACTGTGAAAAAAGCACCGTTGAAGGAACTGGCAAGGATGATAAACCATTTTTTCAATACAATTGTGAGAATACCGCCCGTTATGGACACGGCAAGTACAATCAAGACAATTGTAAAATTCATGGGAATTTCCATAGCGGTCACTGCAAAAATGGATAGCAGAAATGTGGTGAAAAAGCCCTGGAGAAACAATCCGATCTGATAAAGAAAGAATCCCGCAAATGCGCCGCCTATGGCGGCAAGGGCTGTCAAAGCGTTGATGAGTTCGGTGTTGAATCCGTTCATGGAAAGGACTGTCCAGGCAACCAGTCCAAAAATAACGGCACTGTTGATGGCGATAATCATTTTGAAGATTTTGTATCCAAATGTACCGATAATGACCCCGCCCAGGATCAAGAAAATGGTGATCAGTGTGGCTGGACTGCCGCCCCCTTCCATCACCCTTATGATTGAAACAATCATGTTGTCTATACCTGTAAAAAAAGAATTGAGAAAATTCATGATGTCACCCCTTTTAATTTGATACGGTATATACTCCTCTCTATTGATTTTTCAGCAAGCTTTCTTTAGACCTGCCGATCATGTGTTATAATGGCGTATCTTTTTAATTATAGGTGTTCAATGCGGATGAAAACAGTTGTTGTCTTCATGTCTTTACTGTTCATTATAACAAGGTTATTTTCCAATTCAAATATAGCAACAACCACATCTGATATGAAAGGGATCACTTTCCATTATGATGGTTTGTTGTGTATGGATTCGATTGTTTATGAGCAGTCTGATCAGGCAACTGCCCTTTTTCTCTCTCCTGGAATCTACCAGGTTAACGTCAAAGACCCAAGAGGTTGGCTGACGATTCCCGTATATGTAGATCACTCTACTCAACAGGAATTTTATCTTTTCGGACTTAAGGATCTCGACATAAACCTCAAACTTTCAGATGAAACATCCAGGTCAATTAAAAATATAAGCTTGAGTGCGGTCAAATTCAGGAAGATTGCTATGAGCCTTATCGGTAAAAGAAGCGTAATTCTCGAAAGTGAAGTAATTAGCCAGACCGGATTATCATTTCATATCGTGACGCCTATTTTTAACACATCAGTGGAAAACTACATTCTGTCTGTCATCCAGGAAGACAAGCGTTATGAAAATTACATGATCTTAAAGCAGGGAATCCTCACCTTTTTGAAAGGGGTTGAGGCTATTGCGTTGGAAGAAAAGGATAAAAAGATCTCTTTGTTTGAGTCCGAATGGGTGGCTCAAAACCGACAAACTTCTGGCATTGTCTATCGTGACGGGGTACAGGAGATAAAATCCACGGTGATCAAAACAGATCCCCCCGGGTCTGATTTATATATCGGCAATGAATTTTTAGGCCAAACACCGTATGAACTATTCCTAAAAGAAGATGTACCTGTTTTTATCACGATAAAACATGAGGGCTATTTCGTTCGGGAAATCAAATTAATTCGAGCCGAATTGGAAGCGGAACAGATCATCCAATTAACGCAAATAGAAGACGGAGGTGTTCAGTTTTGAAGAAATGGTTGTTGATGGCCAGTTTTTTTCTTGTGGGTGTTATGTCCTTTTCCATG
This sequence comes from Thermotogota bacterium, assembly GCA_035447925.1. GTDB lineage: Bacteria > Thermotogota > Thermotogae > MWEM01 > MWEM01 > JASUTC01. Next base: position 15,864 of record DAOTHY010000040.1, read on the forward strand.
TCCCTGGGAATAAAAGGGCAGTTTATCACAACAGGTATGAGAGATTTTGAGAAGGGGATCAGAATAACAAGTGTTTATGAGAATACCATTGCAGAACGGTTTTTGAAACCTGGTGATATTCTCTTAGGGATGACGGGAAGTCAGGTTTTGGGTTGGTCTTACGATGATAGTACCGGTAAAACAACTTCTGATACCGGTCAGGCCTTTTCAGCTGGTTTTAAAGTTTATAGCAAGTATATTAATCGCCTTGACGATAGTGAATGCATGAGTTTCTCGTCTGTAAGCGAATTTCAGGAGTTTCTTTCTATGTTCAACGAGGATGAAGGCGGTATAATTTTGCAAGTGTTAATCTACCGAAATAACCGGTTTATCGAATTTACGCTTCAATAGCCATTGTCCATGCGTGAGCTTCATTGTACCCTCTTTTTACTTCTGGTTTTTTCACTCCTAAGTTTTTCAATTCAGCTTGGGATCACTGTTGATGAAACAACAATTTTTCTGAATAACAAAGAAATCTCTTGTTTAACTATAAAAGAAAGCATCCCCAGATCTCCCGCCTATCAGTTGAGAAAAGATGATGTTCTCCTCTCCATGAAACTGTTAAAAGGAGTCAGTGTGTTTTCATTGGAGGATATCGATAATCATCAAATATTTGATGGGTTAACTGTTGCCGATGTTCTACGCATTCGAAATCAGGCTACGTTAGAAGATTCCATCTCAGTTGTTTTGTTAAGAAATGATAAGTTAAAACAGATGAACTTTCCATTGGATCCTGCTCCCCCACAAAAACCTTTTATCACACTCAATACAGACTTGCATACATCAGAAATACGAGACATCGCCGTCAATAAGGCGAAAGAAATTCTGGTTTCTGTTTCTTATGACAAGACGCTTAAAATATGGGATACTCAAACGCTTTCTTTGTCACATACAATCCGTTTTCCGGTGGAGCCGGGAAATTCAGGTAAGTTGTACAGCGTGGCTATCTCCCCGGACGGCAGCGAAATCGCCTGTGGTGCTTATGGGGGTAATTGGGAGAAAAGCGATGTCATCTACATCCTTGATGTTCAAAATCTGACGATCAAAAAAGTGATCCGAGGATTGGAAAACATCCCCACACATTTGAATTATTCACCGGACGGGAAGTATCTATTGGCTGCCATCAGAAATCATTGTGAATTTGCCATTTTTGATACAAGAGATTATTCCAGGATAAACGCTTTTTATGGTCATTATAAAGGTGCATCTCATGCGGCCTTTTCTCCGGATGGCCAAACGATTATCAGTGTTGGAACAGATTCAGTTCTCCGTCTCTTTGACTTTAAAGATGGGAAAATCACTCTTAAGGCTGAAAAATCATACAACACGATTAACGTCAAGCCCTATACAGCTGTCTTTTCACCGGATGGGAAGAAAATCGGGGTGGGTTTTCTCAATGGCGAATATGTAGAAATCCTGGAAGCGAAGACATTAAGCCTGTTAAAACAACCGGTTGTATTTGAAGAAGAAAATACCGAGGCTTGGATTCACACGCTTTGTTGGTCACCGGACGGTCAAACATTGTATGGTGGCGTTTATTCCCGGAGGCCTGCCCTGATTATCTGGAAAAACAATCAGTTGACTCAATCCAATCGGATTTTTCTTGAATCTTCTCCATTGGATCTGGCAACCTTGGAAGACAAAGTTTATTTCTGTACGGAATTTCAAACCATTGGTTTTTACGATGCTGCTTCCAAAGAGGTCGTCTATCATAAATCCCAATCTCTTGATTTCACCGATGCCTATTTGGATTTTTACTGTTCCGCTGATGGTTCCATCATCAAGATACCCTTTGGTATTGATGACAAACCGGTCTTTTACGATATGAGATTACCGGGATTGACAGATCAAATTCCCGAAGGAACAACGATGATTCAACCTGTCACCTATTCAGAGCAAATGGCGATAAAGAATTGGAGAAATGCTGCGGAAACTATTTTAAACGGAAAGAGACTTGGGATCAAAGAAGGTGAATTATCCCGAACCCTATCCATTGACCCCTTAACCGGTCACTTTACAATTGGAACAGACTGGTATCTTTACCATTTTGATCAAAACGGGGATCTAATCTGGACTGTTCCCGTTAATTCAACGGTGTGTGCCTTAAACACAGTAAAAAACGGTGAGTGGATCATCGCCATCCTCTCAAATGGAACCTTCGAATGGTACGAAAGTAAGACCGGAGTCAAACATGCTTCGTTATACATCACAAAAGAGAAAGAATGGCTATTTTGGACACCGGACAACGATTATATCTCCTCCCCAGAAACGATCGATTGGTTCGGGTGGCAAAAAAACCGGGATAAGAACGCTACCGCCATATTGATACCACAAAATACATTTCAGCAGAAAGACCCCATGGAACATATTCCTGACTCATTCTACCATTCTACAATTGAAAAAACCGTTGTTGAAAAGGGGAGTAAAAGAAAGGATTTATACATCTTATCCTGTGCGGTGGAAACCTATGAAAACGAACAATTTGAAAACTTGTCATTCGCCATTGACGACGCAAAGGCCATAACAACCCTATTCCAAAATCCCGAATGGTTCGATGTTGAGAACATAAATCTTCACGAACTTTATGGGGATGAGTTGAATCAGGAAACACTACTCGCTGCATTTGAGCAATTGAAAAATGAAATGCATAGAGAAGACATTTTGATTCTGTTTTTTGCAGGACATGGGTTTTACAAACAAGAAGAGGGTATTGAACGCTTTTATTTAAAATATCCAGGCAATAATGACAACGGATTGAGTCTTGATGCGTTATACAAACAATTAAAACTTTTACCGAATCAAAATACACTCATCATAACCGACAGCTGCTATTCCGGTGCCATCACCGATTACTTTGCTTCTATGTTCATTAAAAATACAGCAAACAAATCAGTAGAACAAAAAGATATCAGCGTTCTTGCATCCGCACAAGCCTGGATGAAAAGCCCGGAAATAACTGAACTGGAACATGGACTGTTCACTTACAATTTATTAAAATTAATTTCCAGCCAGGAACGATTCAACCCGGAAGTGTTATTTAAAGAATTTCCCAAAGAGATGGCGAAATCCTCTGAGCGATATCTTGATGAAGTGATCATACCTGCTTTTTTTATATCAAATAGTTTCACAAATTGGTGCGGAATCATTGCTTTGTATGAGTAAAAAAAAGGGTGTACAGCATTCTTTTTAAAGAAAGGTGAGTGAGATGAAACAGAACTACTTTAAGTATCCTTCTATCGAATACATTCGAAGCGGAGAATCATTGGAAGGATCCATGTATGAAAAAATCGACGGAAGTAACGTACAGGTGAGCGTATCCGGTAATCAGGTCATTCCGGGAACACGATCAAAACCATTAAGCAATTACAAACGATTCCTGCCCTGGATGAATGATTTTCAAAAGGATGTCTACACCAATCAGACGTTTAGGCAGATTGATCCGAATGTTATCGTCTTTTTGGAGTATCTTTCCAATCACAGTATCGTATATGATCGCTTTTCAACCAACATGATACTCATCGATGTCTACAATCGTGAAATCGAGAAGTTTATGGAATACGAACTGGCGAAGCAGTTGATTGCTCAAATGGGTATCCAGGGAGTTGAATCCCTTGAAAAGATGGATGAAGGACACTTCAGCTTTGAAGATTTGGAAAAACTGTGTAAGAGAATATACGCAGAGCGAGACGATTTTGAAGGCCTCTTAATCAAAAACTATGAGAAAAACGTGTTCAAAAAAATCGTGGTTGAACAAATCGATGAGATATTCGATGATATCATCAGCGAGATTCCCAAAAAGAAGTTAAAAGGCAAAGAAGAAGTGAAAGAGCTGATCGATCATATCAACAAGACAAAAAACCGAATGATGCACTATGACATCATCACGGATAAACTAAGAGACAGAAAGATGCTGTAAACAATCAAGCAGCCGTTTATTTTTAACGGCTGCTTTTTCAAAATAAACAGGAAGGAAAAACCTGAAAAATAAAAAGCGCAATCTCACGAAGAATGTGACAATTTTCCTTATTTTGAAAGACTTTCTGATATACTAAAAACACAATAGATGAAAACAAGTAGTTTGGAATCTCAAAGTCACCCTCCCCTTTTGATTTACGCCGTCATTGAGTGAAAAAACCCATATTTCATAGACTACTGAAAGCTGTAGTGGAAGAAACGATTAAAGATTTGAATAGAAATGCCGCATTTAAAAAAGAATAGAAAGGACAAACAATAAAATGGAAGAATACCTGATCCCGCCAATCAACGGGCAAAAGAACAGAAACCTGACGTATCAAGAAATCGAATGGCTGATTAAAACGATAACAGATGCTGAACACAAATCCCCTGATACAACAAGATTAAAGAAAGCAATAGAAAAGACCAAGGAAATGTTCACCGTTACCTCGGTAATGGTCCTTGTAAAGGCCGGGACCTTTCAAATGGGAGACGAACACGGAGATCTTTGGGATGCATGCAGACCCGTGCACACGGTAAAACTGACGTATGACTATTACATCGGCAAATATGAAGTGACCTTCAACGAATACGACGCCTACTGCGAGGA
>DAOTHY010000041.1:0-6556 GCA_035447925.1 Thermotogota bacterium
ACAAAACCAAAGAATAGATGCCATCAAAATGGCCTTTCGTCAAAACGGATTGCCCCAATACGTACGGATAAGGATTTAGCCATTTTGTGCCCTCAAACATTGAAAAGAAGGGCAATCCAAAGCAAACCAGAATCCCGGCTAAAACGGGTTTGATCTGATCGTTGAACACAACTGAAAAAAACATGAATAGGGCAAAGAAAAATGTCACGCTGATCAGCTGTTGAACAATCATTGCCAGGAGTTGAGGAGTGAAAGCAACTGAGTAGCCGGATAACATCATGACAAGCGGTGCGATGAATACAAAAAACAGTGTGATCCCCATGACAACCATATATCCCGGCAAAACTTTTCCCCAGAAGATTGACGGCCGGTTTTTCTTTGATAATAAGAAGAAAATCGTTCCCTTATCCACTTCTTTAGCAAACAGTGGAAATACCATAATGAGAACAAACAGTGGAAGAAACTGCCCAAAATTCTTGGAATACCATTGCGACAGAAGGAAAAATTGGTCATCTTCAACCATCTTTGAAAGTTGTGTGGTTTCAGCCAGCATATTTTTAAAAAAATCCGGCAAATTCTTCATTTGCTCGCTGTCAAAATTCATTTGTGCCATGATTTCATCGATAAACGGTCTGGTAGCGATTAATACCACCAACATCAGAATAAAAAAAAGAACCAACAGGATGATTCTGAATTGCATCTCCATCATCGTTTTTTTAAGCATAATGCTTCCCCCTTAGTAGCGTTTGAAAAAACATCTCCAGATTGGGAACGACTTCTTCTGCTTGTTCAGCTTGTCGAAGGAAATGGATGGTTTTTTCATCTGCTGTAAGAATCACCAGCTTTTCCCTGTCCTTTTGGGAAGAGAGAAATTGGTAGTGATTCGGCAGCTGCTCATCCAAAGGCAAATAAAAAACCCGAAAATCCGCTTTGATATCATCGGTATATCCGGAAAAAAGAATCCTGCCATCAAAAAGAATGGAAATTCTGTCTGCGATCTTCTCAACCTCCGAGATAATATGGGAGGTATATAAAACGGTTTTACCATCAATCACCAAATTGCGTATAATCTCCAGTACATCATCTCTTCTGATGGGATCCAATCCCCAAGTTGGTTCATCAAAGATATAAAGGGAGGCTTTTTGCGCCAAACACAAACTCAGATACAATGACGTTTTCATGCCATGTGAAAAACCCTTGATCTTTTTCTTCATAGGCAATGAAAACCGCCTCATGAAATCAAATGCCCGATTCGGATCGAATTGATCAACGATACGGGTACATACTTTGATGGCCATTTCCGGGGTCATGAACTCGTAAAAACTTTTATCTTCCGGTACGAAGGCTACATTTGGCCGAACATCATCAATTTTCTCATTGAACACCCTAATGTCCCCCTGATAATGAATAAAGCCCAACACCGATTTGATCGTTGTGGTTTTCCCAGCTCCGTTGGGTCCCAATAAGGCATGAACTTCTCCTTCGTTAACATCGAAATCGATTTCCTTAACGGCGTGAACATCGCCTTTATAGACTTTGTCCAATCCTTTTATCACCAATGCTTTCTTTTCTGCGCCGATCGATCCGCTTTCTTTCTCGCTTATTCTTCTTTCCAACATCTCTCTATCACCTCGTTCACATCTTTTTTTTGAATGCCGGCTTTCTTCATCCGTTTGATCAACGGCAGCAACTCAACCTCCAAATCTTCCAAAAGACGGTTTTTAATCCCATTTCGGTTTACATTAATCATAAACCCAATGCCGGGTCTGGAAAAGATGATCCCTTCACTTTCCAGTTCACGGTATGCCCTGGCGACCGTGTTTGGATTCACTTGAATGTCTTTGGCCAGTTCTCTGATTGACGGGATTTGAGAATCTCTTTCAAATTTTCCCGTCATGACCGCCTCTTTAATCCCCATTTTGATTTGTTCGTAAACAGGAAGCGGCGACCGCAATTCTATTCGCATCCACAAAAGAAACACCTCCGAATTGTCTGTATTATAACATATAGTACAGTATAAGTCAAATTGACTTTGTGATAGAATTTAGAATACGGTTCAACCATGCTACTGCGGGGTGTTATGATGAATCAAAAAAGGATAGAAGATTTCGGAATCAAAATCGGTCGGATGAAAAAAGGACCGTTGAATAAAATATCGGATGTGAAGGGTGTGCTTGTTGGCCACTGTACCATTGATACTGCGGATCATAAAACAGGCTGTACTGTCGTTATTCCAGGAATAGACAATCCCTATATTCATCGTCCGACCTGTTCGTCTTTTGTGATCAATGGGTTTGGCAAAACCACCGGCCTGATTCAAATCGACGAATTGGGTGAGCTTGAGAGCCCCATCGTCCTGACAAATACCTTGAACGTCGGCCTCATGCAAGATGCCCTTTATGAGTATATGCGCTTCAAATGCCGATCAGCAGGGATCGATCTCAACAGCTTCAATTCGGTTGTGGCTGAGTGTAATGACAGCTATTTGAACCGCATCTGTGAACGGATTGTGACAAAGGAGCATTTGTTCAATGCCTTTGAAAACCTCACATCTGACTTTGCAGAAGGGGATATAGGAGCCGGAAAAGGGATGTCATGCTATCAGTTGAAGGGCGGCATTGGTTCTGCTTCCAGGTTGGTGGTTTATGACTCAAGACCCTTTATACTGGGCATCTTGGTTTTATCCAACCATGGATTGTTAAAGGATTTGATCGTAAATGGGAAAAAAGTAAGTAATGTCCATCAAAGTACGCTTTCTTTGGATGATGAAAAAGACGAAGGCTCGATTATCACCATTTTGGCTACCGATGTTCCTCTGAATGCCAGACAGTTAAACAGACTTTGTAAAAGGGTTCAAAATGGCATTGCCCGAACAGGATCCTTTACATCCCACGGTTCGGGTGAAATCGTCATCGGATTTTCAACCGGCAACCTGAACGAAAATAACGATGGGGCGTTTCAAAAGCACACAACCTTAAAAGACTGCCATCTTGACATACTTTTTGAAGCAACTACAGAAGCTGCAGAAGAAGCCGTTTTAAATTCAATGATATGCGCCAACTCCGTGATGGGTTACAATGGTCATTTCAGAGAAAGCTTGGCAACTATCCTTCATTCTAACCTTATTTAGATCATCAGTAATCTAAAAAGAATCTAAATGCCATTGCTAATTCTCGGGATTTTTGATATAATTAGCTGTTGTTCATATTGATCATACGATTCAATCATAAACACTCAAGAAAATGATCAAAAATAATTTGTTCACTCAATTGTCTTTCGAACTCAGAATAGCTTACCCAGACTCTTTTTGTTTTTATAGGAGGTTAAAAGCTATGCCGGATCGGGCAAGGTTCAGATACTTTAACAATCTGTTTTTTATTTTCTTAATTTTACTCCTGTTTGCATCTGTTTATGCTTTTTCTTCCGAGACTGGGTCGACCTTAAAAGTAGGCATCTATCAAAATCAACCGAAGATTTTTTTGGAAGAGGATCAACAACCATCGGGATTTTGGGTGGAGATCATGGATGCGATTGCAGCACAAGAAGGCTGGACTGTTGAATACGTTGCCGGTTCATGGGAAGAGTGTTTACACCGTTTGGAGAATGGGCAAATCGATGTTATGCCGGATGTTGCTTTTACCGAAAAAAGAGATGAGCTTTTTCTTTTTTCGGATGAAAGTGTTTATACCAGTTGGTCTGGTATTTACACTCAAGAGGGCGAAGACATCAAGTCCATACTGGACCTTGATGGAAAAACCATCGCAGTATTAAAAAACAGCGTCAATTACGAGGGCCCTGAAGGGTTGCTTTCTCTCGTTAATGCCTTTGATATGCACTGTACGTTTGTGGAAAAGGATGATTACCTTCAAGTATTTGAGGCAGTCCAAAAGGGGCAAGCTCATGCCGGTACAGCCAGTAAGGATTTCGCTATCCGACATCTGTCTGATTTTCAGTTAATCAACACCCCCATAATTTTCCAGCCATCTACTTTGTATTTCGCCTTTCCTCTACGGTCTGAACGGGCTCAAGCAATAAAAGAGCGAGTAGACTTTCGTATTTCGCAGTTTAAAGCCAATAAAGATTCGGTTTACTATCAATCCATGGAAAGATGGTTTTCAGTTAATCCTGAAGATTCCTCTATTTTCAAATGGCTTTTTTGGGGGTTGATAATCTGCACAGGTGTCATTGCTTTATTAGTCAGCGGAAGCCTGTTGCTGCGTTCCCAGGTGCGTTTGAGAACAAGAGAATTGACTGAAGAGATTGCAGAAAGAAAAAAGGCACAGGAAGAATTAAGCCAACATGAGAAACAACTGGAAGAAACCGTTGCAGCAAGAACAGCGGCATTAACGCATTCAAACAAGGAATTGGAGATGTTCGCTTATATCACTTCTCATGATCTTCAGGAACCCCTTCGTATGGTCACCAGCTATCTTCAGCTAATTGAGAAACGTTTTTCCCAAAAGCTGGACGATGATGGAAAAGAATTCATCGCTTTTGCCGTCGAGGGGGCAAAAAGAATGCAAACTCTAATTAACGATTTACTCAAGTATTCACGTGTTGGTACCAAGGCGAAAGAATTTACTCCTGTTGATTGCAATCAGGTCCTTGCCGATACGCTGAACAACTTAGAAGTAGCCATTCAGGAAAGCCAAGGTTGCATTACATATGACACGTTACCCACCGTGACAGGCGACGAAACACAACTCAGACAACTTTTTCAGAATTTGATTGGAAATGCGTTGAAATTCCGTGGTGAGAAAACTCCGGAGATTCATGTTGGTGTAGAATCATCCGATCGATATTGGGAGTTCACCGTTACTGACAACGGAATCGGAATAGATTCAAAATACTTTGATCGCATCTTCCAGGTTTTTCAGCGATTACACGGCAGAAATGAATATTCCGGGAACGGTATCGGATTAGCCGTTTGCAAAAGAATAGTGGAAAGACATGGGGGGGAAATAAAGGTTGAATCCGTATCCGGTGCAAGTACCACCTTCACTTTTACCCTTGCAAAAGAGGAGCAAAATCTATGATTGAAGAAAGACATTCAAATTCAATTGAAATATTACTGGTTGAAGACAGTCCCGGCGACCAGCGGCTCACCCGTGAAGCTTTGAAAGAGGGGAAAATCAACAACAATCTTTACATTGTTGAAGACGGTGAGGAAGCACTTGCCTTTTTAAGAAAAGAAGGCACTTTCTCAACGGTTCCGAGACCTGATTTAATATTATTGGACTTGAATCTTCCGAAGATGAATGGGCAGGAAGTTCTTGAAATCATAAAACAGGATGAAAAGCTTAAAAGGATTCCCGTTGTGATATTAACAACCTCTCAAGCGGATGAAGACATCTTAAAGGCTTATAACCTCAATGCCAATTGTTATATCACTAAACCAGTGGATTTCGACCAATTCAGTCATGTTGTGAAAAAAATTCAGGAATTTTGGTTCACAATCGTCAGATTGCCGGAGGATTGATACCATGAAAAATGAACAGATCAATATACTGCAAATAGAAGATAATCCTGGGGATGTGAGGCTAATCCGGGAAATGCTTAAGGAATGTAAGAGCCTTCAATACCATTTCGAGGAAGCTCACTCCCTTGAAGAAGGCAAACAACGAATAAAAAAGGGGGATATCGATGTTGTTCTTCTGGATTTAGGCCTTAAGGAAAGTTATGGCTTAGAGACTTTAAAAGAGCTTCTCTGCTCTGAGTTCAAGATACCGGTGATCATTGTTATGACAATTATGGATGATGAGGAATTGGGAATTAGCGCTGTTAAGGAAGGTGCACAGGATTATCTCATAAAAGGACAAATTAACGGTCATTTGTTGTGTCGCTCCATACAATATGCCATTGAAAGAAATATAGCCAAGGAAAGGCTGGAGACCGCCTATGCACAGCTGGAAGAAAAGGTTAGGGAACGAACTGAAGATTTATACTTAACGCTGCAATCACTGAAAAATGAAATCACTGAGAGAAAGAAAACTGAAATGGAATTGAAAACGGCAAAAGAAGCCGCAGAAGTTGCCAATCAAGTCAAGTCTCAATTTTTGGCTAATATGAGCCATGAAATCAGAACACCTATGAACGGCGTCATCGGTATGACCAATCTGCTGTCTGACACTTCTTTAGACGAAGAACAAAGGGAATATCTGGATTTCGTAAAAATCTCAGCAAAGAACATGATGATGATCATCGATGATATTTTAGATATTGCCAAATTGGAATCCGGCAGGGTCGAAGTTAAAATCGCCCCCTTTGAATTGGACCGAATGGCCGATAACATGATGTCCCTTCTCTTTTGCAGTGCCCAAAAAAAAGGGCTGCAGGTTGGCATTCAGAAAGACAAGACCATTCCTCATCTATTGGAGGGGGATGCGTTGAAAATCAGGCAAGTGCTGACAAATCTGATCGTAAATGCCTTGAAATTTACTCACGAGGGACACATTCTCCTGGAGATCAAGGAAACGGGTTGTGTAAGAAATGTACACGAAATAGAATTCAGTGTGACCGATACCGGCGTGGGTATATCTGAAACTGTACAAAAAAA
>DAOTHY010000041.1:6656-19784 GCA_035447925.1 Thermotogota bacterium
TCTTGATACGTTTTTAACCGGCGACTTGATTCTTTTTTTGTTTTTGTTGAAACAGGCGGACCTTTTCAGAGGCGTTACCGTAGATTTCTTCCAATCCCAGTGCTTCACCGGTAACGGACTTTCCATAGACAATGTAGTGTTTCACAACCTTTAAATCCAGCCATTGGTACACCCCATTCATGGTATCGTTCATCGCACTAATACTGGAAAGCTCCATTTGCTGAAAACCCAGTTGTTTAAGGTTTTTTCTCAATTTTAGCATTAAAAACCCCGGAATCCCCTGTCTTTGATAGGCTTTGACCACAAACAAGATAACCCCTCTTGCTATTTTGGTGTTTTTTTTGGATTTTAATATGTGATACCAGCCCGATGGAAGAATTTTGCCTTTGGCCTTTTTGATTCCTTCGTTAATATCCGGCACGGCAAGGATTATCCCGATTGGTTTGTTATCCTTTTTGACAATAATGGCCATACCTGGATCGATGACAATCTTCAGTTCTTTCACCATCTCCCGAACCTCATCCTTAGTGGGGGCAACCAGGTCTTCTTCCCAAATATCGGGATACGACTCATTCATGATCGTGAAAACGTCTTCAACAACCTGTTCCGTGCTCTTTTTTGTTTTTAAGTTGACGGTTTCAGAAATATAGCCGCGTTTTTCAAAAACAACTTGGCAAATCACATCACTAAGTGTTTCTACACTCATCACTTCCACTTGTTCGGGAGTGTATTCCCCATAGGTTATGGCTATTTTCTTCATCATCTGTTTGCTTTTTTCCGGAATGGGACTATTTAAATCGTGTTTATACGCCCAGTATTTTAAGTATTCGTCATATTCCTTGAAGAAATCTCTGTAATACGGAGGATGATAGGGCATTAATACTGCAGGCGTTTTATCGTACCCTTCCACCAGAAGCCCTCTGTAATCGTCTCCATTTGTGGGCGAAACCGGTCCCTTAAGATAAACCATTCCTTGTTCTTTTGCCCATTTTAAACAGGTATCTAATAACGCCTGTGCAACCTGTTTGTCGTTAATTGATTCAAACAATGTGAAGTAAGCATGTTTATACTCTTTACGCTTGTTCAGAACCTCTTCAATGCCTACTGCAACCCTTCCGACAACCTGACGATCTTTTAAAGCCACATATAACTCATGGGGGCCGTTATCAAAGACCAATGAGCCTTTGCCTTGTGCCAGTTTTTTTGCCTCTGAACGAAACATAGGAACCCAAAAAGAGGTGTCTTTGTACAATTTTTCGGGAAGTTCTATGAATTGTTTTCTCAATGAAGCTGTATCAACTCGTCTGATCTCTATCACAAATCATCACCTTCTATTGGGTTTAATCGACTACTCCCAAATATCTAATAAAGTCATATTCTTCTATTGGAATCTTAAAATAATCATTCAACGTTTTATTGTCAGCGTTAATCATGATATCTTGCATCTCTATTGCTAAATTCTCCATGGTCTGCTCGTTGATTAGGATAATTTTCTCAATCTCGTTATCCTCATCCAAATACACATTAATGGAAGGGTATTCTTTTTGAAAGAGCATGATGATCTCAGGGGGAGAAAGAATTATTTTGAAGAAATAAGTGTTTTCTTCCGTTTTTTCAGGATAAACTTCCAGCAGCTCTATGGAATCAATATTGATCAAAAAATCTAAAAAGGCCATGAGTAAATCGGTGGGATTAAACTGGGCTTCTTGACCAGCCTCAAAACTCTGGGTGGCATATTCTTTCTCTTCGATATTTAACACATACATCAACCGTTCTCTGTATTGATAAAGTATGGTTAGCCCTTCAAGCATCCTTGGCGAATCAAAATCAATTCGAAAATCCCGTAAATCCCGGCTATAGAAATCCATGGCATAATTCAATTCATAGGGTTGGTTTTTTTCCAAAAGGTTGGCATGAATGACCAAATGTCCTTGAATATTCTGCATCCCTGAGAATTTTCGGATAGATTCGCTCCAAGCTTGAAAACTGTCATCATCGAATGCAGCAAAAACAAGCCCACCAAATACAAACAGTAGGAAAAAGAAACCTATCCAGCGCTTCTTCATCTCAAGCTTCCGATTCTTTCCCTTGGATTAATAATTTCCGTGATTCTGACGCCAAAGCTCTCACTAACAACTACAACTTCGCCTTTTGCAATCACCTTGCCGTTTACCAGAATATCGATATGTTCTCCGGTTAATTTATCCAGTTCAATAATCGATCCGATATTGAGATCCATAATGTCTTTCAATTTCATTTTGCTTCGTCCCAATTCAACTGTGATTTCCAAAGGAACATCGTATAATAATTCCAGTTGTTTTGGCAGCTGAGTGTAAACCGGTTCGTCAAAATCCTCAAATTCCACCGGTTTAGCGTTGACAGCTTCCTGCTTTTTAGGCTTGGGCGGCATAAATGCGCCTCCTGTCTGCTGTGACATGGGTTGTTGACTAGCCGCAGCGGCTGGCATCTGCCTTTTTGACTGTGAAGCCTGAGACGGTTCGCCCAGATCCAGCTTTTGAGTTTCATGAGCATTTGTTTTGGTCACTTTGGCGTATAGATCCTTCACAAATTTGATCGGCAATAACTGAAAGATATTGGTGTTGGCATATGAACCGATACTCATGTTAAAAGAGACCAGAACAATCTCATCATCCGATCGGTTTTCAGGAGGTGGAAAAATCAGATTTTCATCGTTGAAGTCAACCATCGATACTTGTGGAGGGGTAATATTCACTGATCCATCCAAAAATTCGGACATGGAAGTAGATGCCGCACCCATCATCTGGTTCATCGCTTCACCTACTGCACTCATTTTCATTTCATCCATTTGCACGTCAGGATTTTCGCCGGTTCCGCCCATCATGAGATCGGCAATAATCGCAGCTGTTTTGGTATCCACCACAAAAAAGTTGGTGCCTTTGATGGCCTCCTCAAAATTTAAGGTGGTGACTAGCCTTTCTCCGTCAAATTGATCCTTTAAAGTGTTGAGTTTGATGACACTGACCTTAGGTGTTGTGATTTCAACATTTTGGCCAATAATCGTAAAAAGTGCAGTGGATGCTGATCCCATGATCATGTTACCTACTTCACCGATCATGTCAATTTCTTCACCGGTGAGACTGCCCTGTGATCCCCCCAAACTCGCTGAAGGAGATTGGGTTTCCTCTATTTCTTCCTCCTCATCATTACCGGAGTTGATCGCACCCAGTAAGGCATCTAATTCATCTTGAGATAAAAAATCGTTATTGTCGGTCATGATTATCCCTCCCCCTCGCTAACTTCTTGAGCAAAATCTTTGATATCCGATTCGAATTCTTCGTCTTCCCTCACCAATTCGGTGATCTTGATCGCCCTTTTTCCACGTTTTTTCCCTGCAACACCCTTGAATCTGGGTTTGCTGCCGATGCACACATCGACTTCCTCATCCTTGTATCGATCTAATCGAATCACATCACCTACTTCCAAATACAGTAAATCCGACAGGGACAAGTGTGTCTTCCCCAGTTCAACCGCTAATTCAATCGGTGTTCTGTCCAGATTCTTCCGAATAACCGGTCTTAATTCAGATTGTTTTTTCTGCAATGAATTGGCAAACCACATTTGATTAGTAAGATTTTCACTAAATGGTTCGATGACGGAAGAAGGAAAACACACGTTGAGAAATCCTTCAACGTTACCAATAACAATCTCCAGCGTCACCAACAACGTCATTTCATTTTGAGGCGCTATTTGAACAAACTGAGGGTTGGATTCAATATTTTCAATCTCCGGAACAAACTCCATGACATTCACCCAGGCATCTCTCAAGAGGGTTAAAAACCGCATGGCTTCTCTTCTAACGATGTTGAGTTCGATCTCCGTCAACGTTCTGGGTTTTGAAACGGTTTCGCCAATCCCTCCCAAAATTCTGTCAATCATCCCGAAAATGACACCAAGGTTCACTTCGAGGATGGCGCTGCCACTGAGAGAATTCCCGGTAAAAATCGTCATAAACGTTGGATTTGACAGGGATTTTAAAAACTCACTGTAGGTAATCTGGTCAATCGGTCCCAGGTTGACATCCACATAATAGCGCAATCTTCCTGACAAATAGGTGGATAGAGAACGGGCGAAATTTTCATTCAACATCTGAAATGTTCGGATTTGATCCTTAGAGAATTTCATCGGACGTTCAAAATCATACAGTTTGATCTTTTGTTCCGATTCCTCTTTTTTCATCTCTTCGACGTCTACTTCACCGGTATCCAGTGCTCCCAGTAGACTATCAATCTCTTCCTGACTCAAGGAATCCGCCATTCTCACCACCTCCTTCTTTCTTTAACTATCTTTATGATGTACACTTTCTCTTCTAAACTTGTTTACACTCACAGCGGTTGAAAAAATACACAAACGCTGTGCATTTACTGTACCGACGTAATGGCCGTAATATGATAATAAACCTCGACAACTCCAAATTTCGCTTTATCACCCACATAAGCGGTGATTCTGTTCACCATGTCACGAATCTGCCGATTCAACAATTCCAAGCCGGCCGGTGTGGTGAGTTCGGGGGGTTCTTTTTGGATAAATAAATCCTGTAATGCGGACGTGATCTGATCTTTTCGGTTGGCTATCTCTTCCCGGCAACTGTCACTTCCCACTGTAAAACTAAGCAAATCCAGAATGACTACATCGCTTCCGCCTTTTAGCATAAAAGACTTGTTGGATCCTTCCACGATAAACCGAACCCTGATCTCAACGGGACTAATCAAAGTAGTTCCTTCACCTGAATTAGGAGGATTATTGGTCCCCAACACTTTGATCAGCAGAAAGGAAACACCACCTGCGACAACTGCCGCAATGATCACGGAGATGAGTAACCCCATGATATTAAAACCACCGCTGCCCTTTTTTTCTTCTGCTGCGTTTACATTCTCCTCAGCCACAACTTCTCACCTCACACTTTCCCGCTTGATCATGATCCGTATCATCTGATAACTCAGTCTTAAATCACTCAACTCTTTACGATATGCTTCCTGAAGCTCTTTCAGTGCCTGTTCCTTTTGCGCTTCGTTAATCTCTGCATCCTTCAATCTGAAATCCAACAATTCAATCTCTGACTTATATTTTAAATCCAATTTGTTAATTTCGCCCAGGATCTCATTATCTCCCTTTCCCACCGGAACAAAACGTGCCGCATTATAATACCGCTCAATATCAAACTTACCGTTTCTGATATCCACTACCCTTTCTGCCATGCGTTTGTTTTTTAGGTCTTTGATAAAAAAATCAGCGACGCTGGATGCTCTGGCAGAACTCAGATGTAATTTAGTTGGGTATATCGAGCCTTGTGGCAATTCACGATCATCAGTATAGCCGTATACTTCTATGACGTTGGTTGTATGTTCAACGATGACAGCTCCAATTTTCTCCAATAATTCCTTCGCTTCTTTTGTCAAAATGGCACTAAAGGGCTCAAAATAAATCAGATTGCCTAAAGTAATAATCGTACCCTGATCGGTGTTTTCAACCGTAATCTTTCCCTGAACCCCTTCATCCTGAACAATTTTCAGGAGATCTTCCTTTATTCCGGGATTCGTGGTTACAATGGGTTCACTGACGGTTGTCTTTCCTCCCATTAATACACTGGGCGGACTGCCTGAAAAGACTCGTGTAATCCCACTGGCAACTTCCTGGAACTTCCCTTCACTGATACTGGAGAAAGCCAACAACGCAATGAAGAAGGTCAAAAGAAGCGTCACCATATCCCCATAGGTGGTCATCCATAATGGCGCACCTGCAGCTTGTTCTTCCTGTTTCTTCTTCTTTGCAGCCATCTATATCACTCTTCCGCTTTACCGGATGTTTTATCATAGACAGCCCGATCTGCTTCCGGCAGGAACGTTTTAAGCTTTTCCTCAAGCAGCCGGGGGTTATCTCCGGATTGAATGGATAAAATACCTTCTAGGATCATCTGTTTATGCATGATAAAAATATCTTTTCTTTGTTTTAATTTCTCAGCCATGGGCAAAAAGAATGCGTTGGCAAAGATTGAACCGTATAAAGTGGTAATCAATGCTTTTGCCATGGATGGACCCAAGGCATCCGGGTTGTTCAAAGCTCCCAACATGGCGATCAATCCCAAAAGGGTTCCCACCATCCCAAAAGCCGGAGCATATGCCCCTGCTGAAGCCAGCACCCCCGCTTCGATGCTTTTATCCTTTTCGACCAAGTCAATCTCTATTTCAAGCATATCCCGAAGAAGATCCGGATCGGTTCCGTCGACAATCAGCTGGATTCCTTTTTTTGTGAAGGGATCTTCCAAATTTTGAGCATCTTCTTCCAATGACAATAGGCCTTCTCTTCTGGCCTTTTCGGAAAAAGACACCAGGGTACTGATGGTTTCTATATAATTCAACTGGGTTTGTTTCAGGGTGCTCATCATGATCTTCATCATGGCAAATGATTTGCTTTTCGGGTTTGCCACCATGACTGCAGCCAAGGCCCCGCCAAGCACGATGACCAGGGAAATAATCGAATCCTGCCCCAGATAGACCGCAACGTCTCCCCCGGAAGCCAGTCCGATTCCCACACATATTAACCCCAACAATACCCCCAACAGGGTTGAAATATCCAAAATACCACTCCTAAATGTTAGCTAAACCGATTCATAATGATTCATTCATGTTTCTTTTGCTCTTGTACTTCAATATACTTGGCCATTGATGCCGTTATACTATAAGCCTTTTGCTTATAGCCGATGACCTTCTCGATGACCTCCTGCGCATCCTCTTGTACGATGTATTTTTTCCCGGTGAAAAGGGTTATCATCGTATCAGGAACACATTCAACAGTTTCTATGATTTCGGCATTCAAAATAAACTGATTGCCATTGAGTTTTGTCAATTCAATCATCTACACCACTCATTTCCATTTTTCTCTCTTCATTGGGTTTAGTCCTTAATTGATTTTTCCATCTCATACAGACTTTCACGGATAATTTTTAAAAAAGAAGGGTTTTCCCATAATTTTTTATCCGCCTGATTTTCAAAAAGGGTCTCGGTATCAATATCATACTCATCTTCATTGTAAGTTCGGTGTATCTCCCAGCGGATGGCCTGATCTGCTGTAATCAGAGTAAAAAAAGTTCCCGCCAAATCACCCACCGGCTGGCAATCGATATGCGATTTATCAAACCTGACTGACAATTTGGTACCTTTTCCTTCCTCGCTGACAATCTCCAACCACCCACCGGTCTGCTCTGCAGCGGATTTTAAGAAGGGTATTCCCAATCCAACCTTGCGTATTTTTTTATCCCTTGAAGTGTAAAAAGGGTCGTATATCCTTGCAAGAATCTCTTTGGACATACCTCCGGCATCATCCTGAACTTCAAAGAAAAAGGCATCATCCGATTCATCTACCTTTAATTTGACATGTGATGCTCCTGCTTTTGTTGAATTTTGACAAATATCTGCCACATGGTCAGAGAGCGTTCTTAAAGACAAAGTATCACTTCCCTTCCTTCCTCTTTTTCCAAAGCTTTTCTGAATTCATCGAAAGTTCTGGTATGACACCGGATCATCATTTTCGCTTCAGAAAAACTATCCGGATTATGTGCATCCGAAGACGACAAAACACTTCTGGATGACAACTGACTCGCATACGCTTTGTATTTTGACGGCATGTACAATTCACAGGGCATATTTTCGGGCTCATCGGGAATTAATCCCAATTGTGTAATGACTCCCATCGCTTTATCCACATGAGCATAAACCGCAATTCCATTGTGAAAACGAATCAAATCAACTGTCTGATCCAGCGTCAGATGCGTTGGAAAGCCAAAGGGTTTTAAAAGCATATCCTGAAATTCATCATCGGTATTGACAAGTAGCTGATAACCGTTCTTTTCGGGATCGATCTGAATCCCCGGCAATGCCTGCTCAGCTTCAAAACCCGCTTTAAGCGCCTGATCAGTTGTCGGAAAATATCCTAATATGTGAATATCCTCTATGGTTTGAATTTCTATTCCCGCTAAGAAGGCGATTCCAGATGCTTGAAAAACGGCTTCAAAGGAGGCCAGGTTTCTGGCTGAATTGTGATCTGTAATGGCTGCCCAATCAATGTGATGCTCAACTAACTCTTTTGCCACCTGCTTGGGCGTCATGGTAATATCTGCACAGGGTGAAAGGCATGAATGAATGTGAAAATCAGCCCTGTAGCATTGCATAAATTTTTCCGGTGATGTCAAATGCATTTTGTTTGCTTTTCAGCAGACAAATACCCTCTTCTTTTGCTTTTTCTATGGTATCTTGTGAATAATCCCTCCCGTTGACCAATACAATGGCCTTCACCCCAATGATCGTCGCCACTGCAACGATGTTGGAGTGAGATTGAACGGTTATCCAAAGATCCGAGCCGCCGCTGGACATGACCTCACTCAACAAATCCGATGTGTACCCGGTTTTAATCTCTTTATCTTGATTATCCTCTGATATAATCTCTAAATCAATATTTTCAATGATTTTTTCCAATAACATAAACGAAAGATCACCTCAATGCGATAGCTTCTATCTCGACATCTACGTTCATCGGCAGAGCCGAAACTTGTACAACGGCTCTTGCAGGGGGTTCAGACTGAAAGTATTGTGAATACACTTCGTTGAGTTCTCCGAATTTCCCCATATCCGTAATAAAAACCGTACATTTGATAACCTTCTCCAGTGATGAGCCGCAACCAATCAGGACCGTTTGAAGGTTCTCCAAACATTGTTTAGCTTGAACAGCAACACTTTCTCCGGCTTTAATTTCACCCGTAGAAGGAACCATCGGTATCTGCCCTGACACAAACAACAATTCCCCCGCACTGGCTGCTACCGAATAGGGTCCTACAGCCTTTGGACCATTATCAACCTGATAAACTTTTTTTTCCATCTTCCTTCCCCCTTCATCAGCTTAAAATATGTTTAATTATAGCATAGAAGTCGAATTTGGCGATTTATATCATGTATGCGATCATCATAAAAAGTCATTTTTGTGTTTTTTACATATGAGGTTCAAGGTGTATAATAGATATAAATACAAGGGGGGAGATACGATGAAAGTCCTTGCACATCGGGGAGTACATCACGATTTTCTTGAAAATTCACTTCAAGCGTTCCAAGCTGCAAAGAATCCTATTATCAATGGTGTAGAATTGGATATTCGTTTGTCAAAGGAAGGGGAAGTCGTTGTTTTTCACGACGAAGATCTGGATCGCTTGTTTGGCGAAAAAGTCAAGATTGCCGACTTATCTTTGGCTCAAATCAACGAAATTTCTTCTAAAGAATCAGTTATCATTCCGTCTTTAAAGCAAGTCTTTGATTTGCTTTTGGAAAATGCCATCATCAACGTGGAAATCAAAGAACCCGAAGTGGTATTCCCCTTGATAGATCTAATTAAAACCGGTGGCTATTCACAAACCAACCTCATCTTTTCTTCTTTCATACACAACACATTGCCACCCCTCAAAGATGCTTTTCATGACGCAAAAATAGGACTTTTAATCGGAGATGAACCGGAAGGTGCCGCTGATCCCATGGGCTATATCCAAAGTGCCGTACAAATCTATCAACCCTACTCGCTTCATCTTCCCATACAAGCCTTTGAGAAATTTGAAGCGGAGACGCTCGCCTGCGCTTTAACGGATTTGAAGGAAAAAACTAACATTCAATATGCCTGGTGGACGGTAAACACCGATGCTCAAATAGCATCTCTGAAAACACGACCGTGTATTTGCGATTACATCATTTCAGATCAAACTGAATTCATTGTCCGCTCTTTAAAAGAGGAGAATAAATGATAAAAAAAACCTTTGCGCCAGGTGAAATGATAATCGAGTTGGATCAACCCGTTCAATCGGTATTCAAGCTGGTTAAAGGAAAATTGGAATTAACATGGAAATGGCCTTCATGGAAACCCGTTCTTTTGATGCCTGATTTTTACATTGGTTTAGCAGAAACGGTGAATAAAGAGGGCGCCATTTACTCGCTTCAAGCAGTTGTAGAATCAGAGGTTGAACAAATCGAGCCGGAACATCTTTTGTTTACGGATTCTGAAGAAATATCGATGCACGTCTTAACTTCATTGGGGTCGCTGTATGAAAAAATCATCTTTCAGCGCTTAATCGGTGTGGAAATGAGCTCCGAAGAGATTCTGTATCAAGCATTTGACACCTTTTCAAAAGTTGGGAATGAGGCCCATTCAATCGCAGCATACAGCCGATTTATGTCCCTGTACCCTGAATCCAGGTATATCGATGAAATGCTTCAAAATATCCAAGATATCTTCACTGACAAAACAAAAACTGCACCGCTACCGGAAAATGATAATGCCTCTTTTGAATTTATCATGGAAAACATCAAACCGGAAGAACCCAATGAAAACATCCTGCTATTAAAGAGTTTTGAAAAAAAATTCCCGGACTCCCCAAAATTAACGGATATTTTATCCCTGATAATCAATGAGTATGATAAACTCGGAGATGAATATCAATTGAATTTTTACACGCGCCGGTTAATCTATCATGATCCGGATTCCGATCAAGCAAAAGATGCACTCTATTATCTGATACACCTTCAACGTCGAAACGGACATCCGGAATGGTATGAAAATGTGATTCGATTTCTTCTAAAATACAACGATGAAGAAAAATGCACGCAATTACACAAATATATCTACACGGAATGGGACTGATTACATTGAACCTTTTATCGAAAAACAAAAGAATTAACGCTTATCTCTTGGTACCACTATATGTTACAGTTGTCTATATCGGGATTTTTGCCTTGTTCTCATGGTGGAACTGGCGTTTGGTTTCCAATGCTCTGTTTGCGGCTGCAATCATAGCTGTAAATATCTCATGGGTTTCTTTATCCAGAAATTTGAAGAAAGAAAAAAAGAATCAAACCAAACATAGAGACACCGTTGGGGTTGCTTTTTTGATCTACAGTGGTTACAATTTTCTGATTTCACTTTTGATGACTAACTTTATCTAACGGAGGAACTTGTTTTGAAAAAACGTTTACTGCTTGCTTTAATAATGGTTGTTGCTGTTTCCCTCTTTGGCTACATTACCTTAAGACACTTTGTCCAGTATTCGGATACCCTTTCATCCATCTGTGCAAAATACAAGATTGACAGCTCGATCTTGTTGGACTGGAATCCAAATATCAATCCACAAAAACTCAATGTGGGTGAAGTCATTATGATTCCTTTCCCCATCGGATACCGCTATCAAGTCAATCCTGAAGACACTTTATCTACCATTGCCGATTTCTTTTTTGCCAATTTGGAGTCCATTGCCTTAGCCAATGACCTGGAAAAACCTTATCGGATTCGTGTGGGCGATTTTCTCTTTATCCCTGAATATGCGATTGGTGAAACATTCAACCTTGTTCCCGGAAAACTTCTTTGGCCTGTTTTTGGTGTGATCACCTCATCATACGGCTATCGAACCCACCCGGTTACCGGCGTAAAAGAAACCTTCCACTCAGGGATCGATATTGCACGAGACGCCTCAGCCATCAAAGAGGATACCCCTTATGGCGCTCCGGTTTTTGCTGCCGAATCCGGCACGGTAACCTTCGCAGGAGAAAACGGCGGATATGGTAATTTGATTGAAATAAAAGGTATTTCGCATATTTACCGTTATGGGCATATGACTCGGTTTGACGTTTATGAGGGGCAGTATGTCAAAAAAGGACAGATTTTGGGTAGAATTGGCAATACCGGAAGAAGCACCGGCCAACATCTCCATTTTGAAGTCAGAACTTTGGATAACTCTCAAACACTTGATCCTATGGACTTTTTACCCCCGGTATCACAAATGAAAAAATAGGAGTGATAATATGAACCTTGATCTTATCAATGAAAAAGCAAAACAATACAAACCGGACATGGTGGCATTTCTCAGGGATATGGTTGCCATCCCCAGTACTTCTCAAAACGAGCAGCAGGTGGTGTTGAGAGTAAAAAAGGAGATGGAAAAATGCGGTTTTGATGAAATCATCATCGATGGATTCGGAAACATCTTGGGCAGAATCGGCAACGGATCAAAAGTCATCGCCATGGACGCCCATTTGGACACCGTGGATGTAGGCAATCCGGATCTTTGGGAAGTCGATCCCTTTAAAGGGGATTATCAGGATGGCGTCATATACGGCAGAGGCGCAAGTGATCAGGAAGCCGGAATGGCGGCGATGGTCTATGCTGGAAAGATCATCAAGGAACTTGGACTCGAAGACGATTACACCCTTTACGTCGTGGGCAGCATCATGGAAGAAGACTGCGATGGCCTCTGCTGGCAGTACATTTTGCAGGAAAACGTGATCAAACCGGAAGTCGTAGTGATCACAGAACCCACCAATCTGGGCATTTACAGAGGGCATCGAGGCCGGATGGAAATGCGTATAAAAACTGTTGGATTATCCTGTCATGCCAGCGCACCTGAACGCGGGGACAATGCCATTTATAAAATGACTCCCATCATCATGGAAATTGAAAAACTCAATGAGCGCTTAAAGGATGACCCGTTCCTGGGCAAAGGAACCATAGCCGTTACTCAAATTTTCTTTAAGTCTCCTTCTCAGAACGCCGTGGCGGATGAATGCGTGATCCAACTGGATCGAAGGTTGACTGCCGGCGAGACCAAAGAAAGCGCTGTAGCAGAATTAGAAGAAATCTTCAAAACAACCGGTGTAGAGGCACAGGTTGAAGTCCTGCAATATGCTGAAAAAACGTACACGGGTTTGTTATACCCCACTGAGAAATATTATCCCACATGGGTTTATCCTGAACAAAGCCCGGTGGTTCAAAAAGCCAAAAAAACTTTTGAAAGCCTTTTTAAGATGCCTGCAAGAATAGATAAATGGACTTTTTCAACAAACGGCATCGCTACGGCAGGGATGTTTGACATTCCGACCGTAGGATTTGGCCCGGCTAATGAGATCTATGCCCACAGTCCCAAAGACCAATGCCCTGATGAACACCTGGTAAAGGCTGCGGCATTTTACGCCGCTTTTCCCCATTTTTATATTACGGAATAGAGGTTTTCAATTGTGTCAAAAACGCTGAGATTCTCCATTCAAATGGCTTTAGCAACACTTATCAGCA
>DAOTHY010000042.1:0-1672 GCA_035447925.1 Thermotogota bacterium
CGCCTGCCGGAGTTGGAGGCGTTGCTTCGAGATGGTGATGAGGTGGGCTTTATCGAGAAGTGTTTTGAGTGTTGGTTCAGCCGCCGTTCCCGGATGGATGTGATGTCGGATGGGTTCCGTCAAACCCTGGCGGACTTACTCATGGAGCATCATTATTTTCGTGAATTTATCATCATGGCGGATTCTCAAACCGTTGATTATGAGAACTTTTTTGAGCGGTTGAAATCAATGGATACATTATTTGAGGATTACAAGATGCACGAAGCCCAGTTGTTGATCGATACGCTGCTGTGCCTGATCTCGCATGCCCGGCAAACACTCACGACGGGAGAAGGCACAAAGCTGCTTGTTCCCTTTTTAAATGTTCACGTGCAGCTGTGGTTTCGTGAGATGCGTCGTGTGGTGGCAACGGTTAACGAGAATCCTGAATTGAAGCTCTCCGATGATGTGAACGATGTGGACCGTCAGCAGATGCTGCCGGTGATTAATTGCCGGGACTGTGGTGCCACGGGGTGGGTGTCCCTGCAAACCGATGATGATTCGGTGGCCATCAAGAATCTTCGGGATTTTTATGCCGCCTATTTCAATGATCATTCTGCCATCTGTACGTTGATTCCCGTTCATGATTTTCCTGCAGAAACCTCTGAACAGAATCGTTATTATCTGTGTCCGGAGTGTATGAAACTGAACAGCCGTGAGACCTGCGATCAATGCGGTGAAGCAAAACAGATTAAGGTGTTGTATGACCGCCCGTTTGTGGATTCGACTTCAACGAAAAACAAAGATTCCTGTCCCATATGTGGCAGTAAAGGTGGGATGACGTTTATCGGGGCACGGAATTCAACCCTGATCAGTGCCGGGATTTCAGAGATTTTTGCCTCACGTTTCAACGATGATAAGAAGTTACTGGCGTTTTCGGATTCGGTTCAGGATGCCTCTCACAAGGCGGGGTTCTTTAACGCGCGCACCTGGCGCTTTAATTTCAGGGTTGCCTTGCAGCGCTACGTTATTGCATGGGGAAAGGGCAAGCGTTTGTCTGATTTCGTCGATGATTTTTGCCGTTTTTATGAGAAACAAATGACAACTGAGGATTTTATCACGCAATTCATCGCCCCAAATCAGAAATGGCGTGATGCCTTTGAATATCTCGTGGAAAATGATGTCTTGCCCAATGATCCGAAAGCGGTGAAGGATTTATTGAATGCCATTAAGAAACGTTTGAAGCTGGAGGCGGTTTATGAATACGGGTTTAGAAGCCGTATCGGGCGAACCCTTGAGAAATCCGCCTGTTCGATTCTTGCATTGGACAGGGAGAAGATGCAGCTTGCCTTGAAAGAGGCTTATGAGCTGGTGATCAATCAGGTGGGTCTGATGCGGGATGTTCCATTTCAGGTCTTTGAACAATTTGTTTACGGGATGTTGTTGAAGTTGAAGATTTCCGGTGGTGTGTATCATGATGAACTCGATCATTTTATCTATGAAAATGGTAAGCGGTATCTCATTTCAAAGGATCACAAAACATGGATGCCCGGGTTGATCAGTTCCGGAAAGGTACCCGATTTTATCGAGAAGTCTTTCGTAGCAAACAATCGAACCGGATTCACCAATTTCAAACGTTCTTCTCCGTATTATAAATGGGCATACAAGATTTTAAAAGATTATGTGAATGAAA
>DAOTHY010000042.1:1772-4240 GCA_035447925.1 Thermotogota bacterium
AATTATGAGGCCTATACCCAGGCTTCCAATTTCTTCGGTCGATTGTACGCAACGGGGGATATCTGTCGTATCTTTGCCGATGAGCATACGGGGCTGTTGTCTCGAAAAAAGCGAGAGACGGTGGAAAGGCGTTTTAAGACGAAAAAGGGGGATCAAAAGAGCTGGCATATCAATTTGTTGTCTTGTACGCCAACCCTTGAGCTGGGAATCGATATCGGTGATCTCTCGTCCATCATCCTGTGTTCCATGCCACCCACGCAGGCCCAGTTCCTTCAGCGTGTGGGTCGTCCGGGGCGAAAGGATGGCAATGCCTTTTCTGCGGTTGTTGCCAATTTGAAACCCCATGATATGTATTTTTATGAACAGCCCTATGAGATGATTGCGGGGGATGTGAAGGCTCCTACCATCTTTTTGAACGCCTCCGCCGTTCTGGAACGTCAATTTTTTGCCTTCTGTTTCGATTGCTGGATAAAGGAGAGCGCCGGGAGAAAGAATATGGTGCCGAAGGACATCTCCAAATGTCTGACGTCCATCGAAAAGCCGGAGAGAAAGATTTTCCCATTCAATTTCCTGGAGTATGTTGAATACCATCTTCAGCCTTTATATCAGGCGTTTTGTGAGCTTTTTGATGATAAAACACTGGATGAGGATTCCAAGGAGAAATTGCATCAGTTTGCCTTTGGTGATGCTCAAACGGAGGGGAGTTTGGGCTATAAGGTGGTGAAAGCCTTCAAAGCCATTAAAGACGAGCGTGATGCCGTGCGTTTTCAATTGAAGAGTTTGACAAAGGTGATCAATGCGGTGGAACGTGAGCCGGATGATCAAAAAAAGACCGAAAAATTGGAGAGTCTGTACCGGGAAAAAGGAGCCCTGTCAAGATTGGTCGTGGAGATCAGCTCAAAGAACGTTTACAATTTCCTGTCGGATGAGGGGCTTCTGCCCAATTACGCCTTTCCGGAGGCCGGGGTCTCCCTAAAGGCGATCATTTATCGTAAACTGGAGAAGAATCCATCGAATAAAAAGAAATATGAACATTATGTGTATGAGTATATGCGCCCCGCTGCTTCTGCAATCGTGGAATTTGCACCGGATAATGCGTTTTATTCCGGGGGTAGAAAGTTGGTCATCGATCAAATCGACGTGAAGAGTTCAGAACCGGAATTGTGGCGGCTGTGCCCGAATTGTTCCCATGCTCAACGGGTTGTTGAGAAAGAGGACACACGGACATGTCCCCGTTGCGGGGATGCCGGTTGGGTTGATTCGGGACAGGTTAAACGGATGCTTCGGATGAAACAGGTGTATGCGACGGATGAATACACCGGTAGTTTTAGCGGGGATGAGACGGATGATCGCAGCAACAAGTTCTACACGAAGGATTTGTACGTTGATGTGGATCCTCAAAATATTGTAAGCGCCTGGAAGATTGATGACCCGGATAATGCCTTCGGTTTTGAATATGTGAAAAAGGCCACGCTGCGGGATATCAATTTTGGAGAGAAGACAACGCTGGGACAGCCGTTTTTTGTCGCCGGTGAAGAGAAGATACGCAGCGGTTTTAAGATTTGTAAGGAATGTGGCAAGATTCAAAAGAACTCTAATAAATCAAGAAAAAATCATTATTTTTCCTGTTCGTATGCCGATTCAAATGATAAGAGTGAGTATGAAGAAGAGGTTTATCTGTATCGTGAGTTTGAATCGGAAGCCTTACGTATATTGATTCCCACCACGTCTATTCAGTTGAATGAGGTGGTGGAAAATTCATTTATCGCCGCCGTTATGCTGGGGTTGAAAGAGTATTTTGGTTCTGTGGATCATTTGCGGGCTACCGTTAGCCGAGTGCCTGTTGCCGGTGCGGAGTATGAGAGGATTTATCTGACGGTTTACGATACGGTACCGGGGGGAACGGGTTATTTGAAGCATTTGCTGAAAAATCCCCATCATGTCTTCGATATGCTTCAGAAGGCTGTTGATGTCATGGCGGATTGTGAATGTCAGTCCAATCCAAAACATGACGGTTGTTATCGCTGTCTGTTTGCCTACAAGCTCAGTCGTTATGCCAACACCATTTCCAAGTCTGTGGCACTGGATTTACTGAGGGGTATAGTCGCTGATCGGGAAAAATTGACCTCGATTAAGAGTCTGGTCGATATCCCCCTTACGAGGCTGTTTGACAGTGAACTCGAAAAGATGTTTATCGAAGGGCTTCGTCAATACGCTTCAAAATATGAGATTGTAATCAAACCAGGGTTTCATCACTCACGGGAAGGATTCTTCTTTAAGGTTGGCGACAATGAGTATTTTATTTCTGAGCAGGTGTTATTGTCTCCCTCAGAGGGGGTTAATGTCCGGACACGGGCTGATTTCCTGATTGAGCGCTTGGATGGAAACCAGGCGTTTAAACCGATTGCCGTTTATACGGATGGCTTTTCTTTTCACAGGGATTCGGTT
Source organism: Thermotogota bacterium (assembly GCA_035447925.1). Classification (GTDB taxonomy): domain Bacteria; phylum Thermotogota; class Thermotogae; order MWEM01; family MWEM01; genus JASUTC01. Next base: position 4,221 of record DAOTHY010000042.1, read on the forward strand.
GCCGATGATTTTTTAAAACG
>DAOTHY010000042.1:4340-18286 GCA_035447925.1 Thermotogota bacterium
CTCTCGCAACGATTCAAACGGCTGTAGAGGGGTTTGACGATTATTTTGACACGGTCTCGTCTCCAAATTTGTGTGGTGAGTTGGATGTTCAGGGTGGCTGTTTGCGTTGTTATGCGATTTTGGATAAAGCCTCCTTTGACAAGAATTTTATCAAGATGATACTGATTCTCAGGGATGTGTCTCAAGATGATGATTATAAAAAGAGCTGGCATTATTTTCTCAGGGCCTTTAATCTCTTTCAGTTCCAGGATGCCCTCTTTCTCACTGAGTCCGGTTTAAAGCAGGGGATTTACGGTCCGCTTTTCAGTTCTTCTCATTTAATCCCTGAACAGACAGAAGTCGCAGTGCAGGGGGATTGGCAAGATGTTTTAAGCGTTGTTTTTGATGACGAGATAAAAAAGACAGCAGCCGGTTTGATTGAACAAGGGTTGAGAGCCCCCGATGATGTTGGTTATGAACTCACTGACGATACAGGGGAAATCATTTGTGATGTTGAATTTATATGGTTTGAAGAAAAGCGGGTGCTTTTGAGAAAGGACCAGAGAGATAATGAAAACTATTTGATCAATCATGGGTATGAAGTGATAAAGGGTGGTGAATGAGAAGGATGTTGAGTGATATTAAATTTGCGATTTCAAATGATTTTTTGTCCGCTTTTGCAGAAATTCCCAGAAATAAACAGCGAAAGGTATCGGAATTTATCACAAGGTTTCAGAGTGATCCCGCTTCACCCGGGATCAATTATGAACCGATCAGACATGCGCTGGACAAAAACATGAAATCGGTCAGAATAGACAAGGAATACAGAGGCATCGTCTATAAACCGTCTAAGGGGAATGTTTATCTGTTGCTTCATGTGGCGTTGCATGATGATGCGTATAAGTGGGCGGAAAAGAGAAGATGTTCGGTTAATACCTATACAAATTCCGTTCAGGTTTACGAGGTCTCGAAAACGGTCTTGATTTCAAATGCCTCTGCGAAATCAGCCGTTTCAGAACAGCCGGCCTTGTTTGGAAATATCAGTAAAAACAACTTGTTGAAAATGGGGATTCCCGAAGATTTGACTGATTTGGTTTATTCTTTAAAGAACAGAGAGGATTTTGCAGGAAGTAAACAATTCCTGCCTGAGGAGTCTTACGAGGCGCTTTCTTTTGTTTTTGAAGGCATTCCGGTGGATGAAGTCATTAATGAGATGTTTCTTGATCAGCAAGAAGAGCATGTGGATGCCGAAGATTTTGACAAGGCGTTGAAGACATCTGTTTCAAAGCAGAAATTTGTTGTGTTTGACAAGGAAAATGAACATGAATTACAGGAGATGCTTACGGCTCCGCTGGATCAATGGCGTGTTTTTTTACATCGCTCTCAACGCAAGATCGTCGAGAATGATTACAGTGGTTCTGCGAGGGTTCTTGGCGGGGCCGGAACGGGAAAGACCGTTGTTGCCATGCACAGGGCTAAATATCTTGCGGAAAAGATTTACACAAAACCGGATGAAATGATATTGTTCACCACGTTCACAACCAATCTTGTGGAGGATATTCGAAATAATCTGAAAAAGATTTGTTCGCCAAATATCATGAAACGAATTGAGATTGTCAACATCGACAGATGGGCAAATGAGTATCTTTTACGTAACGGTTATGAATATGAACTGAAGTATGGCAAAGACCTTGATTTGTTATGGGAAAGAGCTTATGCCGCAGCTCCGGATGATTTTGATTATGATATTCATTTTTTAAAAGATGAATGGGAATATATCGTTGCGGCAAAGGATATTGACAATTTGCAGGATTATTTAAAATGCTCACGAAAAGGCAGGGGTGTGCGTGCCGGACGTCGGGAAAGGGTTAAGATTTGGAAAGTGATGGAACTGTTCAGAAAAGAAATGGACCAAGAGAAGGTTCGGGATATTAATGCCCTTTTTATGGATGCCAGAGTTGTTTTGAAAAACAAGGGAACGATAAAAAAATACAGGTCGGTCATCGTAGATGAAGCTCAGGATTTGAGTCCACAGGCGTTTATGTTGATTCGAGAGTTGATGGGAGAACAGAAGCGCAATGATATCTTTATCGTTGGAGATGCCCATCAGAGAATTTATGGCCGTAAGATCAGTTTGAAACAATGTGGTGTGAATATTCAGGGAAGAAGCAGTATTTTAAAGATTAATTATCGTACCCCTGAGGAAACGAGGAATTGGGCTTTCTCGATTTTGAAAGGGTTTGATTTTGATGATTTGAATGAAGGAATCGACACCGGAAAAGGATATAAATCCCTTTTTAAAGGCCCTGAACCAAAGGTAGAACATTTTGAAACCAGTGAAGAGGAAATAGAATTTGTCTATAACCGCATCAAAAAACTCATTGAGGAAGGAGCGGATCCCCGGGATATCTGTGCTGTGTTCAGAACGAGAACCTTGAAAAGGGATTTTATGAAAGCCCTCCACAATCGCGGCATGGAAACCTATCAGATTTCCCCGAATATGGCAGAAGACAGATCGTCTAATTTTGTCAGGATTGCCACCATGCACCGAGTGAAAGGCCTCGAATTTGAACACATTTTCATCGTTAGTGTTAATAAAAACGTTCTGCCTCTCAATCATGCCCTCAGAGATATTGATGATCCTGTTGAATTAAACCGTGTAAAACTCAGCGAACGTTCTTTGCTGTATGTTGCGGCTACACGTTCCAAAAGTACCTTAACGATTAGTTCTTATGGGACACCTTCTGAGTTTTTGTTGAATCAAACCGATGAAAAAGGATGATGTTTTTTGAGGAATTGACCAGAAATTGAAAGACAACTCCGGACTGTTCAGACACTGTTCCAGAGGGAAAATGAAAACGGTATAAAAGTCATTTATGAGGTGTTGAATTCTCATGATAGAGGAAAAAATCAAACAAAAGGTTAAAACTCTAAAAGACTTTGAGGAAGGATTAACAAAATACCAAACAGAAAATGCTATCCAAATCATCATCGATTTGGACGGGGCCGGTTTTACATATGAAGAAATTCTTTATCAGTTTAAAAAGCCTATGATTTTTAATCCGAGGAATCAAACTGAGAAGTTTTTTTCTTATATCAAAAAATATCCCTTGTGTTTTCTTTATGTCCTTGTTTCCATTGCAAAAGAACATTACGTTGAAAAACGGTTTTGGCCCTATTTATTTGAAGCATTTCATCTGAAGCATATCAACGAAGGTGTTGTTGAAACAAGGATAAGACAGTTTGTCACTGGGATTCTGAACAACTTTGATTTATTAAGTTTATTTCCGGAATCAGTGCAGGTCGTTGATATCTTCGGAATTGTTGCTCATGCAAAAGTGCCTAATGCTTACTATGACGTGTACTCTAATTTTATTGGAAATCTGTTTGATTTGGTTGAAGAAGAAGCAGATGCCGTAAGACTTTTGCAACTTTGGCGAGAACTATATCAACAGGAAAATGTTTCGAAAAAATACGCCAATTACTATCAGGATAAATTTCAAGCTAAAGAAGAACTGTCAGCAATAGTGAATGCACTTTCAAGTGATAGAGTCTTTGAAAGTGTTTCAAAGATGCTGATGTTAATGAAAACACAACCTCTTTTGGTATTGAATCAAAAAAGTGTCACCTTACTTAAGAGCCTCCAGAGATATAGTCGTCAACGTTCTCAATTGATTGCCTATGGGCTTTCCACGTTAGATATATTAAATGAGTGTCAGAGTGATTATGAAACTTACAAAGAAAAAATCAACAAGTACAACTTAAATATCTTCAATTCGTTGAAAAAGCCTATGAGGTATTTTCTTCTGTATGGGGCTGAATACGCAGAGGGGTTTCTTCTTGAGTCGCTAAATCGCATGAAACAAAGAAATAAAGGCCAAAAGATCTCACTGAGTGATGATGTCCATGATTACAGTAAAAAACAATACGCCAAGGTTAAAAAACAGAATTTCAACTTGGCTTCAGTGGGCTGGATGTATTCTTTTGATAAGGGAATCCATTTAGAAATTGGGAAAATAAGGATTGATGCTGATTTTTTTAAACAGTATCAAAGTCAAGGACACAATCACTTTTGTCTGATACTCAGGAATAAAGGAGGGGATTTTAAAAAAGAAATTCCGGGGGGATTTAATCGGCAAGGGGTTTTTGATTCTAATGGAAGCAATCGGTTTTCGCTGGATGTTAAAAATCCCAAAGATCTGTGCGAGATCGTTATTCAGGATTTTTCAGATAAGGAATTTCTTTTATTGGAAAGCTTTACCTTATCTGATGATTTTTGTATCTTTTTAAAGATTCATTCCAAATTCAAACTGTTGACAGATGATGCATTTCCAGGTCATGGTCACATGTATATCTGGCATAAGAACACGATTACAATACAGGGTGTTAAAAGTACTTATGATGAAATAAGTGAAATCACGATTCTTGAGAATAAATTTCAAGATGAAGTTAGAATTTTCGATCGTTTTTCTCCTGAGATTCCCATAAAAATATTGACACGTTTGGAGAGTTTGAATCCAAAGTTAGACGATAGGAATAGAATCAAAGGTTTGATTGTAGAAGGGGAGGAAAATGTTTTCAATGATTATCCTGAGGTTCGCTTTAGCGAATTTGATAATTTGAAAAATTGGAAATTTCAAGTAGATGATAGTCCTTTCCTTGAGCTTTCATCAGAAGTGCTTGTTCTGAAAACATTTTGTCCGAAAAAGAGTTCACTTTATTCATTTGATCATTTTAGGAAATACACAATTACTTTTCTCAACTGTGATAGTCAGGAAAATAGAGAAATAACCTTTTATTTGTTTCCTCAGTTCAAGTTCGAAACAGAAAATAAGGTCTTTTCAGTCAACACGGAAAAAATAAGACTGATAGTTACCTCCGAAAAGATGGTCAATTTTAATTTGAGAGGTCAAAATATACAATTAACACCCGATCAATCACCTCATGAAAAAATTTATGAATACACGCCGAAAGAAGACAATAAAATGCCAAGCAAAATAATCGGTGTTTTATCCTGCCGAGGTGATTTACAAAGGGAGGTAAAATTTTGGATTCAGGTAGATATTGCATTCTTAAACATATTTAAAAAAGGCGAAAAAATAGAATCGACGGAGGAATGGGTAACGTTTGACAAATTAACTGAATGGTCCGTTGAGACAAACAGAAACTTCAATATAATGAAAATAGGTTTTTTTAAGGAAAAGACCGATTCAAAAGCACTTTGTTATCAAATCATTCGGATCAATCAACAAAAAAGATTTGATTTCAAGGAGATCGTTTCAAAGAAATCACTTTTGCCACTTGACGAACCGGTTTATCTCCATGTGAAATTTTCTCATCAGTTCAAGAATGAGACGTCTTATATGCCATTTTGTACGGTGATTAAAGATACAGAGGATGAAGAATGGTAGAGGGGGATAAGATGAACACAAATCAATTCAATCCAATTGAATTATCTGAGCAGATATCTGAAAATTACAAACGATATTTAACAACAACCTTTGAGGTCAAGGATAAACAGTTAAAGAAGAGATTGTACGACCAAATTAATGCTTATCCTTTTTCCAAGGGGCCTTATATTGAAACCACGCCTGATTTTAAAAAGGGAAAGTCAATAGAAGAATTGATTAAAAGAGAGGATCTGAGTCATGAGTTCCAGCTGTTGAATAGTAATAAAATGCCCTTGGACAGACCGTTGTATCTTCATCAGGAAAGAGCGGTTCAGACGATTAGTGTTAAAGAACGAAATGCCGTTATTGCAACAGGAACAGGGAGTGGAAAAACGGAGTGCTATCTTATTCCCATCCTTAATTATCTCATGAGGCAAAATGAAAGAGGAGAATTAAACCCTGGAGTTCGGGCCGTTTTACTGTATCCCATGAATGCCCTGGCGAATGATCAGATGAAAAGAATCAGAGAGCTTTTGGTGCATTATGATGCCATCACTTTTGGTGCTTATACAGGAGAGACTTATGACGATCAGGATCAAGCGGGTAAGTATTATTTTCGTTTGTATCACCATCACCCTCTTAAAAATGAACTGATATCGAGACAGCAAATGCGGGCAACTCCCCCCCATATCCTTTTGACCAATTATTCAATGCTAGAATACTTACTTCTTAGACCGAAAGACACCCCACTTTTTGATGGAGAATATTCAAATCAATGGAAGTTTATTGTTCTGGATGAGGCCCATTCTTACAGAGGGGCAAAGGCAATTGAAATGGCTATGCAGATGCGACGATTGGTTCAACGGGTTTCTGATGAAAATCAAATACAATACATTGCCACAAGTGCCACTTTGTCTTCAAAAGAAGGTTTAGGAAAAACAGCTGAATTTGCCTCTAAGTTGTTCGGGGGTAGTGATTTCGCAGAAGAGGATATTATTTTTAGCGAAAAGGAACCTTTGGTTAACGATATCTCCGAGGCTCTTTGGCATTCTCAAAATCCTGATTTATACAATGAAACGAGAGAGTTGATTGTTGATTATCAGCAAAATGATATTGCTGAAAGGGATTATATAGTGAAAACATGCACTATCTTTGAAAAACATCAATTGCCTAAAGCACTTTATGAGAATTCTAAAAAATTAACAACGCTACAACAACTTCTATTTCAAGCATTTAAAAGTAATCGGGATATCCATGTAGTAAAAAAGGAGTTTGAAGATAAAACGTTGACATTTGAAGAACTGGAGAAAAAAATAGCACACCTAAATTTATCATCCCAACAACTCTATTCGTTATTGTTGATTGGTAATTTTGTCAAAGAAAACGAAGCATCCGCACCCCTTTTCCCGGTTCGATTTCATTTTTTTATCAAGGCCAGCGAAGGAGTTTTTGTTTTTAAGGATCAGGATGGGTTTCACCCTTTATTGGAGCGTAACGAGTGGATCGAAAAAGGCAATGAAAACTTTAAAGTGTTTGAATTGGCGGCCTGTAAACATTGCGGGGCTTCTTATTTGATTGGAAACAAGAATGTTGTTAGTAATGAACTTGAGCTCAACGATATGACTGAGTCGTTTGAGAAATATATTAAATCGGCTTTTCTGATATTGAATCAGAAGGAGTGGGATGATTTTAAAGAAGATAAGAATCATAAAGGGAAATTATTCAAACTTTGTCCCAAATGTGGTAATTTAGATTCCTATAATTTACCGGGAAGGGGTTGTGCTCATTCAGATGTGGATAAGATATTGGTTTTGCAGGCAGATAAGGAAGACGGTGTGGTCAATAAATGTCATTCTTGTGGCGTGCTAAATTCGAAAGGTAGTGTTATTTATCCGTTCTTTTTTAGTAAAGAGGCCATTTCCAGTATTTTAACCAATGTTGTATATCAGAATTTACAGGAACCGGCAGGCATTCAGGAAGATGTTGATTCTGATTGGGATGTGCTGCCGGATAAGCAACCAAATGAAACAAAACGAAAGCTGTTGGTTTTTTCGGATAATCGTCAGGATGCCGCTTTTTTTGCCCCCTATTTAAGATCTACTTACGAACAGATTTTGTGGAAACGTTTGATCTTATTTACGGTTGAACGATACAGGAAAAAAATAAATGAAAACCAGTGGGGGCTTGAGGATTTTGCTAAAAAGTTAAAAAAAGAAGCACTTCAAATGGGTATTATGAAATCGTATTCTTCTCAAGATATAGAGGAAAAGGCAAAGCAAATGGTCTTTCGGGAATTCTTAAGTAATGAAACCAATGCGCTTGAAAATCTGGGTTTTTTATATTTTAAGTACCGCTTCACAAAAATTCCAGAAGGTATCAAGAAACCTTTTGGTGAAAATGCTGAGAGTTTTCTTGATAATCTTGTTTTGATTATGAGGGAGTCAAATATTGTCAAGCCGATGATTGATCTTGATGATTTTGATGATTTTAGTTTCAAACCGAGGCAGCTTGAGTTTGATGGCGGAAATAGTGAGAAATGGATACCAAAAAGCAAGGTTGGTAATAAATTCAGTGATTATTATTTAAGAGCAAGAGGTTTGATGGAACTTGATAAGCTGTACGAATTAATTTACTTAAATTTTCTGAACGAATCTAAAAATAACATTCTCAAAAACAGCTGTTTGGATTATGAAAATTTTTATATCATTCCTCTTACTGAAGAAGACAGTATTTATGTATGTGAAAAATGTGGTAAGACCACTCCTTTTAATTATGAAAATGTTTGTCCCACAAAGGGTTGTTCAGGTTTTTTAAAAAAAGTGAAGATCAAAAACCATTTTCAAGATGATCATTATCGTAATATTTATCAGAACATGAAACTTTTAAGTATGGCTGTGGAAGAACACACGGCTCAGTGGAAACATGAAAAGGCTTTGAAAACTCAGAATGAATTTACGGATGGAAAGATCAATGTTTTAAGTTGCTCAACAACTTTTGAACTTGGTGTAGATCTTGGTGATTTGGAGTCTGTTTTTTTAAAGAATATGCCACCTTCACCCGCTAATTATGTTCAAAGAGCAGGAAGAGCCGGCAGACGTCGTGATATTTCTGCTTTTGTTTTGACTTATTGCTTGCGTCGCTCTCATGATTTGTCCTTTTTTAAAACCCCTGAAAAGATGATTAACGGAGAGATGAATCCTCCTGAGTTTGAGATTCAAAACGATAAAATTATCAAAAGGCATATGTATGCCACGGCTTTTTCGTTCTTTTGGAAAAGATTTAGTGATCGATTTGATGATGTTCGGGCTTTTTTCTCTGAGGATCAAGCTGGAAACAGCGGAAAGATGCTTTTCAGAGATTATCTGGAGAGTGAACCGAAAGAATTAAAACAAGCTTTATTAAAGATCCTTCCAAATAACTGCATTAAACGATATCAAATTGACTCTTGGGGCTGGCTAAATGAAAGAAAAGATGATCTTTTGTCTTGCGAGGGACCTTTGGAAAGGACGGATAAAAGGGTTAGAAGTGAGATTCAACAATTGGACAATGCCATGGAGGAATTGAAAGACGAATCCAGTAAAAGCAGCACTTGGAATCGTTTAATCCTTATGAGCACAAGGAACACTCTTTTATCACGTCATCTTATTAGTTTCTTCTCAAATAACAATTTACTTCCGAAATATGGGTTCCCGGTTGATGTGGTTAATTTACATCTGTTTAGTTCAGACACCAGTGTAATTGACATTGAACTGAACAGAGATCTTAAAATTGCCCTTACTGAATATGCACCTGGGAATTCTGTTGTTGCTGCAGGAAAACGTTGGCAGTCCAACTATGTTAAAAAACCATTTGATCAGAAGCATTGGGAAGAAAGAGTTTACTATCATTGTAAAGATTGCGGTTGGTTTGAAGAATATTTTCTTACCGAAGATCCTGAATTGACTGTCTGTAAAAGGTGTGGCGAAAGTGTTCGTTATAGGAAATACATTGTCCCGGAGTTTGGATTTATTTCTGCTGGTTCGCCTACAACAATAAAAACAAAAAAACCCTCAAAGTTATCTTTTTCCAGGCGCTTTTTTTCTGAAGATAATGAAGCAGCAGCGAGTCTTCCTTATCAAACCCATCAGTTTAAAAACACCTTGTTAAATCTAAAAAGTTTTTCAGATGGTAAATTAACGGTGATTAACGAAGGAGATCATCATAGAGGCTTTTATGTTTGTCAATCTTGTGGACATGCTGTCACCAAATTGACGGATCGAAAACATAAAACATTTTACGGCAAAGAATGTCAATCACCCAGTTATTTAAAACAAATATCATTAGGTTATTCTTTTAAAACAGATATTCTTAAAATGAAATTTAATTCTTTTAGTGGTAACTCGCTTGATTCCACTCTCTGGTATTCGATTTTGTACACCGTCTTAGAAAAAATCTCCTCGCTTTATTCGATAGATCGTGATGATATTGATGGTTGTCTTTATTTTCCAAGAAGTCAAAATGTGGAATTAATCTTTTTTGATGATTTTCCCGGTGGTGCCGGTCACGTTAAACGGGCTGGAGCAAATATCCTTAATAATCCAGAGTCTTTCTTTAAAGAATGTTTATATTTCATCTCAAATTGCGAATGTGGTCTTGATAGCAGTTGTTATTCTTGTATCAGAAGCTATAAAAATCAGTTGTTTCATAAGAAGTTAAAACGTCAACCGGTTATTGATTTTATTGAGAACGAAATGGGGCTGAGTTTATGAGTGATTTTCATGTGGATGAGACCAAAAAAATATTGGAGGATATGGCTGCCCAGGAGAAAGAACTTTCAAAAGAAATGTCGGAATTGATACAAACCATTGAAGATAAAGGTAAAAATGACAAAGAAAGTGATTCGTTTAATCTTATCGTTGGCCTAAATGAGTCGGAAATAAGAGTTTTGGAGATGATCAAAGATAAAATTGAAGAGACTTTTCGAGTCACTTTTGACAAGTTAAGGTTAATAGAGGGTAAGAGTGATTCTTCAGAAAATGTTATAAAGAAAATTGAGCAGAATGTATCTCACTTACAAGACATGATTGAAAATAAATTACAAAATATCAGAAATGATCAGAATTATCTTTTTGAAAAAAGTGAACAGCAAAAGATAAGTTTTGATACACAAAAGGAAATGGCTGAAAATCAGTTTAATGATTTAAATGATTCAATGGAAGAAATTAAATCAAAATTGTCCGGTATTTGTGATAATCTCAATTTGATTGAAGGAAATAAAGAGGCAATTTTATTAATAAAAGAGCTAAGAGAAGAAATAAACAACTCTTTTGATAACTATTACAGTGAACTGCAAGCAATTCCTGACCAAATTGATGCTCTATTTGATGACTTTAGACAAGAGACGGTTTTTTCAGATATCCTTAATCGGTTAAGCGAGATCGACGAAAATATTAAAAAAATAGAAGAAAATCAAAATATTTATCCAAAATTTGAACTACAACATGATGCCTTAAAAGAAAGGGCAAGACATCATTCAGACGATTTATCAAAAATAAGCAAGCAACAAGATAAAATTCAAGCAATTCTTTACGCTGAAAGTGAAAAATTAAACAAAGATGATGTAGAAATGTTGAAAAAAACACTTACTGTAATGTCTGATATAGCTGGAAGCTTGAGTAAAAAAGACGAAATGATCCGGTTTGAAGAAAGGCTTATTAATGAACTTGAAAAGTTGGAAAATATGGTTAACAACCGAATTTCTGAGCAGGATTCTGTTTTAGAAAGAATCAATACAAAGGTAAAGAACATCCCTGAAGTATTGTCTGAAAACAGTGCCAAATCAGACGAGAAATTGAATGAATTGAAGAATGAACAAAAACATCAAGTTGATTTATTGAAAACAATAAGAGAGGAAAACTCGAAAACTTTTGATGAGCAAAAAGAGATTCCCCATGAGTTTTTAGAAGCGATAACAGAAACACTTCGGCCTATTTTACATGAAAATCAAGACAGATACCAAGAAAACCAAGGAGTGTTAAACAACGTAAGAGAGGATCTAAAGAAATTGGGAGACAATCAACAAGTATATCAGGAAGAATCAAGCAAGCTTTCAAAACTATCATTTTATCTTTTTGGGTTCTTGTTTGCAAACTTTTTGGGTGTGATTTTACTAATCATAATCACGTTGTTAAAATGAGGGGGAATAATATGGACAAGGAGAGCTTGTTGAAAATGCTCAAGACCGAATTTCCGGAGAAAGCGATTGATCTTTCAGAAAATCTTGAATTACTAAAAGAAACCATCAAAGATATCATAGAAGAGATTGGAGAAAAAATTCAATCCGATTTTTCTCATCGAATGTTTGAAAATCTGGAGCTTTTTGGAGAAATAGCAAAGGAGTTTTCTTTTTTTGAAAATCAAACGGATGAGGCAATAGCGTTGTTGGATATTGATGATTTGAGTGACAATACAGTTCCAGAGGAAGAACAAGGGATTCGAACACTACCGAATTATTCAGAATATGTCGTGGATACAAATATCGAGCATACGCTGTATGAGAATTTCACCCATAAAAGACCATCAGGGTTTAAATTAAATGAATACAAAATCGTTCATGTAGATACTTGGCAGGAAATGGTTGTAAAAACCTGTGAATTGTTAATGGCAATTGATAGGGATAAATTCCTTGGCTTTGAAAACAGTAAAACAATGAACGGGAAAAAGAGAAAGTATTTTTCAAAGGACTCCACTTTGATGAGAAATCCCAAACATATCAAAGACAAGATCTATATTGAGGTCAACCAAAGCGCCAATTCTTTGAGAAATATGCTGATTAAGCTTTTAAAGGCCTATCATTTTAATATTTCCGATTATGCGGTGTACTTAAGGGCGGATTATACCAATCTCAAAAAATGATTCAGATTAAGCCTACAATGAGCCCATATTTGAGCCTTTATTTTAAATTAACACCCTTGAAGAGGTTAAAAATGAAAACAATTGACGATTATTTAAAAATGAAATATCGAATCGAAATGGTAGAAGATGAAATTGAAGACGGCTATGTTCTTTCGATCCCGGAGTTAAAGGGCTTTATAACAACAGCTGAAACGATTGAAGAAGGCATGGCTATGATTGAGGATGCAAAGAGGGAATGGATAAAGGCCGCATTTGAAGAGGGGATCAAGATTCCAGAGCCGGTAGATCTATAATTTCCGGGGGACAGTCCCGGTGAAACGTGGTCAAACAAGATATTGGCCAGAGCCGCCCATGTCCCCGCTAAGTCTCAATGTTTGTCTGTTTGTTTTTCAATTTATAGCAACAATTACAACGGACAGTTTAAAAAAAGTGGAAATGATTGAAACAAATAGCTTAAAAAAGGAAGACAGCAAGAACTGGTAGGATTCTCAAAAACTGTTTTAGCAAAGGAGTTGAGAATTTCATGAAAATCGAAGAACTCAAAACAATCATCCACAAAGATGAAAATAAAATTTTGGAATTTAAGGAACGCTTCAAGGATGAAATACTGAAAACGATATCCGCCTTTGCAAATTCTTCAGGAGGAACCTTGCTTGTGGGTGTAAAAGATAATGGGGAAATTTGTGGTACTCCTTTGAAAGACAAGGCATATCAGGATATTATCAACAAGGTGTTGAATCGTACTGGAATAACCCCAGAGTTCGAAAAGGTGGAAGTGGATGATAAGTTTGTTCTTGTTATAGAGGTTAAAAAATCTCAAATCCCCATTGCTTTTGATGGTCGTTATTATAAGCGTGTTGGGAATACAACCCGAGTGATGAATTATGATGAACTGAAGCAATTTTTTCAGCGTGATATGCGTTTTGAACGGTTAAGCGATAGGGTTTTTTCATTTGAGGAAATTGATTCTGAAGCAGTTTATCGTTTTATTACAAGCGCCAACAATAATGGCAGATTAACCGTGTTGAATAAAGACAGTTCCGTTGAAGAAATCTTCAACCGTTTAAGCCTAATGGAAAATGGCAAGATTAACAATGCTGCCATTTTGTTGTTTGGAAAAAATCCTCAACGCTATTTTGATACCGCAAGGGTTCGGATCGTTCATTTGAAAGATAATATCACAATAATCGGGGATAAATGGGCAAGCGGAAATCTGTTTCATCAATATCTTGAGACTGAAGAAGCGATCAAGAGCTATATTAACGTGCGATATGAAATAAAAGGAATGGAACGAACCGATATATGGGATTATCCTTTGGAAGCGATAAGAGAAAGCGTCGCAAACGCTTTGCTTCATCGGGATTATTTTAAGCCTATAACCACTCAGATAAAGGTTTTTGATGACAAGATATGGTTTTTCAATCCCGGAGGTTTGAGTGAGGACTGGACCATAAACAGATTACTGGGACTACATGCTTCTGAACCGAGGAACCCAATTATGTTTAACATATTCTATCTTGCGGGACTTGTTGAGAGTGTCGGGTCCGGTATGGGCAGGATTTTAAGCAGTTTAAAGGCTCAGAAATTTCCTGAGCCTGAATTTGAAGTGAATCATAATGCGTTTATGATGGTTTTTAGGAAACAGGGGATTACCCCACAGGATACCCCACAGGATACCCCACA
>DAOTHY010000042.1:18386-19726 GCA_035447925.1 Thermotogota bacterium
TACCCCACAGGATACCCCACAGGATACCCCACAAGATACCCCACAGGATAAGATTCAAAGATTGTTGATTTTCTGTTCTCAGCCCAGAAGTCGAGACGAAATGATGAAGGAAATTAATATAAAAGACAGAAAGCATTTTGTACAAAGCTATTTAAGACCATTACTCGAAACGGGAAAACTTAGAAGAACCATAACAGATAAGCCATCAAGTAAGAATCAGAAGTATGTGACTGTTGATTAAAATATGTTTGTAAAAAAGTTATTTTCCCAGTGCAGAAGCTGCAGCTTTTAAGGTATAAAGATTCACGATCACTTGAGAAGAATGTATTATCACTCTTAAATATGGTATAATTTAAGAGTGATAATACAGAAGGTGATATAATGGAAAACAAAGAGAAGATAATGGAAATTGCAAAAGAGCATGAAGGAATCGTTAGTGCGAGACAAGTTAGAAGAGTAAACATCAGAGCTGAAGTATTAAAAACGATGGTGGATGAGCGGAAACTGGAAAAGATTGCGCACGGCCTTTACAGCCTACCGGATACGATGGTGGATGAATATTATCTTTTGCAGAAAAAATACTCAAAGGGAATTTTTTCCTACGGAACAGCCCTTTATTTTCTTGGACTATCCAACAGAGTTCCCAACCTTATTCATTTAACGGTCTATAGCGGCTATAATGGCGTGCATATCACAAAGCGGAACAAGAAAGTTAAATTCCATTATGTGAAAACAGCCGTTTTAACATTAGGAAAGATCGAAGTTCAATCACCTCAAGGCAAACCCATCTATATATACAATGCTGAAAGAACGTTGTGTGACATGATTAAAGACAAGAAAAATGTGGATATGCAGCTATTTTCAGATGCCGTTAAGTTTTATTTTGATTCAAATGAGAAAGATTATAGACGACTGTTTAAATATGCCCGATTACTGGGAATTGAAGATAGAGTCCATACTTACACAGAGGTGTTTTTATGATGACACCGGGGCAATTGAAGGGCAGAATCAGAAATCTTGCAAGAGAAAAGAATATATAGATTTTTTCATACACTCTTGAAACGGTAATGGCTGAAAAAGTTTAAACCATATAAGCCGGGGAATTAGTAATACCAGAGTGCGTGATTTTTATGATGTCTTCATTTTGTATCAGTTGGGACAGAAGGTATAGGATCAAGCTGTTTCCCGGAGATATCAAAAAGCATCAGGAGATCTTGTTTAAGCTGATGAAGCAGGCACATGAAGAATACGGTGTGATTTAATCACAACCGAGGTGAAACCCATGAAAAGCAATATGTCTTTTGAAACCCTAATCAACAGGGACGGTTTGAGGTGGACCC
>DAOTHY010000043.1:0-17625 GCA_035447925.1 Thermotogota bacterium
AAAGCTACCCCCGGTTACCCGATACACTTCGTGGCGTGAAGTATTCACTTTCCAAAAAAAACCTGACCATGAATTTAATTTGAGATGGTACAAAAAAGGAGAAAGCTGCTGGACAGTCCAATCCTGACCGTAAGAAAGCGCCTTTCCGCTTGCGGTTATCTGAAGGGTATGACTGGCAGGCACATAGACTAAACTACCATCAGAAAAATCAAGACGAAATCGGTCGAAAGAAGCAAAAGACATTGAAACCATTATGACCAACACAACTACAAAAAGCATCCTGTTCTTCTTCATTTTCTGCGACTGTTGCAAAAAACGGATTCAGACGACTCCATTCCAATCATTGACAACAATTTGTATGCGTCCGTCCGCTTTAACAACAATCTCACCTCACTTTCTTTTAATGTTTTGTGTTGTAAACCTCATCAATCAAACCATTCACCTGTTTTTTCTGAATCTTTTGGAGTGAAAAGGTTCGTAAGTGATTTCACTGTTTAAAATGGATTTAATAATCGTTTTGAATTACAGTTTGATTATACACCTTAAACTTGTCTTTTATGTACCTGCCAAATAGCGGGAAAGGTTTGAGGAACTTGGGTTTTTCCGCTCCCCATCCCTTATTCCCCGGAACACTGAGTAAAAAACTTATTTTTGAGGTTGATAGTGCACCAAAATACCGGCATCAATCAACATCTGAATGTTGTTCATATCTTCTGATCCCAGTGTCAGATCCAGAAAATTATTCTGTAAATTGACTGAACTGAGGGTGTTTATCGGTCCTTGAACAATGGGAGTGATATCTGTAATGTCATTTGACTGCAAATCTAAAACTTTCAAATGACTCATCGCTTGAATCGGTGTGATGTTTGCGATGCCTAAATGGCCTGCAAATAAATACTCCAATTTCACCAGGTTTGTAAGGGGACCGAGATCGGTGACGTTTGTATACCCTATTTCAACTCTCGTTAGTTCAGGCAACCCTTCTAACGGAAGAACACTGTCAATGGGATTATTGGATACATCCACATGAGTTAGAGCCAAAAGGTTTTCCAATACGGTGATATCTGTGATTTGATTGTGAGCTGCATCAATTCTTTCCAACTTCAACAGGGTTGCAAGGGGACTCAAATCAGCGACTTGGTTGTTATAAACCATCAGACCTGTAAGTTCAGTCATATTTGAAAGTGGACTGAGATCTGTGATCTCATTGTAACCAATCGTAAGCCGTTCCATGTTCGATTGATTTTCCAGGGGACTAAGGTCCGTTATCTGATTTTCTTGCAGATCCAGCATTTTCATCTGAGTTAAATTGGATAGAGGACTGAGATCATCGATTTGATTAAATCTGAGGCTCAGGTGTGTGAGGTTTGTTTGATTTGCCAAGCCGTCAATATTAGTCAATCCTGCGAAATCAGCGATCAGTTTGATCAGGCTATTTCCCGAAGGCAAAAAATCCAAATTACCAAGGGGAATGTATCTCATGGTCAAGTTTTCGATTTGATCCCAAGTATGAATCAAATCAAAAGACGCTTGACTTAAGGGGATCGCTTCAAATTCCACTGTTTTTAAATGACCACTTTTGGCACTGGCGTCCAAGGGGCTTATATCACTAAGGGGCATATCACTGAAATACACATCTTCAATGTTCTGAAGATTGGCCATAGGACTAATATCCGTTAGTCCTTCAGCAAAGGCAACCACTTGTTGGAGATTTGCGAAGTGTTCCAGACCGGTGATATCGGTTATGTCCTGGTAAATCACAACCAGTTCAATGTCATTTACTTCGTTGGTGTAAACCTGATCCAATGTATATCGGCTGCCGATTGTGTCATCTCTTTTTCCGATGATGCGCCGGACATAGTTTTTAAACGCCTCATCGTTGAACACTACGGGGTTGCCCAAAGGGATAAATTTGGAAATCATGATATTGTCCAAAAAAGCCAACATCTCATTGGAGCCCGGATCCGAATAGAGTGATACTTCCCACTTTAAACGATGCTCGCCTGCGGGGATTTCTCGAATCACCCGCTTCCATTCGTTACCCCGAAACCATCTTCCCGCATCAGCACCATCCACAGTAAAGGACAATGCCCCTCCAACATCCTCTAGGTTTGTTTTGACATAGAAGCTGATCACCATATCTTCTTCAATGTTCAAATCGATATACATAAATGAACGTTGCCCATCCCCGATGTTTGGAAATCCTGCGGCGTATTTGCCCTTTTGAACAAATTGACTTTGCATGAGTGGCAGCTGATCGCCACCCCTCACCCAGTTGTTGGCGGTAAAATCACCGGATTGGAAGATTTCATACAGTTGATTGGGAAGGATTCTATCCCCTATCTGACAACCCGTCAGGGTGAATAGGAATCCAATCACACTCAGGATGATGAGTATCTCTTTTTTCATCAGTTTTTGCCTCCATTTGTTTTTTGAACTTGTATTTTTACAAGTTAGTATCATTATAACCTAAAAAACCCTCTTTTGATCTTTTATGAAATAAATCTGTTTTAGCTGATATACTATACTGTAACTTACTGACCAATGAGCTGTTAAGGAGGTATATGATGAAACCCCGTGATTTTCAACTGGAAGTGTTCTTTGAACAATATGAGTTTTCAGCCCCTTATCTTTTGACCCAATCCGATTGTGAAACCATTTCAATCGCATCATTGTTGGCTATGGAGTCGGGTTCGCCGGAAGCGTTCCTCAGTCAGCGGCTGGGCTATACCCAAGTCACCGGAAGTCCTGAATTAAAGGAGGAAATCGCAGCTTTATATACGCAACATGGTCCTGAAGAAGTCATTGTTCACACCGGTGCCCAAGAGGCAATTTTCAACTTTATGCATATTTTTTTAGAGCCTGGGGATCATGTGATTACTCAATTTCCCACCTATCAGTCTCTATATTCTGTTGCCGAAGATATCGGTTGTGTTGTTGACAAATGGCAAATTAGGCAAACAGACACTGGCTGGACGATGGATTTGGATGAACTGGAAGAGCTAATCCGGCCTGAGACAAAACTATTGTGTATCAACAACCCCAATAACCCTACTGGATATATCTTCAGCGCTGATCAAATGAAACGAATCGCAGAGATCACCCAAAAGCATTCCATTTTCGTGTTTTGCGATGAGGTATACAAAGGTTTGGAGCTGGATGGGATTTCCCGCCCCTGGTTTGCCGATTTGAGCGATCATGCTTTGTCCCTGGGCGTGATGTCAAAGGCCTATGGCTTACCTGGTTTGAGGATCGGCTGGATTGTAACCGGTAATAAAGTGGTATTGGATAAAATGAGAAAGATGAAACACTTCACCAGTATCTGTAGCAGCGGCCCCTCGGAATATCTGGCAACGATAGCTTTAAAACATGGTGAAAAAATCTTGAAGAAAAGTCTGGAACACATCCAAAAAAATCTTGCAATCTCAGACCTTTTTTTTGAGCGCTATCAGCATCTATTTCGCTATAATCGCCAACAGGCAGGACCTATTGCCTTCCACGAAATGAAAATAGATCACTCAATTGATGTTTTTTGCAATCAACTTGTGAAAGATTCAGGGGTATTATTGCTTCCAGGCAACGTTTATGATTATACAGGAAAATATTTTAGAATGGGCTATGGACGTGCTGATTTCGAGGAGAATCTGAGTCGTTTTGATGCATATTTGATCAATCATCTATACCAAGGCGAAATAAATGAAAATAGGAACCAATAATATCTGGAATGCCATTTGAAATGATAAACGAAGAAGGGAACACACCGAGCGCTCATTATGGCGTTGCTGTTGAATTGGAATTTGAAAGATGAAAATGGTGGGCGTAACAGGGTTTGAACCTGTGACCTCTTCCGTGTGAAGGAAGCGCTCTCCCGCTGAGCTACACGCCCCAAGGGTGTAGTATTATAGCATATATTTTCCATTTTGTCACCCCTTTCTAACGAGTTGATGGATTGGAAAGTGGTATAATGTTGATCGGATGTTTTTCATGTGTGAACGGGGTGATGAAATGGAATTATGGGATGTTTTAGACGAGAACCGGCAGAAAACCGGACGTCTGGTTGAGCGGGAAAATCCTTTGTCACGATTAGATCCGGGTGAATATCATTTGGTGGTATTTGCCTTCATCAGAAACACAGATGGCCGCTTTCTCATATCCAAACGGGCTCCTAATAAAACGTTTCCGAATAAGTGGGAAATTACAGGAGGATCTGCCGTCACCGGAGATGATTCACTGACAGCGGTTCTCAGAGAAATCAAAGAGGAATTGGGAATCGATGTGGATCCTGAGAAGGGTCATCTATTGAAAAGTTTCAAAATTGATGATGACAGAAGCTTTTTTGCAGATATTTGGTACTTTGAACATGATGTAGATTTGTCTCAGGTTGTTTGTCAACCGGGGGAGGTTACTGAAGCTAAGTTGGCTTTAAAAGATGAAATGATGAAAATGATAAATAACGGGGTTTTTGCCATGAACTGGTTTGTTTTGGAATGTTTAGAGTCTCTTGACTGTTGATTATTAAAGGGGAAAAGCTATCCAAAAGGGAGTAAAATCATGAAACATGAGTGGAGAAAATCTGAAAAACCGTTTTATTTACCTAAAAAGAAACCGGAGTTAGTGGATATACCGGCATTCAATTTTTTTACCATTACAGGATCAGGCGATCCAAACGATGATTTTTTCAAAGAATACATTGGTGTGCTTTATTCCCTATCCTATACCATTCGAATGAGCCCGAAAAAGGATTTAGCGCCTGTAGGTTATTATGAATACACTATCTATCCTTTGGAGGGAGTTTGGGATATTAGTGAGGAGGCTAAAGCAAAAGATTTGAAGTCGTTTGCAGATTTGAATAAAAGCGATTTCGTTTTCAATCTGATGATCCGACAACCGGATTTTGTAACTGGAGAGTACGCAGCTAAAGTCATTGAAAGGGTCAAAAAGGAAAAACCCCATGATTTGTTAGATGAGGTTGAATTTGTTTCTATCTCAGAGGGCCAGTGTATTCAGATGCTTCATGTAGGAACTTATGACAGTGAACCTGAAAGTTTTATGAAAATGGAAGATTATGCGCAAAAAAATCATTTGAACAGGTTGTCAAAAAAACATAGGGAAATCTATTTATCTGATCCTAGAAAAGCGAACCCGGTTAATTTAAAAACGGTTTTAAGATTCCAAGTGCATTAACTATTTGTAAATTAGGAAAGAACAAAAGCGAGGGTTTCAATGCAAAAAAGAACAAAAAGCGATCTGTTTTAAGATAACGGTCATTTCATTTATTGTATTGACTATTTTCATGTTATTCTCAACCATCTTTCAGTTTCAAGTTATGCATCAAATCAAGCAGTAACCACTTTTACAGATCACCTAGAGGAGTACCTATATGTGCTCCCGGAAAAGCAATGGTTCCATAGAGTAAAAAAAGGAGTGCGTTTATGAAGAAGCCGGAAAAGGAAAATTACTTAAAAGAAGAACTTTATCAGTTGGTTCAAAAGGACCAAACGGTATTCAATTTTATACAGGAATCTTCATTGGATGGTCTGTGGTACTGGGATTTGGAGAACATAGAAAACGAGTGGATGAATGCCAAATTTTGGACGACGATGGGCTATGACCCCGAAGAAATGCCTCATCGATCCAGTGCTTGGCAAAACATGATTAATCAGGATGACTTGAAAGTTGTGAATGAAAATTTTAAAAAACATATGGAAAACCCTGATTTTCCTTATGACCAGGTTGTCAGATATCGGCATAAAAACGGGTCAACTGTTTGGATTCGTTGTCGTGGGCTGATTATAAGGGATGAAAATGACAAACCGGTTCGAATGATTGGTGCCCATCAGGATATTACTTTTTTAAAAGAGAAAGAAAGGGAACTGGAAGAAAAAAGACAACGGCTTAAAGGGATTATTGAAGGAACCAATGTGGGGACCTGGGAATGGAATGTTCAAACAGGTGAGACAGTAATTAATGAAAAATGGGCAGAGATGATCGGTTATCGATTGGAAGATATCCAGCCCACTACCATCAATACTTGGATGAAGTTTGCCCACCAGGAGGATTTAAAAAAAAGCACGCAGTTACTGCAAGATCATTTTCAGGGAAAAACGGATTATTATGAATGTGAAAGTCGTATGAAGCGTAAAAACGGTGGTTGGATTTGGGTTTTGGACAGGGGGAAAGTAATCACCTGGACAAAGGATAAAAAGCCCCTTCTAATGATGGGAACACATCAGGACATTACAGAGAGAAAGCAGTCACAGATAGAATTCAAGACGATCCTGTCCACAACCATGGATGGGTTTTTTATCACCGACGAAACAGGACAGATCATCGAAGCAAATGATGCTTTTTGCAAGAAATTGGGCTACAGTCGTGAAGAGATGCTGACCATGTCCATTCCCGATTTTGAAGCGGCGGAAAATCCAGATGAAGTTAACCAACATATGGAAAAAGTCTTTCAAACAGGATACGATCGTTTTGAAACGGCACACAAAACGAAAGCCGGTGATCACATTGATGTTGAGATTAGCGTTACCTTTATTGATGTAGGCCCTAAAAAGCTGATTGTCTTTGTGAGAGATATTACAGAGATACAAAAAGCCCACCAAAGACTTGCAATGAGTGAAAAACGCTATAGAGGTTTGTTAGAATCACAAAATGATCTTATTGTCAGAGTCGATAAAGAAGGCCGATTTACATATGTTAACCCGGCATATTGTGAGGCGTTTGGAAAAAAAGAAGAGGAACTGATTGGGAAAAAGTTTACACCTTTGGTTCATGAAGAGGATATTGAATCAACGCTGAAAGCCATGGAGAAGTTATATGCCCCACCCTATCGCACTTATATCCAACAACGGGCTAAAACAGTTGATGGTTGGAGATGGCTGGCCTGGGAAGACAACGCCATTCGTGACGACAACAACGAAATCATTGAAATACAAGGGGTTGGACGGGACATCACAGGCTTGATGGAAGCCAAGCAAACGGCAGAGAATGCCAATCGCTCCAAATCGGAATTTTTAGCCAACATGAGTCATGAAATCCGGACGCCTATGAATGCCATTATCGGATTTTCAGAATTATTAGAGGATAAGTGCAATGATTCCAAGATGCAGCAATACCTCGATGGTATTAAAAATGCGGGAAAGAGCCTGCTGAATCTGATCAACGATATTTTAGATTTGTCGAAAATAGAAGCTGGAAAACTGGATATACAAGTGGTTAAAACGAATATTACAATGATTATCGAAGAGATCTTGCAAATCTTTAAGTTTAAGACTCAAGAAAAAGGAATCACATTACTTTCCGAGCATTGCCCAAATATTCCAGAGATTGTGTGCTTGGATGAATTAAGAGTCCGGCAGATATTGCTGAACTTAGTGGGAAATGCAGTTAAATTTACCGATAAGGGTCATGTGAAAATAAGTACAGAAACCTTAAGAAAAGACAAAGACGAAAAGACTATTGACTTTAACTTGATGGTTGAAGATACCGGTATCGGTATCAGTGAAAACAACCTTCAAAAGATATTTGAATCGTTTACACAGCAGGATGGGCAGAATACCCGTAAATACGGTGGAACAGGATTGGGACTGACCATTAGTAAAAAACTGGCCGGCATGATGAAAGGCGATATTACAGTTAAAAGCAAGCCTGGTGAAGGGTCAACATTTGCCTTAAGTTTAAGGGAAATTCCATATACAGAAGATGCAATCAGGAAATTGGAAGACCAGCCCATGCAAATGAGAACATACCAATTTGAAAAAGCAAAAATATTGGTTGTGGAGGATATTCTCTCCAACGTTGAAATCGTAAAAGGCTTTTTGGAACCCTATGGGTTTGACGTGTATTCAGCTGAAAATGGACAGATTGCCGTCAATATCACTAAAGAATTAAAACCCGATCTCATTTTAATGGATATGCAAATGCCTGTTATGAACGGGTATGAAGCAACCCGGATCATTAAAGGCAACCCGGAGACAACACATATCGCCATTGTAGCTTTGACGGCATCGGCTATGTCGGAAGATGAAAAAGAAATCCGTAAGCTATGTGATGGTTATGTGAGAAAACCTTTTGTGAAACGGGAGTTGATTGGAGAAATTGCCAAACAGTTACCTTCAAAAGTTCTCACTTCATCCGAACAATCACCCAAAACCATTCAGGAATTTGAAAAGATGGACGATTCACAGAAAGAAATATTATCGGAGAGATTTTTTCAAAGATGGGAAACCATCAACGAATTGATTTTGGGTAGTGATGTGGAGGCTTTTGCAACAGATTTGAAGGCCTTTTCACAAGAACATCAGTTACCAAAACTCTTGGATTATGCCAACACCCTTTATCAGTATGCGTCTGATTTTGACATTACCAATATGGAAAAGCAGTTTCAGCAATTTATAACGTTCATCCAACAGAAAGACCCGAACGGAGAAAAGGAGTAAAAAAATGGAGAGTCAGAAAATACTCATTATAGATGATAACAACGAAAACATCAAGGTTGCCGCCAATATCATCAAAGCAGACAACAACATCGTTTGGGCCACGTTGAATGTCAAAGAAGGCATCAAGATCGCAGAAATGAAATCCCCCGATTTGATCTTATTAGATGTTCAAATGCCCATCATGGATGGCTATGAAGCGTGTTCAATTTTAAAGTCCAAAGAGGCAACAAAGGAAATTCCCGTCATGTTTATGACTGCAAGAACAGACGATGAGAGCATCCATAAAGCGTATCAAGCCGGGGCAGTGGATTACATTACCAAACCCATAAAAAAAATGGAACTGCTGGCCAGGGTTCATACGCAATTAAAATTATCCGGCATGATTAAATGTCTTAAAAAAGCCTCTGTCACGGATGGTTTGACAAAATTGTATAATCATAAAAAGATACTTGAGTTATTAAATTTGGAGATCGATCGGGCAAAACGCTATAAAAGAGATGTTTCAATCATGATGTTGGATATCGATCACTTCAAAAGAGTTAATGATGATTATGGTCATGTGGTTGGAGATACTGTACTTGAACGTCTTGCATTTGTAATCAAACAACAAATCAGAGATTTAGATATGGTGGGACGATATGGCGGTGAAGAATTTTTAATCATCTTCCCCGAAATTAACCAATCACAAGCTTATCAGGTGGCTGAAAGGCTTAGAAAAACTGTTGAGGCTCTGATCTTTGATGACGGATTAACCATTACCATCAGTGGTGGGGTGGCTGAGTACTCCGATGAAAAAACTGAACACTTCATCAAAAAAGCCGACGATAACCTATACAAGGCAAAAAATAGCGGCAGAAATAAAATCATATCTTAAAAAATTGACCTGAGGGTGATACCTATCAACAATATCCTGGATTTATTGATTAACCTGATTAAAAATATGGCTGTTATTATCGTTTTGGCATATGTATTTACCCGAACGAAGGTCTATTCCCATATATTGAATAAGAAAAAACTGGATTGGCAGCAAAAAACACTGTTAAGTCTTGTTTTTGGTCTGTTTTCTATATTCGGTACCTTAAGTGGCATTGAAATATACGGTGCCATCGCCAATATCCGTGATTTGGGCCCTGCAATCGCAGGATTAATAGGCGGACCCCTTGTGGGAATCGGGGCTGGTTTGATTGGTGGTCTTCATCGTTATACAATAGGCGGTCTCACCGCTTTGCCCTGTTCTATCGCGACAGTGCTAGCCGGTATCATCGGCGGGTTGATTTATCACAAACGAAAGGGAACTCTTCCGGATATCAAGACATCGGTTATTTTTATTGCGTTGTTCGAGACCTTTCACATGGGGTTGAATCTGGTCATGGTCAAGCCTTTTGAGACCATATACGAAATTATCAAAAATGTGAGTGTTCCAATGATTGTCACCAATTCTCTGGGAATGGCAACCTTTATCTACATCATCCACAATCTAGTGAAAGAACGGGAAATACAGCGACAAAAAGAACTGATTGATGGGGAATTAAAGGTAGCCAGAGAGATCCAGATGAGTATTGTGCCCAAGCTCTTCCCCCC
This sequence comes from Thermotogota bacterium, assembly GCA_035447925.1. Lineage (GTDB taxonomy): Bacteria > Thermotogota > Thermotogae > MWEM01 > MWEM01 > JASUTC01. The sequence continues at coordinate 10,026 of DAOTHY010000043.1, forward strand.
TTATCCAAAACGCCAGGAATTTGACCTATACGCTGTTTTACACCCGGCAAAAGAAGTTGGCGGAGACTTGTACGATTTCTTTCTGATCGACAATGATCATCTGTGTTTCAGCATTGGTGATGTTTCAGGCAAAGGCGTTCCCGCTTCGCTATTCATGGCTGTGACAAAGACCTTGGTAAAATCAAAGGTAGACAGCTATAAAGCCCCTGAAGAAATCTTGCGTGCGGTGAACGATGAATTGTGCAGTGAAAACCAGTCCGGGATGTTTGTTACAGAATTTCTGGCTGTTTTAACCATCTCCAGTGGGGAAATCCGTTACAGTAACGGCGGACACAACCGGCCGTATGTCCTGAGAATGGACGGCAGAGTCGAACAGTTACCTAAAACGACCGGGATTGCCTTGGGCGCTATGGATGGTATGCCATATGAGGGGGAAAGCCTGTTGCTGAACAAGGGAGACATGCTGGTGATGTACACCGACGGGGTGACGGAAGCAATGAATGAACAAGGTGAGCTGTATGGCGAAACCCGTCTTGAAAAAACTTTGGAAAGACATTCAGAGGATACAACTCAACAGCTGATTGATAGAATAATGGATTCAATTCAGCAGCACGTTAAAGATGCTGAACAATCAGATGATATCACCCTTTTGGTTCTTAAATATGATGGAGTAAAAATATAGAGGAAAAGGAAGATGAAAATGACGAACAAATACGAGGAAATCATTCAAAAATTTATTTGGTTTTCAAATGCTTGTCCTGAGATGCGGGCGGCAGCCATCATCGGATCGAGAGCGAGAACCAATCAACCGGCTGATGAACTTTCAGATTTGGATATCGTTGTCTTTTCAACGGATCCTGAAAAATACCTCAATGACACCCAATGGCTTGATGAGATAGGAAATTATGCCATAACTTTTCTGGAACGACTGCCGGTTGGAAACGGCAAGGAACGCCGGGTCATGTTTCAAGATGCCTTGGACGTGGATTTTGCCATATTGCCTGCCAATCAGGCGACAGAGATGTTCAAGAGCAGCGAAGTTCAAGCCGTTTTTAAGAAGGGGATGAAAGTGATTTTTGATAAAGACGGACTTTTTTCCAACCTTGTAATCAACCCTTCTTCGTCAGTCTCTGAGACCACCTCCCTGCCTTCCAAGAATGTTGTTCAGAACACCCTTCAGGATTTTTGGTATCACTGTATCTGGTCCATGAAAAAGATCCTTCGGGGAGAATACTGGACAGCGAAGATGTGTGTAGATCAACATATGAAAAACCTCACGTTGAAATTGATCGAATGGCATTATCTTGTGAACCAGAATGAATCAATAGAAATCTGGCATAACGGAAGATTTTTTGAACGTTGGGTGGATCAGGATATTCAGAATGAGATGAAAGATTGTTTTGCCCATTATGATCAAGACGATCTTGTGCGTGCGTTGAAAAATAATATGCGTCTTTTTTCGAGGTTGTCAAAAAATGTAACAAAAATATTAACGATCCCTTATCCGGAAGAATCGGAACGCTTTGTTTGGGATTGGTTTGCTCAAGTTGAAAAGTGAACACTTGACAAACGTCCGGATGCCCCATATAATTTTTAGGAAGGCTAACGATGTGGTCCTAGGAATATTTTTTTCTTTAACAAAAACGAATACTATTCTGAAAGGTCAGGTGATGAACGTGAAAAAAACAATTTATTTTTTTGTTGTGTGTTCGTTAATCCTTCTTATGACTTCGTGTATCATCATTTCCGGAGGTAATAATAAGCCGACTTTGGGAAACAATCACGAGGATCTGGAGAATCATTACGGTTTTACATACCTGGGAGAAGCGCTTCAGGAGCTTCAAGTCGCTGTTGGTTTGAAAGAAGAAACGGTAACAACAAGAGGATCCGCCACAATGCTTGTGGGAAAACTCGTGGGTTTTTTAAAGGGTTATAAAGAAAAACAGCTAAAAAAAGATGAACGGGAGAAGATCACGGCAATTTTCAATTCCGTTGATGAAATTTCCAGGAATTTGGATTCGGTCTCAACAAAACTGGATGAAATGAATGCGACAATTGACAAGAATTTTTATGCCACCATGGATGCTTTTCTACAGTCGAATGTAAAATCGTCTGTTGATGCCAGATGGAATGAGTACTCTAAGCTGTTGGAACGAACATCTTACGAAATCGGCGATCCAAAAGGCTGGCCATCGGTGGAGGAAATGAATCAATATGCCAATACCGTTTTGACAAATATTGAACAGTTGGATGTGATGAAAAACATCAATGAAATCAGAAATTTCATAACCGACTCGCAGGATATTTTGAATGCCTACGCCGATGTCCTGATTCGTAATTTGTCTCAACCGCCTTATGCGATAGAAGAAGTAATAACCGCCCTGTTGCTGTTAAGGGGATATTATCTGGAACTGGTTTCTTATCAAATCAAGATGGCCCTGTTTATGGTCGAAATCAATCAGGAACACAATCAACTCTATGCCAGAGATCGATTAGAGGAGATTTTGGACGACATCGCCGCTCAAAATGAAATCTATCTATGCGTTTCAGAAAGGGTGGCTACTTATGCCGGTGCAAATTTGCTTAACCGGAAAAAAACCTTTACAAACTCATCCATCATCAGTCTTGCAGATATCACCATCTATGAATTAACACTAGAAAATACCTTGAACATCCGACTCTGGTGGACAAAAGACGGTTTAAAAGATCCGGATGCGTTGATGAACGGAATTGATCAGAATAACCTCTATTTCACTGAAACATATAATCAAGCTTATGAGTGGCTGGAAACTACCGAGGACATTACAAAAGCCATTACAATACCAGGACTCAAAGATGTAGAAGCCACTTTAAATCTGTTCACCCTTTCTTATTATGGCGATCTTCCTACTCAAGCTGGTTTGTGGCGTTTAACGTATAAGCCTGAAAAAGACATCCTGTATCAATTTCATTTTGATCCCCTTGATTCACCCGTGTTTGAATATAATTCCGTATTGGACTACAACAAGATCAATCGATTCTTTTTCCCCAATATGCCTCTCTATCGTTTCGGTGTCAGCGATTCAACCCCGGTTCTTTCGATATCAATAGGGGCTTACATGCCCGAAGACCGGCTTTACAGTTTTGAGGAAATCGATTCGGGTTATTCTGTGGAACCCGATCAGCATGCGTATAGCTGGTTGCTCAGATATGACATGGACTATTCTCCGGATGAAGCTGTTTATCGTGTTTGGCCATTGAGAGATTCTCTTTTGTCTTGGGATATTCTATCAATTGATGGCGCAAGAAATCAGCCTTGGGGTATCCTCATTGAAAACACAGGAGAGAAGTTTTTGAAAGACGGCCATGTTATCAAATTGTACACTAAACACTATTTCTCAGGTGACGGCTATTATTACCCCGAGACAAGCAGCAAGAATTATTATGTGAAAAAAACGTTTATCGGATCAAATCTGACCCTTGATTCAAGTTCAAAAGATGCCTGGAAATACGACGTAAAAAAGAAATATCTGAGTTTTCTCGGCAGGATTTTCGATGATGAGTACATTCGTTTCAGGGACTATTATATTCTCCATCATCAACACAAGAAAACCCATTATTTTGTCGGTCCTTTTCAATATAACATACTCGATCACAACGATCATGCAGTGCGGATGCTTCATTTTGAAGAAAACTATTGTGCCCCCAATCAGGGAATACTCAACAGCGACTATTATTCCTGTTTGATGTACTGATGCAATTGTCAGAGGCTTGCTGAATCAAGAAAATCGCATTGTTCAGCAAGCCTTAACTTGGTTTCAGTACTCCAGGCAGTATCTCTACCCAGCTATCTTTCTTTGAAATAGAAACTGCATCATTCAAAATCTTTTATTTTCATCATTTCAGATGTACCCATCCGTAGCGGCTGCGTTTACCCTTGACTCATAAGCATCTTTTCACCCATTCAACCGCTCTTTCCAATTCTCCCTCTTTCAAGGGGCCTTCTGAGTCCTTTACAAAGAACCCTTCGCCTTTGCCCGCTTGTTCATATCCTTTTTTGAGCATCTTTTTTGCCATTTTCTCCACCGCATAGCCGAACTGCTTCGACAGGAATGTCAAAAAACGGTTGTTGACGTCGTTGACGTTCATTCGGGTGTCAAAAGCCGCAAATCTTTGTGATGTGCCTCTTGCAGTCGGGATGTTTTGGATGAAAGTTTTCATTTTTGGCGATGGGCTAAATGCCCTGGTGGGAGAGCCCAGAACCATTAAATCAACCCCTTTCAGGTCATCATTTGTAAATGCATCCACTTGCTTGATTTCTGTTGCTCCTTCAGTTAACAGGACTTCATGTAGTTGTTTGGCTATTTTTTCGGTGTTTCCGAAAAAGGAATCATAGATGATGAGGATTTTCATTTTGTATCACCCCTTTCATTGTGCTGCTACCATATTTTATACTATTTTGATGGATGATAGTTGAAGGAAAAAAAGTATGCGATATAATCAGAGGGTATGCTGCTTTTTTTGAACTTTTTGCCAAGGATGTGATGGAGATGAAATTGCTGGTTCTGTTTCATACGGTGACGGGAAATAATTATCTGATCGGGAAGCTCTTTGCACAAGCCGCAGAAGAAAATGGTCATACGGTGATCATCAGAAGAATAGAAGATAACACCATGGATGATTTGAGAGATACCTATGCGATCATTAACGACTATTATAATGCGATTAAACAGATAAAAATCGTTGAAAAGGGTGATTTAGAAGATCAGGATGTGATTGTCGTTGGATCGCCAACCTATTATGGAAGTATCTCTGGAAAGATGAAGGTCTTTTTCGATTCACTGGTGAATTGTTGGTCCAATAATACCCTATATAAAAAGAAACTCATGACGTTTACCACCGTGGGAGACGTCAACGGGGGTGGCGAGATGTGTCTAAAATCACTCATCACCATTGGCCAGCATATGGGCATGCAGTTTGTTCCGGTTAGCCCGTACATGACGGCCAATGGTGTGAGTTCTTATGGGATCAAGCATTTTGTGGGGGAATTTGCGGACAGAAGACCGGCCGATTCCGTTAAAAGTGCTGTTAAACTTTGGATTGATAGTCTTCAACCCTAGCATTGGTATGGTGTTTACGCCTTCTTTTTGATTGCCCATGCAAAAGCAATGACAAAAACAGCCAGAATGATCACGCTCATATACTGGAGTGGATTTTTTCCGCCCATTATCGACATCAATGTCGCTTGATACGGATGGCTCGTTCGGGACGCCTCTTTCTGAAATGCTTGCGGGAAATCTCCCATTTCTTGGGGAGGGTGGGTTTGTTCACCCCCTTGAAAGGGGTCCATTTGCATCGGCTCAGGCGGTTGCATGGGATTGGCCATCATGGTTTCAGATGCGTTTGCGCCTATTCCCATGAATCTTTCTCCCATCTGACGTCTTTCGTCAAATCCGGGGGGTCTTTGACCTGGTTCATTCATCATTTCCTGCCGAAACGCCTGCATTTCTTGACCGTTCATGGCTTCCATTTTGCCCTGAAATTGTCCATCTGGCGGCATACCGCCGACTCTCATTCCGGCCTGGTTGCCTTCTCCTCCGTTTTTGGAAGCCAGTTCACCTGACAGTTGTTTTGACATGTTTGCCGTCCAATCTTGAACGAACGTGATCAAAGGTTTTCCCGTACCCATCGAGCGATGGGCTGAGGGGATTTCAAACGAGATTGCTGTTAGCGATGTATCGGTAGAGTCGTAAAGTGCCGATTGAAAGGATGCGTATGAATTCATGGGATTGGGATCGTTTTTGACATACGGATCGATCATGGCGGTGAGTTCTTGCGCTCGCTTTGTAAATCGTCCGAGTTCAAGAGGGCCGTTCAATAATTCATGGAGATAATCGTGATAGGTCTCAAGGTAGTCCTCCTGGGTCAATAAGGCATTGACCAGCGGATAATTCGATAGGGTTCCAGCCGTGGGTTCGTCAATGTAAAATTGTGTATCAGAGGAACTCACAGGCGCTGATCCGGTGCCGAAACCGCCGAAGGACATGTTGTAGTCCCACGGAATGACCATGTATTTGCCATCTTCACCGTACAGATAATAATTGTGGAACATTCCGCCCATGTAACTGTCCAAGCTGAGCAGTGCGGTATTGATGGCGTGATATTTCAGGATCAAATCCGTGTAAAGAACATCTTCAAGGTTTTCACCGGTATTCAGTGCCTTGATCATCGCCACCACATCCTGCCTACCTTGTGTATCGACGGGGGTTCTCTCTCCAAGTCCCGTATAAGAGTTGTAGTCATCATCAAGATAAACCAGATTGGCACCCGTTCCTTCCGGTTTGTAAAGATCTCCCGTACCATCTCTAAACCAGGCGGATGTAAACACTTCATCGATTTGTTGGACAGCTAGATACAATCCGATCAGTTCATCATTGATAAAAAGGTTGCAAAACACCCTTTCCGGAGCGGGCAATCCAATTTCTTCAATGATTTCATAGCTCATGATTTCACGAATGTACGACGGATCAGACATGCAGTTATTGAGATTAATGGCGCTGATGCCATACAGACTTTGATTCAGATATTCATCCAATTCCAAGCGGAAACTGAACTGCCCATCCCCGGCCTGTATCGCCGTTCGAAGTGATGAGTTCCCTTTTGGGCGTATTCCAATGTTGTTTATCTTTATTGAGTTGTATACCATATTTGCGGGAACATATAATTCCTGCACAGCATGATCGACCATGTAATCATATTGGTCTTCATCTATTGTTATCCGGATTTCAATCACTTCGTCTTGAGGAAAAAGATATTTTTCCCACGTTTCAGGCCGTTTGTCTTGAATAAACGACTGGGAAGTGTTATCTTTGAAATCTTTTTCCAAGGCCTTTGCAGTCGAATCGACGGCATAATGAGCGCTAAAAATGACTAACGCAACGATCACGCAAGCGGTTAAGACGGCCATTGCCTTTCTCATGTGGTTCACCTGCCTTTTTTAATACTAAACATTGTGAGCTATGTAGGGTCTGCTGAAAAACTAAATAATTCCTCCCTTAGAGCTGGAGTTGGGGGACACTCCAGAGATAACACTGGCGCACATAGTCCACGATCACTTTTGGTCGCAGTTTTCGAATTTGATAAAGATTAACAAAGTCTCTCACCACCGGGCTATCATGTTCCTTTAAACGATTCAAGTCCTGATTGAAGATGGCATTGTAGGTTTGCCTTGAAATCAAAGTCGATTCTTTTAAACAAACCGTTTCATGCTTGATCTTTCTCTCCAGTTTGATACAATCATCCGAGCCGTTGTATATTCTGATTCGGAATTTTTTGTCTCCTTAAACTCCCCAATAATTTGTCTTCCACACCGCTATTTCCATAATCGTCGAAGTATAGACTACTGACCCGGTAAGCGTTGTTTTCATCCGTGTTTGGATCCTTTTGACAGAGCTTTTCAAGCCTGGAACGGATCACTTTTTGTTGCTGCGGGTTAATCATGTATTTTTTCTCATGCCTGTAAACCTTTTCCATCTTGACCACCTTTCTTTAGCGCATTTTTTGCCCTGTAACGGTAGTCAAATGATACATATAGTTTTGTGAAGAAAGCGTGAAGTTACAA
>DAOTHY010000043.1:17725-19654 GCA_035447925.1 Thermotogota bacterium
TCACCTTTCATGGCCGTTAACAGTCTGGCACGTTGAATATAGGAGATGTGTTTTTCCATTTCCAAATGGCTAATCCCTATATCACGTGCCAACTCTGCACCGTACGTGGGTGTTTTGGCAAGCCGTTTGAACATTTGATAGCGGATGGGGTCTGCCAAGGCTTTTAGAAAGACCTCAATTCTGGAATCTTCTGAATAATGTTTGACGTACTTTGGAATTTCTCTCCCAAACAAAACCAGCATATCCTTGAGCATGACGATGTATTGTTGAGAGGCAAAATAAAGCAAGCAAAGTGTCAATTCTTCTGGTAACTTCTGATAATCTGAGCCGCTGAAAATGGTTACACTATCCGAAAAACCTGCTTCATCCGTATCCAGTTGTTGCTGGAATTTTTCAACTACCTTTTTGATACTGGCTTCGACTTCTTTTGTAAAGATGTCTTCGGTGAATATTTTGTATGTGGTTTTCAATATGTTGTCAAGTCTTGATTTGAAGGAATCCGCATTAAAGATCAATTCCTTAAACACGATCAGATCTTCTTCTCTTTTGTTGTAACTTTCATTGATCGTTCGCTCGATTTCAGCATAGACGATTTCAGGATATTCACGCTTTTTGGCATCCATCTCTCTGTAGTCGAGCAAATGGTGGTATAATTCATCTCCGCTAATAGCCAATAAGTCGTCAACAGATTTTTTCAAAACATGATGATTGATCATTGCGTTGAACATGCGGCTTTTGAAAATTGTGCAAGCGTCCTGATACACAAAAACCATATCCGGATCTTCCAGGTATTTTTCCCAGATCAATGAAGTGTCTTCCATTACCAGATCGAAATCCTTTTCTTCTTCTTCTTTTCCCATACAAAAAGTTTGTAACGAAACCAGATAATCAATTTCCGGAAGATACATGATTTTTCTACCCAAGTTTCCCACCTCTATTCCTCACTGATAAACTGATTATATCATGAGGACTATTGCTTAATATGGATAAACAAATCCAGCTGCAACTTCGAAGGGTCATTTATATGCTCAATGAGTAATATTTCCTCTAAGCATGGCCCGCCACCATACTTGAATTCACTTTCTTCAAACCACTTGGCGAACATCTGCCACCTTTTCTGCACATCAAAGTTTCCGTAAGTGGTATTGGTCACCGCATACAAGCCGTCCTGAAGGCGCTTTTCTTCAAAAGGATCTGGTACTGCACATTCTTCCGGGATAACGATCCAGCTTTCATATCCGTAAACAGGATACTCTTTTTTGTCGACAGCCGTATCAAATCCAAAAAGACGGGTAGTGGGCAAATCCATTATCCCTTCTTTTTTTGCCCATTCTAGGAGTGGTTTTAAAGAGTCCGCTTCAGGTGATTCGCTTATTGCACGACAAGCAGCTATTTTTAATGATTTAAGTCTGATTATTCTGATATCTGAATTGTTTAGTTGTTCCATTTTGTATTCCTCCTTTAAGATATTAATACCTCCCGAAGAATTGATTTCAAGGGAATTGATCATTTCCCCGGCGGGTAGATCTGATTCCAACATGTTCAGTAGCTGTTTGATTACCTTCTCAAGTATCTGCTGTCTTTTGATTCCGTCTTGAATTTTTAATAAATGAGCCATGAGAATTTCTGAGACAACAGAAGTGGACGGCTGTTCCAATATCATTTTAATGTTGTTTAGAGACAATCCCAATTCCCTAAGAACCAGTATCTTTTTCAATTGATGAGATGATCCTTCATCGTAATACCTGTATTGAGAATCCTGATCACGGTGGCTGGTCAACAACCCCACTTCCTCATAATATCTGACTGTTCTGGTACTCACATTAAACAGATTTGCTATTTCTCCAATCTTCATGAGATGATGCACATCATCACTTCCTTTTGAGCTCAACCATAGTTTACTCTTTTACGTGGCGTTAAAGTCAAGTC
>DAOTHY010000044.1:0-3451 GCA_035447925.1 Thermotogota bacterium
TCCCATTTGCTTTGTTCATCATGAGAATGTTATTCTTCTGGATAAAAATGATCTGTTGAATTGCTTTCTTAAAGAGGAATAAAAAAACAACAAAAAAGCTGGCGTCTGCCAGCTTTTTTCTATATCATTTAAGAAGATTTACTTCTTCCCTTTTCCGCCTTTTGGGCCCTGATTGTTCTGATTCCCATTACCTTGTCCGGTGGAGCCTTGATTCCAGTTGCCCGAACCCTGGGAACCATTTGACGGTCCGTTGGAGCCTTGATTACCATTGTACTGGTTACCATTTTGATTATCGCCATTTCCGTTATTCCCATTGCTACCGGAAAGAATTTCATTCATTTCTTCTTCGGTTATGTATTGAGGTGTATAGCTGGCTCCGTATTTTTCCACTTGTCTGTAAAAGGCACGCATATGGTTTTCGGATCCGTTTTCAAGGCTTGTGAAAACTCTGATGATATCTTCGTTGTCGGTTTTGTCCATGGCTTCCTGCAAGTCAAAGATATCCATGTCTTCAATCATCATCCCGATTACAACAGCATCTTCAATAGATACAGACCCCTTTTCGATGAGCTGATTGTAAATCGCCTGGAGTTCCGGATTGGTAAAGACACCCACTGTATCCGTTGTGACGGGATCTTCAAGGCCGTAAGGAATAATGAGTTCTTCATTGACGGCATCCATGTGTTTTTGCTCGCTGTCTGCGATGTTTCTGAACGTCGTGAGTCCCCATTGCTCGTAAAGCGTTAGATAAACATCTCTTGCCAGTTTTTCCTCTTCTCTTACCCAAAGGACTTCTTCTGCGTCTTCAGCGGTTAAGGCTCCTGCAAAAAGTGCACTTAAGCTGACCATCATCATTATTGTGATTAATACAAATGTTCGTTTCATCGTTTTTCCCTCCTTAATTTTGTTTACATCCTGATTTTAAACCTCTAACCTTAGAGGGAGTTTAGAATTGACTTAGAGTTTGCTTGGAAAGGTCATACTAATTTTGAATGCTATCAAAATCACGGTTTTTAAATGCGCATTTACCCTCAGCAAATTGGTGTAAAATCATATTGATGAGGGTTTGATAAGGTACTCCAAGTTCAATGGACTTTTCTCTTATTTTTCTCAAATCTTTCTCGTTTATCCGAAGATTGATGCGGTGATTTTTCTCTATGGTGTTTTTTGCAATCTGCACATACTGTTGTAAATCTTCTTTTAGAGATTCTGTTTTCTGCTTTTCTACAGCTTCATACAGATCTTTTTCTTCTTGATCTAAAAATTCTGTTTTTTTATCCTTCATGATTTTTACCATCCTTATATATTTTGTAGTATTTCCTGCTGGGAAATATTTTTTTCAGGAAGATTTCTTCATCGTTTTCCACAAATGGAATCAAGTAACAATAATCATCAATATCAACAACAAAGATTTTTTGATCAGGGTATTTTTCTGAATTGGGATGCTTGATGACATCAAGGATTTTGCCATTCATCATAGCATCCATAACCTTTTCAAATGATACTTTTCGCTTTTTCTTGAGTATTTCATTTTTCTGGATATTCCAATTGTATGTCTTCATATTTAATCATATCATGCACCGTGTACATTGTCAACATTTTTTCTTTGAATGATTTGAAATACCACAGTATGATAAAGCAGGTTTTTGATGGTAAAATATTAACATAGCGAGAGAGCAAAAATTGAAAAACACTGTAGATATCTGACCGAACCATAGGGACAGTCTGAGGTGGACCCAAAAGGGTGGACAAAATAGGGATGGATGAAAAGCAAGGTTCCGGCTTGGTTGTTGTATCGTAAATTAAAAAAGGAACTACCTTAAGCGCAGTTCCTCTACAAGACACATTAATCGTTTAATGGGTGATTAGAAATTGCTGTTGGTGTCTTCGAATCATTATACATGTTGAAAAGTGTTTTTCCGCAGGTTCTTCTAAAAACTTAGGATTGATCATCTTCGGGATAAACAGTATCGTTTGGGTTTGATTATCCCATATCAGCAGCATGAAGGGATGACGGGCCTGAAAAATCATGGAAATTGAACCAAACACCATTCTCCTTGCGGAAAGTCTATGTTTGAAAAGTATAAGCCTATGACGGTCTTATCATGGTGAAAAGATAACCGCAGGTGCCGCCTCATAAAAAAAAGAAAAAGGATGATGAAACAATGAAAACAAAAGAAGGATTTGTTCGGTCGATCCTGTGTGTCTTATTCATGGGATTAACAGCAGTGACTTTTGCAAGAATATCCCGGTTGAACGACAGCTATATCCCCTTCCATATCGATTTTTTCGGAAAGGAAAGATCGCATCAATACCCCATTGAACAAAGTCCGTTATTACAAACAATCCAAAAAGCCGAAGACGGGGACCAACGGAAAACAGACAACGATTTGTCAAACGGCTTTGCCGTACAGGTACAGGTACTGGATACCAATCAAAGGGTTCCGGATACGGACGAGACGTATCTGCTCCGTTTTTACATCGTGGAGGTCCCTGTTAAAGGAAGTCCCATCAACCCGGTTGAGAGCATCGCCCTCCGTTTTTATCGCAACAACGGGGAGATCGTCTTTGAAGACGAATGGCACTTGTCCGAACTGCTGGATGGGCCGGTGGCTGAACAACGACAAAATCAAAGCGAATTACAACCCGAAGCGGATTTTCCATACGCCGGGCCGATGGTGCTGGTGAAGGCCGGAGATTTTCGCATGGGCGATGAATACGGGGATTTGTTTGAGGATTGCAAACCCCTCCATCCGGTCACATTAACCTATGACTATTACATCGGCAAAACCGAAGTCACCTTTGACGCATACGATGATTATTGCCGGGAAACCGGAAAAGAAAAACCGCTCTCCTATCGTGTAGAATATAATGAAGGGGAATGGATCCGGGGACAGGACATGGGCAGGGGCAGCCGACCCGTTATACATGTAAGCTGGAACGATGCGGCCGCCTACTGCAACTGGCTCAGTGAAAGCGAAGGGCTGGCCAAAGCCTATGACACTGAAGGCAAGCTGCAGGACTCAAGGGGCAAGCCCACAACGGATATCACTCAGGTTCAAGGCTACAGACTGCCGACGGAAGCCGAATGGGAATACGCAGCCCGTGGCGGACACAAAAGCACGCAGGACCATCCCTTTGCCGGCCATACTGAAATATCTGCTGTCGGATGGTATGTCCACAACAGCGGTGAAAGAGAATTTACGGGAATATGGGAACCGGCCTTTGTTGGACAGCTGAACATGAAAACCCAAGAAGCGGGGCTAAAAACCCCCAACGAACTGGGGCTTTACGACATGAGTGGAAATGTCTGGGAATGGTGTCACGACGGCTATGGCAGCTACACCGTTGAAAGACAGGTCAACCCCATCGGATTGGAGCTTGCTTCAGTCAAAGTCCTAAGAGGGGGCAGCTGGTATGCCTATGCGGATTACTGCCGGGTGGCCAACCG
>DAOTHY010000044.1:3551-19265 GCA_035447925.1 Thermotogota bacterium
AACGGGGAGTTGGATTATAACAACGTTTGGGATGAATTCGGCGGATTCAGAGATATTCAGTATAAAGTCCTGCGAACGACACGGGAGCGGAATTTTATCGACGATCCCCTGCGGATTCTACGCTTGTTCCGTTTTCAATCCAAACTGGGTTTTGATATCGAAAATCTCACCTGGCGTTATGCTGTTAACAACCGGCATTTAATAAAAACAGTTGCATCCGAACGGATTAAAAAAGAATTCGACGGTATTTTAAAGGGGCAATACGTTCAAATGGCCTTGAGAAACATGCTCCATGCCGGAGTTTTGGAACAGCTTTTTGAAGATGTGAAACCCATGATGGATTTTCTCCACTGTGACAGACATCACTTTCATGAGAGCATCATCGAACACACCATCCGAGTGGTTCAGGGAGCCCCTAATGAAAGGGCCTTACGCTTGGCCGCCTTTTTTCATGATTTCGGAAAACCGGCTGTTTTCGACCCCGAAAAGGGCAGTCACTATATCGGACATGAGAAAAAGAGTGTTGAAATGGTGGAGGGCATCCTCTTTGACAACCGTTATGAGAAAGCGATCATTGATGAGGTGAAAACGCTCATCGAATTCCATGATGTCAGTCTGGACTCTAAATCAAAATTCAACGAAATCTTTTTTTATCATGGAGAGGAGCTGTTCAAAAAGCTCATTCAGCTGATGCTGGCTGATAAAAAGGCTACCTTTGCGGATTTTGAATCCTTTGAACAAGCCTTGAGAGCAAAGGCGGAGAAAACCCTTGGTTATCAGGAAATCTTTCAGGCCATGGCGAAAAAGATTCGGGGTCAATTTTTACTGGCAATCGGGATGAAACCCAATCCCATGTTCAGCCAAATCATTGAACACCTTCAGAAGAAATTCCTGAAAAAGCCGGAAACCTTCAGCGATCAGGCACTGCTCAAAACGGCGCAGGGAATCCTTCATTTCAATGAAAACTACGGACAGCTTTATTACAAAAAGGAAACCTATCACCGAGTGAAGGAAGTCTACAAAGACGGGGTCATCTACGGTGTTCTGGAGGAGGAAAATGAAATTGCATTTCAATCGGAACTTTTCAAATACCGATATATTAATGGTGAAGTCTTTGAACGAATGGACAAAAAAGGGGGGTATTCTTTTTATTAAACCAAATCTTGCGTTTTTTTCCTGTAGCACAGGATTGCCTTCTTTTATCCAAAACAATAAAACAAGCCCCCCCTTCAAAGCAAAGAGGGGGCTTGTTTATTCTGCAGACCTAATTGACTGAGTGGTATAACTCTTTGGTATATTTAAAGACCCTGCCGAATTTGAATGTGTGGCTATAGAATTTCAAATCCAACTTCATCTCCATTTCCCCGGATGTCTCAAAGTCGAGGGTGGTGTGATGATCTTTATAGTTCGCTTGCAGTGAAAAGGGAATCTCCATTTGAGGGCGCAAGATACAGGCGATGGTAATGCCGGGGTAGGTTTTAAAACCAGCCTCTGCCGTTAACAAAGGATCTGCGTCATAATCGATGATGGGTCCGTGCATGCTTTCCGAGTGAGTGTGGATACCTGAGGCATCGGACCAGCTTTTGATGCCCACCGGGATGACTTTCCACTTGTATTTGACCTTTGCCCCAACATCGTAAGTGAATCCCAGTTCCATGTTCATCTGGGGGCCGAACTCGAAATCGAACTTCGCCAGCTGAGCTTTTAAATCATAATAAAAATCTATGGGAACACCCACTTTGACTGGGATGCCACAGACGGAAAAAGACACTTCCGGATCGGCAACCCGTGAGCTATGTTCCTCTTCAAATCCGATCATGGCTTCAATCATGAATATAGAGGACAAGCTCATGGGGAAAGACAATTTTCCGTTAGAGCTGAATGAATCAAAGCTGACATGCAGGTGTATCGAGCAATCCACATCCATTTTAAAGGTATTTTCAATCTTTACGCTGGCCAGCTCTTCATCCAGAATAGGGATATCCCATTCTTTTTCAATGAGATTGACCCTGGCACGCTGAAGGTTTTCCCGATCCTGCTCACTGCCGTATCGGCTGATAATCTCTTCCAGTGAACCCTCCACTTGCACGAGGACACTTCCAAGAGCATCTTGCATAGCAGCTTCCCGGGCTTGCACGATAATCATGTATTCATAATCGGTAACGGCTATTACCTGCTTGACATCGCCTGCCAGATCATCCAGGATATAATCACCGGGTTCAAATTCCGGTAGGGCAGATGTCTTGAGAAAAGTGAGGAAGGAGACGTCGTTCTCTGTGTGGCCATCGATGAGTGCATGAAAGGCGCTGTTCACCACCAAGGACTTGGGGGTCGAATGGCTGATGGCGATGATCCCTTTGGGATGGACTTGGACCAACGAGTTAGAAGTCTGCTGCACACGGAACAATACCCTTCTGTAGGATCCCTGTGATACCGGGTCTGTACTGTTTTCTTCCGTTTGAGGTTCTTCATGGATGAAACTCAGCAGGTAGGCTTCGGCGATGGCGGCATGCTGTGAATGCACATCACTGTGATAGGCGATTCCGGTGAATGTATCACTGTCTCTGGATTTTGAAAAATCAGGTGCTCCCAATGCCAGCGACAACACGGCATTCTCTTTTCTTTTAACAATTTCGCCTTTTGAATCATAAACGAGAAAGTCATAAGCAATCTGATCGGGTTCAATATCCCGAATATACAAATAACCGTATCTTTTCGAGGCGATCTGAGAGGTATAGGTATCATCCCCCTCATCTTCCCATCCGTATTCGATATCCTGAAAGGCGATCAGCGTCCCGTCGCCGAGTTGCGATATGGACGGATCAGCCGGATTGAACAACAGGCTTCCACCGTAAAAAGCCCCATTTTGAAGCTCATCGAAAGGAATTCTCACAATCAACATGCGGGTGCTGGTACAGGATACCAAAAAAAACAAAAGTAAAAGCGTAAGGGCAGCAAGAAGCAGATGCTTTAAAGCCATTTTTTTCATAAGATAACCTCCGATCTTTTTGAATGATGATGGAGCCTATTGATTATACCCCCATTATCATGAAAAATCTTCAGGATTTTTTTGAGTCACTGCCAAAAAGAAAACGATGTTATAATGGATTTAGATGATAAATCTCATGCAATTTGAAGGATGGATATGAAAAAAGAACGTCGCCATAAGGGCATCATCTTAAAAACATCATTGATGATCATCGGTTCAACCACACTGGTCTTGGGGCTTATCGGGGTATTCATTCCTGTTCTGCCCACAACCCCTTTTCTGCTTATCAGTGTAGGCTGTTATGCCAACAGCTCGGAAAAAATGCACGCCTTCCTCCTGAAAAGCAAAATCTATGAGAATACCGTGGAAAAATTCCTGAAAGAAGGCGGCATGAGCCTTCGGGCAAAACTGTCCATCACCATCCCCGTGGGCATCCTGCTGACGGTGCTGTTCTTTCTCTTTGAAAACCCGGTTGTGAAAATCATCATAGCCGGTTTGTTCGTGGCAAAAGTCATCACGTTTATCAAGATTCCTACGATTAACAAAGACTCGACAGGGTAAAGAACCCATCTATCCGCTAACCCTCAAAAATCTCCAGCAGCCATTTTGTCAGGTATTCGGCTGAATCAATGATTTCCTGCTTGTTCACATATTCGTTGGCTGAATGGATGTTGCCGCCTCCCGGACCAAATACCAGTGTGGGAATCTTGGTTCTGACGCCAAACAGGTTGAAATCGCCAATGCTGCTTGAGATGAAGCGACATTTGTTTTCCTTTCTTAATGGCCGATAGCCTTCAATGATTTCAGCCAGTTTGTCAAAATAAGGGTTGTTTTTTGACAGATACGGCCTGTATTCCACTTCCTCGGATGGGGAATACTTTTTCTCCAGCAGAACCTTGGTTTTCAGGTGGAGTGATTTGATGATCTGGCGTATCTCTTTTTCAACGGCAGAAGGCTTTTCGTTGATGCCCAATTGACGATTGACGGTGACTTTGCAGAAACCGGGAACGGTAAAGGATTCATCGCCCCCTTCGATGTTGAGTACCACATAATCGCCACGACCGGTTTTGATATCGGAAAATTTATTGAAACTGATCAATTCCGAAATCACCCGTGAAGCATCGTGAAGGGCATTAAGCCCTCTCTTCGGATGAGAAGCATGTGACTCTTTTCCAAAAAACTTGATTTCATACTTTTCCCGCCCCTCTGCACCAACTACCAAAACGGGGAATTGAGGATTTTTGACGATTTTCTCGTGGGTCAGGCAATAATTGTCCTTGGTCAATTCAGGCGAGGGTTCTGTGACGATGATCAAATCGTAGTCTTCAAAGCCGAATTGTTTCAACAACTCGTCCGTTCCGATGGAATGGGGTGATTCCTCACCATATACCAGCGATAGAAATAATTCGCCGTTTAAATCCGGGCAGCGTTGCGCAATTGCTTCGAACACCTGAACGGCAACGGCACAACCAGCCTTCATATCCGCCGCTCCCAAGCCGTAAATCTTGCCGTCGGCTTCATAAGCCTGGTATTTGTCGTAAAGCCACTCACCTTTTGAGCCCACGGTGTCCAAATGACCATTGAGCAGAATTTTGGGACCGTTGCCGTTTCCGATCTTGGCCACCACATTGAAAAAACCCTCCCGGTTTTCAATGGAAAAGGTTTCACTGTCGCCTTTTTGTGGATGAAACCCCATTTTCTCCAGATAATCATAGGCATATTGATAGACTTGAGCATCATCCCAGATCGAACTGGGATAATGAATCAAGTCTTTTGTCAGTTTAATAACATTCTTTTCTTCCGATTGCGTTAACACTTTTTTCATTCTCTCACCTCATTTTTTTACACCCTCACTAACCGGCTCTCACCAGCTTTCACATTTCTCATTATAACGACATAAGAGAGAGAATGCAACCCTTCAAACACATAACAGCACCATTTTTTGAAAGTGGTTGACTTTTGAGATCTATAGTGTTATAATGAATTAGAACACTATATAACTAAACAACAGTGGAGGTGTATGTAAGATGGAAAAGAATTATCCGATTCTAGGTAAACTGGCGATTGCCTTAATTCTGGCTTTTTTAGCCGTTTATCTGCCCTTTATTCCCGTCAAAATTGTTTTTATTGGCGCTGCCGGCATTCTGTTTGCCCTTTGTTTTAAAAAGTTTAAAGTCCTGCTGATCATCTTTTTTATTCTCATGTTGCTGATCATGGGGGCGGTTTATGCTTCGATTGAATTCTTCAGTGATTTTGAATTCCCCTGGTTTATGAATCACATGGGGCAAATGAACTTTGGAGTGGAATTTGAGCAGAACAATCGAATGGTACTGCCCGATACAGATGTGGCTGTGATGGGAAATTTGGTAGTACTTGGAAACGCCTTGCGGGTAGACTTCGTGAAGGATATCCAAATGGTTCAATACCCTTCCGAAATGATTGAAAAGGTATCCGATGAACGCAACGAATTGACGTTGGACGGAAGGAGTATTCGAGGGAACAGAACGCTTGTGGTGCAAGTGCCCGCAGACTATTCATACGAAAAAATTTCAATGGACGTGGATGCGGCTTCCATTTCGGGGAATGCCATTACCCAAGTCTTTGATATCCATGCCGATGCAGTCAATTTCCAGGGAAGCTATGAGGTGGACCGCTTAAAAGTAGATGCGGAAGCCATGAATTTTAAAGGCGTCCTGGATGGCAAGGATTTTACCTTTAATGCGGAAGCCATGAATTTTACTGCTGACGTGAAACAGCTGGAATATTTTGAAATTGATTCGGAGGTGCTGAACGGGAAATTAAAATTCCTGTCCGGCTGGGAATCGAAAAGACAAGTGGAACTGAAGGCTACTTTTGGCAAATTTGTAGTACAAACGCCTCGAAATCAGCCATCGGAACTCTCCGTGAACCATAAAGGCGAGTTGTTCAACGTTGATGTTGAGGAATATTGAGAGGTGGAGGTGCAGATATGTTAAAAAGAATAGAAGCCTTTTACATGAAAGAATTCAGTGAAAAAGCCGGAAGGTTGTTTGTGTTCTCGCTGTTTCTGTTTATACCGGGATTTGAAATCAAAACTATCTTTCTCTTCCTGTTGGCCACCAGCATGCTGGCATGGGATGTTCAGCAAAAAAGGACCGTTAACGTGATGATTCTTCCATACACCTTAGGTGAAGTTTTTCTCATCTCCTGGCTGTTCATGAGCAGCATTGTCACGATTACTCATTTTATCGGGGCTGGCGTTCCATTTGGCTTATTCTCGGTCAATGCCATTTGGTTATCCTGGGGTCATTCAATGATCTTTGCCACCGCTTATTATTCCATCGCCATGATTTTTGTCACAGCCGGCATGGACAATTTCGGAATGCCCTTACTGGTACTCATCGGGGATTGGATCATTTCATCCATCGGAAGCTATAGGAATTTTTACTGGTACATCAGTCCTATATCCCAAGGAAACATCTTTGCAGCGGCAACTCTTGCATTCGTGCTTTTTACTACCGCTCTTTATCTCTTTGTTAAGAAGGGGGCAACAAAATGAGTGTAACCATCAAAAATATGACCAAACGATTCGGCAGCAAAAGGGTTTTAAATGATATATCCATGGAAATAAAAACCGGCGAAATCTTTGCCCTGATCGGTCCCAACGGTGCCGGAAAAACCACCACCCTAAGAAGTATTTTCGGTGAAATTAAACCAGACACCGGAGAAATCAGTATTTTCGGTAAAAGTCTTTCGTCCAAAATCAAAGAACGTATGAGTGTGATGCCCGAAGAAAGACTCACCTTTTCAAGATTTTCAGGCGAAGATTATCATGATCTATGGAGTAAATTATACCCGGGTTGGGATGAAAAAATCTTTTCCAGCTTTGCCAATCACTTCAATTTCAATCTGGACGAAAAAGTCGCCACCTATTCCATGGGAATGAAAACCCTGTTAAATCTGGCTTTGTGCATGTCCGCCGGTTCAAATCTGATGTTGTTGGACGAACCCACACAAAACCTCGACCCGGTCATTCGATCGGAGATTTTAAAGGTTATTAAAAATTTTATCGAAGAACAGGAAGAGAAAACCATAATCATATCCTCTCACGAAATCTATGAACTGGAAGAAGTTGCCACCTCATTCGCCATCATCAAAGAAGGGGAGATACTCTACGCCGATACCATTGACAATTCCAAGGAAAATCATCGGATTGTCAACAGTGGTGAAAAAATGCCTGCCGGAGTCGTGATTGGCATCATCGACAACGAAACCTTGATCAAAACCACTCAGGATGTTGGCCGCTATCCCAATTTCAAAGAGGTCGTTTTGGGCTACCTCCAGGGGAAGAAAGAATTCATCCCCTTTCAGAAGAAATTTATGTGATCAGCCTTGAGAAAGAGGTGATGAGATGCTGACAAGCGTGGATAAACACAAAGGGTTGCCCGTCTACATCCAAATTATGAATATGATCAAAAAAGAAGTCATGCTGGGCAACATGAAAGACGGCGAACAGCTTCCTCCCGTAAGGGAGATGTCCAAGGTGTTTGACGTGAACACCAACACCGTTATGCGGGCCTTTGAAAAATTGGTGAACGAAGGACTGATCGAAGCCCGACATGGGGTCGGGTATTTTATTCAGTCGACAAATTCGATCGATCCGAAGGTAATCGAGGAAACAAAAAAATATATCAACTATTTGAAACAAAAAAACATTGAACTCCCCATGACCAAGATATTGATTGAAGAATGTTGGAAAATGCAATAAGTTAGCCTATTACTAATAACATGATTCGATACATATCAGATTAAATTGTTCGAGTGTAATAAAATAACCTTCGCTTTCGTCAATTCTTATGAAACCCAAAAAATTGATTAAAGCGGAGGTGTTCTTTATGGGTCTGATAGTAAGAAGAGGAACAAGTGATGATTTTTTCAAAACGTTTAGGGAGATGCAAAGGGATATCGATTCCGTTTTCAACAACTTTTTGACCGGAAAAACCCCGCAGCCTGGAACGTGTATGATGCCCAGTGCGGATGTTTACGAAACGGAAAACGAGTATGTGTTCGAATTTGAACTCCCCGGATTCAAGAAAGAAGACGTGAAAGTCAAAGTGGAAGACAACGTGCTCACCGTATCCAGCGAAGTCACGGAAGAAAAAAAGGAAGAAAAGGATAAGAGCTATCA
Organism: Thermotogota bacterium; assembly: GCA_035447925.1. Classification (GTDB taxonomy): domain Bacteria; phylum Thermotogota; class Thermotogae; order MWEM01; family MWEM01; genus JASUTC01. The sequence goes on from DAOTHY010000044.1 coordinate 11,708, forward strand.
CATCGTCGAAAGAAGATACGGCGCATTCAAAAGACAGTTCAGCCTGCCGGAGAATTCAGATGTCGGTCAAATCGATGCCAAGTTTGAAAACGGTGTTCTGGAACTCAAAGTCCAGAAAAAAGAAGAAGAAAAGAAAAGAGCCATAGACGTTCAGATTCAGTAGAATGAACAAAAAAGGGAAGGCGAAAAAGCCTTCCCTTTTTTGTTTGATTCCCGATGGGACGGGTCTCGTGTCCACTCGGTCATTCTATGAAATTTTACTTATTTTTTAACAGACCCTTTAAGTCAACTTCAAAGATTCCCCAGCCTTCCGCATTCACTTCTTTGAAATCGATACCTTTAATATCTGCTCTTTCAATATAGCCGGCGGCCTCAGGATTTGATTTGAAGTATAGCGGTCCTTTGGCTTCAAACGGTTTCAATGTCCAGTTGAATGTGGGAACCGGATCGACACTGTCATGCGCCTGAATGTATTTTATTATGGCTTCTCGATTAATGACCGTGGTTTCCAGTATTATATTGTTCGCAACATGAGGGAAATTTCCTCCGCCGCTTCCTCGATAGTTGTTGGTAACCACAAGGAATTCCATATCTTCTGTTAAAGGCTTTCCTTCGTAAGTTGCTTCAACCACACGATGTCCCGTTGGTTTTGTGATGTCGTAGACATAATCGATACCTTCGATCACATCGAAGTTATAACTTCTGAATTCGACATTTAACAGATCTTGAGGTTCAGTTGATTCAGGGTTAATTTGATTAAAATTGGCAGCAGCAGCCTCCAACCAGTCAATGATCTGTTTTCCGTTCAGTTTGGCAACATAAATGGTGTTGGGGTAGATATAAATATCCGTTACCGATCCGATCGAGATATCACCAAGCACATGCGTATAATAATTGACTCCTCCTCTTCCGCCTGCGATAAAGGGTGCAGCAGCACTTAATATAGGTAGCCATTCATATTCAGAACCTTCGAACTCTGTCTTTGCCCAGCTGAGTTGTGCATCGTTGACCAATTGCGTGACGGGGTTATCCATCACCAGCGAAAGATAAGAAGTAATCTCAGTATTTGTGTAGCCAATTGGCGTTCGGACGTATTCAAGCGTAGCTTCATGTCGTTCATTGACAATCTCTTCGATCATGGGGTTGGAAGGTGTATCCTCTGTAACAGGCCGGAGTTCAGAACTTCCATCAATAACTTCCCAAACGCCATTTTCCCAATCATAAGTCAATTGAAGCTCAATCACCCCAAGATGTGATCCCCATGAACCCGGTAACACACTGGGTACACCATGGATCAATCCCTTGTCATTGTCTATGCCTTCAACATCGGCAAAATCTCCAGGAAAATGCGAATGCTGATGTCCCAGGAACATAGCATCAATGCCTCCAAGGGCTGCCAAACTGTTGGCTGCATTTTCACTATAAGCGGCTTCATCTTCTGCGGCTTTCGATATCCCTGTATGAGCTAACATAATGACCAAATCGGTTTGGTCTTTAAGGAACGGGATGTATTTAGCGGCTTGTGTGACCATGTCTTGAGTAAATACAACCCCTTCTAAAAACCTTCTTCCCCATGCGGATATCTGAGGTGGTGTGACACCAATGACGCCTATCTTAATGGGAATGCCATCAACCTCTCGTTCAAGAATCGCATAGGGTTCCGTTAAGAATCCTTTCGGATTATCTACCAGGCGTATGTTTGCAGATAACCAGGGAAAAGTGGCATTCTTTCTTGCTCTTTCGAAGAATTCCAGTCCATAATCAGTCACTTCATGGTTTCCAACCGCAACTGCATCATAGCCGATCACGTTATAGGCTCTTAAAATAGATTGGAAATGAAAATCAATCAGCGGCTCGACTTCTGCTTCAAGATCGCCAACAAGACTCCCTTGAATAAAATCCCCTGAATCAAACAGAAGGGTATTGGCGTATTCTTCCCGAGCTTGTTTGATTAATGTGTACACCTTTGAAAGACCAATTTGAGGACTTGGCTTATCCGACATATAATCGTAGGGCATGATGTACTGATGTAAATCCGTGGTTTCCAACAGTGCCAAAGTGTGCGTTGTCTTCTGTGCAACGACAAAAGATGCTAAAAAGAGCGTTATTGCCAGCAGAATAACTAGGATTTTTCCTTTCTTCATGATTTCCTCCTTTAATGTTTGTTCCAGCCGATTCTATACACTTCATTAAACTCCGACGAAACCCTTAAAAATGCTCACCACCTTTAAAAGAGATTCAGCTTTTTGAACCTATATTATAACATAAAAAAATCATGATATCGAATTGTATAATTATTAACACTTATCATTGAATAAAAATCACCGTTCTAAGAAATCTCCTTCAAATCTGTCTCCAGATCATCACATCTGTAGATGAAAAAATAAATGGTGAAGTCGCATGAAATACATTTGCAAAGGAGAGTATTCGAATGAAAGTCGTTGCCATTAATGGGAGTCCGAAAAAAAGAAGGAAATACATAACAAAGTGACGGTAGTCGGGGGCACTCAAAAAACGAAACGAACCCCCCCTCCACCCTCTTCGATTTAACTGTGAAGTTTTGTCTATTAAAACTTCAAGGCGTGTCCCCCAACTCCAGCTCTAAGGGAGGAATTTTCAGTTATTCAGCAAACGTTATTTAAGCTCTTGTTTGTTATCAAAGTCCTTTGATACTTGACAAAAGCGAAAAAATTTGATAAGCTGTTTATATATGAGTATATGCTCATCTATCAATATATAAAGAGGTGAGACTGGCAAATGTTGGAAGAGCAGTTTAAAGCCCTGGCTGATGGAAATCGACTGAGAATTATCAATCTCCTACTCAACGGCGAATATTGTGTGTGCGAACTGGAAGTGTTTCTGGGCTTAACCCAATCAAATCTTTCCAGACACCTGGGAAAATTAAAGTCGTCCGGAATAATCGATGCCAAAAAAGACGGTCAATGGGTCTACTACACCATTTCAGAGGATCTCAAAATGGGGAACCCGCTGTTGCATCAACACCTTCAGACCAAATTGCGTGAAGATCCTCTCTATCAAAAAGATGTAGAGCGAATGGACAATTACAAAAAAAATCGCCTTACTTGCTCCTTAATCCGTGAAAACAAAGAACAAGTGATTCAAATCATCGATCCGGAATGTTCATGCGGGAAATAAACGGTTATGCTGAATCAGCACATAATAGGAGGAAAAAACTCATGAAATATAAAATAGCCTTTGTTTGCGTTCACAACTCCTGCAGAAGCCAAATGGCTGAAGGGTGGGCAGAAAAACTCGGAGGAGACTTGTTTGAAGCTTATTCAGCCGGGACACAGGAATATCCGCAAGTCAAACCCCTTGCCATGCAGGTGATGGAAGAGGCCGGGGTGGATATGTCCGGTCATAGACCTAAACTGATCAACGATATCCCAAACAAATTGGATATCTTAATCACCATGGGGTGTAATGTCACCTGTCCGTATATCCCCAACCAGTTAACCGAGGATTGGGGAATCACAGATCCTTCAGAAAAAGGGATTGCGGCTTACAGGAAAACTCGGGATGAGATCAAAACGAAGATTCAAGACCTTATCCAAAGAATTACTGAAGGGACATTGAGGCTAAGCAACCCGGAAAAAACCGTCGACTTCACGACCGGATTCGTAGGAGACGGACATGACAGATAAAAGAGAGATTTTAAAATTGATGGGTTTAGTCGGCCTCTTTTTGATTATTTTCTTTCTGCCGTTTGGTAACACAACCGTACAAGAATCTATCGTTGCGGGATTTGAGATGCTTGGCGAATACGCCAGAGAACATGTTTTGTTATGTCTGGTTCCTGCTTTCTTCGTAGCCGGAACCATTGCTGTATTTGTCAACAGGAACGCCATTTTGAAATTGCTGGGACCTGCAGCAAAGAAATGGATCGCCTACCCGGTAGCCAGTGGAGCCGGGGGAATTCTGGCGGTGTGTTCATGCACGATACTCCCCCTGTTTGGCGGGATATACAAAAGAGGCGCCGGACTGGGACCCGCCATTGCCTTTCTGTTTACCGGCCCGGCTGTCAACATCACGGCAATCTTTTTAACCGGACAGGTTCTTGGCTGGGAATTATCCATTGTTAGACTGATCGCAACTGTCGTAGTGGCCATTGTCATCGGATTGATCATGTCGTGGATTTTTAGAGAAGAAAAAGGCCATGGCGGCATAGTCATGGAAGACGACAACGGTGAAAAACCTTTGTGGGTATTAAGCTTCCTCGGTTTGCAGATGTTCTTTCTGGTAACCGGAGGATTGTCTATAAATCCGGTTTTAAAGACAACACTGCTACTCCTATCAGCCATTGCAATCATTGCGATCTATTTTCGATTTAAAAAGCAGCGACGCAGAGATTGGATCACGGAAACCTGGTCGTTTGCCAAGAAGATCCTACCCTTTTTATTCGTAGGTGTCTTTATCGCCGGTATTATCTCAAAAGCCTTACCGGAAGAAGTCGTGCAATCGGTTGTCGGCGGCAACAAATTCCTTTCCACCCTATTCGCATCCATCATGGGTGCCCTCATGTACTTTTCGACATTGACGGAAGTTCCTATTGTACAATCGCTGATGAATCTCGGAATGGGAAAGGGCCCGGCTTTGTCTTTGTTTATGACGGGATTAACCCTTAGTCTGCCAAACATGATCGTCTTAACAAAATTGTTAGGCCCAAAAAAAGCCTTCACTTATTTTTTCCTGGTCATCGCTTTATCATCACTAACCGGATTCATGTATGGGAAATTGATGTAAGCATTAAATCAATTAAAGCAAATACAAGGAGGAAACAATATGGAAATCAAAGTTTATGGATCGGGATGTCCAAAATGCAAGAAAGTCTACACCGCTTTTGAAGAGGCCATCAAGGAAACCGGAGCAGATGCAACCTTGGTCAAGGTTCAGGACATGAACGAAATTATTAACAAGGGTTTTGCCGCCACACCCGCAGTGGAAATCGACGGGAAAGTCGTTTCAACCGGAAGGGTCATAAACACTCAGGAAGCCACAAATTTGTTGAAATAAGGTCATTTTCCCCTTCAATTTCAACCCAGTAGGATTTTCTACTGTGAATTTTTACTATAAATAGGAGCTGCAGAAAAAAAATCATCGCTTTGGTTGGAAAGGCCGATTACGGCTTAGGGGATCTATACACTCATGTGTTTGTAGCATCCTTCCCTCAAAAGGGTGAATAGGCTGGATTTTGATTCAATTATTGTAGCTTTTGAACTATTCTAAGCTGAAGGCAATTTAAAGTCACAAACAAAGGAAAAGGTACTGCCTTTTCCGGGGGTAGTGATAAGGTGGATTTTGCTGCCCATTTTTTCCAGGATTTTTGCCGATATGGGTAAGCCCAGGCCGGTTCCGCCGTATAGTCTGGTGTTGGAGGAGTCGACTTGGGTGAACATTTCAAAAATGTGTTCTTTTTGGTCTTCTGGAATGCCGATACCGGTGTCTTGGACGCTGAAGTGTATACGGACGTGGGTATTTGTCTGGTTGATTAATTGAGCTTGTAATGAGATGGTACCTTTTTCGGTGAATTTAACGGCATTTCCCAACAGGTTGGTGAGGACTTGATTCAGGCGCAATGGGTCTGTGAGAAGTTGATCCGGGATGTTTTCGTCGATGTTTATGCGATAATTCAACGGTTTCTGATTTGCTTTGCAGGTGCTCATTTTGAAGGCATTTTGCAACAGGATTTTGATGTCCGTACCGGTTTCTTCTAAGATCAATTTTCCGGCTTCGATTTTTGAGAAATCCAGGATATCGTTGATAATATTCAGCAGGAGTTCTCCCGAATAGACGACGCAGTTCAAATAGTCTGCTTGTGTGTCGTCAATTTCGGTTTGTTGCAAAAGTTTCGAAAACCCCAATATTCCATTGAGTGGCGTTCTTAATTCATGACTCATATTCGCCAGAAATTCTGATTTAGCCTGGCTGAGTTTATTCGCCTTTTCTTCACTGTCTATGAGTTCTTCATTCAGGGCTTTCATTTCTTCGTTTAACCCTTCCAACTCTTCATTACTTGCTGCGAGTTCTTCTTTTTGTTCTTGAAGTTCTTCTTCTTTTTGCTTAAAATCGGTGATATCTCTGACCCATTCCAGAAAATACTTAACGTTTTTTTCGCCATCTGATTCATCCTGACGATCAAAAATGGGAATAACCCGGATTTCTACCCAGGTTCCATCCGGCAATCGGGCTTGAGCCTGATGATTGCGTTTGGAAAGCATGACATTTTTCGCCTGGCAATCGGGGCATAAATCGTCATATCCTCTGTAGGTACGGTAGCATTTGGTGTTTAACAGCCTTTTAGCAGGCTCGACAGCGGCAAACCCGTTCCAGTTGCTGTAAATGATGTTCATTTGGGGGTCTTGAACGGATACCATGTCCGGAATGGCGTTGAGCATGGCTTGAAATAATTGTTCTTTTTCCGATAAGCTTTGTTGATTTTCCTTTTCTGAGGTGATATCCTGGACAAAACCTAAAAATGACGTCTCGTTCAGCTTCACTGCATTGATGGTCCACCATCTTATCGTTCCATCTTTGTGTAGATATTTGACATCTGAACAAGCCTTTCCGTCCTTTTTTAGTCGTTCAAAATGTGCTATTCCTCTTTCAAAATGTTCTTGAGGGACTAATTCTCTGAGGTTCATTTTCAAGAGTTCTTCTTTGGAATAACCCGTTATTTGTGATGCCATAGGGTTTACCTCAAGGTAATAGCCTTCATGGTTAGCTACAAAAACACCTAATGGTGAATTTTCAACATAAGCCCTATACTTATTTTCGCTTTTAGAAAGAACATCTTGGATGTTTTTTTGTCCGGTGATATTTTTTGAAAGCCCTAAGACACCAATTACCTGACCGTAGTTTAAAAAAGGGGATAAGCGCGTTTTCCAAAAAGATCTGCGATTAGATAAAAAGAGTTCTTCCTCGTATTCAATGACTTGATTTTCGTTTAAGCAACGATCATAATTTCTCTTTAACTTTTCAGCCGTGTTAGCAAGAAATATCTCTTTGAGGGTTTTTCCCTGTATTTCTTTTTCCGGTAATCCTATAGTAATGGCTGTGAGCTTGTTTAAGGCTTGGAAACGGTAATCTCCATCGTTTGACTTTTCAAGGATAAACACCGCATCATCAAATGCGTTTATCATTTCTTCGTATTGTTTGAGCAGGTTTTTGTCGGGCAGATCGGCCATTTTTAAACCCTTTCTATAAAATGATGGAAATATTATACACTATTTGTTTAGTCTTCACTATTTCCATCGGGTAAAATATAATCATATCTGTGTTTCTTTGGATGTGAATGATACAACGCTTCAGGATTAAACCTTCAAATCCAGAATTAAACTTTCCAGCACACGAAGTGTAACCGTTATGACACAGTCTTCATTGAACCATCGGCGCAGCCAAATCCTTTTCCATTTCAGAAATGACTCAGATTATGATGGATGGGTATAACGGGAAGAATGAGGTGTTTGTGCCTCGGCAACCCGGTTCATAAGGGAAGGGGTTTGCCGAATAAGTAGCCTTGGACATAATCGCTGTTGAA
>DAOTHY010000045.1:0-4606 GCA_035447925.1 Thermotogota bacterium
TAACCTCTTTCATTAGTAAACAGACCGATCAATGGCTTAACAGACACCTCTACTCTGAATGGGTTAAGTTACCTAACTTAAGTGCTTCTACGGATTTCAGTTTTTCATGTGACGATAGAAAACTTAAGGCAAAGCCCATCAGCAAGTGGAGAAAAATTATAGAATGAATCCCATGGTATAATAAACTCCAGCTAACATCCTATATCATTTGAAATGAAAGGGAGATTACTCTGTCTACTCATGCAAAGTACCATATCAGCGTCATGCCTTCAGAGGTCATATCCAATCTGGTCCACAACCCACAAGGGATTTATCTCGATGCAACATTCGGTGAGGGGGGGCATTCCCTTCAGATACTCAGCAATTTCCCCGAAGCAAGGGTTATTGGGATCGATAAAGACCTGCAAATTCTGAAATGGGGGGAGGAACGCTTGAAAGCCTTTTCAAATCGGCTCACTCTGTTTCGTGCGAATTACACAGACATGGACATCGTTTTGAAGGGAATCGGCATTCAAAAGGTTGACGGCATCCTTTTCGATTTGGGGGTTTCATCGTATCAATTGGATTATGAAGAACGGGGATTCAGTTTTCAATCGGATGGACCATTGGATATGCGAATGGATGTGGACAGCGGGAAAAATGCTAGGGATATCCTGAATAAACTCGATGAAAAAAAACTGGAGGAAATCATTCGCACATTTGGAGAAGAAAAGTTTGCCCGCTCGATTGCGAGAAGAATCTGTGCCAACAGACCGCTTGAAACCACACTGGATCTGGTTCAATGTGTGAAAGAAGGCATTCCGGTTAAAGTTAGAAGCAAAATGCGTAAAAACTTTGCAACAAAGACCTTCCAAGCTATCCGTATTTTTGTAAATCGTGAATTAGACGAGCTTGAAGACGGATTAAAAAAATCCTTGAATATTTTAAACCATAATGGTAGAATAATAGTGTTGTCCTTTCATTCTTTGGAAGATCGAATCGTCAAATTGTTTTTTCGTGAAAAAGACAAAGAGGGTGTGTTGCGGATTATCACAAAAAAGCCTTTGATTCCGTCTGACGAGGAAGTGAAGTTTAACCGTCGTTCCAGGAGTACCAAGATGCGTGTAGTAGAGTTTATCTAATTTTTTATTTTTTTCTTTTTGGGGAATATCTGATATTTGGGGGGATTGTATGTCTTATCTTAAGCAATCCGATGATTATGATAGCTCAGGTGTTGTTATTCAAACCAACGAACAGGTCAGCCAAAAAAGAGTTTCTTTGGATCAGGTGCTTGTGTTGGTTGGTGCAGCTGCGAAGGTTGTCATTATTACATTGGTGTTATTGGGGGCTTTTTTAATTCCGTTCTTGGTTGGAATGGAGACTTCAAGGCTGAAAGCTGAAACATCCAATATGGAATTGGATCTTCACAGGATTAACGCACAAATCATCGATTACAACGAGAAAATTGCCGCCTTCAGTGACAAAATTATCTTGAATCAGAAAAAAGCTGAAAAGTGAATGAAAAGCGTGTCCGTTTCCTTACGTTCCTCTTTTTAATACTTTTTATCGTTCTTTTGGTTAGGGGTTTGTATCTTTCTTCTGTGGGAGAAGGTCAGCAGACTTTATCTGAAAGAAAGTTTTCGATTTATCCTTCCAGAGGCATCATCTACGATTCCAACGGAATCCCTTTGGTGAACAATAATCAGCAAGTCTATTACTACTTCGATGTTCCTTATTTTAAACGTGTTCTTGAAATAGGTCGAACCAGTGAAGAAACCGTCCTCAAGCAAATAGAGGATGTTTTTGCTATACCTGTTGCTGAGATGAAAAAGAAGCTCGATGCCTCAGGAATCATTCGAATCGGTTCCAGTGAAATGGAACCTGTGCAGATCGATAAACCACTATCTATTTTCGTGTCTGTGGATACCATTAGCAAGCGTAACATTCTATACCCGATCATGCGCCAGATAATCGGTCAAACAGATGCCTTTGGAAGCGGTATGAACGGAATAGAAAAACAATTTGACCAACTCCTTTCGCCGATCAGAGCAGGCGAGATCAGTTATGAACGCTTCGATCGTTACAACCGTCTTGGGGATATTACCGGTATTCGAGAACCGGTGGATGGAAAGCCTGTAACGCTTTCCATCGATTTGAGACTCCAGGATGTCCTCCAAGAATCATTGGAAAATGCTTGTGAGCAATTTAACGCCAAATCCGGCCAAGCTATTCTCATGGAAACCCGGACGGGAAAAATCGCAGCCATGTACAGCACACTTGGATGGGAAGCCCCTATCATGAGTATCTTTGAACCCGGTTCTGCCATGAAGCCATTCACTTTTGCATCCGCTTTAAAATATCATTTGATCACCCCTGACGATACCTTTCTTTGTAAGGGTAAGATCAAGCCTTATCCCTCTTTGCCCACGATTATCAACGATACACATGTCCATGGAGAGATTAACACAAAAGACGCCCTGGCCCATTCCTGTAACGTTGCCACCATTGAAATCGCATTGCAATTTCTGGAGGAGATGGGAAACTGGGCATTCTATGATGAATTTCAGGAATTGGGTTTCGGTCAGCAAACTGGCATTGAAATGCCCGGAGAAGTCAGTGGAATCCTCCACAATCCCAACACTTGGAATATGCTTACCGGTATTCAAATGTCCATTGGACAAGGAATAGCAGTAACCGCCATACAGCTCATTACCGCCATCAACACCCTTGCGAATGATGGTATCTACATAGCCCCAACCATTTTAAAGGAAAGGCAAAACGACGAGAATCGTCATCGGGTGTACCAATCAGATGTAGCTAAAACCATTACCGATATGATGATTGAAACGGTGGAGACGGGGTCAGGACAGCTGGCAAAAATTAAAGGTTTGGCGATCGCCGCAAAAACCGGAACGGCGCAAAAAGCCATTCCGGGAATCGGTTATTCCCATGAACTCTATACATCCAGCTTCATCGGTTATTTTCCGGCAAATGATCCAATTTATACCTTATTGGTCTCCCTTGATGAACCAATCGGCCAGGTATATTACGGAGGAGATGTAGCTGCCCCAGCTTTCAAGGAGATCGTTGAGGCTATTATTGCCATTGTCACAAAACCAGAAAAGAAAAATACTGAAAATATCCTCGTGCAACCATGGAAATTTCCTGATTTGACCAATTACTCAAAGAAGGATGTTTATGATGTGCTTCAAACCCTTTCCATCGACCCGGATCGTTTGACAATCATCGGGGAGGGACTCGTTGTTAAACAAGACCCTGCTCCAGATACTCCCATTGGCGAAGTAGGACACATTAGCGTTTATCTTGAACCGTTGGAGGTTAATTAATCATGACATCATCCGTTGATCACCATATTGGCAAAACACTTTTTAAGGACATGGGTTGGAGAGGGCTGCGTGAACTTCAAAACAAGGCTTACGATGACATCATCCAAGGTAAAAATGCATTGCTGACGGCCGGTACCGCTTCCGGCAAAACAGAAGCAGCGTTATTACCCGTTTTGTCGGTATTAATGAATGATGAAAAACTTTGCAATTCCAAAACTCCGGTCATGATCTATTGCGCTCCATTAAAAGCCTTGATCAACGATATCTATTTCAGGATCAAAAAACTAACCGCAAGAACCAGGCTGACCACTTTTTGCTGGCATGGGGATGTTTCAGCCGGTCAAAAACGGGAGGCTTTACAATCCGCATCCATTATCGTCACCACTCCTGAATCTCTGGAAGGGATGTTGATTTCCGGAAAGATTGATCATCACCGGTTTTTTAACCATCTCAGGTTTGTTCTGGTTGACGAATTACATGCCCTGATTAACGGACCCAGGGGCGCACAACTGGCTTCTCTGATCGAAAGACTGAATGCCATCAGTCAATACGATGTTCAAAAGATCGCCATGAGTGCAACGATTGGCAACCCGGATGAGGTACTGCAATGGATTCGAGGGGGAAGCGGCAGGGAAACCGTTCATATTGATGATTCAAAGGGCGGCAAAAAAATGTTGATGATTCGCAAAAAGAGCCTGGACATTTTATTCTCTGATGTTCAACGGATGCTCACTACCCAGGGAAAGGGCATCATTTTTACGGCCAGCAAACAGGAGGCTGAAATACTGAACCATTTTTTCACCCGGAAAGGTGTAAAAGCTTTATTGCATCACGGTTCCATCGGAAAATTTCTGCGAGAGCAAACAGAGGATACCTTCAAGAATCACTCGGATTATAAGTTGATGATCGCCACCACCACACTTGAAATGGGGATCGATATCGGGGATGTGGCTTATGTCTTTTTTTATTCAGTTCCTAAGTCAGCCGCTTCTTTCATGCAGAGACTGGGGAGAGCGGGAAGGAAATCAGGCATTGCCAAGTCTTTGATCTATGTAAATACTGAAATGGAAAATGAACAAAAGTTGTTGAACGAGCATCTGCACCTGTTTGCCAACATTCAGTTGCTAATCGACAACACCGTAGAACCCATTGATATGATCGATTTTTATCCGCAAATTCTGGCTCATCAGATCATTTCCATGACTCTTTCCCAGGGCTGTATCAAATTCAGTGATTTGGCGGTATTAAAAAATGCCTATAGTTTTAAAAGTATCACACCC
>DAOTHY010000045.1:4706-8655 GCA_035447925.1 Thermotogota bacterium
GAACAAATTCTAAAGGAGAAAATTAAAGACGAGACAAAAAAGATCACCGAACTGGTTTTTCAGGACCGTTTTGCTGATTTGGTGGATGAACAGGTTCTCATTCAAGCCTTTGTCAAGATTTTCTGGAATTTGTTTGAAAAGGAAGATGCTAATGCAAAAAAACTGCCGGCGTCAGTTTGACAAAGCTGCTTTTTGAGTTTTTAATGCCCCGAATGAGAATCAGTTGGGCATCATTGTCGGGGTTACCGTAGACCGGGGTAATGGTTTTAACGAATAATTTGTAACGCTCAAAGACCTGCATCCACTCCTCCAGATTGTGGGGAGAAAGAACGCACGAGAAGATTCCTTTGGTTTTAAGCAAAAATGAAACCCCATCGGAAAATTGTTCATACATCTGATTCCCACCAGTTCTAGATAATTCCCGAATTTGATCGCAACTCTTTTCGCCTCGACCTGAAATGTAATGGGGAGGGTTAAAAAGACATAAATCATAACGCTCTGGAGAAAGCACACTTCTGATTTGGGCGGTATCCAAATTCATAAACTTTACTTTTTCACTCACTTCGTTTATTTTTGCCCCTTCTTCAAAGGCCTGTTGTAACCCTGATTGAATGTCTATTCCCGTACCTTCTAAACCGTAAAACTTTGCCATGCCAAATGAAACAAATCCTGAGCCGCACCCCATTTCAACAAACCTTTTTACTCGGCTAACCGGTTGGCTGTTCCATAACAACAAAACCGAGGCATGATTGACTCGGTTTGATTCGTGCGGACTTATGATTTTAATGGGATGATTTTTAAGAAAGTTTTGAAAAAACACAAATTCTTTGCTTATTTGGTTGAAAGACATGGGGATTAATCGCTGATATCCACTTCGTTGCCAATAAACTCAATACCCGTTTCGAACCATTGCGGGTTGGCTTTCCCCGTGATTCCATAACGGTTACCGCTCATGATGATCTGGTTGACGTATATGTTGGGGTTCAGCGTGTGCAACCCCACTTCAGAGTCTTTGATGACACTTTCGATCGCACACAAATAAGCACTTCTATCGACAAAAAGAGCTGTTTTTGAAGCTGAAATCGTCGCTTCCCGAAGATTCAGCGTTGAAGCGCCTCTTAAACCAATGGCGTTTTCCAGTGCGCTTATATGAACCGATTTGGCGTCCACAGCAGAGAGTTTGTTGATCACCAGGGTGTTCTTGCCGGTTAAGGTGCTGTCGTTAATAACGGCATTGGTAAAACCGTTGATATTCAATGCGGTTTGCACCGCTTCCACAACGCAACGATTCAATTCCAACTGCTGGATATTCGTCAGATCGATACCATTATCAACTTTGATTTGCGAATGACTTAACCTAAAAGACTTTGCGCTGACTCCAACGGCAAGAATACCACCGTTGATCACGCTATCATCCAAAACAATCGTATCTGAATCCACACTGTTAATGATCGTATCAACACCGCTAATGGTTATTTGTTGTGCCCTAAATTCACCACCGTTACTGATCTCAAAAAGGACTCGTGAAGTATTGTCGCCAATAATTTGAGATTCATTCAACCAGACCGCTCCGCCATCAATGCGGATAATCGGCTCATCTGTTTGAGTGTTTTCTGAAGCGCCAAATGCCAAGGTAATAGTTCTTTCTTTGGAAGATTTGGAAGGGATGCTTAATATTTGTCCTGCCACCTCAAAGCAACCTGTCTCCGTTAAAACCAACTCGACACCTTTCTCAATCCCCAACAGAATTTCAGAGGGGATTTTAACCGGCTTATCCACAATATACGGCGAATAAAGCGAAGTAAGCAAGGTGTTTTCCTTTATATCACCCAAATCGGAAGAAGTAACAGGACGATATTGCTCATTATATGTTCGTAAAGGATAAGAGGGAGAACTTTCATTTCCCGCCTTATCAACCGATGTAATGACATAATGCAGATACCTTTCCGATGTTTTGTACAAATTCTCCTCTACGCTGTCTAAGAGTCGCTTATTTTCTTCCTGATTGAAGCCGTAAACCTTGAAAGTTTCGCCTTCCTCCACCTGACCATTCCAATTGATCGCATACACACCATTCTCCTCTATAACCTGACAGTTAGACGGGATTTGAGGTGGTGTAAGATCGACAAAGACATCATGACTCATTTCCCTGAAGTTTTCTTGATTATCCTCCAGTCGTATTGCCAGCGTGTGCGTGCCCTCATTCATCACAGACACATCCACTTCCAATCCTTCTTCCTTTAGCAGTGCTTTTTTGCCGTTGAACGTCGCCTGTAGGGTAATTTCGTCATGTTTTGCCCAATCATCATAAAAGGAAAGCGGAACAACGGTATCATTGGCTCCCAAAAAATCCGGGAGTCGGGAATCCAGATACGGTGCCTGATCAACGGTGGTGTCAATGGTCAGATTCGCTTTGTCAGAACTGTTTCCGGCATTGTCATAAGCCAATACCGAAATATCATAATGATCTCCTTTATTCGCTTTAAAAGTAAACATGTTTTGTGTACTGGAAAAGGCTTTTGAATCAACGGTATTGGTTAACACCATTTCATAGCCTGCAACATCTGAGACGTCTTCAGCAGACAATTGCAGCAAGACTTCGCCGGCAATGATTTGATACTCAATTTCCGGGATTTGAGGAGGCGTTAAATCCACTCTGAAGGTTCCTTCGGCAGGCGTCTCATCGACCAGCCCGAATTCATTCACAGCAGCTACTTTGATCAGGTATTCGCCCTCTTGAAATCGCTTGGATTCCAAGTACACCCCGCCTATTTCAGAAGTTCCCTCAAAAAAAAGAATGTCTTCCTCTTGAGCTTTCGTTTCCTCTCCGTCTGTATTATTTTTCATATAGAAGGCATATTGGTATGTTAATTTTTCCGAAGGGGTTTTGTCATCCTGGCCGGAAAGCTTGATGTTAACACCGGACTGGCCATACACCGGCTGCATTTGCTCGATGGTTGTATCAGGCGGATTCAGCTTTGACTCAGGTGCACAGGCTGTAATGAATAAGATCATAATAGTTAGAACAAACAGGATGATTGATGATTTCTTAAGTATAATGTTCATAGTCCCCCCCCAAGTATTACGGACAAGTTCTATTATACAGTATTTTTTATCTGATGACAACTATTTTCGATATATGTATTCGTTTTTCTAACAAAAAGGCTCGATGATTCCCGTTTCTTCCATTTTATATGGCTGTGTGAAAAATCCATCTGCCAGGCCCTGATAGTAGACACGACCTTGATGGAGCACGATTAACCGTTCTGCTTCCCTTTTGACGTTTTTGACGTCATGTGTAATCAGATAAATACCCTTTCCGGCTTGTACAAGATTTTTAATGATCCTGTATACCCGCTTTTTTGCAAGAGCATCCAGCCCTGCCGTAGGTTCGTCAAAAAAAAGATAACTCGGCTTGTATACGATGATGCTGGCAATTGCAACCAGTCTTTGTTCGCCCCCTGAAAGCTGAAACGGATTTCTGTCTAAATAAGAAGCATTCAGTCCAACATCTTCCAGAGCTTGTAAGGTTAATCGGCGTTGGGGGTTGTCAATCTGAAAATTTTTCAGTGCATATTCAATCTCTTCACCCACACTTGGGCAAAAAAACTGCTGTTCAGGGTATTGGAAAACAACCCCCACCTTTCTTGAAATTTCAAGCCGGGTTTTCTTGTTGCGTGTACTGAGTCCATCAACCCAAACATCACCCCCTGTAGGCTGTAACAATCCGGCCGCTAACAACGCCATTGTGGTTTTTCCTGAACCGGTCCGGCCCATCAGGGCTGTTAACTGAGATTTTTCAAACGTGAGATTTACGGATTGCAATGCTACGGTTTCCATTGGGGTTTTCTTTGAATAGTGGTAAGTGCATTGTTCAAACTGAATCATTTTTCCGCTCCCTCTACCGGTTGTCTGTACTTTCAAAGATCCAGTTCTTCATATTTGGTCA
>DAOTHY010000045.1:8755-10438 GCA_035447925.1 Thermotogota bacterium
AATCTGTCTGTCATCATTTCCCTTGAAAATCCAAGGTTTTCCATGCCAAAGCAAAGGTCCTCCAATACGGTTGAAGCGATGATTTGATTCTCAGGATTTTGAAAGACATACCCAATTTTTTTACGGATCTCAAACCGCAGTTCTTCGTTGCTTGTATCCATGCCAAAAATAGTAATTTTGCCTGAAGACGGCATCAGCAATCCTTCAATCAGCTTCAAAAGCGTGCTCTTTCCACTGCCGTTTCCACCAATGACAGCATAAAAATCTCCTTGTTTGATCTCCAGGTTGATGTTGCTTAATACGTTTTTTTGCCCCAAATGAAAATGAAGATCGCTGATTTCTATCAAACGGCATCTCCCTTCATCAACACAAAGAATTTTAGAAAATCAGTTTCAAATGCGTTAATCTTAACAGGGAAATCCAAAGATTGTCCTCCTCTATACAGTATGGTCACTTCGTGCTTGATGTCACTGGCGATGGAATAGTACATCATTTCCATTTCCTCTCTGGAGACGTTTTGTGAAGGGCAACTGCTAGCCAGCAACCCGCCTTTTCTAAGAATCTTCAACGCTCTCAGATTGATCTCCTTATAAGCATTTATTGCTCGTCCCTTCTTTTTTCTTGAATCGGTAAATGGGGGGGGATCCAGAATGATTAAATCGGCTTTATCGTTTTCGATATCCATGCGATGAAGAAAATCAAAGGCGTTGCAACGGCTTGTAATGATTTCGGATAAAGGCATTTCTTTTCCGACTTGGCGGATCCGATCTTCGTAAACTCCGTTGGTATCAACAAATTCCACCTGTTTCAAACCGGCTTTTGCCAAATTTAACCCAAACTGACCGTATCCTGAAAAAAAGTCATACCCCTTGGCGGTGGATAAATCAATCAATTTATCGGCGATTTCAGCAAATAAAACGGCGTTTTGACGTTGTTCCAGATAAAAAAAAGGATCTTCCTGACTGTACGGGTCTAAAATATAAGGGATTGAATGGAGTTCAATCCTGTGAGAAGGACTGATGTGGCCTTTCACCGGCTTAATCAGGATGTCGATCTTCTCTTTGAGTCTGGATGCTCCGGTATTCCGTATGAGGATTTGTTGTGCCCCCATTCCGACCAGGGCATCGATGAACCAGTTTTGCAGTTTGTCAGCACCCGCTGTGGAAGAGGAAACACAGTAAAGATCACCATATTTGTCACAGGAAAGTCCGCTGATTCCGTCTGAAAGACCGTTAAAAAGGCGATAAACTGTTTCTGAAGGAAAAATCTTTTTTCGGTAGGCAACGGCAGTTTTTAACTTATTTTCGACAAACAAGGTATCGATTGTTTCGTTTGATCGCGTTAAAAGTCGGATAGGAATCTTTGAATCCGGGTTGTAGTAACCTTTTCCTACGAATTGACCCGAAAAAGTGAAAACGTGGATAATTTCACCCTTTTCGATCTCACCTTTCATTTCCTCTATTTCATTCTGATAAATGTACGGATGGCCATTGGCTATCCTTCTTGATAAATGTTTCATCAAAATCGCTTGTTTAATCATGATTTCCTCTTTCGCCTTTCATTTAATGTGAGAGGGCAGGTGACAACAATCCTTTTGTTTCAAGTGTCTGTATTAACAGTTTACTGACCTGGGTCGGTTCCATTTCTCCGGGAATTTTCACAAAGCGTTGCGGATCATTTTTG
>DAOTHY010000045.1:10538-18662 GCA_035447925.1 Thermotogota bacterium
GCTCTAGAAGACAGGTAAATCAGCAGTTCGGCTCTTTCGCCGATAACCGAGTCCGAATGCAGAACGATTTCTCTAAGCCTTTCCCCCAAAGGCGTACACCCGGGTTCGCGAAAATCAACAACTCGCCTCCCTGCCTTTTCAAAGGCTTCACGCAGGTATTTTATCTGTGTCGTTTTTCCGCATCCATCTAAACCTTCCAGGGAAATAAACAACCCTTTTCTATGCTGTACACTTTGTTCCAATTTTCTCCCCCATTACCGCTTTGATAAGATTGCCCGGTTTAAAAAAGTCGATGACTTGAATGGGCATGCTATAACGCCTACAAATGGAAAAGGCTTCAACATCCATAATTTTTAAATTCTTTTCAATGGCTTGAGAAAAGGTGAGATGATCAAATTTGACTGCCTTTGGATCACGCCTGGGATCTGAAGAAAAGACCCCGTCAACCTTGGTTGCTTTAATGAGGAGTTGGGCTTTCATCTCCACGGCTCTTAAGGCAGCCGCCGTGTCGGTTGTGAAAAACGGGTTACCAGTACCTCCCCCAAAGATGACCACTTCACCTTTGGATAATGCATCTTCCACACGATCGTAGTTGATGGTTTCAGTCGACTGAAGGCTCACGAGTTGTGAAAAAACCCGGCATTTCATCCCAAGTTTTTCCAATGAAGATTTCAAATAGATAGCGTTAATATTGGTTCCCAACATACCCACTTGGTCTGCCAGTCTGGGATCCATTTTCTCAAGTTCTTTTCCCCTGAACAAATTGCCTGCCCCGATGACGATTCCCATCGCCACCTTTTTTTCAAATACCCCTTTTATTTCGTGGGTCAAATGTTCAATGCTCTCTTCGCTAAACCCCTTGTTGCCTTCACCGGACAAGGCTTCTCCAGAAAGTTTCAAAAGAACTCTTTCGTACATATGATCATCCCCCTGTTAAAAAAAGAGGACGTTTATCATAAGGGCTATCCTCATAATGAAACGTCCTTGTTATATCAGTAACCTGATCAGTCTCCTATTGAAACCCTCGCAAATCGCTTTACGATGATTTTTTCACCCATTTCTTTGGCGCATTCATTCACTAGATCCTGAACCGTTTTGCTCTCATCCAATGCAAATCCCTGGCTTAACAGGCATCTTTCTTCTTTGAATTTTCGTATCTTGCCTTCCACGATGTTGGCAACGATATTTTCAGGCTTTCCGGATTCCCTGACCTGAGCGGTGTATATCTCTCTTTCTTTATTCAGAACTTCTTCGTCAATATCCTCACCGGAAACAAAGTCCGGAGAGAATGCGGCAATATGTAGGCATATATTCTTTCCCAATTCGTCCAATCTTTCACTCACCTGATCACACAGTATTTCAACTGCAACGCCAATTTTTCCTGTGAAATGGGTATAGTCGTAGATTTTTCCCGCTCCGTTTAAAGTGAATTTGGCATAATCTCCAAGCTGAATGTTTTCACCAATTTTGGCAACGGCCTGAGTCACTTCTTCTTGATGTTTGCCAATGAGTTCTTCTGAAACGGCCACTGCTTTGTTTGTTTCTTCTACGTCCTTGAAAATACTGCTTGTGACAATTTCGGCAAATTCCTTGAATTCATCTGTTCTGGCAACAAAATCTGTTTCACACATGACAGCCAATAAGAAGATGTCTTTGCCTTCTTCGCCTTTTTTGTTCATTACCAACCCTTCTGTCGTGGATCTTCCGCTCTTCTTGGCTGCCTTTGCCAGACCTTTTTTTCTTAAGTAATCAATGGCTTCTTTAACATCTCCGTTGCTTTCCAAAAGAGCCTTTTTGCAATCCAAAACTCCTGCTCCGGTCTTCGTTCTTAATTCTTTAATTTCTTCCATGCTTACGCCCATGTTCTAATCATCCTTTCTATAATCATAAAATTCAAAATTGCAGATCAGGTATCATTCCCGTTACCGCCAGGGTATTATACACTATCTGCCTTTATTTTGATAATCGTAGAGTATTGGCAGTCTGTTGTCTTTATTGATGCCGTGTCACACTGTCTCTCTCTTTAAATAATCACCTTTCTTACATAATCATCCATGGCCTCTATGGTACTGCCGTGTAAAGTGGACAGTTCCTCATCTCCGGAAGGCGGAATGATCAACACATTTTCTCCGGCAGGTATCAAGGCTTTTGTTTTAATCTTTTCATTCAGCCTTTTGAAGAGTGCAGAGGGGAATTCGCAACCCATTCCCCCGATGATAATAAAATCGGGATCATAAATATTGGTGATATTGGTTAATCCCTGATCCATGAACACCAGCATATCCTCGATCGTTTCGACAGCTTTCTCTTTTCCTTCAAGGTACAAAGATATGAGGTGCTTGAATTTATCCCGAATGGTCTCACCGCTGAGTTTTTCAAATTCTTCATATTGTTTGATAATCACATCAATTCCGATGTAGGTTTCCAAGCAGCCTCTGTTACCACATCTACAAAGGGGGCCATTTTTGTTAATACTCATGTGGCCGACTTCACCGGCGATAAAATTGGAACCGGTATAAATCATATCGTTGATCAGAACAGAACCCCCTACCCCTTGAGAAAGGTAAAGATAGACGCCATTTTTTAAATTTTTGATTGCGGGATTGATTGCCTTTTCACTTTTCAGAGACAATTTAGCCTCATTGGCGATTCTCACCTCTAAAGGGATCTCGCCTATCCGTTTTTGTATTTCCTCTTCCACTGATATCCATTTCCACCCCAAGTGCGGGATAATGTTGATCCTGTTGTTCAACCGGTTAACGATTCCCGGCAGGGACAATGAAACGCCAAAGGGTTTTTTTTGAGCTTTTTCATAATACATTTTGATGATCTGTACGACTTGATCAAAAAAAATCGCCGGATCATCCGGTGTGTGAAAACGCTTCAGAATTTCAACGGTATTGTCCATGTAGCCTATTCCAAACAAGGTGTCCTCTACATTTGTATGAAAAACAAACACCGCAGCCGCCTCTTTGACTATTCCAAGTTTCACAGAATTTCGTCCGGGATTGGAAGTGGAGATTTTTCCTGTTTCAAAAACAAACTGCATCTCTTTTAAACTGTTTATGATATTGGTTACCGTGGAAGGATTCAAACCGGTTCTCCTGGCAATTTCCCTCCTGGTAATACCAGGTTCATAACGAATAAGATCCATAATGACAATTTTGTTTGAAACACCCATTTTTAGGGCATTTATCGATTTTGATTTCAAAAAACGTCACTTCCTTCTATATAACTATTAACCATCATGATCAGCGACTTATTCCGGAACAAGCCAGAAATTGTCCACATGAACAATACAAGTTGAACCAGAACGGTTCAATTGCTGAGTGAGCTGCGAACTCTGATAGCCCATAATCCCTCTCGTCTGGGATGAGGAGAAATTAACAATTCCTCTGCCGATTTTTTCCCCGTCAACCGTTTTAACATCGATCACGTCTCCGATCTCAAAAGAGCCTTTAACATCTACAATCCCCACGGGCAAAAGACTCTTTTTCATCATCAGCGCCCTCTTGGCACCATTATTGATGATGATCTCACCTTTGGTATGGGATAAAAATCCGATCCAAGCCTTCTTTGATGCCGGTTTTTTTGATGGTTCAAATCCCGTTCCGGGATTTTGCCCTGCCAAAAAACGTTCAATCGCAGATAAGTCCCTTCCATTACAAATACAACCTCTCACACCGGCTGCCGAGGCAGCACGAGCAGCCCGGATCTTTGTTTCAATCCCGCCGCTTCCCCACTGAGTCTTTTCCATCTTCTTTAACACCACATCTTTGGTAAATACCTTAATCAACCTGTCTTGATCATCCATTAACCCGTCAACGCTTGAAAGAAGGAACAAGTAATCACTTTTCCAACCGATAGCCGTCATGGCTGCAAGAATATCATTGTCGCCAAATGTAATCTCACTAGTCGCCACCGTATCGTTCTCGTTGGCAATGGGAATAAAACCCATTTCATTCAATCCAATGAGTGTGTTTCTCAGGTTAAGAAAACGTTGTCGATGACCAAAATCATCTCGGTTGATCAATATTTGGGCTACTTTTTCATCGTACATGTCAAAAGCCAGTTCATACAGTTTCATCAACTGAACCTGGCCAATGGCACAAAGCGCTTGCTTGATGTACAACTCTTCCTCACAATTCGCCTTTTGTGCCTTACCATATCCGGCCGCTTTTGCCCCGGATGTGATTAGAATACAACTGTTGCCTTTCTTTTTCAATCCGGCGATGGTGCGTGAGAGTTCTATGATATAACTTTTATCAATATCTCCATTTGGTTTCACCAGTAAATTGCTGCCTACTTTAATAACAATCTTTGCCATACTATCCCCTGATTGAATAATCTCCAATGAGAATGTATTTGTAAGTTGTGAGTTCCTCAAGTCCGACAGGACCTCTGGCATGAAGCTTTTGTGTACTGATACCGATTTCCCCTCCAAAACCAAATTGATCGCCGTCTGTAAAACGTGTTGAGGCATTGACATAAACGGCTGCTGAATCAACAGTAGCCTGAAAAAGCCGGGCATTTGTCAAATCATTGGTCAGGATAGCTTCGGAATGTCTTGTAGAATAATGTTCGATATGCTCAATGGCTTCTTGTACATTTTTAACAACCTTTATCGCCAGAATAAAATCCAAATACTCCGTTTCCCAATCGCTCTCTTGAGCTACTTTGCAATTGATGATCTTAGAGGTATTTAAGCAGCCTCTAATCTCAACGCCTTTTGCACATAATCTTTCGTAGAGCGGGGGTAACAGTTGTGATGCTATTTCTTCATGGATCAGAACCGTCTCTACACTGTTGCAGGTGCCGGGGCGCTGGGTTTTGGCATTATCAATGATTTCGATGGATTTGTCTCTGTCGGCATTGTAATCCACAAATATATGACAATTGCCCACCCCGGTTTCTAAAACCGGTATCGATGAATTTTCAATCACATAGCGAATCAAGCCAGCACCACCCCTGGGAATGATGAGAGACAAATAAGCATTCATCTTCAACAGTTGACTCACATTCTCCCGGTGAGTATCTTCGATGATTTCCACCGCAAAGGCAGGGATCGCTGTTTTGGATAATCCGTTTTTAATCGCCCTTGCAATGGCCATGTTGGAAGCTGAAGCATCGCTTCCGCCTCTTAGCAAAACGGGATTGCCGCTTTTCAAAGCGAGAATCGTGGCATCCAAAGTCACGTTTGGCCTGGACTCATAAATCATCCCGATGGCACCAATGGGAACCCTGGTTTGAGTGATATTCAATGAGCCTTTTACCCAGGACCTGATCACCGATCCCACGGGATCTGCCAATGCGGCAACCTTTGAACAGGCCTTGATCATGTCGTCGATTCTTGCTTCACTCAACCGCAATCTGTCAATCATCGCTTCACTGATGCCATTTTGACTGGCTTTATCAACATCTTCATGATTGGCTTTTAAAATCATAGGTTGTTCTTTTTTTATTTGTTTGCCGATCTCGAGAATCGCACGGTTTTTCTCCGCCGTTGTTGCCATTCTCAAGGCCTTTTCAGCGCTTTTAACCAGCTTTGCCTTAATCAATACTTCTTCCATCCTGACTCCTCTATACTGAATCAATTCTTATCCTAAAACTCATTATTTTTGTTCTTTTTCTACTATGCTTCTAAACAACCTCTGATTGTCAACCAGCATTTCTCCTCTCATCAAATCATCCATAGCCGACAGGAAATGTTTTTGGTTGACTCCGGGTATGAAAGAATTTTTACAAATAACAGCGGACACAACAATGTTCTGCATTCTCGCCTCTTGCAAGCCCTCCTCAAATACCCGTATGGCAGTAATACCCCGGCGACTCGCCTCATCTGATATCAAGACGTTCTCGATTTGTTTTGTTGTTCCCATGCGGACATCCAAAGGTTGCCAGACAGCATCGTAATAAACCAGAGTTGCACCATCTTTGAGATAATCGTTCATGGCCCTTAATGCCTCATGCCTTTCCAGGCTGACACATAAATCCGCCCGGTTTTTCCCCACTAACGCCGAATGAACCGTTTGACCCATCCGAATATGAGATGCAACCATTCCACCTCGTTGTGCCAGTCCATGTGTATCGGCACCAATAACACGTTGTCCGGAATGATCAATGGCCCGTGCAATCAGTTCGCTGAGAAGACCAATGCCTTGTCCGCCCACTCCCGAAAGGTAAATATCAAATTGATTCATAGATCTCCCCCCTTTTTCATGGTGGGTTCGATTGCCTGCACCGGGCAAGTCTGCATGCAGGAACGATCTCCAATACACAAATCCTCTTGCACCCATACGGTACCATCCGGGGTAATTTGGAAAGTAGGACAGGCAAATTCACTGATACACTCGTAAGTCCGATTACATTTCTCACCTATTTGGACAGGATTAGGAATGTTTTTTCCAGCCCTTCTCTGATCACGGGTGAATTTGAGCATACAAGGGTGCTTGGCGATCAATACGTTAAAACCCTCTTTATTCATGGCTTTTTTAACCGCTTCTGTTAGCTTCTTCTGAGAATAGGTATCCACTTCCTGTATATCCTTTACACCCAGCCCTTCTAAGACCTGCCGCAAAGGAATCTTTTGTGTGATTTCGTTAAAATTTTTCCCGGTAGCCGGATGCTCTTGATGTCCGGTCATGGCCGTTGTCCCGTTCTCCATGATAATCAGTGTGTGATTGTGATTGTTGTAAATAGCGTTGATAATCCCTGGAATACCGGCATGAAAAAACGTGGAATCCCCCAAAAAAGAAACCACTCGCCTTTTTTTATTGAAAAGGGATAGCCCGGCAGCGGTTCCGTTGGAATGTCCCATACACAGGAGCACCTGCCCTATGTTGTAGGGCTCGAGAGCTCCCAAAGTATGACAGCCGATATCCGCAACGGTGATATCGTTTTCATCCAATGCCTTTTTGATCGCATAAAATGCAGAACGATGACCGCATCCCGGACACATCTGGGGCGGTCTGGGGTCAATTTTCGGCCTTTCTTGATCCTCTGCTGCAGGCTGGGGGAAATCCTTCCAGGTCTTTGCCATGACTTCGCGAACCTTGTCCGGTGTATACTCACCTATCCAGTCTTCGATGTCCGTTTTGCCAATGATCCTGACTGGTATCTCCTGCTCAAAAGCAAGGCGTTTGATCTCCTGCTCCAAAAAGTCATCCAGTTCTTCCAAAACCTTTACTTCCTGATGCCCCTTTAAAAAACGGATAATCTTGTCAGCAGGTAAGGGGTTAACAAAACCCAGTTTCAGGATATCGGGTTTGTCGGTTACTTCCTCAAGCACATCCTTTAATGACAAATAAGGAACACCTGCTGTGATGACTCCTCTTTTCCGAGTCTTTTGGGTATCGATGTTGATGGATACCTTATCGGTGCTGAAACCCTTTTTTGGCTGAAAACGTTCTTCAACATTAAAGACGCTCTCATTGGAAAGCTCTTTAACAAATGCCCATTTCTGTAAGGCCTTGCGTTTCATATTTAAGGCCTTTGATGTCAAGGGTATGTAGGGACCGTTTTCAGGCGAAAACAACGGCTCATCAGAGCTTTTTTGCAGCTGCATAGCTTGAAATGAGATTTTTTCCTTGGCATGACAAACGTGTGTACTCATTCTGAGAATCACAGGCATTTTCTTTTCCCTTGAAATCAAAACAGCTTCTTTGAACATCTGATATACTTCGGTGGGGGTCGCCGGCTCCAGAAGAGGAATGTAACTAAGTCTTGAAAAATGCCGATTGTCTTGTTCGTTCTGTGAAGAATTGGCACCGGGATCATCGCCAAGGATGATCACCATCCCCCCGATCAGTTCCATCAACCCAAGCTGAACAAACGTATCAGCAGCAACGTTTAAGCCAACGCTCTTAAAGAACACGCATGAAAGATGCCCATTTACAGAGGCGCCAAAGGCGACTTCCGTCGCTACTTTTTCGTTCACCGAAAACTCAAAGTAAAACGGTCTTTTATCCAAATTGATGGCACCGATGGCGCCGGCTATTTCAGGTGTGGGAGATCCGGGATAGGAAGTCACCACACGCACACCGGTCTCGATCATCGCTCTTACCACTGCTGTGTTGCCGATGACAATTTCACTAACCGGATCTTGAGACAGCAAAAAATCGCCCA
>DAOTHY010000046.1:0-18515 GCA_035447925.1 Thermotogota bacterium
AGAATGATGGATGTGAGCCAGATCGGGTTTTGGCAGCTTGATCTGAAAACAGGCCTTTTTCATTGTAGTGACGAAGTATACAGGATGCTGGGATTTTTGCCTGAAGAAATTCAGCCGACTTCGGAAGGTTTGTTGTCGCTTTTGCATGATGATGATAGGAACCGAATTGAAACCATCATCAAAGAACAAACACAAAGTCCTCAACCTTTTACCGTTGAATGTCGTTTAAGATGTAAGGATGGTCATTACAAATGGGTTTTATCGAGCGCTAAGCCGTTTGAACAGGATCAAAACGGTAAAAATTGCGTTTTATTTGGTGTTCATCGGGATATCACCGAAAGCAAACGCCAAAAACAGCAATTGATTGACCAGCTGAAACTCATGTTGGAACCTGAAATTGGCGAGAGCCATCTGACGCTTTCGGATCTTCTGGATATTGAATCAGCTCAAAGTCTCATGGATAAATTTTATGAAATTGCAAATATCGGTATGGCGATTCTGGATTTAAAGGGAAACGTATTGGTCAAAACCGGTTGGCAGGATATTTGCATGAAATACCATCGCATTCACCCCGAAACGGCACAAAGGTGTTTAGAAAGTGACCGTTATTTATCCGATGGCGTAGAAAAAGGACAGTTTCGGCTTTATAAATGCAAGAATAACTTGTGGGATATTGCCACACCCCTTTATATAGGCAATAAAAAACTGGGAAATCTCTTTTTTGGTCAGTTCTTTTTTGAAGATGAAAAAATAGACACCGAATCCTTTAGGCAACAAGCCCGTTGCTACGGATTTGATGAAACCGATTATCTTCAAGCCCTGAAAAGGGTTCCACGGTTTAGTCGACGAACCATTGAAAAGGCGATGGCCTATTACATTGACCTTTTAAACCTCCTAACAAACCTGTCTTTCAGTCGAATAAAAATGGCCAAACTGACTGAGGAAAGCAAAATAAGAGAACAACAATTTCGTGCTATCTTCGAAACTGCCAATGATTCCATATTCATCAAAGACCGGAATCTTAAATATATCCGGGTTAACCCCGCTATGGAGAAACTTTTCTCAAAAAAAGCAGAAGAGATTTTGCTTCGCTCGGATACTGAATTATTTGGCCAAGAAGCAGGCCAGGAATTAATCGAAGAAGATCGACGAGTATTAGGGGGAGAAACCCTGGATGTTTTTAGTGCCAAGCCGGTTAATGGTTTTTTTCACAGTTTTCACACCATTAAGGTCCCCTTGAGGGATAAGCATGGGGAGATCAATGGGTTATGTGGAATTGCCAGGGATATTACGGAGCGAAAACAGGCTGAAGACGCCATCCGTAACAACAGAAACCTTCTGGATGATATTATTAATTCCCTTCCCGGAGCTCTTCTGGTCATTGATGCGGATTTCAACATAATCATGGCCAATAAAAGCCGAATCACATTTGGTATGAATCAAATTGATCACATCGAGCAAGTTCAGGGTAAAAAATGTTATCAGGCCTTTGTAAAAAGAAACAGTCCTTGTCCTTGGTGTGCTGTTGAACAGGTATTAAAAACAGGAATACCTCAATTTGAAACAACAACACCGGATGATCCAAGAGAAAAATATGCCGGCAAGGCTTTGAAGGTATTAGTAACCCCGTTGAAAAACGAAGACGGAACAATCAAAGGCGCTGTGGAATACGGGTTGGAAGTGACAGAGCTCAGAGATGCCAAAAACAAGGCGGAAGCTGCCAATAAAGCGAAAACTCAATTTTTGGCCAATATGAGTCATGAGTTAAGAACCCCACTCAACGGCGTGATAGGTTTTAGCGAGATCCTGAAAGATTCAGGTCTGGATGACAGGCAAAAGGAGTTTGTGGATATTGTTCTGCATTCGGCCAAGAACCTGTTGTCGTTGATCTCTGATATTCTTGATTTCTCAAAGATCGAATCAAATCGGTTCGATTTAATATTGGAAAAAGTCGATATACGAGAGTTGATTGAGAATACGCTGGAGTTGATGAGTGTACAAGCCAAAGAAAAAGGGATCGGGATGATCAAAGAGATCGACCAGGCTATTCCAAATGTGGTTATGCTCGACCCGTTGCGGTTTAAGCAGGTTTTACTCAATCTTCTGACTAATGCCACGAAATTTACAGAAAAAGGACATGTGCAATTCTGCGTCAGAACAGTGGCGTTAAATGAAAAAGAAAAACAGGTCAAGCTTCATTTTTCGATTCAAGATACGGGTATTGGAATCAAGCCCGAACATCAGGGAATCATCTTTGAAGCTTTCAATCAGGTAGATATGTCCATTACTCGAAAGTATGGCGGAACAGGTTTGGGACTTTCCATTTCAAAACAACTACTGAAAAGAATGGGCAGTACCCTTTGCTTAAGTAGTGTTCCCGGGAAGGGCAGTCATTTCTATTTTGACCTTGAACTGGACTATTGCGAACGAAACCCAGCTGACAGCAAAAATGAACCCCTCATGTTGAATGAAAAAAGCCATGTAATCGATTCTTTGACGGGAAAGAAAATATTAATTGCCGAAGACGATGAAATCAACATGAAATTGGCAAAAATTGTGTTGGCGAGATTTTCAAAAGAGCTGATTCTGATCGAGGCTAAAAATGGTGAAGAAGCCGTTCAACTCTATCAGAAACATCACCCTGATCTAATTCTGATGGATGTCGTGATGCCGGAACTAGACGGGTATCAGGCAACGGCAAGAATCCGCCAAATTGATTCCCAAATTCCGATCGTCGCAATGACGGCAAAGGCGTTAAAAGAAGACAAAGCCATTTGTCTGTCCATGGGGATGAACGATTACATCACCAAACCCATTTCTTTGAATCAATTGAAAGAAACCATCATCCGCTATCTTTAGAGCAATCGCCTTTTTTTTCGTAGACCCCTCCCATAATAATTGTAAGAAAACCAAACTTTTTTTCGTTATATAGCATGGAATCAGCTTACAGGACATTACCTGAAGATTGGTCATTTGACAAAGTTCACTAAAACAATTATAATGACATTAAGCACAATAAAAATAGAATAAATCAAACAAGGAGGAGATCACATGAGCGAATACCATGAAGACAATCTGCCGGAAGAGGCGAAAGAGTATCATCGAATCATTAAAAGTGTTATTGAGGAATTAGAAGCAGTGGACTGGTACAATCAGCGTGCGGCGGCAACATCAGACCCCACAGTGAAGGCAATTGTTGAACATAATCGAGACGAGGAAATTGAACATGCCTGCATGGGACTTGAATGGCTGAGGCGAAATAACGGCGTTTGGGATGCCAATATGAAAGAATTTCTATTCACTCAGGGAGAGATCACCGAAATTGAAGAAGGCAACGCTTCTGAAGAATCATCTCCTGTTAGTGGCGCTTCTGATGGATCACTTGGTATTAAAGGCAAAAAGAAGAAATAAAGGAGAGGATGAAAATGGCTAACCTAAAAAGACATGTTGCACCGATTACCCAGCAGGCCTGGGATTTTATAGATGAGGAAGCTCGCAGAGTATTAAACCTGAAATTAACCGCAAGACAAGTCGTTGAGTTTGTTGGTCCCAAAGGAATGGACTTTGCCGCAGTAAATACGGGCAGAAAGGTAGAATTGGGAGAAAAACCCATCAACGGGGTAAAATATTCCAAAAGACAAGTCCTGCCCATGGTGGAAATTGAAGTGCCTTTCAAACTCAAAATCGATGAAATCGAATCCCTCATGAGGGGGGCACAGGATGTGGATACCGATTCACTCATTGAGGCGGCAGAAAAGATCGCAAAAGCCGAAAATCGGGCAATTTTCAACGGTTTGTCCGATGCAGGGATTATCGGCATCCTTCCGGTCTGCGAAAATGACCCGGTACAAGTGGAGGACGATTTGGTCAAACCGGTAGCGGAAGCCGTCAGAGTGTTGGATGATCAGGGAATCGGAGGTCCTTACAATTTATTGGTTGGGGAAAAACTCCGTGAATTGCTTTACAAGCCCAACGACAAAGGGTACCCCGCCAAGAGAAGGCTTGAAAATCTCCTTGAAGGCGATATCCTGTTTGCCCCAGATTTGGAGGATAAAGGCCTGGTTATCCCTGTCAACAGCGAAGATTTTGAATTCATCGTTGGCCAGGATATTTCGGTTGGCTATTCCCATCAGGAGGGAGACGAACTGGTGTTCTTCCTCATTGAATCGTTTACCTTCAGAGTAAACGCACCGGAAGCCTCGGTTGTCCTGAAATAAAACGAGCAGTCATGCCATATAACAAAAAAGCACACCGCTTCTGGTGTGCTTTTTTGTTCTTTTACCCGGCCATTCATCAAGAATATGGCTTATCATCCGGTGTAACTTAGCGTTAAAAAAGCGTATAATAGGGAAAACATCATCAGGGAGGTCGAAATGAACGTTACATTCAGACAGTTGAGGGAAAATGAAATAGTGGATTTCATTCATCTGCGCAACCATGTATATCCTGCATTTACAGCAGTGGCTCAGGATATGGAGCAAACCGTTGGCCGTTATCAGCAGTTTTTTACCAAAGAAACCGTTACACCCATCGGGGCATATTCAGAAGATCAAAAGTTGTTGGGTGTTATGATCTTGTTCGACTTCATCATTAATTACCGGGGCGTGCCCGTTAAAACAGGGGGAATTGGCGGTGTAGGTGTGGATTTAGCCTATAAAAAACAGCACATTTGCCGGGATATGATCCAATACGGCCTTCGTCATTTTTTGAAAAAAGAGATATATAGTTCCGTTTTACACCCTTTCAGAGTCGATTTTTACAAAAAGATGGGATACGGGCTGCTATCCCCCTTCTACAAATACCGGGTGCCCACACAAAGAATCCCCGGCGGGGACCATTCTGAGCAGGTTGATTTTCTCAATGAAACGGATATTCCGGCCATAGCCGAATGCTATAACGAACACTTCCACAACACAAACGGTGAAATCAAACGAAACATGGACTGGCCTAAAGCCATGCTCAAAAACCAAAACAACATTGTCGTGGGGTACAAGGAAGGCGAAAAACTCATGGCCTATGCCATCTGTACGCCGGTTAAATTATCCGACAACAATTTTTTAAGATACGATTTAAAGGTCAACGAAATGATTACCCTCAATTGTGCGGGAAGAAAAGCCATCATGGGATTTTTGAGAAACCAGGCCGATCAATTTGAGAATGTCCTGTTTTACACTCAAGACGACACTTTTTATCAGCCGTTTGACAACCCTGCCGATGAATCGAAAGCCTTGTTCCCCTTTGCCAATCACGCCATGGCCTGTGCCAGTACGGGGTTGATGTTTAGAATTCTTGATACCTCTGCCTTTTTCGGCTCACTAAAAGACCTGCCTCATCACGAAGAAGGGGCTATAGTCTGTTTGTTTGAGATAAATGAACCGTTCATCAAGGGGAAAACCCAATCGGTCAAATTATCAGTTGGCGAAAATGGTTTTTGTCAAACCAAACAGCCGGAACAGCTCACCATCAGCCTTTCTATCCAGGATTTTTCCGCCATGGTCTTTGGTGCCGTTCCATTAAAAAAACTGGTAGAATACGGTTTGGCTGAAAGTTCTGATCAGTCACTCATGCAAACCGTATCCAACCGTTTGTTCAATTGCGAAAAACCTGTGTATCATGTTGATTTTTAAAATAATTGCTGATGGAACCCTTTGGAAGAAAGATATAGATGCTGCTCCCCGTCTATTTCAGCGGGAATTCTTCCATTTCAATGGCATGATAAGGGCAGATATTGTAACACAGTGAGCATCCCACACATTTCTCACTGTCAACAACTGCCAGTTTGTCCTGCATGCTGATGGCCCCGTATCCGGCATCTGTACAGGAAATTTCACATATTTTACAACCGATGCAATGTCTGTCGTCAACCGTTGCTTTTACCTTATAATTGATCTCTAATGATTCGTAACTGCATATCATTTCATTTCCCATGCCCAAGAAATCATCAATGTGTGAAAACTGATGCCATTGCATAAATTCCATCAGCTGCTTTTTCAAAGCCTTGATCAGTTTGAAGCCGTACAGCATGACGGCCGTTGCGATTTGAACCACGGGAGCTCCCAGCAGGATGAATTCAGCGGCATCGAAACCGTTGGATATTCCCCCGCTTCCCATGACCGGTATGCCGGGGCTTTTCAAGAGGGCACTGACGCTTTTTAAGGCAATGGGTTTGATTCCGGCACCGGAATACCCGCCGAATGTAGTATAACCGGCGATGTTGGGCTTTGGTTTGAGTGCTTTCAAATCGAATCCCATGAAAGATGGAATGGTGTTGATGGCACAAATGCCGTCTGCACCTGCATCCGCTACCGCTTTACCCGTTTGGGTGATGTCTGTGACAGCGGCAGTCAATTTTGGGACCAGACGAATGTGAATGTCAGGATCGTTTTTCAGCCATGAGACGATTTGCCCACAGCTTTGAGCATCTTGGCCGATAGCCGCCCCTTTTCCCTTATCCGGGTATCCGTTTGGACAGGAAAAGTTCAATTCCAATAGATCAGCACCTGCTTGTTGACACCCCAATGCCAGGGTTTTCCAATTGTCATACCGATCCGCTTCTCCCATAATGCTGCCGATCATTCGCTTTTCAGGATAGGCTTCTTTTAATCGGCGGATGATATTGAGCCATTCTTCTGTGCTTTTTTCACTGACTTGTTCCAGATTGAAGAAACCGTTAACCAGCCGTCCGGTTTTTTGTACGGCAAACCGATTGGCAAGATTTTGGACGGGTTCATGGATCAAAGTCTTGATCACGGCCCCGCTCCACCCTTCATCAAATGCCCTGCGGATCTTGTCTTCATCTCCCGTCGGCGGTGCAGAAGCTAAAACAAACGGGTTTTCGAATCGAACCTTTGCGAATTCAGTGGTTATGTCCATTCTTCACCTCAGAAAATAATGGTTCCCACATGCTCATGGTCAATATAGGCAGACCCTTCGATCACATGGGAATCATTGAATTTATGACAAACGCTCATCAATGTGAAATCAGGGTGTGAGGCCCGCCGATATTTGCACACGATATCCTCTTCATACGGACTTTTTTCAACGCCTTCATGTAAGATGGTATCAAATTCCTGAAAGATTATCATTTCGTTGTGTTTGATATCCGCCACTTTCTTGTTGATAACGGTATAAGTCACTTCCGGGAGGATTTCGTCGCTCAGAAGTGTAATGCCGTGATTAAAAAAGACCTCCTCAATGTGAACCAAACCAAGCTCTTCAATGGCGAAGTTTTCTTCATATACATAACCGTTTTCGGTGATTGACCGCATGGAAATGTGGTTACCTTCCTGAGAAATATGAACAAATCCGGCTCCCGACAGTGCCGGGATTTGTTCATAATGCCAATATCCTTCAAGTTTAAAAAGAAGTGAGAACCGCCCTGGAAATGAAAAGCCGGTGAAGAGCATTAGCAAGACTAAAAAACTGAATAGAATTGCAGGACGTTTTCTTTTCATTTAATTCACCTCAGTTATTTTAAAAAACAATATTGTATTATAGCATGCTTCAAACAACGTCTTTTTCATTGATACGATGATCAAAAAAGGATTCAGATTTCATACTAAAGCTGTATTTGTAAGGGGAATACTTTTTTGATACTCATGCTAAAACAAACAATTTTAGAAGAAAATTTATCTTCTCCTTCGACAAATGGTGGATTATTTAGGGCTTGCTGGAAAAAGCAATAATTTCTCCTTTAGAGCTGGAGTTGGGGGACACTCCTTAGAAGTTTTAAAAGACAAAACTTCAAGGCCTGTTTTTCAAGGCACGCTGTAAGGTTTTTAGTCAATTTCCTTATGAATCCTTGCACCTAAATCAAATAAAATATTTTAAATGGTTTATTAGTAAGCGCTCTGAGTTTTTCAGCAGACCCTAATTAACAGGACAAAGACCTTTCTGTGTTTTTATAAGACAACCTTAAAAAAGTCATCCGAGTTAATGGGATATTCTGATGCCCTTCAGGCATGAAAGATGTATTTGAACAATATGAAAAGTCACAAAAAATCGTTATGAGCTGTAATATATTTTCAAAGTTTCTAATTTATTGCGGAAAAAAGTAAGAAT
Organism: Thermotogota bacterium; assembly: GCA_035447925.1. Classification (GTDB taxonomy): domain Bacteria; phylum Thermotogota; class Thermotogae; order MWEM01; family MWEM01; genus JASUTC01. Next base: position 8,062 of record DAOTHY010000046.1, read on the forward strand.
CAACAGCAAGTCTGAGAGGATATTTACCTGACTATATCGTAAATGCCACCAAATTGTTTGATTAGGTCGGTATAAGGCGGTAATTTTGAAATGACCTGGTCTGCGAAGGCGCAAGCGCTTAAGTCAAAGGTGATTTTTACTTTTGGAATGGCGAGTAGACCTTGGATGGTTCCTTTTAATTCGATGGATTGTTTGTTGTTCAAAGAGGAAAATATTTTGATCAGAAAGATACCGTTTTCGTTGGAAACCACATAACCTGTTTGGTTATTCGGTAGGGTTTGATTTGATGACTTAACGCTTGAATCCTTTGGGTTGATTGGTTTTTTCTGACTTGATGCTGAGACTTGTTCCAAAGCTTTGGCGACCATGTCAATCTTGAAAGGTTTGATGATGTAATACTTTGCTCCCCGTTCGATAGCTTTGAATACCATTTCTTTTTGGTTAAGAGCTGAAATCATGATGATATTGGCATCAGGATATAATTGGACGATTTGATTCACCGCTTCAATGCCATCCATTACGGGCATAGAGATATCCATGGTAACTACGTCCGGTTTAAGCCTTTTATACAGCTCAACAGCTTCTTGGCCATTTGAGGCTTCGGCGATAACGTTATATCCCAGTTGTTTAAGAATGCTTTTAAGATTTCTTCTCATCAAGATCGAATCGTCAGCAATGATGATTTTCATGGGTCTACACTCCTTTTCAGGTAGGGTTTATCGTGAAAAAGTGCTTGGAATTAAAGAATAAATCATCAAGAATCACACATGAATAAACTTTTTTTCTCCCGGACTATTATATCAAAAAAAGGCGAACACTGATTATTCCGTAATAAGGGACTAACATAGCCGTTTTAAATTATTTTTTCCAATAGGCGCTCTTTATAAGCAAAATCGTATTCTGAGTTTCTCAAGATCTATTATCTGACTCGTTTCATTTTGATCAAAGGAAATGACCAAAGGGAATCACAGATCTGATGAAAAGATTATAACATTTATTTCAGGGAACAGAACCCTCCTGTTTTGCTTTTCGCTCCTTTGATGAGTAATCGTTCAAGAGACTCAAATTGAACTTTAAAAACGCTAATCATTTTTACTTTAATTTTCTCACCCATTTATATCATTCCAGAAAAGGCGCTCCTTCTCTCATTTCTTTCCCGGCACGAATCCTACACTTCCGAGCGAGGATATTTTTTCGGTGTATAATAGATCAGAACAAGGTTAAATTAACCATAAAGAGGTGTGAATCATGAAAAGAGTTTTGATTTTCTTCTTTTTGCCGCTGTTCCTTTCCAGTACATTTGCTTTAATGACAGCCTTTCTAACCACATCAGATGCTTCGCAGGTGCAGATTCTTGGGGATTTTTCAAACTACAAACCAATTGAAATGCAGCAAGTGAATACCCTTTGGCGCTATGTGGTTGATCTGGAACCTGGTACATATCGGTATTACTTTCTTGTCGACGGTGTAAAGCAGCTTGATGATAAAAATACTGATGTAGGGGTCTACAATGGTCAGGTCTACAACACAAGAAGAGTCAATGAACGATTTCAACCAAAACCGGGAGATGGGCAGTTCTCAAACATTTATTTCGAACATTCCAGACAATACATCAATCCGGTGGGAAAAGGGGAGATCTACTTGACCATCGGTTTTAATGAAGAAGATGTTGAAGATGTCCTCTTACAGTCTAATGCACTGGAATGTGAAAAAGAGCGATTTGTCCATCGAAAAATCGAATATTTCAGATTTCATGTAAAAACATCTGCTCCCGTTCTCAAATATCGTTTTTTGATTGAAGATGGAAAGGAAATAGTTTATGGAATAAACGGTTCGGAGGAGTTTTTCGCATTTGATTTCGACCATCCTCTGATAGACTATATGAACATCCCAGACTGGTCGAGAGGGGCTGTTGTATACCAGATTTTCCCTGATCGTTTTAGAAACGGAAATACGGCAATTGATTTGGAAAGCACGCCGGATTGGAATGCCACACCCACCGGCTTTCAACTGTCATCAACCCTTTATGGGGGTGATTTACTTGGGATCATCGAATCATTGAATCACTTGAAGTCTCTCAACGTGGATAACGTTTACCTGAACCCGATTTTTCAAGCTGATTCGGTGCATAAGTACAATACCACGGATTATCTCACAATCGATCCGGGTTTTGGAGATGAAAATGATTTTGGTTTACTGGTTGAAACATTGCACTCCCAAGAGATGGCGTTGATTCTGGATGCTGTTTTCAACCATACGGGAACGGCTTTTTTCGCCATGCAGGAGAATTTCCTGCATCAGGAGGATTCCGGTTATCTGGACTGGTATTTTATCCAACAGTTTCCCCTTGAGAAAAATGCCGACAAATACCGAACTTGGCAGGGCTATGCCTCGCTGCCAAAGCTCAACACGGAAAATACCCAAGTCAGAGGTTATTTGGCACAAGTGCTGGGTAAATGGTTCAGTCAATCCGTTGACGGGTGGAGACTGGATACAACTGATCAGTATTCCAAACGCTTTTTACAGGAGTTTTTATTTCCCACGATTAAAAACATTAAAAGCGATTCCATTTTGGTGGGCGAGTATTGGGATCAGGCTTCTGAATACTTCAACATGGATTGTATGAATTCTGTGATGAACTATCTGTTCAGGGATATGTCGTTGACATATGTCCGTGGCGGTAGTGCTAGCAGCTTTATCGCCTCGTCATTGGACTATTTAAACCTCTATCCCCCGCAAATCATCGATGGCATCTGGAACATGCTGGGCTCTCATGATACGGCCAGGATTCTGACACAGTTGGATGAAGACCTGAATGCAGCAAAACTGGCTGTTGTATTACAGATGACCTTTAAAGGCTCACCGTTGATCTATTACGGCGATGAAATCGGAATGACAGGCGAGACAGACCCTTATTGCAGAAAACCGTTTCCGTGGGGAAGAGAGGGAGAATGGAACAGCGAATTGTTTGGACTCTATAAAGTCTTAACAGCACTTCGTTCAGACAGTCAGGCCCTAAAAAAGGGAACGATTGACTTTATTTATGACAAGGCCGGGGTACTGGGTTTTAAACGAGCATATGAGGATGAAAAGGTCCTTGTATTCACAAATTCCAGGTCCAAAGCATTTGATGTCGATTTGGAGTTGGATGGGGTTTATGAAGATGTATTGAGTGGGGATCAGTTAGATTCGATTGGAATGTTAGAGGGGAAGGGATTTTTAGTACTAATGGGATGTAATTAAGGCTTGCTGAAAACCCCTTTATACTCTTACTGCTTGATACTTTAAAAGCAAGGTTGAGCTGTTGAGTTTTTCAATACTTATTAATTTTAATTCTGAGTCTTTTTCCAAATGATCTGCCAGGTTGGTACCGCTTTTGAAGAGGATGGGTTCAACGGTCAGATGCAGTTCATCAACCAGGGACAGGTTCAGGAATTGTTCGTAGATGCTTTTACCTCCGGCAATGCAACATTCGTTTTCGCCTTTCTCCTCAAGGGTTTTGATGAGTTGCTCGGGTGATTTTTTGGTAAAGACAACACCGGGGAGTTGCTTTTTAAGCAACTCCTGGTCTGTTGTCAAAACGTATATGGTTCTGTCTTTGAGAGGGTTGCTGAGGGTCTCAAAGGTCTTTCTCCCCATGATCACGTTTTTAGCTTGTTTGGTTCTCTGGATAAAATACGCAGTGTCTTCTTTGCTGGTCCATTTTAGCGAGGATTCACCCTCCTCCCTGGCGATCTTGCCGTTGGCCGAGAGGGCGGCGATCAGGATTGTTTTCATCTATGATTCCGTCCTGAACACGTATTTTTCGTTGTTGAACATTCTTGAGGCTAAAAAGACCAGTACACCTGTCGCCGCTAAATTGACAATCATGGTGATCCCAAAATTCATCATGGGAAGTTCCGGCGATGTAAACAACTGCTTTAGCGTGAGGATGCCGTTGATCAGGGGTATGAATATGATGGAACTGGTTTCTTTAAACGCTTCCGGTTGCAAGCTCATGACACCGAAGATGATCACAATGATGTAGATAGGCATGGCGTACGAAGAGGCCTCCTTCACGCTTCTGGCGAAGATACCCACTACAACGATGATAGCGGCAACCAAAACAGCCATCGAGAGTGTGATGAACAACAACATGGCGATGGTGGCGGGTGTAAAGGCCGCCAGGGCGTTACCCGGAACATCTGTGAGGATGGTGGTAAAGCCGATGGAAAAGGCAATAACGGATATAGTGGCCGTTAGGATGTTCATGATCATGATGTACAGGATTTTGGCCCAGGCAATGGAAGTTCTGGAAACTTGATTGGATAACAGAATGGTCAGGGTTTGTCGTTCTTTTTCTCCGGCGGTGGTGTCAAAGCCAATACCGAAGGAGGATGAGAACAGGTAAATCACCAGCATATAAGGCAGAATTGATCCAAAGATCCCGCCGGCCATTTCCTTCTCAGTGGCCACATTTTCTTGAACCAGATTGGGCATATCCAAAATTGAGGCACTCATTCCGTTGTTTTCCAGTTCCTGCCGAAGATAATAATCTCTAAGTTGGTTCATGTTAGCGTTGACTATTGTTCTGATATTGGCTGAAAAAGAAGATTCAGAATAGGAATACATTTTAATCTGCTTGTTTTCATCTTTCAGGAAATCTTCAAAAGAAGTTGCCTCGTCAAAGATAACAGCCAAATGGATGGTGGAATTACGCAGGGCTTCTTCCGGGTTGTCCACTTGTGTGATGATGTTGACGGAATGATCCAAATCCCGGGTGATCTGTTCCATGATCTTTGAGTTATTGGTATAGATGGTGTAGACTGTTTGCTCCAGTTTTTCCTCTTCCTGCTGCATCATCATGTTCATGAAGAAGAAGATGGCGATGAAGATGATCATGGGCAGGAACAGAATTGAAAAAACCGTTCGTTTGTCTTTGAACAAATTGGCAAATTCTTTTCTCAATATGGTTAAGGTGTCTTTCATACGGCATCAACTCCCATCAGTTCGAAGAACGCATCCTCCAAATCTTCTTTTTGTGTTTTTTCCAGAATCTCTTTGACGGTTCCCTCTGCGATGATCTTACCCTTGTTGATGATGACCATGTCATCGCACATCTTCTGGGCAACGGTCATGATATGGGTGGATAGAATGATGGTTTTACCCCTGGCCTTCAAGTCTTTTAGATAATTTAAAACGATGCGTGAGGTCATGATATCCAATCCATTGGTAGGTTCATCAAAAATAACGATATCCGGTTCGTGAATCAGGGCAATAGCAATGAGTGTCTTTTGTTTCATGCCGGTGGAATAAGTGGAGACTCGCCTGTCCAGGAATTGATCCATTTCCAGGTATTTTGAGAGTTCGGCTACTCTTGACTGAAGTTGACTCTCTTCGATGTGATTCAGTCGGCCAAAAAAGATAAGAAAATCTCTGGCGGATAAATTTCCGGACAGGTTCATGTCTGATGATAAAAAACCCAAATTTTGTCGGATTTGTTGACTGTCTTTGACGGTGTCAAATCCCATGACATCCACGTTGCCTTGTGTGGGTCTGATCAAAGTTGAAAGGATTCTGAGTGCTGTTGTTTTTCCCGCACCATTTGGACCAAGCAAGCCGAATATCCTTCCTTTTTTTACTTCAAAACTAACATGATCAAGCGCTGTTACCGTGTTCTTTTTACCATCTTGTTGTGTTGCTTTTTTACTAAATACCCCTCCTAATGTTCGCTGAGAATCTTTTGCAGGAGTTTTAGCGTTCTGGAATACCTTGCTGACTCCGTTAAATCGAATCATCAAATCCCTCCATGGTTCAAAATTGAATTTATTATAACAAAAATGGACGATTTTTAGGTGAAGAAATCACTTTCGTTCAAGGGGTTAACGTTACAATCCATCTTTTAATTCTTTGTCAGTTTCTTTGTCAATAAGGATGCCGTGAAGAATGTTGTAAAAACAATAATCGTGTTAAGAGCGGCAAAGGCTTGACTTTCCAGATAGTATCGATGAGCCGAAAGGGAGTAGTTCACCACACTTGCCAGAGGGAAGAAATCACGGATCTGCATGGTGTAAGAAATGGTGAATTCCCCGTAGATGATGGCGAAAATCTGAAAAAAAACGGCCAGAATAGCCGGGACAAGAATGGGGAATTTAACATATAGAAAGGCTGTTAACCGTGTGGCACCGTCTATGAAAGCTGCTTCTTGCCATTCGGGTTTGAATCCTTTGACACTTTGAAATAAAAAGGAATAGGCAAGGGGGACGGTAATGAAAATAAACCCGAAACAGATGAGCAGTTCAAAGGGCACGTTGTAGAGGATATTGGTATAAAGCAAAGACATACCGATGAACGCTCCCGATACGCCCAACAAGGGCAGGATAAAGAAATCAGCAAGTCTTGTCTTTAAGTCCGCCAGCCAATAGCCAATCATTGTTGCTATGGTGGATGCGATAAGGGCAACGTTGATTGAGTTGAAGATAGAGGTGATGGTTTTGAATTTAACGTTCATTTCCTGCGAAAAAAGATTGAAAAGGTGTTTGAGTGTAAAGGTTCCCTCGTGATGATTATAGCAGATCCCCGAAAGACCGATTACGATGATCGTGTATTCAAACAGGCAGTATAGCCAGGCAACGATTTTTTCAACAAGAGAGCTTTTTGTTCTCATTTTTTGAGGAGGAGCCATTTCATAATTGTCTTTCAACACATTGGAGAGAATAAAGTTGATAACAAACAACAGGGCAAATTGCACAAGAGCGTAAAAGAGTGCCTGTGAGAAGTTAAAATTACCCCTTAAGGCGTTGGCGATTGAGACTTCGATGGTCGAATAGCGAATCCCCCCCAGATTTAACACCACGGCGAAACTCATGAACGAGTAGGTGAAAACTAAGAAAAAAGCTTTCAGGATAGAAGGTAAAATCAATGGAAATTCTATCTTCAAAAGGATCTTAAATCGATTAATTCCCTCCAGTCTTGAGGCATCAAAGACGCCCGGCGGTATGGTCATCAGCGAATGGCTGATGTATTTGACAAAAATGGGAGAGTTGTAGAACACATGGGCGATGAGGATGGCCTTTAACGTATACAGGATATTTGGGTTAAACCCCAATCTGGCAATTATTCCAGAGGATGAGAAGATTGTACTGAAGGCAATGACCATGGAAACCGGTGGAAAAAAAAAGGGGATGAATATGGTGTTTTCCAGCAACAATGATACAGCATTACCGTTTTTTGCACAGTAAAGAGCAGGGAATATCGCTACGATAAAGGCAAAAGCAGATGACAAAAAAGCCTGGTAAAAGGAAAACCATAGGACCCTAATAAATTTAGGGTCCTTGATTAACAAAAAATCTTCGGGTTTGAAAAAGTCTCTGATCAAAAAAATCATGGGTGTAAAGGCAATGATGATCAGAAAGGCTCCTCCGGTGTATCCAAAGGTCTTTTTAATACATGATCCCTTCCCAATCTTCAAGCCACCGGTCCATGTTTTTTGAGATTTGTGAGGCATCCAAAGTCAGGATTTTCTCTGGTTTGAGGGCATATTGGAAAGATTCGGGCATCGAAACATCAATCACTGGAAACATCCATTGATTCAAGGGGATTTCTTTCTGAAAGTTTTCTGAAAGTGTAAATTCAACAAACTTTTCCGCCAGTTTGCGCTCTTTTGTCCCTTTCACAATTCCAACCCCCTCGATTTGAACATAGGCGCCTTCCTTGGGTATTAAGGTTTGATAAGTGACCGAGCCGTAGTATTCATAGGAATAAGCCCCATCCGTAGCATAACTGACCATGATCGGCGCTTCTCCGGCTTCAAACTTAGAAAAGGATTCTGTCCATCCGCCGGTAACGGTTAATATGGCGGGTTTGATCCTTTTCCAATAGGCCTGCCAGTTTTCACCGTAGACGGCAATGGTCCAAAGCAGAAAGGCCTGTCCGGTGCTGGAGCTCCTTGGATCCTGAATAATCAGCACTTTTTCCATACCTGCAAGGTCTTCGAATGACTCGGGAGGGTTTTCAAGCCTTGACGGATCGTATATCAAGGCAATCGCACCATAATCAAATGGACTTATATGTCCGGTTGGATCGAAGATGAGATCATCTGTTTCAACGGTTTGAAGCAGCTTTGGCGTGAATTTTTCGAGTAAATCGTTTTCAAGGGCTTTTATGGTCAAGCTTTGGTCAAGTCCCAGGACGATATCCGCTCGAGGATGGTTTTTTTCCAGGATCATTCTGGAGAGAACACTCCCCGCATCTCCCAATTTGATGATGCGCAATGTACAATCATAGTCCCTTTCAAATTGCTCGGACAATTCTCCGATAAACCAGTCCATGCTTTCATACGTGTAAACCGTCAACTCATTTGAAAAGAGCAAAGTGACGGTTAAGGCCAGAACAAAAAAAAACACCTTTTTCATTATAAATTTCCTCCTTAAAAAAAGAAAAACCCTACCTGGGTGGTAGGGTAATCTCATAGATAATCATGGTCCCTACGCCAGCATTACCTGGATCAGGTTCTAGGGTCGGAACGAATCCCTCTCAGCCTTTCGGCTCCCCTGTATTTATCTTTTGATATTCTATCTTATCAGAAAGATGTTTCGTTTTCATGAACTAAAAACAAGCATTTGTATTCCCGTTTTGTTCTTATGAAGCGAAATTCAAGTTGGTTATCTTGAAACAATGTTTATGACCCTTGTTGTAAACATTCGACGTTCTTTATTTGTCTTGAAGAATCTCCATGACCACTTTGCCAGAACGAATGGTAACTTTAACCTGATCATTATAGATTTCAGACAAGAGTTGATCGGATAAATCCTGGGACATAATGCCTTCCGGAAGGGGGGCATCGTAATAAAGATAATAGATGAAGGCATTTTCCCTTTCTCCTGATTGGATCTTAAAATTCTGAACAAAGTCTTTATCGTAATAACTTACATAATATGATTCTTTGAGAAGTTTTTGGACATCCACTCTTTCATCGGATGTGTAGTATATTTCATCTTGAATGGCATTATTCATATCCAGATAGAATGATACAATCTCATCCAGCTGATCGTAGCTTTGCTGCATGGCCATCTGTTGCATCATCTTCTCCAAGGTGATGGTCAAATGGATGATAAAGTCCCCTGATTCATTGTAATCCATGACCAAGGAGATCAGATCTTGGTACATAAACATTCCCCAGAGATTTTCAGGTATTTGATGAGTGATTTCCTTTTCTTTTGCCAGTTCATCCAGAAAATAAAGTTCTCCCCTGTTCAACTTTTCTTCATTTTCATCTGAGTAAAGATAAACCTCAATATAGTCATACCGATTGTCATAGGCGATATACAAACCTTCAAAATAGGCATAAGAAATTGTTCCACTTGTTTCAGACTCCAGCCAGTTATCTTTGACATAGTGGTTGAAGACAAACGGGGCATCTTGAACCTTGATGAGTAGATAGGGAATCATTTCATTCCCCAACAGGTAAAAATCGTATCGCTCAACTTCCGGCCCGAAGGAAGCGGGCAGGGTCATAATTTCTTCCAGGCGATAATCATATCCATATTCCCCGGTGATCTCACTAAATAGACCCAAGTAGCTTCTTAAAGACAGGCCTGTTTGTGGAAGGCTGGCGTAAAATCTGATATCGGGAAAATCAGGAAGCAGTTTGAAATGTTGCACATCGGTCCTTGTCTTTTCTAAGATCTCCTCAGTCCCACCAGCTGGATAATGCATGTCAATGGACAGATCTGCAAAGATATGGTTGTTTTTTATCCCGGCACTCAATCGTTCACCGAGGGGTTTTCCATCCATAATATCCATTAATCTTAACAAGAACCAACTGTAATTTACCCCGTTGTTGACAAGGCTGAGAAAACAGTCCGGATCAGTTGATTCTAACGACTGAAATCTTAACGTCTCATTGGCATAGCTGCTGAGAGATTTGTCCAGAAGGGCTTCATTGGATGTGAACAGAAAATAATCTTCTTCCAACTGAACAAAGAACAGGTCCAAAAACACGTTTGGATTATTACCGAAATAACGAATCTTGATATGTTTGGTTTGATATCCTGCCTTGTCAATGGTTTCAGTGATAAAATAGACATCGTTTTCAAGGGCTGATTCCATAAACTCGCCCTCCAGGAATTGGAGAATGGGATCTAAGTTGATAAGGTTCGTTAGGATGGCCATGGGGAATGTCGATAGACTCAAAAGTAATTCCGGCGCTTCGATGATGGATTCGATGTCCGAAAGATCATAAAAGTCCAATTCCTCGATGAGCAGATCGCTTAAGCCGAATTTCCCGAATAGGATCATTCGGGCATCTTCCAAAGAAGGATTCAAAAAATCCAAATCTGAGAGTTCTTCCATCAACGCCTCCTCGAATTGCATCAATTCCATGATTTGTTTTGGATAACTGAGGTCAACTGCAAAATCGATGTCTGAAGGAACAAAGTGAACGGGGTTGAAGGCGATTCCCATCGATACCCACA
>DAOTHY010000047.1:0-18066 GCA_035447925.1 Thermotogota bacterium
TCAAGTGGTATTTTGGTTTCAAGATCTGCTTCTGAGTCAAACCTGGGTAATGATATGCTTCGAGAACTGGCGGGGGAAACAAAGGTTTTGTACCTGACCGGGGGTGTTTTGCTATTCTTGACAATTTTTACTCCATTACCGACGATATTTGGGATTATCATTGGTGGCGGTTTGATGTTGGTGGCTTATTTTACTTCTCAGAAAGAAAAAGAAGTGGCAGTTGCACAAGCCCCTGGAGGAGCAGGCGGGGGGTTTGCCGGGTTGGAAGGTCCGAAGCCAAAGGGACCTTCTGGCGGAGCGGAAGGTGAAAGTGCCCAGATGCCCAGCGCACCCTCTCTTACTTCTGCCGAAGAGGTATCAGAAATCCTTCAGTCGGACACTTTGGACGTGGAATTTGGGTATGGAATACTTCCTTTGGCTGATCCGGGACAAGGGGGAGATTTGCTGGACAGGATCACAATGGTGAGAAAACAAACGGCATATGAGTACGGTTTGATTTTAAGTCCCATTCGAGTAAGGGATAGTGTATTGTTAAAAGCAAACGAATATATGATAAAATTAAAGGGGACCGAGCTAACTAAATACGAGTTATGGCCTGATAGGTTATTGGCTATCAATCCGGGAACAGCTCAGGGAGTATTGCCTGGCATAGCCAGCAGAGAGCCTGCGTTTGGTTTGAGTGCTTATTGGATTGATGAAAGCCAAAGGGATCAAGCAGCCAATCAAGGTTATACCGTTGTAGATCCTCCAAGCGTATTTGCCACCCACTTTTCGGAGATTGTAAAGCAGCATGCTCATGAATTGTTAGGAAGAAAAGAAATGGATTTGTTGATCAAAGGGTTAAAAGAAAACTTTGCCGAGCTTGCTGATGAGGTTATTCCGGATGTTTTGAAGGTCTATGAAGTTCAAAAAATCCTCCAGAATCTTTTAAGAGAAAGGGTTTCAATCAGAAATTTACCCCTTATCTTTGAGACCATTTCGGAGTATGCCGAGAAGACGAAAGATATTGATTATCTCACTGAGTTTACGAGACGTGCTTTGAAAAGACAAATATGTATTGCAAATCGATCGGATGATGGCCAGATACACGCTGTGGGAATTGACCCGAATCTGGAAAGACAATTGTCTTCACAAATCAGAGAGACGGAAGATGAAAGGTATCTCGCTCTTAACCCCGATATGATGCAGCAATTAGTCGATCGTTTTTCAAAAGGTGTGGAGAAGATCATGCAGAAGGGCTATATGCCGATTATCGTCTGTTCGGGAAATATCAGGCTTTACTTGTACAAGGCTTTGGAAAAATCCATGCAAAGTATTCCCTTTATATCGTATGAAGAGTTGGTGGATGATATTCCATTCAGTGTAGAAACGGTGATTAAAATATGAAGATAAAAAAATACGTTGTTGATGATGTCAAGACAGCGCTTAAGCGAATAAAGAATGAGCTAGGTGAGGATGCAGTCATCTTGCAGACCCGCAAGTTTAAAAAAGGCGGGTTTTTAGGAATTGGCAGCAGCATCAAGTATGAAGTGACCGCTGTAGCCGATGATCGGGAAATAAAGAGAGAAAATCGTGTTCAAGAAGGAAAAGGGGAATATGATGGCTGGGTCGACAGCAAAAAGCTCTATGAGCTCAAGAAGATTCTTTCTCAGAACAGCTTGATCAAAAATAACGAGAATCAGAATAATCAAGCAGCGACATCTCGAAGACAAGAATACACGCCGTCCATTCCTGAAATCGACTATCAGCCTACTTATCAGAAACCGAATGTACAAAACCGGATGCCTGATAGAAATTGGAACACTATGAATAGTCAGCCCAGGAATAAAGAAGAAAGCACTGCAGTTTCGGTTTCAGAATACAAATCGATCAGTGATATGAAAAAAGAAATGTTATCGATGAAACGAATTATGCAGGATCTTTCCTTAAAGATGGATAAGGAATCTTATCTTCCCGGAATTCCGGAGGAGTATAAAAAGATATTTAAGGCTTTAAAAGAACATGAAATCAACGATGATATTGCGAGAAAAATCGTTGAGTCGTTAAGGATTGTAACACAGGATAAAAACATCAGCACCTTGGAATTCGAAAAGAAGTTTGTGGATATTTTACACCCCATTATTAAAACAGAAAATCCTCTGAAGGAGTATGAAAAGGGAGATATCATCTTTTTTGTGGGGCCTACGGGTGTAGGAAAGACAACGACTTTGACCAAGATTGCTGCTATGCTTTCTTTGGAAATGCGCCGTAAGGTTGGCATCCTGACGATTGATACCTATCGTATAGCGGCCGTGGATCAGCTGAAAACAAGCGCAGATATTATGGGAATCGAAGTGGGTGTGGCATATAATCCGGGTGAGTTAAAAACGATGTTGGATAAGTTTGTGAATTATGACCTGATCTTGGTGGATACCGCCGGAAGAAGTCAAAAAAATGATATGCAAATGTCTGAGTTAACTCGGTATCTCCAAATTGTCAATCCAAAATTCGTTTTCCTGACTGAGAGTATGAATGTAAGAAAAAGCGATCTTTTTGAGATCATCGAGCAGTTCTCGGTTGTTTCACCAACGCATATCATATTAACCAAATCAGACGAGACCAGTTGTTATGGGTCAATTGTGGAAATTACAAATAATTATGATATACCCGTTGCTTTTGTAACAAATGGGCAGAGAATACCGGAGGATATTATGGTGGCAGATTCAAAAAGACTTGCTTCGATTATTGTTAAAGAGGTGTTAAAACATGCCCGATCAAACTGAGACGTTAAAACAGGTCGTAGCAAGTCAAAATCTTGAAATTATTTTAGTGGCCAGTGGTAAGGGGGGAGTCGGTAAAAGTGTCATTGCAACCAATTTGGCGGTTTCTCTAGCAAGAAATCAGAAAAACGTCCTGTTATTTGATGCTGATGCCGGTTTTGCGAATGCCGATATACTCTTGGGGGTTACCACGAAAAATACACTTCGGGATTATCTGATCAGCGATATGGAGTTGAAGGATGTAATCTATCCCACTCGTTATGGTGTTTGGTTGCTGAGCAGCGGTACGGATGTGCAGGATTTGATTGCTTTTCGAAAGGAGCCGAAAACTCGCTTGATAGATGATTTTATGCATATGGCCTTGGATATGAATTACGCCATTGTGGATACCGGTGCGGGCTATACTGAAGAACTATTTTCATTTTATTCCGCTGCAGATAAGCTGTTTCTTGTCACTACGCCGGAACCCACAGCGCTTATGAATGTCTATACTTTAGCGAAGGTTTTATCAAATAACGGTATTTTTCCTGAATTGTATCTTATCATGAACCAATCAAGAAACTCATCCAAGGATATTAAAGTATTAGATAGGTTTTCATACGTCATAGAGAAATTTGCCGGTTGGAAGGTTCAGGAGAGGTTTCTTTTAAGAAGCGATAAAACGGTCAGTAATAGCGTGATTAAACAGGTTCCTTTAATTGAGTTGTACAAACACAGTCAACCAGCTCAGACCATCGCCAGGCTTACGGATCAGGTGTTGAAGGATCATTCGGAAGAGAAAGACCAGAATGGTGGCTTCTTAACAAAGATTAAAAAGTTGTTTGGAATAAAGTAGGCTGTTCAAGGTGAACGAGAAAGAAAAGAAACTATCCTATTTAATGTCCCTGGGTCATTGGCAGGTGGCGCTGGAAACCAATACAAAAAGTATTTCAGCTGTTTATATGGGTAAGTACAAAAGGCATTTGCTTTTTGAAACAAGCAAACTTTATTGCAAAGAAGAAATCGCCGGTCAAAATATTGATTTTAAGATCTTTCTGCCTTCATTCTTTATATCGGGTTCAGGTGAATGCAGCAAGATCACTGAATGTGAAGGTTTAAGAAACGAATTGGTTGTCAGATTTATGTTAAGTCCTGAAAAGTTAAGAATTAAACAACAAAGATGCTATAAACGTTTACCGGTTCTTGAAAAGGGCAAATTAGTGTTAGAACATCAGACAACTCAAGTGATTGTAAAGGATGTTTCTTTGCAAGGAATTGGATTATTAACGACTGAGAGGATTAGAGGGGAATCAGGAGTATTAACCCTGTTAAATAACGGATTGGAATTAATAGTGAAAAAGGTTCATGAATTTACCGATTTCAATCTTTTTCAATATGGTATGAAGCTGGTCCCCGAACAGGACACTGAGAAACTGAAGGCCTATTTGCTATCGCTTCATGATCAGATTACAAAAATGGACTTTGTGCTTTAGAAATCGATTTTAAGGATTGATATTATGGATTATTTAAGTTCAAAAGTATCAACAGAATCCGTATTATCCATTGGGAAGCCCTTGCTGCTTGATGTTTCAGATCCCGAATTGGCGGGCGTTTACAAAAGCAGCATTTTTGAGTTGGATTTTCAGAAAAAAGTTATGACGATTGGCATGCCTAGCTTTAAAGGACAGTTTATTCCTATACCAGCAGGTGTGACTGCTTATGTAAAGATGTTTGATCAAAGCTCTATGTATGTTTTTATGGCTAAAGTGATCGGTTATGAAAAGAACAAAGAGGGTTTTTTAATAACGTATGTAACCCTTCCCGATCAAGCAAGAAAGATTCAAAGAAGGCAGTTTGTGAGAATTCCTTTTTACCAAAAGGGAATTTTTGCTCTCGAACCCTTCCCGCCTGAACCGATGATAAAAGATATGGAAGATCTCAAGGATTTGAAGAATGAGAAAAAAGAAAAAGAGATCGAAGTCAATTTCTTTATAACGAAAGATTTAAGTGCGAACGGATTGCAAATGGTTACTAAACCAAGATTAACGGCTGGTTTGAATATCTTTGTTAACTTGGAAATTGGCGGAGGAATTAACTTAGAAAATCAGGCGGCTAAGATTATTCGAAAAGACGCTTCCGTTGATACGGCTAACAACATATACGGTGTGCAGTTTTTGTCTATGTCCAAGAGTAAAGAGGATAAATTGGTTAAATATATCTTCCATTTGCAGCAAGAGAGGAGAAAAAAAGAAAAACAATTGAAAGAAGGGAGTTAAGTTTATGTCAGTTTATGATAAATTAGAATCCATTCACTTAGAAGCAATGAAAGAGATTGGAAACATAGGAACCGGTAATGCAGCGACTGCATTATCTACCATGATGAATAAAAAAGTTGAGATTACAGTTCCAAATGTTTCGGTGGTTGAAATTTCCAAAATACCCTTCATGTTTCAGGATCCCGAAAAGGTAACCGTTGGCATTCAGATGAGCTTTTTTGAAGACTTAAATGGGCAACTCCTTTTGCTGTTTGATGCTGAACCGGCAAAGCAGATTCTGCAGCTGCTCATTGGTCAGGGAAGTGATGATCTCACTCAGATGGATGAGATGCAAACGTCAGTTTTTTCAGAACTGGGAAATATTGTCTGTGGTTCTTATTTGGTTTCGTTATCCCAATTCACGAATTTAAATTTAAATTCAGAAGTGCCACAGGTGACTTTTGATATGGTATCTGCCATTGTAGCAGAAACCTGTTTAACCTATGCAGAAGAGGAAGATAAAAGCATTGTTATTGAAACGGAGTTTGAAATTGAATCTCAAATGAACGTTGAAGCATACCTTTTTCAGATCATGGAACCCAATTCCGTTCCGAAACTGTTAACCAGCATCGGGATGTGAATTGAATGGGACAAAAAAAGATCATCGGTATCGGTGAGTATATTGCCGAGAGAAATCCGCAAATACTGGTTACCCTTGGTTTAGGTTCTTGTGTGGGTGTCTGTTTGATTGATAAAAAAGCCGGTGTGGGGGGTCTTATTCATATCATGTTGCCTGACAGCGGTGGAAAAGAAGTGGGTAAACCGGGTAAGTATGCGGATACCGGTATTCCTATTTTAATTGAGGAAATGAAAAGCCTGGGAGCATCCAGCGGAAATCTGGAAGCGAAAATAGCTGGAGGCGCAGCAATGTTCCAAAAGTCAGGCTCTACGATGGAAGTTGGAAAAAGAAATGTTGAAGCGGTAAGAAAGACACTCTCTAAAATGAGAATCAAGATAAAAGCCGATGATACAGGTGGAAATCGAGCAAGAAGTATAGAGTTTAATATCTCTACGGGGATCTTAAATGTTAGAAAGGTTGGCGGAGGAGAAAAAACAGAGATATCTCAAATCTGAGGTGTTGTAGATGAATTCTAATTCCTATGGAAAATATCAGAAAAATATGACTTCGAATGAAATGATTAAACATTTCCTTCCGCGAATAAAAGCCATAGCAATTTCGCTAAAAAGTTCATTACCGGAAAACGTTGAATTAGATGATTTGATCCAGGAAGGATTAATCGGATTGCTAAATGTTCGTGAAAGATATGACCCTATGCGGGGAGCCAGTTTTTTTACTTTTGCCATGAAAAGGGTAAGAGGCGCTATGTACGATTATCTGAGAAAGATCGATTGGATTCCCCGAAATACAAGGCATTTGATGAAAACGGTAGAAGCGGCCATGATTGAGCTTCAGAGCGAGGACGGTGAGATTCCCAGCAACGAGCGCCTCCAAAAACACCTTGGTTTAAGTGAGAAAGAGGTTACCCTGGCAATGAACGAAATGTCCAGAAGACAGTTGTTGAACTTAGATGGATTTCTATCCGATGATACGGATGATTTTACAGAAATCTTTTCAGCGAAAGCCGATACCCCTGAAGAATTGTATTTTAAAGAAGAACTCATCGACCATCTTAAAGAGGAAATTGAATTGCTAAAAGAACGAGAACGTCAGATTTTGTCGTTGTATTACGTCGAAGAATTGAACTTTAAAGAGATTGCTCAGATTTTATCTGTGACTGAATCCAGAATTTCTCAAATTCACAGAGTTATTATGGTGAAATTAAAGGAAAGAATGAATCTTTTCCTTGGAAGGCAAGAGGCTGATTGAAATGACCGGTCCTGTAGAAATGCAAACCAATTTTATACGAGCGCCTCATACAGCTCAACAGATTGGTAATCAATCGAGTGCTGAAAATGCCGTTTATACAACAATCGCTCAAGAACAATCCCAAGAAGCAAAGCGAAAAACTGAGTCAACACATGATTCAAAAAAAAGTGAGCAAGAAGAAACGAAAAACGCTACGCAAGACCAGAAAAAGAATGCTTTTATTCAACGAGATATGAAAAACAAAGAAAAAAAAGATCAAAAAATAGTTGAGGATGAATTTAGAGGGCATTTTTTAGATATCCACTTGTAAATCATTTCAACCTAAAAAAACTGCTGATTTGAGGTGTGAACCATGTCAGATGTAAATATGAGTTTGGGTTATTTAATGGTAACCAGGACTTCTGATAATGATTACGTTGGTGGAATCATGGTGACGGATCCTTATGCAATCCCCGTTGAATTCAAATATTCTGAACCCATAAAACCCACTGGGCTTCAAAAGATTTTGTATGGAAATTCCATCGAAAAATATCTCTTAGTAGATGTGATTGCCAAAAAACTCTTACAAAATTTGGAAGAAAAGCCAAAGTTTATTTTGATTGAGGACTCAAGACTATTGGATATCCAGTTTAAAACGCCTATCATCTTTATCAATATGCCGAAAAAGGGCGCTGAGGATGTCAAAGAAAGTAAATTACGTGAGGAACTTTCAAAAGATACATTGGAAAGCGGGTATGACATCCTTTTTAACGGAACGCTTACAAGTGATGATATCAAATGGCTTGAAAGGATATCCGATGAAATTGATATTTTGGAACCTTTTCACAGACTCAAGGAGGCGTTGAACTACGTTTGTTCAGAAGAATAGGCGACTTTTTAAAGGATATAACCGAAACGCTGAAACGAGAAAGGGGAAAACTGAAGATCAATACAGATCCCGTTGACTTTTCTGTTCGGATTGGATCGTTGCTGTCAGCAGATCAACAGATCAATATCCAAGACAATGTGATGTTTCAGGATATGTTTTTACCCATAAGCATGGAAAAGGATTCTCAAAAGGTCAGTATTCTTGGGCAATCGGATCATTCACCTGCTCCGCATATATATTCCACAACAACGGCTTTCAGGGTAGAGTTAAAAAGATTAGTCGAAACCGAATCAGATTTGTCCATTAGAGACGATTCATGTGTGTTTGGCGAAAAAACAACTTTACATGGCATCAATTTAGAGGATTATCATGAAAAAGGCGTTGTTCATGATGATTTTACGTTGAATCAACTGAATCAAATCAAAATCAACAAAGAGGCTTTTACGGAGGATATGCAGCGATTTAGTTTTCGATTGGAATCTTCCGATATGATGATTTCAACCACTTTGAGTAGCCTTGAAACTGATTTTGACCGCCTCCAAAGTTTTGCTTTTCATTTTGAGAATTCGATGATTTTTAATACCTCTGTGGATGCATATTCTCTTCTCTTTCATATTAATTGCCAAAATAACCGATCGTGTATCATGAAATTCCCAATTAAACGAAACAGAGTATCAAAGTCGGGGTATGAAACAGAAGAACTCAAACGTGCACTCGAATTCATTATCAATCGATATGAATACAGAGGGAAATTGAGTATTGTAGGTATTTATAAAAACGTTCCCATCGACACGGTGGAAAGAATGACCTTTTCAAGGGGGCAAGAACTGTTTTTTTATTTGAAGAAAGAAAAAATAAAAAGGCAAATTTTAATGGACGTTCTTATTGTTCGAACAGATGAAGGAAGATATCATGTGGGTCCAATCATTAGAAAAGCTTAAGAAAAAGACGTTGTCTAAAAGAAGTGTTATCGTTGCAGGTGAAGGGGGATTCTACGATAAGGTTCCCGCTGTCCTGGAAACGTTGTGTGAGCATTCTGCGAAACCGGTGGTGATCGTTCTTCCCGATTTAAAATATTACAGGAGATATTTGGAGATGATCAACCCGGGCGATTTTTGTTTGTTCCCTCCGCTGGATGTTTTGCCATTTGAGCCCGTGGGCGCATCCTTTTCTACTTTGAGAGACAGAATGAAAACCCTGTTAAATATCCAGGATCAGCAGAGTCCTATTCTGACCACTACGCTGGGATTGCTTCAGAGGACCATTGGCATCAGCGAATTAAGTGAAAAGATGATGCCGTTGCGCATATCTGATCAGATGAGTATGAGCAGCATCAGAAATTATTTGGAAAAGACCGGTTATGAGCATGTTTTTTCTGTAAAAAATCCAGGGGAATTCTCAATAAAGGGATTTATCGTGGACTTTTTCCCCCTTCATTCTGAGATGCCTGTCAGGATTGAACTGTTTGATGATGAAATTTCCGAGATTCGGTTGTTCAATCCACAAACTCAAAGAACGGTTAAGCCGGTGAAAGAATGCCTCGTTTGTCCGGCAAAAGAAATGATTTATGATGAAGAAAATGAACGGGCATTTCTTGAACGGATGGACAAATTAAAGGTAAAATATCCAAACAGTGAATTTCTTGAGGATTTGGAGCTTCATCCCATGGACTATGCTGCTCTTTCCCCCTTGTTTCTGAAATCATCGGTTCCGGTCATCTCCCTCTTTTCTGACCGTAAATTTATCTTTGTGGATTTAGAAGAATCCATGTGTGCCATGAATCAATTTGAAAAAGACTTGTTTGAAATCTTTCCCAGCCCTCTTTATCGCGAAATTTACTATCATTATCTGAGAATCAGTGAATCCGTGTTGTTAAGAACAGAAGAATGGATCAACCTGACTAGGCTGGAGCCGCAATTCGAGGATTCGGTCTTGAATTTCGGTATTTGTGAAATGATCAAACTGGATACAACTGGGATTAAAAGTACCAAGAAGTTTCACAAGGCTTCCAAATTTTTGGAATACGAAACCGAAAAGATTATTGATGAAGATACAATAGAATTTGATACCTTGATCGTCCACGAAGACTACGGAATCGGAAAATACAAAGGAAATGAAGTCATCACCAATTACGCAGGAACTCGTGAATACTTGAAACTAGAATATGCTGACAGCGTGATGATCTTTATCCCAGTTGAAAATATCGACAGAATCCACACCTATGTAGGTGATGAGAATCTGGTGAAACTGACTAATCTCAAGAGTAAAACTTGGACTAATACTAAAAAGAGAGTCAGAGAAGATATTGAGCAAAAAATCGAAGAGTTGATCAAGTTATATGCCATCCGGAATCAAACGCAAGGCAATATCCTTTTGGGTGATTATGAATTGGAAAAGAAGTTCTTTGACAGCTTCCCGCATATTGAAACCCTTGGCCAAGATAAAGCCATTGCGGAGGTGTTTGCTGATATGAAGTCCGAACAGCCCATGGACAGACTTATTTTTGGCGATGCCGGCTCGGGTAAAACAGAGGTGGCCATGCGAGCGGCTTTTAGAACGGTTTGTTCTGGTTTTCAAGTTGCGATGTTAGTTCCCACAACAGTTTTAGCAAAACAGCATTATAGCCAATTTTTTCAAAGAATGACTGCATTCGGCTTAAAAGTATATTTGCTGGATCGATTTGTCACTGCTAAACAGAGAATGGATATTGTTGGAGGACTGAAACAAGGCACCATTGATATTGTCATCGGAACCCATTCGCTTTTATCCAAAAATATCAAATTCAAAAATCTAGGGTTGTTAATCATTGATGAAGAGCAAAAATTTGGGGTACTTCAAAAAGAGAAGATTAAATCTCTGAAAGAAAGAATTGATGTATTAACCCTTTCGGCCACGCCGATTCCAAGAACGTTGTATATGGGGTTGTCCGGTATCAAAAATATGTCGATTATTGATACGCTGCCGCCGGGAAGAATCCCCGTTGAAGTAGCCAGTTCTCCCTATAATGAAAAACTCATTAAGACTGCTGTTTTAAGGGAAGTTTCAAGGGGAGGGCAGGTGATTTACGTTCACAATCGGGTTGAAGATATTGATGAAATTTATGATGGACTAAGAAAAATGATACCGGACATATCCTGCGGATTAGCTCATGGGCAGATGAAAAAAAGCCAATTTGAAAGTTCGGTGCAAGCCTTTTACGACGGTGAAATGGACATGCTGATTTGTACAACCATAATTGAGAGCGGTGTGGATATTCCTAATGCAAACACCCTCATTATTGATGATTCCCATCGATATGGACTATCACAGCTTTATCAATTAAGGGGTAGAGTGGGAAGGAGTGACAGAAGGGCTTATGCCTATTTTCTGTACCCCAGAAAAACTCGTTTAAAACCGGAAGCTTTTTCTAGATTGGAGGCGATTGTTTCACTCCATGGAGCGGGAAGTGGACTGCAATTAGCGATGCGGGATATGGAAATTCGAGGGATCGGAAATGTACTTGGAATGGAGCAGCACGGTGAAATCAATACCATCGGATTGCACCTTTACAGACAAATCCTTGATGATGTGATGTTTAAGCATGGTTTAAAGGAAAGAAAAGAGGAGCAACCATCTGAAATCAAGTCATTGATTCAAGTGGAATTAAAAGGATTCTATTTTGAGGTGTTGATTCCTGAAGATTATATTGAAAATAACATTGAACGGATGAAAGTGTATCGTAAGATTGCCCTGAGTGAACGAATTGAAGATATAGATGATGTTGAAAAGGAAATAGAAGACCGGTTCGGAAAGGTACCAAAACAGATTAGTGATTTGATGTTTTACTCAAAAATCAAGTTATATGCAGAAAGTTTGGGGATTATGAGCATTGAAAAAACGATAAACTCCGGGCAATACCTGTTGTTTTTCAAAGACCTGAAATCAGCGGATCTTTTTTCCATTGGAAAACACAGGGGATTCATCAACCGTGAAGAACACCAGGCAGTTGTTTATTCCAGAAAGGATGATGAATTGTACCAGCTTTTCAAAGAGAATCAGAAAGGAGATGGCAAACGCCATGGATAAAACGATTAAGGTAACCGTGTTGATGGATGATCTGGCGGGAAAAGTGAGGGATATAAGGGCCCACCACGGCTTATCCTTCCTGTTTGATATTCAGTATTCTTCCGGTAATAGTTTTAAGTTTTTGTTTGATACCGGTACAAACGGTGATGATTTATTAAATAATATGAAGATTCTTGGCGTTGATCCTGATGAGATTGATGCGGCGATGATTACCCATAAACACTATGACCACTCCGGAGGATTACCCCAAGTGTTGGATGCCAGAAAAAAGCCTTTAACGATATTCATTGGCAGAGATTTTTTTGTTCCGGCTTTTTCAGCCAATCCATGGAAGATAGCGGGAGTGGAATATTCACGAGCTCAATTGGAACAAAATGGGGCAGTTTTTGTCGAATTGGTGTCACCCTATGAAATCTCAACGGATGTGATCATCAGTGGTCAATTGAACCAGGTTGACCCGCATTTTGAAAACATTCAGGGGTTTACACGATTGCATGACGGTCATCCCGATGAAGAACATCAACAGGAGGAAATCGCACTCTACATTACTGAAGGCGATCGTGTACATGTGTTTTCGGGTTGTTCACATTCCGGTATTGTTAATATTTGCCGTGATGCTTTGATTAAAACGGATAAGCAAAGAATCGGATTGATTATGGGTGGATTTCATTTTGTTAATGCTTCTTCGGTGACTATAAACGAAAACATCAAAGCATTACAGGCACTTGAGCCTCTTGCCGTTTTAGCCGGTCATTGTACAGGTTTTACAGGTCTTTCTCTTTTGTTTAATGCTTTTGGGAAGCGTTTTACCCGCTACGCCTGTTCTGATCGGTTTAATCTGATCAGAGATTGAATCATTTCACAGGATATGCCCTCTAATTGTAACGTTTGTGTAATTAAATATTTGTTGAAGTTTTTCTAAGCTGTCATAACACCGTGTTGACTAAAAAAACTTTTTCGGTTATACTCACTGTGGCTCTTAGGAGGAGTGAGTATTGTGTTTGAAAATCTTCAAGAGAAACTTGGAAAGGCCTTTAAAACATTAAAAGGCCAGGGTAAAATCAGCGAGAGAAACATCAAAGAAGCCATTAACATGGTGAAAATGTCTCTTTTAGAGGCGGATGTTAATTATAAGATTGTAAAGCGCTTTGTTGCCAAAGTCAAAGAAAAAGCTATGGGTGAGGAAGTAATGAAAAGTCTTACACCCGATCAGCAGTTCATCAAAATTGTGAACGATGAATTGACGATGCTTATGGGAGAGAAGACCGAAAAACTCAAATTCGTTCATCGACCGTCCTATTTCATGATGGTAGGGCTTCAAGGAAGCGGTAAAACAACAACAGCAGCTAAGATTTCCAGGAAATTGAAATCAGAAGGCAGAAAGGTTTTGTTGGTTGCTGCAGATGTTTATAGACCTGCGGCTATTGATCAACTTGAAGTGTTAGGTGGAGAAATCGGCGTTGATGTTTTCTCCGGTGACAGGAAAAATGCCTTGAATATTGTTCGTGAGGCTCAAGAAATTGCGGTTCGCAAAAATGCCGATTGTGT
The DNA here is from genome assembly GCA_035447925.1 of Thermotogota bacterium. Taxonomy (GTDB): domain Bacteria; phylum Thermotogota; class Thermotogae; order MWEM01; family MWEM01; genus JASUTC01. The sequence goes on from DAOTHY010000047.1 coordinate 13,363, forward strand.
GATATTAGATACTGCCGGACGATTGCATATTGATGAAAAGATGATGACTGAGCTTGAAAAGATTAAAGAAATGGTTAATCCCGATGAAATTCTCATGGTCATTGATTCCATGATCGGTCAGGATGCTTTAGTCACTGCCAGAACCTTTAATGAAAAGCTAGAGGTATCGGGATTTGTATTAACCAAACTTGACGGTGATGCAAGAGGCGGTGTGGCTTTATCCATCCGTGAAGAGACAGGAAAGCCCATTAAATACATTGGAATAAGCGAAAAAACGGATGGTATTGAAGAATTCCATCCCGATAGAATGGCCAATCGAATCCTTGGAATGGGTGATGTCTTAACGCTGATCGAAAAAGTGGAACAATCGGTGGATATGGAAAAGGCCAAAGAGATGGAAAAGAAATTCAAAAAGGCTCAGTTTACCTTTGATGATTTTTTGGATCAACTGAAGCAGATCAGGAAAATGGGATCTCTTACTTCTATATTAGGGATGCTTCCGGGAGCCAATAAAATCAAAAATCTGGATGTGGATGAAAGTAGACTGAATCATATTACGGCAATCATCCAGTCAATGACAAAGAAAGAACGCAAAAATCCCAAGATAATCAATTATTCAAGAAAGAAAAGAATAGCCAGTGGAAGTGGTCAGCCTTTATCGGAGGTAACCAAGCTCATCAAGAACTTCGAAGATATGAAAAAGATGATGAAAAAAATGAATAAGACCGGACTAAAGGGGTTAAAAGGCCTCTCTGGTGGAGGGTTTCCGTTTTAGTCTATCAGATATGTAAGCATTCAAAAAAACAAATTGAAGGAGGTCAATTGAAAAGTGGTAAGAATCAGGTTAACCCGTATGGGTAAAAAGAAGATGCCATTCTATAGAGTGGTGGTTATTGATCAGAAGAAAAGAAGAGACGGTGCATATATCGAATCATTGGGTTTTTATGACCCGATCAGAGATCCGGCATTGACTCGTGTGGATGTCGACAAGGCGGTTGATTGGTTGTTAAAAGGAGCGCAGCCGACGGAAACAGTCAAAAGCTTGTTTAAAAAACACGGGGTTATGGAACGTTTTACCAAGGCCAGAAATGGTTCCGATCTTCAAAAAAACGAAACCGGAGTTATTAGCGAATAATGAAAGAGGCCCTCGAAACCATCGTAAAGGGGATTGTAAAAAACCCAATGGAGGTTGATATCTTTGAAACTGAAGAAGAGGGAAATGTGGTTTTTGAATTAGCGCTAAATCCGGAGGATGTAGGACAGATTATTGGGAAGAATGGTCGAACCATCAAATCCATTAATATCTTATTGAATTCCTTGGCGGGCGCAAAAAACGAAAAGTTTATATTAAAGGTAAAGCGGTGAATGTAGCAGGTTATGATACAGGATTTACGAAACATCACAGCGGATAAAATTCCCATCGGAATTGTAAAGAGTTCTCACGGGTTAATGGGTGAGGTCAAAGTAAAGGAGTATACAAATTACCTTTCGGTCTTTGATAAAGAAACAGATTTTCTACTTTACAATCGTGATAAAAAGCGGCATTTAATCGTACAAATAGAACAGATCAAACCGGCTGGACACAATCTGATCATCCATTTTAAAGGCTTTAAAAGCATAGAAGATGCAGAAAAAATAGCCGGATTCGAAATATATCTGCCCCTGGATCGGTTGCCGGAAATTGGAGAAGATGGTTATTATTTTTATCAGCTGTTGGACTGTGAGGTAGTAGATGAACAAAATCTCTTAATCGGTAGGGTTATTGATGTTATTGAAACAGGAAGCGCTGATGTTCTTTCGATCGCTCCAAATGGGGTAGATATAGAGGACGAGCCTGAAAAAGAAATCATGATTCCTGTCGTTCAAGATTTTGTTATTCATATTGACAAGCAGAAGAAGCGTATCACCGTTCGTTTACCCGTGTATCATCAAAGGAATGGTCAAACTTGAGGATTTCAATTGCTACATTATTTCCCGATTTGATTGGTGAAGCGGTAAAATGGGGTATTTTGGGAAGAGCTGTCGAAAATCGACTGATAGAGATCGATGTGATCAATATTCGTGATTATACCCACGATCGTCATAGAACTACCGATGATTATATATACGGTGGCGGAGCTGGAATGGTGATGAAACCCGAACCCATTTATGAATTACACGATGCGATGGTCAAAAAGGGAAATCGTCCTTATGTTGTTTACGCTTCACCTCAAGGGCGAATGTTTCGGTCAGAGGTTGCAAGGGAGCTTTCACAAAAAAATGAGCTTCTTTTTATTTGTGGAAGATATGAAGGAATTGATGAAAGATGTATGGGAATTGTTGACGATGAGATTTCCATTGGGGATTATGTGACAAGTGGAGCAGAATTTCCAGTGCTTGTTATGATTGATTCGATCAGCAGATTTTGCGAGGGTGTTGTGGGAAACTATGATTCCGTGATAAACGATTCCCATTATGATGGGTTGCTGGATCATGAGAACTATACGCGGCCTTGTGAGTATCGGGGAATGAAGGTTCCTGAGGTTTATTTAAATGGAAATCACAAACTGATTGAAGAAGCCAGACTAAAAGATTCTTTACTGAGAACAGCTGTGAAGCGCCCTGATCTTTTCAAGAAGAAGGCATTCAGTAGGGAAGAAAAGAAAGCTTTGGCTCGGTTGATTTTGGAGTTGTATCATCATGCTGAATAAGATTTATGTTGCTTTAATCCATTATCCCTGTTTGGGAAAAGATAACAAGATCATTTCAACGGCTGTGACGAATATCGATATACACGATATTGCAAGGACTTGTCGCACTTATGATATCAAGAAATATTTTATGGTTACGAATTTACCGGCTCAACAGGAAATTATCAGAAGAGTGCTGAAATTTTGGATTGATGGGTCAGGCAGGCGTTTTAATGAAAACCGAACCGAAGCCTTGTATGAAGTGGCTTTAGAGGCGTATTATGAAGATGTTATTGAAGAGATTACACAAAAAGAAGGTGAAAAACCTTTAACGGTTTTTACCTCGGCACGGATCAGACCAAACACGATCACTTTTCGTGATATGAGTGATGAAATTCGAAGTCAAACAAGGCCTATTTTACTGATTTTTGGAACGGGTCACGGTTTACCTAACGAGATTCTAAGCACATGCGATTACTCTTTGGAACCGGTCAGAGCCTTTGGTGATTTTAATCATCTTTCAGTTAGAAGTGCCATTGCCATAATACTAGACCGCTTGATTGGCGAAGAGGTGTTTGCTTCATCTTAAAAACGAAAAAGAAATAAAAATAATAGAAAAAATAAAAGCAAGGAGGTTACAATTATGTCGGATGCTCTTATACGTGCAATAGAACAACCAGATTATAAATCGGTTGCACCCTTTAGGATCGGGGACACTGTTAGAGTTCATCAGAAGATCAAAGAAGGGAACAAAGAAAGGGTACAAAAATTTGAAGGAATTGTGATTCAAAGACGCGGCGGTGGATTGGGTAAAAGTTTTACCGTCAGGAAAATAGGTGCAAATGGTGTGGGAGTTGAAAAGATTTATCCCATTAATTCCCCATCCATTGAAAAGGTAGAGGTTGTCAAAACCGGTAAGGTTAGAAGGGCAAAACTCTACTATATTCGCGATATTGTCGGTGTTGTGAAAATCAAAGAACGAAGGCAGAAAAGAAAATAAAAAAAGTTTTATACGGGAACCCGTAATGGGTTCCCGCTTTCCATTATAGGGGCTGATCAGAAGGTGAAAGAGAAAAAGATATCCATAAAGGAAAAGGCAAAGCACGAAACGGTGGAATGGATTAAGGCGTTGATTTATGCGGTAGTCGCAGTTATCATTATTCGGCTGTTTGTTTTTGAAACGATGATGGTGCCTACAGAGTCTATGGTTCCTACTATTATCCCACAAGATCGTTTGTTTGTTGAGCGGATTACCTATCAGGCTAGGGAGCCCGAATATGGAGAAGTGGTTGTTTTTTGGACGCCTTTTGTTGATAAAGAGGCTCAAAAAATGCTCAGAGCGTTTGACCATTTCATGGATATGTTTTCACCCAGAGAGTATAAAGGGCATGTCAAATATGTGAAGCGGTTAATCGGTAAACCCGGTGATATTGTTGAACTTTCACCCAGTCTGCTTCATGAGGGCTATTCGGTCGTAGTTAACGGTGAAACACCGGCTTTGTTAAAAGGTATTCAATATGAGCGAGCGGCGATTTTCACCGATCCTAATTTTTTCAGAAAAATGGCTTATCCTAATGAGTATCCCTATATGAGTGCTCAGGAAAAGACGCTGTTTAATTATTATAATCAGGCTTTAGATTATGATATAGCTTATGAAGAGGTGTTTGAAGGTTTAGAAGTTGAAGACTATGCCTGGTATGATAAGGAAAGTTCAAAAGTGAAGATCAAAGTACCCGATGGCATGTATTTTTTTATGGGAGATAACTCCGCACACAGTTTTGATGGCCGCTATTTTGGTTTTGTGCCCAAAAAAAATATCGTTGGTGGACCGTTATTAATCTTCTGGCCGCTCAGTAACTTTGGTCCCATCGACAAAGTCGTTGAATAGCATGGAAGATAAATGGTATCCGGGGCATATTGCAAAGGCTAAGAGGAGAATAGGCGAAAAGGTAAAGGCTGTAAATGCGGTTATAGAAATGATTGATGCCAGGATACCTTATTCCGGTCGGGCGTATGAATGGAAGAAATTATTTCA
>DAOTHY010000048.1:0-17945 GCA_035447925.1 Thermotogota bacterium
TTTTTCTCAATTTCCTTTTTATCGGTTACATCTGTCATCGAACACATGTAGAAAGCCTCGGATACATCATCTTCCACAAAAAGACTCTCAAAGAGGACGGTTTTCCCATTCTTCAGCAAGAGTTCGTCTTTAACCTTTTTCCCGGTTTGCTTGGCCTTTCTCAAATTTGAAAAGAAAGCGGCGTGATTATCCGATTCGATTTGCAGTGTAAATGGTTTGGTCTGCAGGTTCTTTTTTGGTTTTTCAATGATCGTTGTGGAAGATTTGTTTAGGTCAATCACAATACCTCTGACGTCTAATGTGAGAAATCCGGTCGGTGAGTTTTCAAAAAGCCGGTAATATTTGTTTCTGGAATGCTCCAGTTCGATTTGAAGGCGTGCCATATTTTCGTTTTGAATCTCCAATTCCATTTGATGAATAACCAGATCCTCGATGATTCGTTTCATTTCATGGTTGTTTAAGGCTTCAATCTCGTAGCTGGCAGGAATCTTACCCTTTTCGGATAATCGCATGATCGCTTTTTTCTTCAAATCATCCTTGTCTACCATTTTCTCACCTCTTAGACCTTTTCCAGGGAAACAATGACCCCTGAAATCTGACTGTTCTCACCAAACTGCGGTGTGGCGTTGATTCTGACCTGAATTTTGTTCCCGTCACCGTCGACGACATGGTGAATATAATTAGCAACCGGCTGTTTGTTCTTCATCACTTGGGCAAACGGCAATACCTCACTGTCCAGGGTTTTATCTTCTTTTGTTGTTATCTTCCAACGTTCTGAATCATACGTTCTGCTGACGATCTCATCCTTTGGCAGTTTCATGATCTGCTCGGCTTTTTTATTGGCATAATTGATCTTCCCTTGCGCATCTAAAAAAAAGATTGCGCTGGGATTGTCCTCAAGTATGATTTTCAAGAAATGATTCTCCTCTTCCATCGCTTTGCGTTTGGCTTTTATATTTGTGATATCCTCAGATACCTTTAAATAAAAATAGTCATTCGAATCGGTGTAATACACTTTTGATATGGATGCCATCTCCCACATACACGTATTTTTTCCGCACAATTTTATTTCATCGGAATATTTTTCGTCTTTGTTGATCATCTTTTTGATCTTCTCATACTCAGCGGGCCAGGGGACTTCATTTGGTCTGAAATAGTCCAACTCCTTGCCCAGTATTTCTTCTAACTGATACCCGGTTTTACTGAGAAATTGAGGATTGGCGTACTCGATTCTGCCTTGTGCGTTAAACAGGCAAATCATAACCGGGCTTTGATCAATGGCATAACTGAACTTTGAAATCTCTTTTGATGCAGCTTTCATTTCTGTGATATCCAGGAATGTTATAACTACTCCTTTGACCTGATTGTCCACCGTGATATAAGGGCGAATTCTCTTGAAGAATTTTCTACCATGTTTATTTTCAACTTCCGCTGATTTGGGTTTCAATGTCATGAGCACTGACTTGGTGTCATCGTCTATATTTGAGCCGATCAAATTATGCGTAATATGAGTGATTGGCCGGCCGATATCTTGGTCCATGAGGTTGATGATGTCCCTCACTACGGGGGTGAATTTCCGGATCCTTAGGTTTAAATCCACGAATATGGTCCCAATATCGGCATTTTTAAGCAGGTTCTCCATGTCGTTGTTTAAATCCGTCAGCTCCTGGATCTTGGCTTGGTATTCCGAGTTAACGGTAATGAGCTCCTCGTTCACTGATTGCAATTCTTCATTCGTGCTCTGCAGCTCTTCGTTGGAAGAAAGCAATTCCTCATTAGCCGCCTGCAATTCCTCGTTGGAAGTTTCCAATTCTTCAATTGTAGCCTGCAGATTCTCTTTGGTGTACTGCAGCTCCTGTTCCAAATCCTTAATCCGTTGATCTTTATCATCGAAAAATTCATCGGCATCCTGTTTTAAATCGTTTTCCTCATGTTTTTTTACATCCCGCTGTTTCAACAGGATGATCATGTACTTTCTGTCTTTCACCTTTTTCATGAATACCGACAAATCCAAAAATTCCGTTTCAGATTCCCTTTCCAGGCTGATTCCAGGATAGAACACTTCCTTCTCGTTTTTCATGACCTTGTGCAGGGCAATACCGATGGGTACACTTAATTCCCTTCGAAACAGTTTCAAAGCGTTAATCTGAATCCTTCCGGTGGGCAGCTCCAGGTACCTGTTCGCTTCACCGCAAGTCATGACGATGTTAAATGATTCATCCACAATCACACAGGGATTCACAAAATGCTGGAGGATATAATCCTGTAGGGTGACGTAATCATCAGGGGTTGAAGAAAAACTTGAACCGCCCTGGAGATTTCTGCTGGATTTTGCAGACAGCCGGGTTAGGCTGAACGAGTTGGAAAAGGTGCTGTGCTTTACATCGGTGTTGGTCAACTGATAGATTTTCCATCGGTTGCTGATCGTCTTGTAATAGTGGTCCATGTCTCCTATGGTTTCACTGCTGCCGAGAAACAGAAACCCGTATTTTTTTAACGAATAACTGAAAAAGGAAAAGATCTTTTTCTGCAGCATGGGCTGCAAATAGATGAGCAGGTTTCTGCAAGAAATAAAATCCATGTTGTTGAACGGGGGATTTTGAATCAAATTATGAGGCGCAAAGACCAATTTCTCACGGATATCCCGGTTTACCTGGAAAAAACCGCCCGTATTCCTGAAATACTTCTTCAGATATTGAGAAGGGACATCCTCCGCAATGCTTTCCGGATAGACCCCCTGAGAAGCAAATTCTATGGCATCCTTATCAATATCCGTGGCGAATATTTTGTAATCCTGATTATAACCCATTGTTTGAAAAAAATCCTGTAGCATAAAGGCCAAAGAATAGGCCTCTTCCCCGGTAGAACAACCGGCTACCCACAGTCTCAACGGCTCCTTGTCGTTATGTGATTTGATCATCTCAGGGATGACTTTCTTCTGAAGAATATCGTAGGCCTCTTTGTCCCTGAAAAACCTCGTCACACCGATCAGTAATTGTTTGTAAAGGATATTAATCTCATTGGCACTGTCATACAAAAATTCCAGGTAATCGCCGATGGATGATAATTGATTGATTCCCATTCTCTGTTCAATACGCCGGTATACGGTGCTTTTTTTGTAATAACTAAAATCCACACCACTGTAGCGTTTCAGCATTTCAAATATCTTTTGAAAAGGCTCCTGATCATCGATCATCTTCTTGTTTGTCTGGGAGAAAACAGGATTTTTAATGTATTTCACCACCGCTTCGCCCATCTGTTCAGGCGCCAGGATAAAATCCACCATGCCTGCAATAATGGCGCTTCGGGGCATACCGTCAAACTGGGCTGTATTTTGGTCTTGGACAATGACCATGCCGCCAAACTCCTTGATATGGCGAATCCCCCTGGTTCCGTCACTGCCGGTTCCGGAAAGAATCACCGCAATGCCTTTTTCCTTTTTGTCCTCCGCCAGGGAACGAAAGAAGATATCGATGGGTAAATTGAGAGACCGTTGCCCTTGATGTGGTGTCAAATACAATTTTCCGTGAAAGATTTTAAGATTGTTCTTGGGAGGGAGGAGATAAATCTTGTTTGCTTCGACTTGAAGATTATCCTTTGCCTGAATGATGTCCATATCCGTATGTTTAGCCAGGATTTCATTCATCAGACTTTTGTAATCCGGCGAAAGATGCTGAATAATCACAAATGCCATTCCGGGATCGCTCGGCATATGGTTGAAAAATTTCTCAATGGCATCCAGACCGCCGGCAGAAGCACCGATTCCCACCACATACAGTTCTTCTTTATCCATAACCGCCTCCAACAAAAAGAAATATACTGATTATATCAAAAAAAGGCCTGATAAACTTCTTTTTTTAATTTATCATTACCTTATCTTAACTCCATTATCTTATTTTTAGATTCTTCAGTTTAGACGCTAAGACTTCTTGCAACCACGCTCATGTGGATGGCAAGCAGGAAAAAACGTCATGGCAACGAACAGATATCAGCTTGAAAAAAAAGAAAACGAAAGGAAAGGAGACCGATCAATGAAACGAAGTTCAGCGGGATACCCCCAATGGTGTTTTGCTGAATGAAATAGACGGCCGTTATAGATCAAGTTTCCGTTGGGGCCGCTAGCCGCTCAAAAAGCGACGGGGTAATGGTTGACCATCGTTTCTGATCGTCATCACTTTTTTCAACGAGAACCTTTTTCATGTCTAAGGAGGCAAAAATATCAAGTTCCAGTTTAAGTCTTTCATTCAAAACCTCCAGGATCCCGTTTATTCCGCTCAGTCCTTTATACAGCCCAAACCCCCTGTTGGCATAATAGTGTTCAAACCCCTCGTACCAGCTTTTAGGCCTTTCCTGAACGATCCTCTCAAAAGAAGCCTTTAAATCAGAGGCTTTGAGGTATATCAACAGGGGGTTTAGCGGGCGTATGATATCGGCTATTTGCCGGATATAGGATTTGATGAGCGAATGGGGCGCATTCTCCCGAATCAACGTGACAGTAACCGGATTTTGGATGAATACGCATTCGAGGATGACCTGATTCGGTTTATTTTGACAGCTGCTTACAAACGATTCCCATTTTTTTAGAATCAAGTCCATATGTTGTGCAAGGGGAAGCTCGTAGATATCTTGACAAAGGATCTCATTGAGGAGATCTTTAGAAAAAATGTTGTTGTTCTCCTGTAATAGCTTTTTATACTGAATCATATACCCTTTTTCCACTGAATTCGTTCTTTTTTCAAGTATTTCACAATCTTCACGATGACGCCTTTTCAACTCAACAAACTGCTCGGGTGTAAAAAATGCCACCCCGTCGTAATCGGCTGGATGATCGATGTTTCCTTCCAAAAACACTTGAGAAGAGATATTCGCTTTCACCAGTACTTGGTGGATCTGTTTTGCCGCAGTTGTTTTCCCGGAACCGGGTAATCCTTCGATCAGGATCATGCCATCACCTTAAGGCTGGGTTAGCTTCCCGACAAAGATCATGCTCCCAGTGGTGTTTTCACGAATCATGTACATAAAGGGTCTATCGGCATGAAAGGTTTTTACTTGCTCAGAAGGCAGTTCGAAGGCGCCTCTGGCCATAATGACAGCCGTAACCGCTGCAGCTTCTGTTCCCTTTTCGTCCAGGTCAATATAGGTTTTGTGGAGTACATCAGAGATGAATAGGTCTTTCTTGCCGGTTATTTTTGAAAAATCAGCATTGGAAAAAAACGGCATCTTCATTCCCATGGCGATCAGTATCTCATTCAGGTTGTAGGTGTTCTCGATGCGGAATTTTGGTATTTTCACTTCTACAGTTACAGCCGGGGTATGCATCAGTTCATCGATTTTGCTTTCGAGCATGACATTTGTCAATTGATTCTCAAGCTGCTCAAGGGATGATTCCCGATCCGGCAGAAAGACAATCATGGAATAATCAGCTATTGAAATTGGTTCACCACGCTCATTGTATTCTTTTCTGTAAGGCATTTCCAGAATTTTAAACTCTTCGCATTCCAAGTATCTGTAAGACTTGGTGTTGTTCATCATCTCCACTGATATTTCTTTTGACGAATTAAGTGAAAAGGGTTCTGGTTTTGTGTTTTTATCCAAAAACGGGTTCATCCAGGCACCTTTAAAGTAAATGGCGTTGGACAGAATCAACGTGGTCATCTGATTGATCACATCCGGTGTGATGATTTGAGTGATTTTGCCGTTTGTTTTCTCACTCACCCATTGGTTGATTTCATCCGTTGTTTGTACTTCATTACAAAAATCAACTGAACGGATTTCGGATTGGAAATACGTTTGAAGCAATGTCAGATACGATTCAAGAACGGGATAATTTTCTTGGACCCACAGGGCATTAGCAATATTCAAGGGCCCCGATTCATTATCCTCATAAGGAACAAATGATAGTTGCAGTTGAGCCATCTGTTCCAAAAACTGCTGTGTGTCCTCTGCGAAATGCATGGTTTGTGCGATTTCTTGCTTGGTTTGGCCAGAAGAACCTGCGTAAACCATACCAAAGGCGTTCACAATACTAAATGGTGAAATGATGATGTTTTTCCCGTCGCTTTTCAACTGCCGATACAATTCCAAACCAAACTGATTGTTGGCCATTACGACTCCCCCCCCGGTTTCCCTTGCAAAGGCTGTAATAGCCGTTAAAATGACAATGATAACCAAAATCAAATTCCTTTGTTGACATTTCCTCACATGATCACGCTCCCTATTTCTTTCTGCTATCCCTTTAGACGAAAAACAACCCTCCAAAGCATTCACAGATAAGCTTTGTGAAACACTTATGATAAAATACAAAAAGAATGCTGCATGCGATTGAACCGTTTGCAGGCAAGGAGGAATCTTCATGAACTCTCAAATCAAATCTAATGATACCACCGCCTGGTTGTTGCTGCTCATGGCCTTCATGACTTTTTTGTTTTTATTTAACACCATAGCTGCCTCATCCATGAATTACGATTCAGACAAAATCCATTCGCTTTTTTATTTTACCATTCAAACCAACATCATGATGCTGTTCTGGATGATCTTTCTTTCCGTTTATATCCTTTCAAACGGTCGTTTGCTGAAGTTTTCCGTGAACCCCAGCCTTGCAGCAGCCTTGACAACCTATATTCTCATCACCGGTTCCATCTTCTGGGCGGTGTTGGTTCCCGTCTACATCAAACCGGGCTCAGACAACGCCTGGCTGTTTTCCCCCTCCAACGTTTGGACCCATACCGTGGTTCCGATAAGCGGTGTGGTGTTGTTGTTCTTTGTAAGGGCCATTACGAAAAAAACTGAAAAAATCAGGCTGTCTGCGTATTTTTTCTTATACCCGGCTTTATATTCCATATTAGGCATAACTTTGGCCGTCAACGGCAAATACATGTATCCCATGTTTAATCCGATCATGCTGGGCAGCTGGTTTTTTGTCGGATTAAGCCTGATCGCGATCATGGGGATTTTCACGGTTGTTTATTATTTTCTTTTACGAATAGCCGCCAAGAACGTTTAGGGTTTATTCGTTGGGTAACATGGAAAGGGTTAAACCCGTTTTCTGAATGGAGCTCCATTGCTTGTAATAGCCACCGGAACAATTCACATAAATCGGATTCATCAGAATACCCAGTTTGTCCATTGTTCGCCTCTCTTTTTCAGAGCAAGGAAAGCAAATAGCCGATAATCGGCTGCCATAAACCGCTCCGCAATCGATGTCGATTTGAACAACCTCTTTTGACTGTTTGTTGACGCTAAAGGCTACACCTGCCTGCCACTCTCCCGGTTGATCGGTAAAAAAATCCACAAAATGCGTGGCCGGTTCTTCCAAGATGGGTTGTTCAGTATGGTTTCTGTAGGACGTTCTTTCATTGCCGATATATCGGTCAACGACAATGGTGGGGGTATGGCCGTGAATCAGGACAGCTCCTTCAAAGGGTTCGGTCAGAAAGTCCCGATTCCACAGATTCATTTTTGCGGGCGGAATAGCGTATCGGGCATTCAACTCATCAAAAGCTTCATAAGATTCACAATCAATCAGCTCTTGAATGGGAATTCGATGATTTGGGACAGAATGCGAAAAAAGCAATTTGTAGCGTTTTCCGGAAATTTGCAACTCCCTGATTTGGGCGAATTTCAACGACTCGAAAAAGATTTGATACTGATGATCCAAAACAAAGGAATATTGCCGGTTGTCAATTTCGGAATCCACATGAAACCCTTTTCTATGAGAAATTGAAGCCGTCGGATCCAAAGCCTGCAAAGTACGCAATCCCCCGTTTTTTTTTCGCAGCCACGCCTCTCCAACACTTTGATACTGATGCGATCCTTTGTAATAAACCAGCAGCATATGCTCGTGATTGCCCATCAGAAAGGTTTTTTGGGCTTTCAAATGAATGAGAAAATCCAGGACTTCCTTTGTAGATGGACCCCTGTCGATATAGTCGCCGATGAAGATGTACTCGATGTCTTCCACGGTGTTCCGGTAACCTTCGATGGCGTTTATCAGAGCTTTTAGAGGGTCAAAGCATCCGTGGATGTCCCCGATGGCAACGATCATTTTGGACTCCCGATGTTTTCACCTCTGAGAATGGTGAAGATGCCCCTCGATTTGGTGCAGATCAAATCAAAATGAACCTGACTTCTACCCCTCCCCACTGTTCCGACAGATGTCTTCAATATCCCGTTATTTAAAAGCTTACTGAATAAGCAAGCGCTATTCATATTGCATCACCATCCCTTTTTTCCGAAGAACCGGCATCTTGACATGTATAAAAAATGAAAGCAATTACTGATAACAAAGGCTCATGTTTGATAGAAATCGGAGTGGTCATTGGTTTTAGATGGCCGTCCGAATAGAAAACAACATCCGCTGATGAACAAAACAATACTACCCCACTGAGAGGTTGAAAAACACAGAAAAAAACCTCTATGACTATCATAACGAAGGTATTCAATCAAAAATCTGAAAAGGCCGTAAGAAATGGCATAAACAGAATAACAATTGATCCTTCTCTTTTTTTGTGATGCAAATCGAAGTAAAACAAAGAACAAAATAAGGTTAAAAAAGGCCTCTAATAGTTGAACAGGGAAAAGAGAAATCCCCTGAGGAGCAAAAGAATGGGGTTTAAAATTGACACCAATCGGTTCAGGATAGGGAATACCATAGCAACAACCCGCACAAAAACAGCCCAGCCGTCCAAAGAAATGAACCAACGGAAATACCGGCATGATGTCATCGATTAATGACCGATAAGCCACTTGGTACTGTTTGCAATAAAGAAAATATCCGAACAGTCCGCCAAAGAAAGCGCCATACCAGACATAACCACCCTTTAAAAATTCCATCAATTGATCCAATGTCAGAGTCAAAGGGGATATTTTTAGTTGAAGGAAGGTGACTGCCAAATAAAGCAGTTTTCCCCCAATCACAAAAAACAAAAGGGCATACAACGTCGAATAGATCACGTCTTCTTTTGCAATATTCGTTCTTTTTAAGAATAAAAACAGGAATCCAAAAATCAACGCAAGGATAATCATCAAGGTGTAAGTAGGGAATTGATAACCAAAAAAGCTCACAAAGGGTAACATCATTTTCTCCATCAAAATTTGCGGGAGAAACTCTCCCGCAATATCAATTAATAGCCGTAGCTTTCAACCAGCCCTACTGCCGCAGAAACACATGCTAATGCAGCGATAAAAACAATAAAACAAACCACAATTCCAATGATTGACAACACGATGCCGGCTGTGGCATAACTGGTTTTGTATGTTTTATTGGCACTAATACCCAAAACAAGACCGACTATCCCCATAATAAGCCCAAGGATGGCTAAAGTTCCAGTAAAGATAAAAATAAGAGAAATGATACCCAGAATCATCGACGCAATGGCCTTGCCATCTTGGTTCTGCCCTGTGTTAGTTCTGTTTCCATTCCCAGTATTGCTTGAGAATGCGTTTTGGAACCTTTCTTTTGATTCTTGAAAAGTGTCTCTAAATGCTTCGCCTACCACATTTTGTTCTCTTTTCTCCTCAGAAGAAAGTATTTTTTTCTTTTCCTGTTCAAACTCCTCCTGTGAAATGAGTCCTTTTTCTTTCAGCTCTGCTAACTTTTCGATTTTTTCATAACGATCCTGTCCGGTTTGGCTGATAATCGACACCTCCCAAATGAATTTTGATATTGCCGGTTTCTAAATATTTGCCTCAATCTATCGTGGATTTAGCCTGTTTGATGGCTTACTGCACTCCAAATACTAGCCCCTTGATTAATACAGTCATACGATGGAGATCAAATGATGTTAAAGCCAAGTACAAAAATAGTACCCAATTTGATTTGGTAACCGTTACAATACTATTGAATGGTAATTTTCAGTAATCACTCGTTATGATTAATACAGGGTCAAGGTTCTCCTTTGAGATTATATCACAAAAACATCACCGTTTAACAAACAGCAACCGAACAGACCAATCACAGGGAAGCGCTGAGCTGATCGATGGTTTGGCGGCAGCCAGGTTTATTTACCAAACAAGAGGAATTCTGAGCCATTTTCAGCGGACTCCTTCCTTGAAATGAGAAATCTGTCGTTTTTTTATAACATGAATTGTTTGATTTCAACCGGTGTAAATCCTTTATACACCCATTTTCTTGTGTTATCCGAGATTTTTTGATAATGCAAAAGAAATTCCTGGACTATCTCATCCTGGTCAAACCGATAATTATTTTCATAAAGGATTTCCATGATATCGCTTGGAGGTGAGTTGAATTTGAGTTCAAGCGCCAAATGATCGACGATCGTATCCATCTCTTTATTGGATCGGATGTTTCCCTTGTTTTTCTTAAAAAACATCTTCAAGGCTTTATATTCGTGTGAATGAGTGTCAATCAGTGCGTGTGCGTGTTTCTCGATCATCTCCTCAGATGGCGTATACCAGGGTAGTGTTTTTGAACCCTCATATAATGAACCGAATTCTTTCAGAGAGATGATATCGTTGATCACGTGTTTGTTGGATAGGTAGAAGTGAAGCCCTTTCGGCATTATTTGCGTGAAGAATTCAGATACGCTTTCTTCGGTGATAATGTCATCATCGTTGTAAAGATTCCAGACATGAACGTATTGGGAATAGCTGAAAAAGCCGTAGATATTCGTCAACGCCAACAGCAAATCAACCATTTTCTGATGCCTTGTTGCTCTGGCCAACCATTGGGTGATATGATTAAGAAAACTGTGAAAAATGAGCGGATAGGGATATAACAATACATTCTCAGCGTTTTCTTTCAGGATTTGAAAATAACCTCTCCTGATCAACCATTCGCCATCTTCGTCATTGACTTTGTAATGATACTGATTCAATATCGCCTGTAAAACATGAGCTGTCGAAGAAGCGCTTCGTTGTTCAAATTGAAGAAAGACAAATGCGAGAAAAAGAAATTCATCCAGTAAGAGATACTCCCCGTCTTTTTCGAAGTCCTCAACCAAGATGGAATTAAGCGCTTCAGCCAAATCCTGTTTTGGTGTTTCTCTTGCAATATCCAGATGATGATTCACAGCGATATCGTAAATATCCTCTTTCGCCATTTTCATCATCATTTCACTGATCGAATGTACAAAATCATGACCCGATACTTTGCTCATAACCCCCTCCTTCCTTTTTTACACGATAGTCCATTGCATGGACCCGAGAATACGACCATCACGAAAGAAAAAAAGAGGACACGATGCCCTCTTTTTTATCTATCTCTGTATAGGATTGGTGCCGAGGGCGGGACTCGAACCCGCATGAGGGGTCAACCTCGTCGGTTTTTGAGACCGATGCGTCTGCCTATTCCGCCACCCCGGCATTTACTCTAAACAACTGGTGGAGTCGATGGGATTCGAACCCACGGCTTCTACCTTGCGAAGGTAACACTCTCCCAGCTGAGTTACGACCCCAACAACAGCGATGTATTATAGCACAAAGGCTTTCTGGGGTCAAGTGCAGCTAAAAATAAAACGCACCATGCGCATTGCTTCGATAGATACCGACAAGACGTTTTCAAACAGTTAGCTCAGCAGGGGCGCTCCCGTGGCACCCGGATGGGACTGCTTATGGCTGCTTCCTTCCAGACCTGACCAGGTTCACAGCTATCCGCCGCACAGGACCTCTGCATCAACACTACTTATCTGCAACCTTTCTCACCGATAGGACCTCAGACAACGCATCAGCCCCGCTCAAGTGGGTTTCGGGTACAGGGGACCACTAACCCCCCGCCTGCATGATGCGCAAACAGTATTCTATCATATTTTGTTCTTTTATGCAACACGCAAAATTTGTGGCGAGAGCGATGGTTAAAGGTCCAAGCCAGTTCGGTTTGAAAAAAAGAAGAACTACTTAGGGCTTGCTGAATAACTCAGAACATCCACCCCTATAACTTTTCAGAAGGAATTTGCGGATTTAGGCGCATGGACTTGACGAACAGTCCTTGAGGTTTTTGAAAGCAAAACCATATAGTAAAGGCAGGCCCTATATACGAAAGGCTGAAAAGCCCTGTTGAATCAGATGGAATCGTTAACGAGAAAGCAAATAAACAAGGGACATATTTGTTAAAGCAGAGATGTACCCGTCTGATTATCGTGTTTTTGTCTTTTTTATTTTTACGGCTTGACAGATTAAAAAAAATAGTTTAATATTTTAACAGATAGGTTAAATACATGCGAATTATTACAACTGCTCCCATTGAAAATGAACTGACGATAATGAAAAGACCTGTACTAACGTGCAAAACGAGTAAATGCTTACAGTGAAGAGGACTCGAATAGTTCTCACAACTTAGAAAAGATTGGAGGAAAGTAAATGAAAAGGTACAGAATGCTAAGTGTTCTCGTCATTTTAACCCTGTTTCTTATGGTGTTTTTCAGCAGCTGCATCCAAACGCAGAATGAACCAGAGGCCAAATTAAGCGTTGAAATGATTGATAGGTCGATTTCCGAGCTTTTTGGATTGACCGTGTGTTCATTGGAGATTCATGTTGAAGGAATTGCAGAAACGCTTGAAATCACAACAGATGTACACCAGGAAAGCATACCGATATCAGGAAGACAGCGGATAACGGTCAGCGACTTCCTCACTGATATTCAAAGTAACACAATCAAGATCCAACTGATCGACGACAAGCAAGAAGTGATCGCCGAGCAAAGCCTTCCGTTATCAGCCAACGCAAAAAGACCCGAGTATTCACAATTTAACGAAGGTATTTATTTTGTTCAAACCGAACTGGTCAGATTCTACCAGCTTGAGTATTTGTCTCAGTTGCGTTTTACTGAACGGGTGGAACTGTATTATCAAACTCAGGATGAAACCATCACCACCTACGCCATGCTACTCAAAGGCGGACAAGCAAGATTTTGCCTGTATGCAGATTATCCTGTGGATACAGATGATCCCGTGGTCGATGAGTTTCCTCACGAAAGGGTTTTTGATCATGAAAATGGCTGGTACTTGAATCCAAAAGAAGAAGGTATTCATTATTATAGGCTGGAAACGGCTTCTATTCCGGAAACTGCCGGGGAAACTGCCGGAGATGGATTTTATGAAGAAGGCCAAACCGTCACTATTGCCGCAACACCTGCCCATAATTTCCGATTTGTCAACTGGACAAAAGACGATCTAATCATCAGCATACAGGCACACGACATCTACACCATGCCTGATGAAAACGTGACTTTGGCGGCAAATTTTGAAGAACAAAAACCGCCAACTCTAATTGAACCGTCTTTTTCAAATATGTGGAATCAGATCTTACCTCCGACATTCACTGTGACGACTGGCGCAATGGACCCAGATGGAGATCTGGCGAATTTTTATTTCGCCCTATTCGCTGATGATGAAATGATTTGTGAGATAGAGTTATTAAGCATTCAAGGGATTAGCCAGTTTAGAGAAACAAGAGAAGTTGAAGTAGATTTGGAAGGCGTTATGGAAAGGTCGGTGAGGTATTTTGTTTTTGCCAGAGATAAAGAAGGAAATACCGCAACAATGGATTGTCAGGGCTTAATGGTTACGAGAAGGGGCGTCGGCTTGATCATCGGTGACTGTCATCTTGGTACGGACGAGAGCGTTGATCTAGCTGAAAGTTTGGGCAATTTCAGTCCGGATTCAACCTTCGAAGAAATACCCGAAGAAACCGCAACGGTTTATGATTTGCCTTTCGGCATCACGACCCTTCTTTTTGAAATCTTTCCTGAAGAAGCTGTTTCGCCTACTAAGGCTGAACTTTATCTTTACACCAATCTGGAAGATGTTTTCAATCGAGGCGCTCAATTTAAGAGAGGGGAAAGTGAATCGATGACCTTGCTTGAAAGGGGAAGTTATCAAACGGCCATTGAATTTGCAAATCTCACCCCGGAGCAGTCAATTTGGTTGGCACTTTACATACAAGGAGCCACAAACCCCTGGTTTGTGTGGAAGATATCCGCTTTAGAACACTCAACAACGCCACAGGTCACTGTCGTAACTGAAGGAATGACGCAAGGATTTAAAGAGGGCGATCCTTTACAGTTTGAAGTCAACCTCAAAGACGAAATGCTCATTTCATTGGATGATCTGACGATTGCTTTCACCGATCAGGACGGCACGATTTATCTGGAGGAATTCATCCATCATCTCAATCAACACCTATGGCAGGAAGCGGAATCGACACCGAAGTGGTTCATGGATGATTCCTGGAGGTTTGCCATCCGATATCATGCAAAGGTAACCTTTGAAAACTTCCCTGAAGCATACGAGGACATCAGAAAACGGGATATGGAGCCTGACCCCGACCCGAAGACGGTGTATGCCATTAGTGAACCCCTTGTTACATACGACGGGACTGACCCCGATCATATCTGGCATCGCTACAATGGCGAAACAGGAGAAAAGATAAATTGGGACTTGCCAGGGTGGCTTTCAAATGATTTACTTTATTACTTTGGTGTTCTTGATTCTCATATAGCGTCTTTAATCCGGCCGGAATATATCACGGATATTGCAAACATGACCGTACAACTGTATCCTGAGATTGTAGTAGTGGAAAAAGAATCTAACAATCAGGTCTTATTCGTTGCCGATGCAGCACTTGGTGCGGCAAATGCCCTTCTTGCTGAAAGAGTTTCGGAGTCCGATACTTATCAGGTGATTTTCAAAGCTCAAAACGCCAAAGGAGATATCGGTGAATCGGAATCATTTTCTTTCCCCATTGTTGCCGATAACACTTCCCCGGAGATCAACATCACATACGGATCGGCAAATGAAAGCAAATATTTCGCCGACAGAAGACCGGAAGACCTTGTTTCAAAAGATACCCGCGACAACATAGCACCACCCATGTTTTTCGTGGATTCAATCAGTCTTTATTCGGGGGAATCTTTTACCGTCAAAGCTGTAGATCATCATGCACTCTACGATTTCGCCGTTTTCTTTACCTCGGATGAAGCAGATCAAAGCCCCGAAAACTGGCGAACGAATCTGCCGGCTATCATGAATCCCACACTTGAAACGGCTAATTTGCCCATGGGATATGATTTTCTCTACAAAGCAGAAGACGAATTCTACACAGGTCAAACCGATGCCAATAAAAACAAAGAAGACAAACCAACAATGACCTTGAATGAAATTCTGATCAACGAACCCGATCCGGTTATTGCCAAAGCCTTATACACTCAGATCTACGCCAAGACACTGCCCGGCAATATATACGGAAACTTCAGCATAGACAATCGGTTTGAAATCTACGAAAATTACACCTGGTCGGGTGTCAGAAATGTCCGAGAAACAGCTCTGATCAACGTTGAAAAACAGGAACAGTATTTTACCCGGAAGACCGATGACGTTACAAAACAAATCAGCATGCCCAGCGTTCCCGGAACCTATTGGGTCTGGATCATTGCCCGAGACCGAGGCGCCCAGGACAGCTGGCTGTTTGATTATGAAAACAGCCGGGTGAACATCGACCCGTTGACGGGTGAGCCAGAAATATACGAACAGGATGTGCTTTACAACCAGAACAATTTCTTCACGGTCAATCCCAACCTTGAAGATGTAGAAATCTACTATGAGAACTCTGAAAGTGAATCCGACGCCTCAATGGCGATCTTACTCAGAGTGAGGGTACAACCTCACAGCATGGATATCCAGCGTCTGGACATTCACGAGCCTGATCTTATAGGATTTCCTTCAACAGATGATTACGGGGATGTGTGGTATGCGCATTCCTACAACGTGCTTCAGTTGGATGAAGAGACCAAAGTCAATGAATTCGATGAAGGTGAGAGCAGAGGGAATTTGCCAAGAGAACTGTATCCGGTTTATATACAGCATTTTGAGGATAGGGATGCGGGCAATAAATTCGGATTAACGCCTTCAGGGGCAATTATGTTTGACAATCTTTGGGGAGCGGTTGAAGATCAGGAATACGGGAATTATACCCATCTAAATGACCCGTCGATTGAAGCCATTCCGGTAGTGGGGGGCAATCAGCCCACCATATTCCGCATAAAAACACATGAGGATATCGAGAAAGTACAACTCGAATTAATTGATCAGCAAGCCTGGACCGTATCGGAGTATTGTTCGATGGTGCCAACTATTCTCGCTTCCACAACGATAGTAAAAGATTATAGCTGTGAAGGAAAAGGAATGAGCGGATATTGGGAATGGCCTGTTCAGTTGTCAGCATTCTTTGATGGTTCAAATCAACCTGCGGCCATTGTTGTAAAAGCATCTGGAACATTTGGAGAATTCTACCAACAATGGCAATGGCCAATATGGGTGGATGTCGCAAATCCTGAGATTTCCTCAATACAGCCCTGAGAAATATGAGAATTTTAATGAATGATGCTATAAGCGCATGACAAAAAAGATATAATAGGATAAGCAGCTCACGGGTGGTATAATACAAAATGAAAACCCACAAAAAAACGAGTTGATACTTTTGAAAGAATCATCTGCGTTCGATTATTTGGCTAATAAGTTTTTATTGTTCGACTTGCTGTTCAGCGTTATCCGAGAACCCTTTAATAAGTGTAATCATTTTTCAATGCACCTTTGTTGCCAAACATGAGGTGCATTTTTTACTTTCATACCAAAAAAACTTGAGAAATCAGTCTTTTATCGTTTGAGATGAAAAAAAGGAGGAAAGAAAATGAAAAAAACAAAGTCTTTAAGAACGGCTCTTTTGTCCATATCTCTACTCGTCTTTTTGTTGATTGGGTGCATGGATAATCAAAAACAACAGGTGATAATCCAAGTTGAAACATCCGAAATAATGAGTTGCGAGATTTTGAATCTGAAAGCCTTTCAGTTCGATATTCTCATTGAAGGACAAGCAGAAGAGATTGAACTCATTGCCCAAGCAAACAGACAAACCATCGCTTTGTCAGGAAAAAAGAAGATAACTGTAAGCCCTTTTTTTGCAGATATGACCGTTAGCGAGATCGTGATTCGGCTAATCGACCAAAATCGGGAGATAATAGCTTCAAAAACCATCGCATTGCCCGTTAATGATAATAGACCGGAATACTCTCAATTAAACGAAGGACTCTATTTTGATGAAGAGGGGGTAGTAAGCTTTTATCAACTGGAATTCATTCCAACTTTGACACTGGCTCAAAGGATTGAACTGTATTTTAAAACAAAGAACGCCGCCATCATTACTTACGCAGCGCTTATGAAAGGCGGTGTGGTGAGATTTTGCTTGTATCAGGATTATCCTTTAGATTTTGAAGACCCAACAATGGCGGACTTCCCGGCTGAATATGCTTACAATGTCGAAAATGATACTTTTGTCGATCCCGAGACCGGTGAAGCGGTATTTGTAGAGAAAGTGTATTTCGTTGTAACCAACTGGAATGCAGGCCCCGGAGTTGAAGGGGCGAAAGTTGACGTATACGAAAGCGGAACTCAAATACTCATCGGGACAGCCGAAACGAACGCATTCGGAGCTGCGGAAGTACCGGTGGTACGGAACGTAGAAAAAATGGATGTCAAAGTCACCAAACAAGGCCACGCCAGAAGTCTGGTTCAGGGATTAAAACCCGAAGCGGCCAACAACATTCCCTTCGGCATTCTGCTAATGACCGCTCAGCTGAACGCAGATCCCACAACCGAGACGGATCCGATTGTAGCGGTAAGCCTGTTTGAAATCGAAGCCGCCGGCAATGCTTCAAGAGATGCGACACCCATCAACATGGCTGATCCCATCACCGGACCCTTTACCGCAAAAGTGGAAGTCACAGCGGACAACCATGTCAACTCCATCTACGAACCATTAATCGACAGAATAGCTGGAGCAGGACTTGTCACGACCGACCGATTATATGCTGGTGAAGTGACGGAAGCTGAATTCGACATTTCACCAACCGGACATGATGGTGAAGTCGCCCTCTACACAACCGTTTATGACAAAAACAACAACCGGGTTCTGAAAGTGGATTATCTGACCATCG
>DAOTHY010000049.1:0-17513 GCA_035447925.1 Thermotogota bacterium
GAAATTGAACCTTTTGGAGGTGCTGCAACCTGTCTTGGAGGAGCCATTCGAGATCCGTTATCCGGAAGAGCCTATGTTTATCAATCGATGAGGGTAACAGGCAGTGCTGATCCTAGAACACCCTTAGAAAAAACCATAGAGGGAAAACTATCCCAGCGAAAGATAACAACAGAAGCTGCACATGGATTCAGTTCTTACGGTAATCAAATTGGTATTGCAACGGGAATGGTTAAAGAATATTATCATCCGGGATTCATGGCCAAACGATTGGAATGCGGGGCGGTGATCGGAGCTGTTCCTTCTGAGCATGTCAAACGTGAGCGACCTGTGACAGGTGACCTTATCCTATTGATTGGAGGAGATACTGGAAGGGATGGCTGCGGGGGCGCCACCGGGTCGTCAAAAAGCCATGAAAAAGAGTCGATTGAAAAATGTGGGGCTCAGGTTCAAAAAGGAAATCCACCCATGGAAAGGAAGTTACAAAGGCTGTTTCGCAATCCAATGATCTCCAGGCGAATCAAAAAATGTAACGATTTTGGTGCCGGAGGCGTCAGTGTAGCCATAGGGGAACTGGCAGATGGGTTGGATATCAATCTGGATGCCGTTGAAAAGAAATACACTGGCTTGGATGGGACGGAATTGGCCATATCGGAGTCGCAGGAAAGAATGGCTGTCGTTATTTCACCCGATGATTATGATTTATTTGAAGAGATTGCCAACAAAGAAAATCTCAAATGTTATCAGGTTGCAAAAGTAACTGACTCAAACCGCCTAAAGATGCGATGGAAAGATCAGACCATCGTAGATCTATCCCGTGACTTCCTCAACACCAACGGTGCAAAACAAGTTCGAGAAGTATTTGTCAAAGCTCCGCAAACCACTCAGGGGTATCATGACAATCTGTATCAAAGAGATCCTGTTACCATATTAGAAGAACAACTTTCTGATTTAAACGCCTGTGCTCAGCTGGGATTGGGCGAGCGCTTTGACAGCACGATCGGTTCTTCAACGGCCTTTTTCCCGTTTGGAGGAGAAAAACAACGAACCCCGACCGAAGTGATGGCAGCTTACATACCAGTTGAAACAGCTGAGACCTCAACGATCAGTTTGATGGCTCACGGTTATGATCCGTACTTAACCCAATGGAGTCCTTTCCACGGAGGACTTTACAACGTCATTCATTCCTGCACGAAGCTGATAGCCGCTGGAGGAAATCCAAATCAAATCTGGTTGAGTCTCCAGGAATATTTTGAAGCACTAAGGGAGGATCCCGAACGATGGGGAAAACCTTTCGCTGCACTTCTGGGAGCTTACAAAGCGCAAAGAGAATTGGGATATGCGGCTATCGGAGGAAAAGACAGCATGTCTGGTTCTTTTGAAGATCTCGATGTTCCACCCACACTCATCAGCTTTGCCGTGAGTGTCGCTGAAGCGAATGCTTTGTGCAGTAATGAGCTGAAAGGCAAAGATCATGACATCATCTACTTAAAAACACCGGTAGACGAGAACCTCATGCCCGATTTTCAAACAATCAGAAAACATTTTCAACTTGTTTATGAGATGATTCAGCAAAAGAAAATCCATTCCTGTTCTTCTCTGGATCGTTATGGGATTTTGTACAATCTTTGTTTGAGAGGGTTTGGAAATGAAATTGGTTTTGAACTCTTTGATACCAATGAATGGGACTTATTGCAGGGATTACCAGGATCCTTTCTGATCGAATGTGATACAGACAGCTCTGAAAAGCTCCTGCTACATGGGGGAAAGGTTATTGGAAAAACCATTGGGGAAAAGGTGATCAAAGTAGCCGGAAAAACAAAAAAACTGTCTGATCTCGAACAGATTTGGTTAAACCCGCTTGA
Organism: Thermotogota bacterium; assembly: GCA_035447925.1. GTDB lineage: Bacteria > Thermotogota > Thermotogae > MWEM01 > MWEM01 > JASUTC01. The sequence continues at coordinate 1,863 of DAOTHY010000049.1, forward strand.
TGATATATTTCCCTTAAAAGAAAACATCCAAGGCAGCGAACAACCAGAATTCAGATTGCTGACAACGCCGAGGAAGCAAGTTGAAAACAAAAAGATTAACATGATCAGAAAGACAAAACCAAGGGTTTTTATTCCCGTATTTCCAGGAACAAATTGTGAATACGATACACAAATGGCCTTTGAGAGAGCCGGTGCTCAATGTCAAATGATCGTGTTTCGAAACCTGACCCCATCTTCTGTTGAAGAATCCTCAGAAATATTTGCACAGGAAATTTCCAAAAGCCAAATCTTGATGATACCCGGAGGATTTAGTGCCGGGGACGAGCCGGATGGTTCCGGGAAATTCATAGCGGCCGTTTTCAGGAATATGAAAATCCAACAAGCTGTAGAAAAACTGTTAAATGACTCTGATGGTCTGATACTTGGTATATGCAACGGATTTCAGGCCTTGCTGCGGTTGGGACTACTGCCGTATGGTGAATACCGTCAACCGGATGACACCATGCCAACATTGACCTACAATCACATCGGAAGACACCTGTCAACCATTGCAAACACAAAAATTATATCAACCCATTCACCTTGGTTTGGTTCAGAGCAGTTAGGAGAACAATACAAAATTCCACTTTCCCATACGGAAGGAAGATTCTATTGCACTCAAGAGATGCTTCAAATGCTTCAAATTAATGATCAGATTGCAACCTGCTACTGTGGAGAAGATGGGACAATTGATCCAATGGGTATTTCAAATCCCAATGGATCTTTGGCATCCATAGAAGGAATAACAAGCCCGGATGGGAGAGTGTTAGGGAAAATGGGGCACAATGAAAGGGTGCGTCCAGGTCTGTACATAAATGTTCCCCAGATTCAAATCCAGAATATCTTCCAAAACGGTGTGGATTACTTTATGAAATAATCACAGGGAGGGCCATCATGGAAAAAAACAGCTATGTTGCCTATTTAAAAGACAAAGGAATCGAAGATGATCAAATTGAATATGCCGTACAAACAGTCAAAAAACTACAACAATTTCTGAATGAAAAAGGGAGTGATTTAAACACATGCTCAGCTGATGATATTCAGGACTACATGGATGAGCTAATTGAAACAGATGAAAATACCATCAAACGAATCATTTTCTTAGCCAGATACTTTTTAAGTCAAAAGAACAACGCCATCTACATATACTTCACCCAATTATTGGGTGTTTCCGGTGTAATCGAAAGCATCATGAATCGATTTCAGCAGTTGGTGGAAACAAAATCATTGGATGTGAATCTTCAACAACGGATCAATATTCTTCCTGTCGGGAGTTCACCAAATCAATACCCGGCTTTTGTCAAGGCTTTTATGAAAGAGTTGAAAACATGTATGGATGAAAAAGATGCACGATGGGTATTAGCTGGCAACAATCATCAGATTCCTTCAGAAAGCTTTGATGAAGAAAAAAGATACTTCCAGAATGCCGATTCCATTGACGACTATCTGAAAGGAAGACATGAAAGAGCTGTTGAAAGATTAAGAAAGCACGCTGAAGAAGGCACCGTTTGGTTCGAACAGATAATCACGCCGGATGTTGTTTCGTTTGTCCGTTCAAATCAGGAGATTCTGGGAGGGGTAAGACAGAAAAACAAAATCATCATTACCAAAATTCCCTACAATCCTTCAGAATACATTCAGGAAAAAGATTACACAAAAAAACGATATCTCGCCTGTCACTGCCCGTTTGTCCGCAATCATTTACTGCAGAACTTTTCAGACATCGATCCTGACTGGTGCTATTGTAGTGGCGGTTTTGCAAAAGCGCCTTTTGAACATTTTTATTCACAAGAATTGAAGGTTGAAATGATTGAGAGCTGTTTAACCGGAAGCGATCGATGCCGCTTTGCCATCATCATTCCGGAGGAAAACAATTGTGATCTTTGAAACGCATTCCTTCAATAGAATTTTTTGTGTAGGCCGAAATTACATTGATCATGCCAAAGAGTTAAACAATCAGATCCCTCAAAAACCGGTTATTTTTATCAAACCCATAACGTGTTTGATCAATTCGCAAAAGAAATGGATTCCGCATGTAGTTCAGACGGAACCAATCCATTACGAGGCGGAGTTAGTATTGGTGATTGGACAATGTAGCAACGAATCAAAAATCAACAAGTTTGAAAATCTGATCAGTGGTTACACCTTAGGGTTGGATCTAACCTTAAGAAATCTGCAGCAACGGCTAAAAGACAACGGCCTGCCGTGGGAAAAATCAAAGGCCTTCGATTACAGCTCTCCCATCGGAGATATTGTGCCTCTGGGGAATATTCATGAGATTGACAATCTGGAGTTCGAGTGTTTTGTTAATAATAAAAAAAGGCAGCACGGGAAAGTGAAAAACATGATCTTTTCATTTGCCGATATTATTGGAGAAATTTCGTGTTATTGGAAATTGATGCCCGGTGATCTGATTTATACAGGAACACCAAAAGGTGTGGGAATTTTACATTCGGGTGATTCCATTAGAATTATCTCAGAACAAACGGGAGCATTTGAATGGAATTTGGAATAGAAATGATATAATTCGGTATGCGAACACTTAATTGATTTCTCAAAAATGGGGGATGAAAAAATGGAAAAGGTAAAAGTTGGCATCATTATTTGCAACCGCTATCATACATGCGGCGGAGGAAAATGTTTCCGTTCCTTGCAGAACAGAGAAGGTGCTTTCAGCATTTATCAAGGCAAGGAAGTTGAGGTTGGAGCTTATACCACGTGCGGGGGATGCCCTGGCGGAAACATCGAGTACGTGCCGGCGGAGATGAAAAAGAACGGGATAGATGTCATTCATTTCGCAACCGGTATGCTGGTAGGTTATCCTCCCTGTGTAAATGTGGATTACTTCAAACGATTTATCGAAGAAAAATATGGGATGAAGGTTATATTAGGAACTCACCCCATCCCGCAAAGCTACTTTATTACTCATACCGCTCTTGGAACCTGGAAATCTAACCTTTGGCAAGAAAAAATTGCTAACGTACTGTGTGACGAAACAACACGACTGGCATATAATTAAGCTATTCAATAATCAGAACAACGATAGCAAATAAGTCTAAAATGATTAACATGGGGGTTATTTCACGGGCTTTGCCGACAAACAGTTTCAGAATAGTCCAACATAATAATCCCCAACTGATCCCCTGGTTGATCGAAAAAGTTAAAGGAATCAAAATGATGCTCATAAAGGCTGGTATTGCCTCTTCATAATCAAGCCAATTGATCTTTAATATCGGTGTAATCATGAAAATTCCCACCACAATTAAAGCCGGTGCTGTTGCCACCGAAGGAACAATGGATAACAAGGGAGAAAAAAACATAAAGGGGATAAACAACAACCCCGCAACGACCGCTGTCATTCCTGTCCTTCCGCCTTGTGCAATACCTGTAGCTGATTCGATATAACTGGACCCGGAGCTTGTACCAAAAAGGCCGGACATCATTGATGAAATTGCATCTACAATCAACGACTGCTTGAGATTTCTTGGTTTACCATTGCTATCTTTTAAACCAGAAGCTTCAGCCACACCGATAAAAGTAGATAATGAATCGATCATATCCACAAAGATAAAAGAAAACATAGCCGGCAACAGGGAAAATCTTAACGAGCCAATCAGATCCAATGAAAAAAACAAACTGAAATCCGGTTTTGCCCATAAGCCCTGCCAGCTCACAACGGTTGAATGGGGATTACCGGACAAGGTGGCATCGTAATACAATCGGCCAATGGGTATGCAAATAATGGTTGTGATGGCAATGCCAAGGATAAGAGCCCCTTTGACCTTTTTGGCAAGAAGAATAGCAGTGATAATCAGCCCCACTAAAAAGGTAATGGTTAAAGGGTTAACCGCCGGCGGCCCCAATACGGTATCTGGATGAGAAACAATGAACCCAGACTCAATAAAACCGTTTACTGCAATAAACAAACCAATTCCAACGGCGACCGCTTGTTTTTGGCTTGTTGGAAAAGCGTTGACAATGGCATTACGGATATTAAGCATCGACAAGATCAGGAAAAGGGTTCCGGACCAAAAAACAACCCCTAAAGCGACTTCCCATTTAACATGCATACCGATGACAAGAGAATATGCAAAAAAAGTATTGATCCCCATTCCCGGGGCCAGTACAATGGGATTTTTCGCATAAATTCCCATCATGATACTGCTGAAGGCTGAAACAAGTACCGTAGCCGTCAATACAGCGGAAAAGCTCATCCCAGTATTGCTGATAATCATGGGATTAACGATGATGATGTACATGGTTGCCAAAAAAGTAGTGATACCTGCAAGAATCTCCGTTCTGAGCGAAGTGTTGTTGCCCTTGAAGTCAAAAAATTCTGAAATGCTGAAATTCCTAATTCTTTTCAGCTGGTTCAATTCTGTCTCTACCCCCGTTTTTTGCTTCATATAATAGTTTATCTGCCTTCTGAATTAACTGAGAGGCACTTTCACCATGCCATTCAGATAATCCGCCACTGATGGTTAATCTGAACCCTTCTTTGAATTCATGTTCCTTCACAGTCTTGTTGATCCTTTTTGCCGTATTCAATGCTGCTTCAGAATTGGTATGCGGAAAAATAACCAAAAATTCTTCACCACCATATCTCCCGGCAATATCCGTTTCCCTGATGGTATTCTGAATAATGCCAGAAACAGTCACCAAAACATCATCACCTGTTTGATGTCCATATTGATCATTGACCTTTTTAAAGTAATCGATATCCAGCATTAAAACGGAAAGTGAATTAGAATACCTCATGGAACGCTTTATTTCATCTTCAAGGAGTTCTAAACTCCTTTTGTGATTGTATAAACCGGTTAAACTGTCTCGGATGGCCTGCTCTCTCAGGATTTGATTGGCCTCTCTCAGGCGATCCTCCAGAAGATTTTTCATGGTGATGTCCACCATGATAGAAATAAGTCCGGCAATCTCATTTGCGGTAATAAAGGTTTCTTTGTAGAAGGCAAATTCCTTTTTTTTGCCTTGCGCATCCGTTATGGACAATTCAAATTCCCGGTGTCCGCCATCTTTAAGGAGTGCCATCTCCGCTTTTTTAATCTCTTTAGTTGCCCTTTTGTCAAAAAAAGAGTTAAGTTTATGTCCGATGATTGCTTCTCTGTGTTGACCGGTCAGTTTGCAGAACCGTTCATTGCATTCGACGAAAACGCCGTCAATGTCCTTGACATACATGGGCATGGGAATGGATTCAATCAGTTTCTTAAGAAAGGAGGTATAACTGGCAAGCCGGTTTTGGGCAAGCTTAGTCTCTGTAATGTCGGTAAACATGCTGACAATCTTTTCGGGATTTCCGTTGTTATCTTCTATAGATGTTAAGGAATGTCTCACCCAAAACTGTGAACCATCTTTTCTTAAAAACAAACTCTCTCTCTCATGTGCATCGATTTCGCCTGAAATCAATTGTTGAAAAACATCTTCAGATTGATTGATATCTAAAGCCTGATGCGATTCTTTGGTGTGGGTTTTCATTTCTTCCTTTGTATAACCCAACAATTTGACGGCTTTGTCATTGACTTCAAGCCGGTGTCCTGCTTTATCCGTGACGATAATGCCGCTGTTGATGTTGTTGAAAACGGCTTTAAACAATTTTTCACGAGCATTCAGTTTATCGTATAAGTCCTTGATCTTCAAAAGGGTTTTCACACGCATTGTTAGCTCAAACTGATTAACCGGTTTGGTGATAAACTCGTCCGCACCGGATTCCAGACCTTTGAGCTTGGATTCATTATCCTCCAATGCGCTGATAATGATAATCGGTACGAATACTTCACGATCTCTGTTTTTGATCATATCGCATAATGCAAACCCATCCATTCCTGGCATCATGATATCCAAAATGAAGAGATCGGGATTTTGGGTACTCATCTCTCGAATTGCATCGTCAGCATTCTGAGTGTTAATTACATCGTATTCGTTTTCGAGATATTTTTTTAATATCAATAATGTTACCGGCGAATCGTCTACAATCAGGATTTTTTTCTTATTCAAAAAAGGCCTCTTTAGTACCCCGCTCTCCAAAGGGCGGGGGAAGATAGGTAACAAAAATAATCCATCAAAACCTCATTCCTAACGAATGACTACACGGGTTCCGATGGGAACTAAACTCTGAAGCAGTGTCACGTCTTCATTAAACATCCTGATGCATCCATGAGAAATCCTTTTACCGATTTCCCAGGGTTTATTCGTGCCATGAATCCCATACTGAGGATTACTGAGTTCCAACCACCATTTTCCCAAACCGTTAATCGGGGAAAGCGGCTGAATGTACTCCCCTTCCCAGTACAAGGCGGGATCTTCAACTTTTCGTTTAATGGTATAAATACCCGATGGCGTACTGACTCCTCGTCCCACAGCAACCGGAAATGTCAAAAGACTCTGACCGTCATAGTGTAAAGTCAATTGGCATTTTTCTAATGAAACCTCTATGACATAGGGACTTTCTTGAAAAACCACACTGCCAATAATCAGTTGATCACCAGCATGCAAGCCGTTTGTGGCATCTTCATTCAATATCTCAAGATCTGCTCGCTCAACTTCATATTCTGAAGCCAGTTGATAAAGGTATTCGCCTTGCAGGACCTGATGATTTGCAATCACACGATATTCAAAGGGAATCGTTGGCGGATACAAAGGCAGCAATAAACCCTTTATTCCCAGAAGCTTTTCTGAAAAGTATTCAGATCCGTCAGGCGTTTGAATGTAACAATGAACGTCATACTCCAAAAAGTCAATGATTTCTTTTGACGGTATATAAGCGCCTGCGATCACTTTCGAGCCTGCAACAAAAGCATCAAGGGTAAAAAACAAATCTTTTCCGGTAATAAACACATTGGCCGATGCGATATCCGCATCATGCGTATCACTCAGGCAGTACAGATAGGCTCCCGACGCTTTATTCTCCGGAAAAACGAACAGAGAATACGAAAAAGAGATCGTAAGAAGACCAACTAGCACGTTTAATAAAACGATCTTTTTAACTCGCATTTATAATTTTATTTCACTTCAGGTTTTAAGAGTTTCATCATATCTTCATTTTTCATTTTTATGTTGCCTTCAGCGATTTCTCCAGCCGCTTCAGTTACCAGTTCTGCCAGTTCTGCGTGATTTTCTCTCAAGAGTTTTTCCTCTTTCAGCCTTTCAGCTCTTTTTCCAATCAAAATGGGAATGGCATACTTGTATGGAATCTTTTTCAACAATTCATCGTAATTGAACCCTACTTTTGACATTTATAATCCTCCCTTATGGATATTCTTATAAACATGTATTTGGTCATGCTGTCTACTCACTCTTAAGTTCTCTGCTGTGTATATGGCCATCAACTCTTTTGAAGCCGTTTCCCTTTCACGATTAATCACCAAATAATCAAAATGTCCAATGGTTTTTAATTCATCAAGGGCGTCATTTAATCGTTTTTTCAAATCTTGTTCAGACTCAGTGGCTCTTTTGATTAATCGATTCTTCAGTTCCTCATAACCAGGAGGGGCAACAAAGCAAACAACAGAATCCGGTATCACTTTTTTGACGCTTAATGCCCCTTGAACATCAATATCCAGCAATATATTGGAATGCTTTAACTGAGTTTCCACATATTCTTTCGACGTACCATAATAATATCCGTGAACATAGGCGTATTCTAACAAATCTTTTGATTTGACCTTCTCAAAAAAGACTTCTTCACTGACAAACCAATAATCTTTACCATCTGCTTCATTTTTTCTGGCTGGACGTGTGGTGAAAGAAACCGAAAACTGAAGATCAGGATGATGTTCTATCAAATGCTTAATCAAGGTCGTTTTACCGGCACCGGAAGGTCCTGTAACGACAAATAGCAGATAGTTGCTCATATGGATATCCTTTTTTCTTAAGGTTTTGTAATTCGAATATCGTTGACGATTTTCTCTAAATCTTCAAAGCCTTGTTTAAACCTCAAAGCTATTGTTTCAGGTTGAATCGCACTTAGTATAACATGATTGGAATCTGTTACGACAATTGCCCGAGTTTTCCTGCCGTAAGTGGCATCAATCAGTTTACCATCCGTCTTGGCCTGTTCCTTCAATCGCTTCATTGGGGCGGATTCCGGATTAACAATCGCTATTACACGATCTCCCACGATGATATTTCCGAAACCAATATTGATGATACCGTACATGAAAACACCTCCGGTTTGTTTTATTACTGGATGTTATAGACTTGTTCTTTTACACTGTTGACAATGGACTTTGCATTGATGACCAGATTTGAAATGGATTTCAATCGGTTTTTGGAGCCGATCGTGTTGAATTCTCTTCCCAGTTCTTGACAATAAAAAACCAGCTTGGTCCCTACTGAGTCGCATTCATCGCCTGAATGAATCAGCTCATGCATCTGAGAACAATGACTTTTTATTCGATCTATTTCCTCGTTAATATCGGCTCTTTCGGCAAGAAGTGCCAACTCATATTCCAGTCTTTCCTGAGCATAGTTTTTGTCGATCTCCAATAAAAATTCCTCAAGATTATCTTTTAAACGCTTTCTGTAGTATTGCTTCAGGCTGCCGGCTTCCTTTTCGATCTCGGAATTGATTTGTTGAATCTGATCAAGGTAGCCTAAAAGATCTATTTCCAGGTTTTTACCCTCATTCAAACGCATTTGTTTCAGTTGCTCCAAAACTTCGGATAAAACAGGTCGTAAATCTTCCAATATCCTTCGTTCACTGTCTTCATTGAATGATTGGGTGATGATGTCCTGATTCGAGAGGATCACATCAAACGAAAGAGGCTGCAACAATCCCATGCTCTTACGTAATTCATCCAAAGAGCGATAATATTCTCTTGCCATTTCTTCGTTGATATCAATGGAACTCAACTCATCGGAAATGATCTTGATATTGATGGAAAAATCTACCTTTCCCCTCTTAATTTCCTGAGACAGTATCTTGTGAATTTCAGTTTCCAAAAAGGCAAACAACCTGGGCAAACGAATATTCAAGTTTAAATTTTTTGAATTCACCGACCTTAATTCAATTTGGTACTGAGCAAGCTTAGAAATCCTAATCACCCTGGCATAACCGGTCATACTTTGTAAAGGCAATATATACACCTTCTCCCCATATTATTCCTAATTATAACACAAAAGCGCTCCCTATCTTTATTTTTTGAGTATTTTCTATAGATTCTTGATTAACAATTGACGCCACAACGGTTATGCCTAAAAAACAACAACAATGAGTACCAAAAAAGCGTGGAAATTAAAAGACAATTATCGGATAAGACGGATCATATGTTAAAATACGGTATAAAAATTTGATTCTCAATCGTATGAGAGTCGTGGAGGTGGACATCATGTCTAAACAAATCACAGTAGTCTTTCCTGACAACACAAAAAGGGAATTTTCTGAAGAACTGACGGCTTATGATATCGCCAAAGATATATCTGAAGGTCTTGCTAAAGCCGTTATTGGCGCTATCTACAACGGGAAAACAGTAGACCTGTCAACACCATTAAAACAAGTTGCTGACGATACGGTCAACTTGAAATTGATCAAAAAAGAAGATGAAGAAGCCAAAGGAATTTACCGACATACCCTGGCTCATATCATGGCCCAAGCTGTCACCCGACTATTCGGACCTGATCGTGTCGCATTGGGAATCGGACCGACCATTGAAAATGGATTTTATTACGATATAGAAGTAAAAGATGGTCAAATTACCGAAGAAGATCTGCCCAAAATTGAAAAAGAAATGAAAAAGATCATCAAAGCCAACTATTCCATCAGCCGATTTGAATTACCCAGACAAGAAGCCTTGAAAATGATGGAAGAAACCGGCCAGCATTATAAAGTGGAGCTCATCAAAGACCTTCCTGAAACGGAAGCCATCAGTTTTTATAAACAAGATGACTTTGTAGATCTTTGCAGGGGACCCCATTTGCCATCCACGGGAAAAATCAAAAGCTTTAAATTATTGTCATTAGCCGGTGCTTATTGGCGTGGCGATGAACACAATCCCATGCTTCAAAGAATCTACGCTACGGCCTTTGCCAACGATGAAGAATTAGAACAATATTTGAAATTCATCGAAGAAGCCAAAAAAAGAGATCATCGAAAACTTGGGCCACAGCTTGATTTGTTCATAATGGATGATGCCGCAGCCGGGATGCCTTTCTTTTTACCAAAAGGCGCCACAGCTTTGCTTCAGTTGATGGAGATGTGGCGAAAATTCCATAAAGAAGCCGGTTATGTGGAAGTAATGACACCGCTGATCATGCATCAGGATCTATGGAAGCAGTCTGGTCATTGGGATCATTACCGTGAAAATATGTACTTCATCGAAAAAGACGAACAACATTATGCAGTCAAACCCATGAACTGTCCGGGTCATATCATCATGTATAAAAAAGATGCTATCAGTTATCGACAGCTTCCATGGCGAATGGCTGAATTTGGCAAAGTACACCGATACGAAATGAGCGGTGTGCTTCACGGACTATTTAGAGTCAGAGCTTTTACTCAAGATGATGCCCATCTGTTCATCACACCAGAACAAATCGTTCCGGAGCTCATCGGAGTCGTCAAACTGGTAGACAAGATGTATAAGCTATTTGGGTTTGAATACGAAGTAGAACTGAGCACTAGACCGGAAAACTCAATGGGCACACAAGAACAATGGGATACCGCAACTCAGGGACTGATTGAAGCGCTAAAGGCTACCGGAACGGTCTACACCATCAATGAAGGTGATGGAGCTTTTTACGGCCCAAAGATCGATTTCCATATCAAAGACTCCTTGGGAAGAACCTGGCAATGCGCCACCTGCCAGTTGGATTTTCAGATGCCAGAACGGTTTGATATGACGTATATCGCTGCGGACAACGAAGAACACAGACCCACGATGATACATCGGACAATTCTGGGGTCACTTGAACGGTTTTTCGGCATCCTCATCGAACATTTCGCAGGATCTTTGCCCGCATGGATAGCGCCAGTTCAGGTGATGATCCTGCCGATTGCGGATCGACATATTCCCAATGTGGAAGAATTAAAATCCAAATTGGAAGCAGCCGGTCTGCGTGTAGAAACGGATGGGCGTTCGAAAAAAGTCAATTACAAGATTAGAGAAGCCCAATTGAAGAAAATTCCCTATATGATCATCATAGGAGATAATGAGATTGAAACAGGGAAAATCTCCTTGAGATTAAGAAGTGAAAAAGAAATCAAAGACATGGACATCAATCAGTTTATCACTCAAATCAATCAAGAAATTGCAGATTACGCTTTGGTTTCTCCTTTTGAACAAGTATAATGACTATGCTTAGAAAAGACAACAAAGAAGTCCGTGTAGGAAGGGTTTCGATCGGGGGGAAAACCCCCATCACCATTCAATCCATGACCAATACGGACACAAAAGATATTTATTCCACAACCCTTCAAATGAGACAACTAATCTCTGCTGGTTGTGAAATCATCAGAATATCCCTTTACGATATCGAATGTATCGAGGCCTTTCGTGAAATACGAAAGGCCTTTTGTGACATTGCCTTAGTTGGGGACATTCATTTTGATTACAAAATTGCAGTAAAAGCCATCGAAGCAGGGATTGATAAAATCAGGCTCAATCCCGGTAATATAGATGCCGACTGGAAGATCCAAGAAATTGTAAAAGCTGCAAAAGACCAAGGCGTACCGGTCAGAGTAGGAGCCAACAGCGGATCGATAAACAAACGGTTTCTCAATCTCAATAAAGTCGAAGCTTTAGTTGAATCAGCACTTGAACAAGTAGCAATCCTGGAAAAATATGAATTTGAAGATATTGTTATTGCAGTCAAATCATCCGACGTTCTCGAAACAATTCAAGCCAACGAACGCATTTCTTTAAGAACACAATACCCCCTTCATTTGGGTGTTACTGAAGCCGGCCCTTTAAGAACATCCCTGGTTAAATCATCCATTGCCATGAGCCACCTGTTGTTAAAAGGAATTGGCGATACCTTACGTTACTCCATCTCGGGAGATCCCGTTGAAGAAGTCCTGGCCGGCCAGCAATTATTGATTGCGCTGGGACTGCGTGAAGGAGTCAATCTGGTTTCTTGTCCCACATGTGCCAGAACTGAAATTGACATGGATGAATTCACTTCAAGAGTCAGCGAAATGATCAAAGGGGTAAAAAAACCACTTACCATCGCCATCATGGGCTGTGTTGTGAACGGAATGGGGGAAGGTAAACACGCTGATCTTGGCATTGCCGGTACAAAAACAGGCGGTGTCATTTTCAAAAAAGGTGAAATATTTGGTAAATATAATCGTGAGAACCTTTTCAGAGAATTTGAAAAGGAACTTAAAAACATTATTGATCAATAAAACAACCACATCATTTCTGATCATGGCTTTATGCCTTCTGACGTATTCATTTTCAAGGGAACTGTTCATCGATATTCCCAAAGGGATTGGTTACACGATAGAATATTCAAGAATTGTCAGACAGTTTCTGATCGAAAAGAATACCCGTCTATCCGACTACACGGGTGAATGGCCGGTTGTCAAGAAAATCCAACCCCCAAAGGTGAACCTTTCGTTGCCTTTTTCGGTTCCCACACTTGTTCAATTGGCGAATAGCGTCAGCATGTCTGATCGGAAAGGATACGGGAGCTTATTTATTCAAGCGGCTCCAAATCAAGCCAACGGTATATCAGAAAAACTATATGAAACATCCTCAGTAACTTTTTGCACCTTTCCATGGGAATTTGAAAACGGCATGCTGGAAGTCTCAAGCAGAGATTATCAGCAGTTTTTACCTGTGTATATCACCTATTTAGGTTATCAAAATAAACTGAATGATTTGATGACACTCCTTAAGAGTGAACAGACAGCGTTTGAATTGCTTTTAGACCCCGCTTTAAAAATAGATCAACCCCGACAGTATATTTTACCGCCTCAAACCGTGATTACCCCCCCCCTGATGACCAAAAAAGTCAGAATGGTCCGAGCGAAATTAGGCGAATCAATCCTGTTGATGGAAACCACCGATGGCATATGGAATACTTCGGACACCTTTGAAAAAGACACATCTCTTCTCTTTGAAGCGATCATACCGGGTACATACACGGTCAAATTCGCTTCAACAACCTTCATTACAGATTACTTCATCACTGTAAAGTAGAATCGAAAAACGATTAAACGCTGAAGAAAAATTGTAATGGAAAAGCATGAAAATCGCAAGAATGTAGTGGGATTTGGATGCTATAATCATTAGGATGTCTAACTATAATGAGGTGACATATGGTCTTTATTGCAACTTTCTCCCACTTTTTGGCGGATTTTTTAAGTTCGATTTTTAAACCCTTAGGTCCTTATTTCATCCAAACTTATGAAATCGATGCCGCCACTTTTGGAAGCACCATTGCCCTGATATCCTCTCTTGCCAGTCTTATGCAGATAGGGTTCGGATTGTTTTATGATAATGTAAAAAGAGATGGCGTACATATTTTAATTCTACTCTTTTTGATCATTAGCTTTATGGGGTTATTGGGATTTGCCAAATCATTTTTTGCGGTTAGCCTTTTTATTTTCCTGATTACACTATTAAACTCAGCCTATCATCCCCTGGGTGCCAGCTTAGCCGGATCGCTGAATCGAGGTCGTGATGTAGCACTGTTCTCCGTTTTTGGCACATTTGGTGCAGCAGCCGGACCGGTATTTATCACACTTTATACCAGCAAAATAGGATTTAACAAACTCTATATAGCATCAATCATCCTCATCCTGATCCTGATTCCCATTATTCCGAAAATATCAAAATACCAAAAAGATATCACCATTCGAAAACGTTTTCCGGGTTTCAAAGCCCTAAAATCCATTCTTCCCATTTTCCTAGTCGTACTTTTCAGGAGTTTTATCATGGATTTGTTTCATATCTATGTCCCCATCTTTCTGGAAGCAAAGGGAGAATCTCTGGTCACCGGTGGTGCCTTTCTGACTTTAGGGTTACTGGCAGGCATGCTGACCACGTTTTTAGGGGTTATGTTTCGTGAAAAGATAGGTATTTTCAGAATCAACCTGATTGGATTCGGCTCCATGGGCATCATGGGAATACTTTTCTTTTTTACCGATGGTATTTTTTTGAGGGCTTTGTTCTACATCCTCTTTGATGCCGGAGCCTTTTTAACCATGTCGGCAAACATTCTGGAAGCACAAACCCGCATGCCAAACAACCGGGCATTTGCTTCATCAATAACAATGGGTTTTGCCTGGTCCATCGGCGGTTTTCTCGGAGCAGGCTATGCAGCTTTATTCGGGAATCGAGTGGATTTTCTCATCATCAGCTTATCCATATTTTCCATGTGCTTAAGCCTGTTGATGATCTATTTCTCGGCAAGATTTGGGAGGAAAAGAAAAAAGACGATTTCAAAAACAAATATAGTATAATGAACACATATCGCTCTGCATTAAAGGCAATTATATGAATCCATTGAAAAAGTCAAGAATAGAGATTGAGGTAAAATATCATCCGGAAAAGGTGGCGATTTTATGAAACACAAGCTCATAGTTTTTCTTCTGATTCTAATCTCCGTGACTCTTGCATTTTCCGTATCAGCCGAAAAACAGGAAAAACTGGAAATCTTTAAACAGTATGTTTTAGAAATGAAGGACAACTGGAAAGTTCCTGGAATGGCTGTCGGTATCGTCGATTCAGACGAAGTAATCTTCATGGAAACTTTTGGGACCTTATCCAACAAAGGCATAACGGATGTGAACGAACATACCACATTCCAAATAGGCTCCACATCAAAGGCCTTCACAGCAACTCTGATGGCCATGCTGGCAGAAAGCGGAGAAATTTCATGGAACGACAGGGTCAGAGACCACTATCCAACTTTTCAAATGGCAGATCCCTGGGTCAGTGAAAACATGCGCATCCACGATCTGATGGCGCAACATAGCGGAATGTACCCGTATGTGGGGGATATGGCTGTCATGTTTGGATTTGACGAAGATTATATCATAGACAAATTGAAATACATGGAACCCCTTTATCAATTCAGAAAAGACTTTACCTATGTGAACACTTTGTTTCTAGTTAGTGAGAAAATACTGGAATCCAAGTATCAGAGTTCTTTTGAAGCGATCCTCTCCGAGAAGATATTCAAACCCTTATCCATGAACGATACCAGCATCAGCTACGAGGAACATCTGCAAAAGAAAAATAAAACCACAACACACGTTTATACAAAAGAAAGCAAATCCGGCGAAACGACATTTGAAGTGAAACCACTTAACCCTTTTGAGCCGCAGTTTGAATGGTCCTATATCTATGCACCAGCCGGAGGAATCGACTCAAGTATCAGTGATATGGTCAAATGGCTATCGTTTAACATGAATTACGGTGAATACAACGGTCAAAGAATTCTGTCAGAGCAATCCATGGTATATCTGCATACGCCTGCAACAATCCTGACCTCCAATATCAAAGGGGATATGATGGCTTACTGTCAGGGCTGGGTATATGAAACCTTTTTATCCTATCCCATGATGTGGCACAATGGCAGTACCATTGGTTCAAAAACCATGATCGCCTTTATCCCGGAACTGGATATCGGCATGGTCATCTTAACCAATGTGGG
>DAOTHY010000050.1:0-15893 GCA_035447925.1 Thermotogota bacterium
TTTCTACATTCTCAAACAGCATTTCCATCAGAGTGACCAATTCCTGTTCATCAGGGCTGAGTTCCTCCCTTTCAATGGTTTGCTGAATCTCCTGCTCGAATGCCATCCTCTTCTGAATGATTTCCTGACGTTTCTTTTTCTTCTTCATTCTGCTGCTTAAAATGTAAATCAGCAGCATAATGGAAATAGCCAACAACGTTACGCCGATCACCAGCTGTATGAATTTTTGCTGAGTCTCTACGAGTTCAAGTTGCCTTTTGATCTGTTCTTCAGTAGATCTGTCAAAGGCCAGAAATTCGACTGCAACGTTGGTGAGAGTTGCATCGATGGAATTGGCAACAATCCCCTTAATGCTGTCGGTGGTAACCCCGGTGGCAACCGCTAATGAATCGATCAAAACCGTGATGTTCTTATTCAGGATTTCTCCCTGCTTATTCTGCAAAATCTTTTCATAAATTTCATTGACATTGTAATTGACTGTTTTACTCTCTCTCTCGAAATCAGTCAGGTCACCGGTGTCCGTCGCTTCATAAACGGTCGGAATATTGGCATCTGTTCCCACAACCTGCCCTGCATTTGATGAGCGGCTCTTTTCAGATTCGGTTTGTTCACTGACCACCACACCGGTTTTTCTCAAAACCGGTTCATATTCCGTTGATTCACGCTCGATGGTCTCCCAGTTCAATTCGATTTCAGCCATGACCACCACACGCCCCAGACCAAACACCTGCTCTAAATTGGATCGGACTTTACGGGTATAATAGTCTTCCGCCTTTTGCTGAACTTCCATTTTGGATGAAGCGCCGCCAACTCCTTCTTCAGCGATCACCAGATCACTGAGAATTTTAGAGTTGTTGTCTACCACTCGAACTTCCTTGTAATCCAGCCCTTCAACTGCACCGGAAATCAGCTGCATAACCCCTTTGATATTCTCCGGTTTCAGTGTGACTCCCGGAGACAAAACCAGCAAAACGGAAGCCTTGGGATCTGCTTCTTCTCCCCTGGCGTAATAGGTAAATTTTGGAATCGTTAAGTTGACTTGCGCATAATTCACCCCATCCAGGGACATGATGGTTCGCTCAAGTTCACCTTTCAAGGCTATCTGATAACGCACTTGCTTGTCAAAACTGGTTGCACCCAGCGGCTGGTTCTCCATAATTTCAAAACCCTTGGAAGTTGACCCGATGACACCGGTGCTGATATATTTCATACGCAGTGCTTCCGGATTATAGGCTCGTGGAACATAAATAGCCCCCCCGGTTCCCGTTTCAAAGGGTATACCACTTTCCTCAAGCTGCTGAACAACGCTGCCGGCTTCCGCATCCGTCAGTCCCCTGACTAACAACGTGTAATTCGGATTTGAAGCCACTGAAATAGTCATAACAAGGGCAACAACAATGGCAACAATAACCCCAACAAAGAGGATCTTTTGAGATTGAGTGAATTTTTTCCAATATTCGTCAGGAAAGGATTTTACCCAGTCAACTATTTTTTTTAAAAAATCCATCTGAAATGCCTCCTAAGGCGAATCTGTTCACCCCAGATTAATTCTATCCGATTCTCGCCATAGCTCTTCCAAGGCATAAAATTTTCGACCCTTTTTGCTGAAAATATGCACCACGATATCGCCCATATCCACCAAGGCCCAATCTCCTTTTGCCTGTTTGTCTGCATATATCAACCGTTCCCCATGCTCGTCGGCGAATTCCCTGGTACCTTCTATCAACGCCTTCATGTGAACGGTTGAATTAGCAGTGCAAATAACAAAATAGTCCGTCAAGAGATTGGTTTCGGACATATTCAGCACCAATATTTCCTCGGCTTCTTTATCATCAAGAACACCGAGAAGAGCCTTTAATTTTTGCTTATCTTCTCCGGTCAGTTTTACCCCTCCACATTTTCATTCATTTGAAATTATATCATACTCATAATGTTTCTTTCACTGTGATTAACCAGCGGGATAAATCCCTTCAAATTCTTCATTATCCTGCAAGATTTGTCGATCCAAGCGGATCTCTCCAAAATATCTCTCTCCCAGAAATTTGGCGGCAACATCAGGAAACAGAGCTAGACTGAGAAGATCTTCATCACAATGAGCCAAATGACCCGCCTGTTGTCGAATAGTCCCCAGCATGGGTTCCAGGTAATCCGCCGGTCTTTCTTTGATCACTTCTTTTGTATCGATCACTTGCTTCAGAAATTCGGGGTTTACCGGTGCAGGCGGTTTCCCATATAACCCTTTTAAATAAGCTTGAACTTCTCTGGTTATTTTTTTGTACCGTCCCATCATCACGTTCAGAACCGCTTGTACGCCGACAATTTGACTGGTCGGTGTGACCAGTGGCGGATAGCCAAGATCTTTTCTGACCAGGGGTATTTCATCGAGAACCGCTTTGAGTTTATCCAAGGCATTTTGTTCTTTGAGCTGATTGATCAGATTGGACAACATGCCTCCTGGAACCTGTGAAGTCAAAACACGTATGTTAATATGTTTGATATTGGCATCCACATCGGCGTGGTTGGCTCTCACTTTTTCAAAATAATCGGCGATGGGCACAAACAATTCCGGATTCAGTCGGAGGTTTACCCCATCGTATTCTTTGAAGGACTCGTACATGGCCTCCACAGGAGGTTGGCTTGAAGCACCCGACAGGGATGCTGTTGCCGTGTCAAAAATATCCGCTCCCGCCTCCATGGCCGCCAAATAAGCCAGCTGTCCTGTTCCAACCGTGCAATGGGTGTGCATCTCTATAGGAATATCACATTGGCTTTTGATGGATTTAACCAAGTCAAACGCACGCTTGGGCGTCAAAAGCCCGGCCATGTCCTTGATACACAATGAATCAATGCCCAATTTGATGAGTTCTTGTACCAACCCGGAGTAATATTCAGGTGTGTGAACCGGGCTGAGTGTGTATGAAAGGGCAGCCTGCGCATGTGCCCCGTATTTTTTCGTATAGATGATCGATTTTTCCATGTTGCGCACGTCGTTGAGGGCATCGAATATCCTGATGATGTCAATACCGTTGTCAATTGCCTTTTTGACAAATAGTTCCAACACATCGTCAGGATAATGTTTATAACCCAAAATATTCTGACCTCGTAAAAGCATTTGCAGCTGTGTATGCTTAATCTTTCCCCGAATTGTGCGAAGTCTTTCCCAAGGATCTTCATTCAGAAATCTTAAACACGCATCAAACGTAGCGCCACCCCATACTTCCAAGGCTTTGTAACCAACTTGATCGATTTGCTCAAGGATCGGGAGCATCTCATCAATTGTCATGCGGGTGGCAATTGTTGATTGATGGGCATCTCTCAAAGTGGTGTCAACGAATTCTATCGTTCTTTTCATTCAAACAACCCCTCGTTATTCTTATCGTTATTCTATAAAAAAACCATCGTAGAGATGATTCTCTTCCTGTCTGATTTCTTCAAAATCCCTAACTGTTGCAAAAGAAGGGCCCTCTTTCAATCGCATTTTAAAATGATTCAGACGAGTTTCATCGTCCGATTGGGCAAGAACTTCAACACTTCCATCGGAAAGGTTCCTGACAGAACCCTTTATGCCATAGGTCTGAGCCATTCTGAATGTGAAATACCTGAATCCCACACCCTGTACATGACCATAAACCCTGTACAACCATGTCAAAATCATCACCCTCTTTAACCTTCTGGTGCTTTCTTATTCGCCCTCAAACTGTTTCAGTTTTTTGCTCAATGATTTATACGAGATACCCAGCAGAGAAGCAGCCTTTTTTCGGTTGTTTTCCGTTACCTCCATCACCTTTCTAACGAAAATCTCTTCAACGGTGTCTCTTAATTTCTTTTGGAATAGGTTCAGCTGAGGCAGTTGTTCTTCTTTTGTGATCAGTTCGATGCCCTTGAAAAACTCTTGTAACGTTTTTAGTGAACCGTTAAGGCAATAATCCCGGGTAAATCTTTTCAATTCGGAGTAATTTTCCGGCCAACTGTACATTCTGCAAACATCCAATACACTTCTTGTCGGATAATTGACCTTCAAATTATGTTCCTGCGCAAATTGAGCGATTAAATCGTTGATAATAAACGGAATATCATCCCTTCTCGTCCGCATAGGCGGAATTTCGAGAGTATCGTACAAATCAAACACCGCTCTGACCTTTTCCACTTCCTCTTTAAGGCAGGACGCAACGATAGGGAAACCGTTGTTCTGATTCATCAGCGAATAAAGGTATAACAGATCGTCCGGGTCTAAATCATTGATGTGTTCCAAAAAAACACATTGATGGGGAACACTGAGAAATCCTCCCTTGAGTGCATCACCCTCCAAATAGAGTCTTAAGGATTCAGCTTTCAAAGAAGAACAGTCTACCGTGTCAACAATCCGTTCAGGGTAAAGAAAATGAGTATAGTGATAGATTTCTGATCCCCTTTCTCCAAACAGCAACAAGTTCAGCGGGCTATTTCTCTTTCCCCTTAACTCTTGTAGAAAGGTTTTGATTTCATTCCCTGAAAAAAGCGGTTCACGGCAAATGGAAAACATGGCAAACCGCCTATTTTTCTCATCCATTTCTATTTGAAAATTTAAAACAGTGACCAAGTTATTGATCAACGTGTTTTTATCCGAATATACAATCACATCTTCTCGGTGTATTTTTGGGGAATAAACACTGGACGGCAAAAAGAACAGTCTGCAAAAAGGAAAGTCTTTTTGCAGCATCTCCATAGATGTCATCTTCTCAAATGACTTTTCAGATATCACAACAATATCCCATGGCTCGGAATACTTTGATTGTCTTTGCCCTGTGGATATAAGACATTTCTTTTTAAATCGACTCAGCGCATTTTCCGCTTCCCCAATAAATTCTGTGTCCAAAAAAAGTTTAACCAAATGAATACCCCTGTCAGTGACCGTAGATAATCGTACCCGTTTTTCCCTCAAGTGCATCTGCCAATCTTTCCATTGAAGTGATCAAGCATTGTTTACCTGACTCACTGACGAATTTCATGGCTGCTTCAATCTTTGGGCCCATACTGCCCTTTGGAAATTCACCGCTTTCAAGATATCCTTTTGCTTCGGCACATGAGATCTTTTCCAACCTTTTTTCATTCTCTTTACCGAAATTCAGGCACACTTGATCCACTCCGGTTAAGATAATGAGCTCGTCTGCACCGATTTCCAAAGCGAGTAAGGCTGAAGCCCTATCCTTATCAATAACGGCTTCCACGCCGTACAACATCCCATTTTCATCTTTCGCTACCGGAATACCACCGCCGCCGGCTGCGATGACGATGACGTCTTTTTCAATCAGATCCTTTAATACATCTCTTTCAACGATATCTAACGGCTGCGGTGAAGGAACCACACGCCTCCAGCCTCTTCCCGAATCTTCAACAAAGTCCCAGCCCTTTTCTTCGGCCAATTTTCTGCCTTCTTCTTCAGAATAGAAAGGACCAACAGGTTTAGTGGGTTCTTTGAATGCCTTATCTTGAGGGTCAACAACGATCTGCGTTATCAAGGAACATATCGTTCGATTGATTCCCCTTTTTTTCAAAGAATTACCTAACGCCTGTGCAATAAAATATCCCAAACTTCCCTGAGTTTGAGCATCGTTCACATCAATGGGAAAAGGCGGAATCTTTGTTTTTGCCATGTCCTGTTGAATTAGGATATTACCAACCTGCGGCCCGTTTCCGTGAGTAATGACCAGATCATAATCCCTCATGATCATCTCAGTTAAATAGTCCGTAGTGTTTTCGATATTCTTTCTCATGTTTTCCGCAGTGGGGGATTCTCCGGGTTTATTAACCGCATTTCCTCCAATTGCAAGTACCGTTGTCTTTTTTGCCATGTGTATCCTCCCGTAGTCTTGATTAGATAATATTTGTAGTAGTGGGATTATACCGTTTTTTATGAAAAAAGCAAAATACCTGATGGAAAGAAGGCATCTGGTGACAATAACCAGCGTATTAAAGGATGGTAAAAGAACCTTAGGGAATGATAGAAAAGAAGGCGAGGGTGGGGACATTCACAATTGTTTTATCTATTTTGACTTCTGGCAATATCCCTGTAAAGACTATCGGCAAGACTTTTCAGGCTCTGCTTTGAAGCTTCTTTTGAATATTCATCCAAAACCATCTGACGGAACCATTTATTGCCGTAAGCTTCCTCGGTTAACCCGGAACGGTCAATGGATGCATCCATGTCTTTGAAAATCTTTGAGAGCAGAATCGAGACGAATTCGCTGCAAGCCTCTTTTAATTGCTGATCATCTTCTTGGCTGCTGATCGATTCCGCCTTTTTTTCAACCGTGTTTAAATTGGTATTTCCCTGAAGCGTTGTCAGGTCTATGGGTTTCAAATCCATCACTATTTCCCCCTTTACATCAGGACCAATTCTGCATGCAGAACGCCGGATTCCTTTAATGATGTGAGAATGGCAATGATATCCTGAGGTTTTGCCCCAATGGCCTTTAGGCCGGCGACAAGATTTCTGATGGAACCTTCCGAGGCAGGATTATCTCCTTCCACAAGACGCCCGTTGTCAATGGTGACGGTAAACCCGCCGTAGGATACGGTAAAGTCATCTACTTTCACATCTCCACCCATTACAACGGTTCCAGTCCGTTCGTTGATAATCACACGCGCCACCACATCGGGAACCACTTCTACCTCTTCGATAATGGAAAGGAACGTAATCAAGTCATCGCTGAAGATGTCCGGGATACCAATTTTTACAGATGAAGAATCAACCGCACGGGCAATGTTCTCGCCAAACTTTGAGTTCAAAGCCTGTGCTGTTCTGGCAGAAGTCGTAAAATCGGGATTAATAAGCAAAAGAGTCAACGTGTTGGAATCGACTATTTCAGTGGGGATCTCCTTTTCAATAATGGCACCGCTTGGCACTGTTCCCACTGTCGTAAACCTTTCCTGAAGGTTTATGGAGGCGTTGATGGCCTGCCCCCCCAAACTGACTTGTCCCTGTGCAACGGCATAGACTACCCCGTCTGCACCGTATAGCGGTGTTTGAATCAAAACCCCGTTTTCAAGGGATGAAGCGTTCCCGATAGCCGATACCACAACATCCAATCGCATACCGTTTTTATAATAAGCGGGAATATTGGCTGTAACCATGACCAGGGCGTTGTTATTCGATTGCAGCTGGGCTGCCTGAGCGGTAATACCAAAGTTGTTGAGCATATTACTCAAAAGGCTTGAAGGTAAAGCTCCTGAATCGCCCGTGCCGTTCAGCCCGACAATGAGCCCGACTCCAAACAGCTGATTGTCTCTGGCTCCTCTAAATCTGGCGATATCCTTTAGCCTGACCAAAGCTCCAAAGGAACTGATCACGATAAGCCCTATTAAAATGATGATGACGATTCTCTTTTTCATCCAATCACCCTTTGTTTAAAAGATTATTCCCGATATACCCGAAAGGATATAGCCAACCCAACTCTGTTCGGATGGATCCTGCTCAAACACCACGTTACCGTTGTACCAGATCTTGGCATTGGCGATTTTAAAACTATCTACCGTGTTTTGGGCGGTGATATCAGCGGGTCTAACCTTGCCTTGGATGAGCAGTTCCCGCACATCCTGACCCACCTTCGTTTCCTTACGACCTTCGATGATCAGGTTTCCGTTCTGATCGGTCTCAACGATTGTTGCCGCTATTCGCGTGATCACCTGGGACTGAGCCGTGTTATCCGTTTCCGTTCTCCCTTGGTCATCACCATTTATGGGGATGAATTTATCCAAAGCCAAATTCCCCACGGTTCCGATAAAAGAAAGGGCACTGCTAACCAAACCTTTTCTCTTGTCATCAGCTGAATCATTTTGAGTCAGCGAAACCGTTTCCGACACCAGTATCGTCACAATATCCCCAACTTTGTACGCTTTATTATCACTATAGAGGGATCTGAACTTTTCATCTGTGGAGTTATTCCAAAGGGATGTTGAAAATCCCGCTGTCAACATAACCACGATTATCAGCCACATTACGATCAATCTTTTCATTCGATTCCTCCATACTTCAAACTGATCACGCCAATCAATAGGTCACCCTCAAAAGAGGCCCCTCTTCAATTATTCCGGTGACAATGATCCGAGAATCCACATTCTGTGCCTTTGCCAATTGGCCCATCTCGGCATTTCCAAGCATTTCTACCTGCGATATAACCGTCACTCCCCCGATTTGGACCATTGCGCTGATAATCTGCCCCTTTAAAACATAAGCCCTTTTTCTTAACATTTTCCATTCAAGAATCATTGCTTCACTGACGTTATAAGCGGCTACATAATCAGAGGGAAGTTGTGAGGCCAAAACGGGATTGTCATAATCAAAAAAATCGATTTCTTCAAAAACCAGGTATTCATGAGCCAAAAGGACATCTTTACGAATCAGTTTGTTGACTTTCACACCCAACACCGGCCATTTTACAGTGAAAACAGCCGTATCATATCGCTTCGAACCGTCCCCTTCAACCCGTTCAATCCGGGCCATATACTTCTTAGATCCCCTTGCATAAAGGTTTATCGTTTCAATAACCCCTGTCAAAGGGGTCGGGGGAAATGCTTCATAAGTTATTATTATTCGTTCATCAAAGGTGATTTCAAGCTTTTCTTCAAATGCTGATAAAATGAGATTTTTGACTGTTTTTTCATCGTATACCTTTGAATCATAACCGTCCGTTCCCACTTTGTCATCTCGGACAGCCGTCTCAGAGGCATGATCTAATCCGACAGATGATAAAGCCTGTCGATACACCACTACAACTTCTGCTTCCGGCAGGATAAACGAAAAACCTTCCACATACCTTTCAAACTTAGAGACGATATACTGAAGGCTCACCTTCATGGAACGTCCGGGCATAGGTGAATACCCAAAGATGATATCTGCCATTCCCTGGTCTTGCAACCATTGCGGATTCTCAACAAAATCAGATAAAACCAGCTGATTGCGATCCGATTCAATCATCACTTGAGCCTTGATGAAAAGCTCCTGTGAAAAAACCAATACGGAGCAGAACAGCAGCACAAAAAAACAGCCAACACGAAGCATCTTTACAACTGCATTCTCATGATCTCTTTGTAGGCATCCACAATCTTATTTCTGACTTCCATTGTCATGGTCAAAGACATGGCTGCCTTTTCCGCACGGATAATCACATCGTGAATGTTACTGATTTTACCGGCGGCAAAATCATCCTCTGCCTGAATGGCATCTTTTTGCTGCACATTCACGCTCTTAAGGGCGTCGTTTAAGATCTTCTGGAAATCAGGTTCCGCTTCGCCTTTTTTCACCTGAGATGCCTGTGTATTTTGAATTCTTTCAAGCCTTTTAATGGGGTCAAGGCTTGTGAGACTGTTAATGGGATCAATACCATTACTCATTTAAATCACCCTTTTCCAATTCCCAGCGCTGCGCTTGCAAACGCCTTCGTCGCATTTATAGAAGACACATTGGCCTCGTAAGACCTCTGTGCATTGATTAAATCGATCATCTCTCGGAGAACATTGACATTCGGCATCTGGACATACCCTTCTTCGTTGGCATCGGGATGGGAGGGATCGTAGACCAGTTTAAACGGACGCTGGTCTTCCACAATCGAATCAACATGCACGCCCCCCAGTTGATCCGTTGAAAGGGTATTGGTAAAGCCGCCCCTGATGCCCATGGCTTTGTTGAGTACTTCCTGAAAGACCACGTTTTTTCTTCTGTAGGGACCGCCTTCATCGGTTCGGGTGGTTTCAGCGTTAGCAATATTATCCGCAATGACATCCAGACGCATTCTTTGGGCAGTCATACCCGATGCGCTGATATTCATCGTGCCGAAAATGTCAAGCATCATCTAACCCCCTTTATAACCGTGTTATACCTGGAAATCGTCATGCTTATCAGTCGGCTTAATGTCTGATAGCGGATGGTGTTGGCCGCCAACAAAGCCTCTTGCTGGTCAATGTCCACGTTATTGCCGTCGTTGGTAATTCGGGTGTCTGAAACCGTTCTGATTCTGGCTTGAACATCTCGAATACTTGAGGGATATTTTTGAAAATGTTTGTCATCGGTTTTTTTCAATTCCAACCCATCACCATCTCCCATGGCTTGCTGTAAATAGGTTTCAAAGTCCACTTCCTTACGCTTGTAACCAGGAGTCTCAGCATTGGCAATATTTTGGGCAATGATGGTATTTCTGGTACTTGCTGCATCCAAGGCTGCGGGTAATGTGCTGAAATTACTGTTGAAAAATCCGTTCATCAAATCCCTCCTTCACACTGAGATTATTCTATATCGGAAATAAATAATCCTATTTTTTTTCGGAAGGTTTTTCCCGATTAAAAAATCCTAAAATCAAGCCTAAAACAACGGACCAACATGCTGCCAAGGTGATCTGCCACAAAGAAGGCAATAGAAACGTGATCGTATGTGCCGGAATCCAAAACCACAACAGAGTCAAAATGGCCCCTTTGATCCCCTTCCAATTACGCTTTCTCTCCAAAAGATTATCCATGGCACGATGTGAAAAAATCAGAACCGGACCAAACAAGCTGTTCATAAACGCTGAAATGAAAAATGGCAAAAAGAAATCGGGCAGCATTTGATGGGCAACCAACTCATGCACAAAACCGGTGAATCCCACAAAGGCGTATTTGATCATCACAGCCAAAATTGCCCATATCAACATTTTTCCCACAGTGATTTTAAAAGAAAAAAGAGAGAATTTACCCTTACGAATGGCAGATCCCAAGAGTTCTCCCACTGTTCCCAAAACGGCAAACTGGACCATTGCCGATAAAATCGGGTACTGCTTTACAAAATCAACCCACATATCGATCCTCCTGTTTGATAAAACCTCGGTCTATTCTTCTCATACGAAAGAAAGCACCATTAATTCCTCATCGTAATACTTACCATCAATTTTTATGGCATTCCTGTCCACCGCATAAGTATGAAAGCCTAAAGATTTAAACAGGCGCTTGGCGATAAAATCAGAAGCCACCACGTTGAAATAAAGCTGTTCAACGGCCTTGTTGTTTTTCGCTTCTTCTATTGTCTTTTTGATGAGCATCCTGCTCACTCCGCTGTTGCGATAAGCATGATCCACATAAAGGCCAATGATTCGGGCTCTGTGCTTTAATCTGGCTTGCTGTGACAACAGTAAAGACACCGTACCCACTAATTGTTCAGCCTCAAACGCACCGAAAGCCATCTCTTCTTCACTAGCGATTCGATGATACATTCTTTCCATACAGGTTTCCACTTCTTCCTCAAGCGAGGACTCGAAGGCATCACTGTACTGTTTCAAATCGTTAATTCTCAGATTCATGTATTGCTCAACATCCCGTTCAGTTATCATTCTAATGTCCATATTTCAACCGGCAAATGACTGAGATATCATTTCTAAATGAAGTGAAACGCTTCGTCCGCATGATAAGAACTTCTCACAAGCGGGCCGGATACAACGTGTTTAAAGCCCATATCGTATCCCATCTCTTCATATCGTTTAAAAGTATCCGGGCGAACGTACTCAATGACCGGATAGTGATTTCTCGAAGGCTGGAGATACTGACCGATGGTTAGCATTTCACAATCGTGCGCTCTCAAGTCAGCCATCAATTGTTCCACTTCACTCAACGTTTCACCCAGCCCGACCATAAAGCCCGATTTCGAAATAATTTCCTGATCCATTTGCTTAATCCTTTTTAAAAGGGTTAAGGTCCGTTCGTATTTCGCCTGAGGTCGTAAATCAGGATACAGTCTTTTCAAGGTTTCGATATTATGATTGATCACCTTTGGCTTTGCTTGGATCACGGCTCTCAGGGCATCCTCATCTCCCTTAAAATCCGGGATCAGAACTTCAATGCCGATGTCCTTTGATATCGACTGAATCTCTCGGATTACCGATGCAAAATGGCCCGCTCCCCCGTCGGACAAATCATCTCGTGTGACCGATGTCACCACCACGTATTTCAAACCCATCTCCTGAACCGCTAGAGCCAAATGCCTGGGTTCATCAGAATCAACCGGTTGCGGCTTGCCGTGGGTTACATCACAAAACGTGCAATTTCTGGAACAAATCCGGCCTAAAATCATAAATGTCGCTGTTTTCCGACTGAAACACTCCATTCGGTTTGGGCAGTTTGCCTCTTTACACACCGTATTTAATCCAAATTTACCGATGATTGCATTAACATCCTTTGTCTCCTGAGTGGATCTGATCTTTGTTCTGATCCATTCCGGTTTTCTCATATCCATTCACAATTCCTCCAGCCTTTTTAAAAATTCATCTTTATCCTCAACATTGCAACTCATTTCAAATTCTTTTGCCAGATATCGAATCGTCAAATCCACCTGTTTGTCATAGTCCTGCTTCTCCCCCAACAGTCTTTCAAGGGATGTCACCCCTTTATCCGCCAAACCGCACGGGGTAATCAGCTTGAAATGATCCAAGTTGGTATTAACATTATATGCAAATCCATGCATGGTAACCCATCGACTGATTCGGCAACCGATGGCGGTTATCTTATTGTTGCCAATCCACACACCCGGAAATTTCGGATCAGAGGCTGCTTCGATGGTATATTCATCCCAGAGCATCCTGATCATCGTTGCTTCCAGATGACTGACATATTGCCTTACCTTTCGACCCAAATCCTTAAGATTGAAGATGGGATATCCCACAATCTGCCCGGGTCCGTGATAAGTAGCATCTCCGCCTCGTGTGCTCGTATAGACTTGAATACCCATCTGTTTCAACAATGCTTCATCTGCCAGTATATTGGATGTTTTACCCGAAATGCCCAAAGTAATCACACCGGGATGTTCCAAGATAAGAAGGGTGTTGCAGAGTTTTCCCTCGCTAACCAAATGGTGTACTTTCAATTGCAAATCATAAGCCGCCATGTAATCCATCATACCTATTTTAACCGCAGTCATCTTGAGTCCGCTCAATGAAAAAGCCCCTTCTCATCAAAAATCCCTAAAATTATATCATAACGGCTTAAAACAAACCTCTCGAAGGGAAGAAAGACCGGTTGTTTATTTTGAACCATTCACCTTCATCAAATTAAAGGCAAATCTTCTTCTGTATTTAAAAATCCCGGTGAACATCTTACCTACAAGTGTTAATAGAATAATCAGAACCGCAATCGCAGAAAGGGTTTCCATTCCGCCTGTATCAACTCTCAAGTTAAACAGCAAAACACCTATGGTCTCATTTCCGGAGGAATAAAGCAACGAAGAAATCGGAATTTCCTTGATGATAAACAAGAATGCCAAAATCCAGCCTGAACGAATCCCAGGTCTCAACTGGGGAACCGTGGCCAACCAAAATGCCCCTTGCCTGCTGGCACCATCTAACATGGCCATCTCCTCATAAACAAAGGGAATGTTGCGAATCAAACCGGACAAGTTTTTATAGGCAAAAGGCATACCGGCCATTATATAGGAAACGATTAAAATCCAAGGGGTGTTATACAATTTGAAAGGTGGATTCATCCAGGCAAAAATAGCCGCTACGGCAATGATAATCTCCGGTATTGCCATGGGAATACTGGTTAAAAAGGAAGTAAAATGACGAATTCTGGAAGTCGTTCGATTCAAGACAAAAACGCTGGACAGCGCAATCAGCGTTGCGAAAGTAGAAGCAATCACACCAAAGACAATACTGTTTCGAATCGCCCTGTAAAAAATAGCTTCGTGAAAAAACAAGTCATAATAATTTCCAAGGGTAAGATTATCACTACCCCATCCTAAACTCCAATTCTTGGTAAATGAATTCATAACCGTTGTCACTAGCGGCAACAACAACGTGATGGCAAAAAAAATCATCAATGCGATAAACAGTGGCCATTTCCATTTTGTTAATCTCACATTTGCCTGGGAAGACGCATCAAGGTTTGAGGACTTTTCCGTGTCTTTGGACAATTTCAGTTGAATCACAAACAGAAAAGCCGTCAGCACCATCATGATCACCGATATGGCCAAGGCAACTGGAATTTTCAAAGTACTCATGGACTTGTAAATATATGTACTCAAAATATACTCTTTGGACGGAATGGCTAACAAGGCGGCCACTCCAAAACAAGCAATGGTTTTTGCAAAAATAAAGATCCCGATGGCAAACAAAGACGGTTTGATCAAGGGAAAGATCATGTATCGAAAAGCCTGCATATGGGTGCAGCCATCCAGCCTTGCCGCTTCCTCAACGGACACATCGATCTTATTCAACGCATTAAAAACAGCCAAAAAAGCCATCGGGTAAAGATGAAAAACCATGACCCAAATCACGCCGTTGAGCGAGTAAATCTCAAAAGGCAAGAAATTCAACAACCCCCTGCCACCCAACAGTTGTATCCAGGACATGGCCATAATATACGAAGGAATCATAAAAGTGGTTAAAATCAGATAGCGAATCACTTTTTTGAAAAAGATATCCGTCCTCGCAAGAAGAAATGCCAACAATGATCCGACAATCAACGATAATATCGTAACCATGATCCCCAAATAGCCCGTATTGACCAACGCCTTAAAAAATCCTCGGTCAGAAAATGCCTGAAGATAATACTGAACCGTTGGCTGAAATGCATGAACATTGACGCCAAAACTGTTCATCAAAAGCACAACAAGGGGAAAAAAGACGATGAACAGCAAAAGAATTAAATTGGAATAGGTCAAAATGACTGATTTTTGATGATTGCGTTTTCCTTTCACAAATTGTTATCCTTTATCTCAATAAACTCCTTCACATAAACCATTCAGAATAGTCTTCCAATATCTCATCCTGATTGACCCAAAGTTCGTGCCAATCAACGTTCATCTTGTGAATATTCTCAAATAACACAAAATCCAAATCACTTCGAACCGTTTCAAACCCAAATTCTGATGACAATTTTTGGCATTCCTCCGACAAGGCAAAATCCATAAACCTCTTCGCCGTCTCTGTCTTACCTTCGCTCCTGGATTTCCTTACAAGCGCAATCGGTCTTTGAATAACGAATGCCCCTTCACTTGGCCAACAAATGGACAAAGATGATGTCAACCCCTTCGAGCGGTCGCTTTTGATCAGACGATAGGCACCGTCACTCGGAGCAATACAAACAGATTTCTCACCCGATTGTACCACTGAAATGGCATCCATGTTCATTTTTGTAACAAAAACGCCATTTTCGCTCATCGATCGAAGGATATCCGCCCCCCCATCCACTTTCAACAGAGCGGCAAAAAGGGCAAACGCCATTGCTGACTGGGAGGCATCCGCCATGGCAATCCCATCCTGAAATACATCGCTTTTCAAATCCGCCCATGATACGGGGAGTTCCTCATCGCTTAAAAGCGTGTTGTTCACAATCATCGTTCCGTAACGAACACCTGTGGCCGTGAAATATCCCTCACCGGCTTTCAACTCCTCAGTTAATCGATCATAATATTCGGGATAATACACCTGTAACGCACCGGCATCCTTTAGGGAATAATACATCAAAGGCTCTGCTCCCCAAATAATATCCGCTTGGATAGATCCCGCCATCATCTCTGTAAACACTTTCTGTTGCAGTGGACCCGACCCGGTATGATACACATCCACAACATCTCCGTACTTCTTCTCAAAAGCCGCCTCAACAGCCGATACCAATTTCTCCGGCCCTGAAATATACACCAAAATCTTGTCAGAAGCGATAACAGAAACAACTACCAGCACCACCAAAATCAAAATGAATCCTACTTTTCTCATGCATTTCCTCCTTATTGTTTTTCAGATATATGAAAATAACATATAATATAGCTGGATATATAATATATATCATCCAATATATATTATATAATTATAAACAGTGTCAAGTCAACTGCTTAAATCGCAAAGCGATTTAAGCTTAGAAGTTTTCGCCGTTAGGCGAAAACTTCATGCTGTGGGAGT
>DAOTHY010000051.1:0-3098 GCA_035447925.1 Thermotogota bacterium
ATCTCCTGAATTTTATCTCTCGTTCTGGGGTTCACATCCGGACGATTGTTGAGAACCCTTGAAACAGTCATCTGTGAGACACCCACTTTATTGGCAATGTCTTTCAGGGTAATCCTTTTCAACCAACACACCTCATTGTTATTTTTTTTATCCTTACCGTTACCGTTAACATTATTATGATAGCAAATAACATGCCACAGTTCAAACGTGATTTTCAAGGATTTGAGTCAATTAAAAGTTTAATGCTTTAATTTTCTAGCTTTTTCTTCAAATTTCTTAAGATTATTGTGTGTTTAATGCGAGTTCTATTGAGAGGATGCGTGGATTTTAAAGCACAAGGTCTTTTTTAAAGGGATAACAGACCTTGTGCATCAAATTGATGAGGATGTTTTATAAGAGCTTCAAAAGTAATTGATACGTGTTTTCTAATCCCAATTTGTGGGTTCTTTCGTAACCGTGGGAAGCAGATACTCCAGGTCCGATGAGTGCGAATGCGGCATCCATTCCGGATCGAAGGGCTGCACCGGCATCTGAACCGTATCTCGGATAGGTGTCCAAGGCAAAATGAAGATGTTCTTTTTTGGCAATGGTGATGAGTTTTGTTGTCAATTGGTAATCATAAGGTCCTGATGAATCCTTAAAACAAATGGAAACACAGGTCTCATCTGTTTTTAAATCATCACCTACGGCACCCATGTCCACGGCTACCATTTCGTCAATGTCATCGGGTATTCCCGTTGACGCACCATGTCCCACTTCTTCGTAATTGGTAAAAAGCAGGTCTACCCGTCTGTTAAGAGTTATTTCGCCTTCTTTTACGGCCTTTGCCAGCTCGATTAAGATGGCCGCACTGGCCTTATCATCCAAATGCCGGCTTTTGATAAATCCTGCTTCAGTCACTACTGTTCTGGGATCGAAAGAAATAACATCACCTGCCATAATACCCAGTTTTTCAGTATCTTGAGCATTTTTAACACATTCATCTATCACCACTTCCACCGTTGTATCATCCCGTTTAAGGGTGTTGACATCGTCGTAGACGTGGACTGACGAATGTGTCAGCTGTACTGTTCCAGTATATTGTCGACCTTCTCTAGTATGGATGATGCAATTTTCCCCTTCAATGTTGTTTTCGGGAAATCCACCTAATTTTGCCAGACGAAGCCTACCGTTATCTTTTATGGATCGGACCATGGCTCCCAATGTATCAATATGCGCAGACAGGAGTAAGGGGTGGCCTTCTCCACCCAATCTAACTCGGATGCTTCCTTTTTTAGTTTGATAAACAGTATATCCCATTTCACTAAAAAGCGTTTTCAAGTGGCCTTCAATGGTATTTGTAAAACCAGTGGGGCTGGGAATGGCACACAATTTGATGATGTTATTGGTGATGCTGGTTATTCTGTTGGTCATGATATTCTCCCCTTTGTGATTTATTAACGCATTGCAGGATATCTTCTTTTTCAAAGGGTTTCGCCAAATAATCGTCAAAACCCATGCTCATGATCCGATTTTTATCTTCCACAGAAGCATATCCTGTAATTGCAATGATGGGAACATGTTTCTCCCGTTGACATTCACGGATTTTTCCCATTGCTTCGTAGCCATCCATAATGGGCATTTGTATGTCCATAAATATCAAATCCACATGATTTCTCTTGAACTTTTCAACCGCTTTTTCTCCGTTTTCAGCTTCTAAAACCTTGAAGTTAGGATCATTTAGGATTTTTCTTAGTATGAAGCGGTTGATATAATTATCTTCTGCGATTAAAATAGTAAGCGATGAATCCTTTAAAGCCCTTTTATCAGTTGGAATTTGTTCTTCTTGTTGTGGCTTTTCGGAGATTTTGATTGGAATGATGACTTGAAACTGAGTACCTTGATGTTTGATACTATCAAGACTGATTTTTCCTTCAAACTGTTGTACATAGTGTTTGACCAACGTCAGACCCAGTCCGATGCCGGTATATTTTTTCCTCAGTGAATTGTCTTCCTGGTAAAAATAGTCAAAAAGCCTTCTCTGAGTTGTA
Source organism: Thermotogota bacterium (assembly GCA_035447925.1). Classification (GTDB taxonomy): domain Bacteria; phylum Thermotogota; class Thermotogae; order MWEM01; family MWEM01; genus JASUTC01. The sequence goes on from DAOTHY010000051.1 coordinate 2,031, forward strand.
TCATCCATACCGATCCCCGTATCTTTTACGGTAATGACCAACGAGCTGCCAGACAATTGATCAGATTTGATTTGAAAGAGGGCGTGAACAAAACCTTCGTTGGTAAACTTTACGGCGTTGCCCAACATATTGTCCACAATTTGTTTCATTCGATTAGGATCGCTGATTATCCGTTCAGGTAGATTTTGATAATCCAATTTAAAATCCAGCCCTTTTTCATTGGCTGAAAGCTTAAACAATTTTTCAGATTGTAAAAAAAGTTGCTGAGGATTAAATGAAATCTCAGACAGCTCGAAATGCCCTGATCTCAATCGGCTGATTTCCATTAATTCATCGATAATCCTTTTTAACTCAGCTGAAGATTCCAAGGCCATTTTAATCAAATTGTCCTTTTCATGAAGCGTCAAATCCTGATCGGAAAGAATTTCCAATGTTCCGATAATCCCGGAAAGGGGGGTTCTCAGTTCATGGCTCATGTTGGCCAAAAACAAGGCTTTGGTTCGGTCGGATTCCTCTGCTCTCATCTTTGCCTGATTGAGTTCTTGCGTCCGTTCGTTTATTTGTTTATTGCAGTCAGTCTTTAAATGGTTGGTCTGTTCGGTAAGTTGTTGGATGACCATTTTTTCCGATTCTAGTTCATTTTTAGTTATTAAAATTTCCTGACTGTATTCATATTCATTTTTATAAATCAAAAAAATGACTCTGGACATGAACCATGCAAGTGTTAGAACAACACCAACCGTAGTCAAATTAGCGACCGTATATGTAGAGGGTCCTGTTTTTCCGTAAGAGGTGAAAAACTGTAAATAAAAACCGCTTGAAACGTAAAGCAAGGCCGTTGCCTGCCATTTAGTCGTGTAGATAATGGCAAAGATAAAAACGACAGCGGTATAGGAAGAAAAATAGATCGAATGATACGAGTAGTTACCGAGTAAATAAGTAATATAAACCATAAATACAATCGCAGGAATCAAAAACAACCCGGTTGAACACCGATTAAGTTTGTTTTTAAACAGGATTAAAATGATGATCCAGGCGGTACAAAAAATCAACATCAACGCATGCGCC
>DAOTHY010000051.1:3198-4726 GCA_035447925.1 Thermotogota bacterium
AATTTAAAGCGATAGTTGTAATTGATTCAAATAACCGGTCATCATGAGTATTCCGACTATAAGGAGAAGAATGCCACCTATCTTTTTCAGAATGCCTTCGTATTGCATCAATTTGGGCATGTATTTGTAAATGACTCCCACAAACATAGCTAACAAAAATAATGGAATGCCCATGCCTAATGAATAAACAGTGAGCAATGCGGTTCCTTTGAGCATATCTGTGGAATTGGCTGCGATTACTAATATGGAACCCAACAATGGACTGACACAAGGAACCCAAACAAATGAGATCAAAATCCCTAACAACATGGCGCTCCAAAAACCGGTTGCCTTTCGTTGGGTATTTTGACTTTTAAACAAGGTAATACTTGGCAATTTAATCCAATTCAGGTAAGATAAGGCAAGAATGATAATAAAGGCTCCTCCAAAAATAGAGATCCAAAACTGAAATTCAGACAAGAAAGATCCGAGAAGACCGGATAATGCACCCAATGCAATAAAAACCACACTTAAACCCAGGATAAATCCCAATGATTTGATTATTTTCGTCCATTGAGACTTGGTGTCTCCCATTAAAAAGCCGATATAACCTGGCAGCACCGGAAAGATGCACGGAGAAAAGAAGCTTAATAATCCACCGGTGAATGCGGCAATAAAACTAACCGTTGCTGTCATTTGAAGGCTGCCTTGCAATTTGATTCCCCCTTTTTATATACCCTATATGGGTATTAAGACGTTGATGATTTTTTTTTATTTTCGGAAAGGGAGTATTAGATTCTATTCTTCTATAAAAAACTAGAATACTTAGTAAGTCAACAAATAATGCGTCGAAAAGATTTAAAAGTCTTTATTATAACTAGTTATCGGAGAAAAAGAATTAATTAGTAAGACGAACAAATTTGGTGAAAACTGAAAGAATGATTCGATAATCCTATTTACAAAGATTAAAAGTTGTTTAAATCTTTTGAGACTGATATAATCAAATGAACATGAGTTGAGAGTTCCTTTTTTCGACGGAGCTGTTTTTTCGGGTTTTATATTCCGTTGAAAGTTGAAGAAAAAAGGATTTTTTTTCAACTTTTCAACGATGAGTTGGAGGGTTTTGGATGAAAAACACTGGAAGGGTTATTATTGCTTGTGTTGTTGCGTTTGTTCTCTTGATTGCCGTTCAGTTTATTACCGGTCATTATGGTGAATGGTTCACGTCGGCTAAATATGTGATTGATTGGGCGCAAATCGAGCAAACGGTAAAAGACAATGGTGAAGTTGAAGTTCATGAGACGATTCACTATGTTATGAGAAAGCCTTTCAGAGGCCTTTTTAGAACAATGCCGCAGGCCAGATATGTAGAAATCAGCAACGTTAGGATTTGGGTCGAAGAGGAAAAGGATGCTTATGTCGAGTTTTTGACAAATAATCAAAGGGAATTTAATGCCCGTATATGGATTGCTCCTTACGGATCTTCTCGAGAAATTGATCCTAATGGAAAAACGTACACACTGCATGTGAGTTATCTGGCAAAAAACGT
>DAOTHY010000051.1:4826-15262 GCA_035447925.1 Thermotogota bacterium
CTCAACCAACCATAGAAAATTCAGTTAAAAATCCTTCTTTAACCCTAAAAGCGATCTCTTCGGAGGAAAATGACTATAACATTCAAAGAAGCATGAAAATCATTGTACCCATTGTCGTGTATTTTGTGATTTTGGGGCTGCTTTTGGTTATTTTCAGAGTGTTTGGAAAAGAACCGGAGATTGAGTATCAGGGTTTGTATGAGCGGGAATTGCCTTCAAAGGATTCACCGGACTTTGTGAACAGTGCGGTAGTTAATCTCATCGGAAATGTAGATAACAATGGTATTTCAGCCGTGATGCTGAATCTTTACCGTCAAGACTATATTGATTTTGACCAGACAAATCAGAAAAAGGCGGCAGATATGATCATTTTCAAAAAAGATCATGCCGGTGCCGATTTATCTGAAAGTGAATCTTATTTCTTTAACTTTCTGAAGGGTTATTCACAGAATGGTTCATTAAATTTCAATGATTTGAAAAAGGATTTAAGAAAAAGCGAGAGTAAAGCAAGTGCTTTTAATACCAAATACAGTGCTTATCAGAACATTGTTAAAGACAACGTACAAGCAAGGGGATATTTTAAGACCACCGGGTATATCTTTGCCATTCTATTGGGGATTGTATTGGTGATTGCCGGTATCGTTATAACGCCGATTATGATTGGTGAACCCACGGCCGACCTTCAAATGTTAGCTGCAATTTATTCGGGCTTTTATCTGTTCACAGCGTTGATCGTTCTCTTTCTTCCTAAGGATGTTTTTGGAAAATGGTCAAAAGAGGGATTAACATATTATAGAAAATGGATCAATTTAAAAAAATTCTTAGAAGAATTTTCACTCATGTCTGAATATCCCCCGGATTCAGTTATCGTTTGGGAGGAATTCTTGGTTTACGCTACGGCTTTTGGTATTGCAGATAAAGTGGAACAGGCGTTGAAAAAATTAGTTCCCAAAGAACAATGGGAAATGCAAAGTAATCACAGTCTTTTGTACAGTGCCTATGGATATGGTTTAGGTTACAATATTGGATCCATTAGAAACGTGGCATTGCAGACCGTTGCAAAGGCTTCTTCCGGTAGTGGAGGCGGCGGTTTTTCAGGAGGTGCTGGTGGAGCCGGTGGCGGTTCAGGAGGCGGCGGAGGCGGAGCCTTTTAATGCCCCATTTGATATAGATGAGGAGGTCAAAGATGAAAAGACTCGCTATAGTAGGCGCCCAATGGGGTGATGAGGGAAAAGGCAAAGTGGTTAATTATTTTGCCAAAGAGTATGAATGGATTGTCCGTTTTTCAGGCGGAGCCAATGCCGGACATACGATTTATGTGGATGACAAAAAATACGTGAATCACATTCTGCCGTCTATTTCGCCAGACAGTGATTCAAAGGCGTTTCTGGGAGCCGGTATGGTGATTGATCTGGAACAGATGATTGATGAAATTGAAATCATTGAAAAAGATCATCCGGGTTTTTCATCAAGAATCCACATCGACCGAGAGGTGTTTTTGGTGTTGCCCTGGCATAAGCAGGAAGATGCCATTTTCGAAAGCTGGCGGGATGACCCTATCGGAACAACCCGAAAGGGAATCGGGCCGGCATATACTGATAAGGTTTCTCGTGAAGGGATCAAGTTTTACCATTTATTAGATGAAGAAATGTTGCAAAAAAGATTAAAAAGTGCTTATAAACTCAAGATGAAGATGTACAACGGACAAATCCAGATGGATGACAAGCAGGTCTTTGAATACCTGATGCAATTGAGAAAAAAATTAGAAAAAATGAATGTGAATATCGCCAGTGCCGTTGATATGGCCGATGTTTTCCGGCATACCACCGTGTTATTCGAAGGTTCGCAAGGTGTTTTACTAGATTTGGATTTTGGAACTTATCCCTTTGTGACATCTGGTTCATGTATGGCACATGGTGTTTCAGCGGTTGGATTTTCAACGTTTGAGTTGGATTCGGTAATGGGGGTTTTGAAAGCTTATACCACTCGGGTAGGTGAGGGGCCCTATCCCACTGAAGAAACGGATGCGGTCAAAGCGGGTGAGCTGAGGGAAAAAGGAAATGAATACGGTGCCACAACCGGAAGACCGAGAAAAGTAGGATGGCTGGATTTACCGGCTCTGAGATATGCCAGATTGCGATCAGGATTGACGGAATTTGTGATTACAAAAGCGGATGTTCTCAATGGAATGGATGAGATTAAAATCTGTGTGGCTTATGACGTCAACGGAAAGATTAAGGAAATCCCATCCTCATCGTATGATTTTTTTGTTGCCAAACCAATTTACGAAACGCTTAAGGGATGGCCCAATACACAGCACATCAACTTTTTGAAATACATGACGTTTATCGAAGAAAAGACAGGTGTCAAGATCAACAACATCTCGTATGGTCCGCTTACGCATGAGATGATGGGCAAGAACAAGATGATTGAACTGATTTGAGTCAATTAGACAGCGTATCCTGAACCCAAAACAGCAGACCGGCGATCAGGATCGGAATGATCATAAAAAAAAGAGATAAATTTTCATAGGCGTGAAAGAAAAAAAGAAAGAACAGCCAGATGATGATTAAAAGGGCACCCCCCCATTTGGGGTGTCTTTTTGATATAATAATCAAAGCGATTAGGATCATCGTTGGGATATTTTGAATAATAAAACCGAGAATCTGTTGAAAAAGAGTGCCTTGAGAAAAAGCACTGAATGACAGCATAAAAAAAAGTGTGCTGACCATTATCAGGATGAAGAATGGTAGAAAAAAGAGAATTTTTTCAAAAATATGTATCATAAATCACGCCCTTTTTCGAATGCTTGATGTATTATACACCTGGAAAATAAAACAGAGAAACAAAAACAGCCAAAAAAATGGTATGATATAGAAGCGTTTGTTTTAAAAAAGAACACAATGATTGATTTATACAAGGAGTGATTAAGAATGAGAGCCTTGATTGTGGAAGATGATACGGTATCTGTGAATATCCTTTATTACTTTGTAAAGGATTTTTTTAATTGTGATACGGCAAATGATGGCAAAGAAGGATGGAATAAATTTATTGAAGCCCGTGAATCATCAAATCCATACGATTATATCTTTCTGGACATTATGATGCCCGAAAAGGATGGACAAGCACTGTTAAATGATATTCGTAATTATGAGAAAAAAAACCAGCTGAAAAAGTGCAAAATCATCATGACAACGGCCTTGTCGGATTTTGATACCGTTGTCAAATCTTTTGAAAACAAATGCGATGATTACATCACCAAACCCATTGACAAGGAAAAGGTATTAACCGTATTGGAAAGAAACGGAATTGATCTGAGCAAAAAGATTTAACGAAAGCCGAATGGTTGAAGGTGAGAAAATGACAGACGTTGAGCTTGTATTTCCAAGGGATGAGCAAGAGCTTTTTGAACAATTGGATGAAAATGCCATCATCTTAAACGGTGGAACGGATATCGTTGTTCGCAACCGAGTAAGAGGTTTATCAGCTACAAAACTGGTCAGTCTGGATCAATTGACCCAAATGGATCAAATAATCGATGAAGGGAATGCCATCAGAATATTTGCTCGGGCTACTTATTCTCAGATTCTCTCCAATGAGATGGTTGTCAGAGAATTTCCCATTTTACAAAAAACCCTGAGTGAAATTGGCTCCACTCAGATACGGAATCGGGGAACCATTACCGGTAATATCGTGAACGCTTCTCCTGCAGGAGATGCCGTTTTAGCCATGTATTTACTGGATGCGTTGTTGGTCATACGCAGTGCAGGCTCTGAAAAAACAGTTCGAATCGATAATTTTATCATAGGACCCGGAAAAACAATCCTCGAAAAAGGGGAATACATCCATTCCATCCTGATCCCAAAATGCCCGAACAACTGTGTGCATTATTTTAAAAAAGTGGGTCAGAGAAAGGCCATGGCCATTTCTATTGCAAGCATGGGTGCCATCTACACCTTAAAAAAAGACATGTTCTTAAACCTGAAAATCGCCTTTGGTTCGGTTGCCCCGACAGTGATTCGAGCAGATGAAATCGAAGCTATGGCATTGGGCATGTCTTTTACAGAACAGACCGCACAGATTCTTGCTCAAAAGGCCAAAGCCATTGTCAAACCCATTACTGATGTCAGAGCCAGCGGAGACTATCGAAGAGAAGTTTCGGGAAATCTGGTCATTGGGATGTTTGACAAGAACGGAATTTAAACTCAAGGATCTGGATAAAACTAAAAAAAGACTGATATTCAAAACGCTGATCACCGGACTCTAAGCCATAAGTTACTTTTACCATAGTGTTTGAAACGCCGTTTTTATTCCCGTGGTTTTCAAAAAAACTTCTTTTTCTCCTTCTTAACATTTCTTAATAAAAAAAAATATCCAGTGAAAATTACCGGTTTAAACTTTCAGTGTGAAAAGAAAGAACACTAAAAAACTGGAGGTTTTCAAATGAGAAAAGTATTATTGGTTCTATTGATGATCGCAGTCGCATTGATTGGATTTGCAGGAACGATGGCTATTAAAGGTTCAAACACAGTTTTCCCGGTTTCACAACTTTGGATTGAAGAATTAAAGGAAATGTATCCGGATATTGAAATCACCTTGGAGGGTGCGGGATCTACAACAGGATTCACCGCTCTTTTCAACGGAACAGCAGACATTGCCAACACCAGCAGATGGATAAAGGATAAAGAATTAGACAGGATGAACGAAGAAGGTAAATTCTTCATTCCTTTTGTAGTCGGATATGACGGGATTGCCATCGTTGTCAACAAAGACAATCAATTAGACAACATCACTGTTGAACAGCTGAAAGGTATTTACACCGGAAAAATTACCAGATGGTCACAGCTCAATCCCAATCTTCCCAATCAGCCTATTATTTTCTACACCAGAAACACCGCTTCAGGAACATATGAGACCTTTGAAGGCAAAATACTTAACGGTGAAAGAATGGATCCCAGAGCCAGGATGGTGGAATCCACACAACTGGAAATTGATAGCATTGCACAGAATCCATACGCTATCGCTTACACCGGATATGGCTATGTCAACGACAAGGTTAAGGTTTTGACCCTTGAAGGAATTATGCCTTCCATTGAAACCATACTCACCAGTGAATACTACCTTTCAAGACCCCTGTTCATGTGGGTAGATGCCACAGAGGGTTTCCCTGAGACCGGAGACGTAAAACGTTATATCACCTTCGGTTTAAGCAAAAGAGGACAGGAACTCGTTGATCAGGCCGGTTACGTAGGCGCATACGGCAAATAAGAATAACTGAATCCCTCAATCATTCGCCCTTCAACGAGGAATGATTGAGGGACAGTAGATGGATAGTCAATAAAATCTGACATCGTAATGGATGGTGAAAAGAAATTGACCGCAAGAACGTTAAAATATCATCTCAATACCACACTGATTAATACCATCGCCTTTTCCGGGATCATTATACTTGTCATACTCACCTCTTTCATCATCAATGAATCCATACCTGCCCTGACAAATGTCGGGGCAGAGCTTTTTACAAGTGTGTATTGGTATCCCACCAATAGTTTTGATCCCGAATTCGGTATCCTGGCTATGTTGGTGGGTTCGCTATACATAACGGGTTTAACCGCTTTATTTGTGTTACCGCTGGGTTATATCATCGCCTTTTTCCTGTTTGAATACGCATCTGCTTCGGAAGTGAGAGTGATCAAATCAGCGATTGATCTTCTTTCTGGGGTTCCATCCGTTATCATCGGGGCGTTTATGCTGGTATATGTGGCACCTTTGTCTTTTAAACTGAATATCTACACACCGGAAAATATCCTCATCGCCTCATTGGGTTTGACAATATTGTCCTTACCGTATACCGCATCTCTGATGCAGGAGGCCATGCAATCGGTCGATCGGTCTTTAAAAGAAGGGGCATTGGCTTTAGGATCCACACGATTGACTGCCGGATTCAAAGTGGTATCACGAGCTGCAATTTCAGGAATTTTAAATGCCGTCATCCTGACGGTGAACCGCATCATTGGGGAAACGATGGTCGTGTTGATGGTGTCCGGGGGAGCAGCCATCATCCCCAGATCACTGTTTGACCCGGTAAAACCTCTGACTGCAACCATCGCCAGTGAGATGGGAGAAGTGGCGACGGGGAGTGTTCACTATTCCGTCTTGTTTTTCTGCGGGTTGATCCTTTTGGTTTTTTCATTCCTGTTGACCATTAGTGCCCGTTTGATCATTTCAAAGAACAAACACGTGTAAGTGAAAAGGATGATAGGATGAAAACAGACTTGATCATATCAACGGTATTTCGAATCATCAGCTATGCGGCTTTTTTGGTTGTGATTGCCATTTTTGCAACCACCATATTGGACGGCATGCGTTATTTTAGCTTGGATTTTTTCTTTAAACCACCGCTTGGCGGCATGACCTCAGGTGGTATTTTTCCGGCGATTCTGGGCAGTTTATATATTTTGTCCCTGACAATGCTCATTGCTATCCCCATTGGGATGATGACGGGTATCTATTTATCTGAATACGGCAGAAATTCTAAAAGTGCTGAAGTGATTTTAACGGCCATCACCTCATTGGCAGGCGTTCCCTCAGTTGTATACGGCCTATTTGGTTTGGCACTTTTTTCCATTGCCTTCGGATTCAGAACATCTATCCTATCCGGCAGTCTGACCTTGTCTATCATGACGTTGCCGGTGATTTCATCCGCTGTTCAAGAAGCCCTCAGTTCTATTCCCAGGGATATTCGAGAATCCGCATACGCTTTAGGAGCCAATAAAACAGAAGTCATTTTTAAAGTACTGATCCCCTATGCCAAATTGAGGATCTTAACGGCTGTCCTCATCGGAGGAGGTAGAGCGATCGGAGAAACGGCACCGGTTTTATTGACCGGGGCAATCTTCTACGCCACATCGATGCCTTCAAGCGTTTTCGATCCCACCATGACCATGCCCACGCATATTTATTACATCACCATGGCATACGGTGAAAATGCGCAATGGATGGCAAAGGGGACCATTTCGGTTTTAATGATCTTTGTATTAATTCTGTATTCTTTTGCCTTTGCCTTAAGAAAAAGATTAGGCAAAGAGAAATGATTTGCCTGAATCGATGTTGGAAAATGACTCAGAAGAATGACAATAACCAATACAATCAACGAATAAATGCGTTACAATAGATATTGGAGGATAATATAATGAACGATCAAATAGGACATCCACTCATACAGATCAAAGACTTTTCAGGTTATTATGGAGAAAAGGTGGGGGTAAAGGATATCAACGTGGCCTTCGAAAAAAATAAGATAACGGCCATCATCGGTCCTTCAGGCTGCGGGAAATCAACGCTGTTGCGCAGCATTAATCGAATGAACGATGAAATCCCCGTTTACCGAACCCAGGGAAAGATCCTTTTTGAAGGGCAGGATGTGTATTCTAAAGGGATTAATCTGACAAAATTTAGAAAAAAAGTGGGAATGGTCTTTCAACGACCCACCCCTTTCCCCATGTCGATATACGATAATATTGCCTTTGGCCCGAAGCTACACGGTACAAAGAAAAAAACGGATTTGGATGAGATTGTGGAAAAATCACTGCGACAGGCTTCTTTATTCTCGGAGGTAAAAGATGACTTAAAAAAATCCGCCTGGAGCCTGTCTGGCGGACAACAGCAGAGATTGTGCATTGCCAGGGCATTGGCCGTTGACCCTGAAGTGATCTTATTGGATGAACCCACTTCCGCTTTGGATCCCATTGCCACCAAACATATCGAAAATCTGGTGGAAGAATTGGTCAATACCTACACCATTATCATCGTGACGCATAACCTGGCTCAGGCCGTGAGAATATCGGATTATATGGTATACATGTATCAGGGCGATATGGTTGAATACGGACCAACTTCTGCAATCGTTAAGCAACCGGCAGATCCAAGAACCGAAGAATATTTGACCGGAAAGGTAAGTTAAGGGGGAACAAAATGGTAAACGGAATTCATTATGAAAATCAGACACTGTTGTTAAAGGCTGAAATCTCAAAAATGCTATCGCTGGTGTTGCAACTGTACAAAATGGCGGTTCAATCCATCGAAGACGCTGACGAAAGACTTGCAAAAAGGGTATTAGATTTGGATGATCCCATCGATGACCTCAACCGAAAGATAGAGGAAACTGTCTACGAAATCATCGCAAGATTCAATCCTATGGCAAAAGACCTGAGATATGTGATCACCATGATTAAATTTGCCAACAACCTGGAGAGAATTGCCGACTTGGCTCATAACATTGCAAAAAAGACTTTGGCGATCAAAGGCATTCATGAAAAATACGACCCGCCGAAAGAGATGAAAGAGATGATCGGAATCTCCATCGACATGACAAAAGATGCTTTTACAGCCTTTGGAGACCGCAATCTCAATCTGGTCAAAGAGATTTTTATTCGTGACAAACAGGTCGACCGATTGGAAGAAGAACTGTATGTAAAAATGAATGAATTAAATAAAACCGAAAAACTGAATTCCGAAACGATCATCCTGTACACCCTGATGGCAAGGGATGTGGAAAGAATTTCCGACCATGTCAAGAACCTATGCAGCGAGATTTACTATATCGAAACGGGTAATGAACTCAAACCGGTCATTAAGCAGATGAAACAGGAGAAAAACGGGAATGAAGAAAAAGGCTAAAGGACAACCAATGGAAGCGGTTAAAAGACAGGATTAGAAAAAAGCAAAAAAATAACAGAACGGGAATGAAAAACTAGATCGGTTTAAAATAAAGGAGTGACAACGATGGCGTCGATCCTGATTGTTGAAGATGACTCGGATATTCGAGATATATTAAAGACCTATCTGTTAGTGGAGCATTATGAGATAGCTGAAGCACAAAGTCTCCACGAGATGACGGTAGAATTGGAAAAATCAAAGCCTGATATTCTTTTACTGGATATCATGCTGCCTGACGGGGATTCGGTGGATGAAATTCCTTTTATTCGGTCCAAATATCCGACAGTGGGCATCATCATCATCTCAGCCAGGGGAACGGACCGAGATAGAATATTTGGAATCGATTCAGGAGCTGATGATTATATCCCCAAACCTTTCAATCCCAGAGAGGTTATTTCCAGAGTTCGCTCACTACTGAAAAGAATCAGTCATGAAGATAAAACCATGACCTTTGGTGATTTAAAAATTAACCCGGAAAACTACGAAGTCATCATGAACAACAAAAACCTGGATTTAACCGTCAAAGAATTTGAAATTCTTTATCTGTTGGCTTCTCACCCTAAAAAGGTTTTTTCCCGAACGGAATTAATCGACAGAATATGGTATGATGATGACTATATTAGTGACCGGGTGATAGATGTCCATGTGAGTGCCATCCGGACTAAGGTGGGCAAAGAATGGATCAAAACCTTGAGAAACGCCGGATACAAATTCAACAGGAAGGCGGGAGAGAACCCCACATGAGATTAAATACCCTGAACGCTATGCGTGATGCCGTTGTGAGAATGGAGCACATGACGGTAAAGGATTGTAATCGGCAGGCGTCACAGATGGGTTTTAAAATCGATCATGATATCTTTTCTTGTATCAGCTTTGATGATATTGACCAACTGACACGGGCTATTATTTTATCCCAGGATTATGAAACAAAAACCAATCTCTATTTCCTGACTGATATTTCACAATACTCCAGAATTATCTACGATTCGCAAACGAAATTCCTGTTCATCATCGATCTCTCTGAAGAGGCTCATTTAAAAACGGTCAAATCAGATGTGGTGATGTCCATTTCTCACGAACTGCGAACACCCCTTTCCGTTGCCTTGGGCAATGTTCAAATGCTGAAGGATTTTTCCAATTTCAAAGATGAAGAAAGCATAAAAAAAATCGATAAAACGCTAAAATCGTTGAAAAAATTGGAAAAAATCATCTCCCAGTTATCACTTCTGACACAGGCGGAATTTGGCAATTACTCCCTGCGCTATGAAATCTTCGAGCCGGTTAAAGTCATTGAAGAAGTTGTCTCGGATTATCAGAAAAAACTTGATGCCAAAAACATCCAAGTTATTGTCGACTGCCAGGTCCAAACGATCAAAGCGGACCGGTTTATCATCTACACCATATTGAGAAACCTCATCTCCAATGCCATCAAATATTCTCATCCTGATTCCACCATCACCTGCATCTTCACAGACCGTCTCATCAGTATCAAAGATACCGGTATCGGTATTCGTGAAGAAGAACGAATCCGGATCTTTGAACGATTCTTCCGAGGAACCGAATCCTTCAAACACGCCCAAGGCTCCGGCTTGGGACTACCCTTAGTCAAATACCTATGCGAAATCAGTGGCTACACAGTCCGTTTTGAATCCAAATGGCTGATCGGCAGCACCTTTTTCGTCCAACTCTCGAAATAACTAACAAACAGTTCTCTCTGC
>DAOTHY010000052.1:0-13419 GCA_035447925.1 Thermotogota bacterium
TCTTCTACGATGAGAACCGTTTTCCCAGATGTGTCGAATGGAGGATGTTCTGCTTCCGTTCCTGTTTTCTCATTCATGATGGGAACCTCCTTTGGCTTGGCTTGGTGATATTTGAGTTCCAGTTCAAATGAGAAGGTGCTGCCTTTCCCAAAGGTGCTTTCTACTTTCAACCGGCTCCCCATTTTTTCCAAGAGTCCTTTGGTGATGGCCAAACCCAGTCCTGTCCCTTCAAATTTGTTTGCGTTGATGTTGTCGCCTTGATTAAAGGGTTCTAAGATCTTGTGAAGATGTTCTTCTTTGATGCCGATGCCTGTGTCTTGAACGGCAAAGTAAAGGGTTACAAGGTTACTGTAAGGTTTTTCGGAGATTTTTCTGATGATGAGCTCAACTTCTCCCTGTTCGGTGAATTTGACGGCATTGCTCAATAGATTCAACAATATTTGTCTCAGGCGTAAGGGATCGGTTTCGACGTATTCGGGGACATTCCTTGAGATACTTTGCATCAGATCAATGTTCTTTTCCAGGGCTTTGTAATTGAGCAAGTTTAATGCGGAATCGATGGTATCGTAAAGGTTGGTTTTTTCGTATTGTAATTTAAATTTCCCCGCTTCAATCTTTGAAAAGTCCAAAATATCGTTGATAATACTCAACAATGAATTTGCCGATTGCCGGACGATGTCATTATATTCTTTTTGGGTGTCATTTAACGGTGTGGATTTTAACAGATCACTAAATCCGATTACCCCGTTGATGGGGGTTCTGATTTCATGACTCATACTGGCTAGAAAATCGCTTTTGGCATGGTTTGCAGCTTGCGCTTCTTCTTTGGCTTTTATGAGGGCCTTTTCCGCCATTTTTTGATCGGAGATGTCTTCGATAATCCCGATGCCGCTGACGAAACGCCCCTCATCATCTGTGATAGAGCTGAAAACACCACGAACATGCACTTTTTTTTCAGATGTTACAGCATGGTATTCATCATTATAATAACCCTGTTGACCGCTTAATGCCCTTTTGACAGCGTTTACCAGCGATTTGTCAGGCAGCTTCAGCATGTTTAAACCGATTAAAGCCTTTCTTGTTGACCCGATGATGTGAACGAAACTGTCGTTGACTTCCGTTAAAACACCGTTTTCATCAAAACTAAAGATGCCTACTGGGGAGTTTTTAATCATTAGGCGGTATTTTTCTTTGTTTTCACGAAGGGCCTGCTCATCCAGAATCTTTTGTGTGATATCGTGTGCGGCTGCATACATCCGTTTGCCATAAGGCTTAGCATACCATTCCAAATAATGGTAATTGCCGTCTTTCGTACGATATCGATTGATGAAATTGGTCACGCTTTTTTGTTTGTCTAGTTCAGAAACTGCTTTTAAAGTACTTTCGATATCATCGGGATGGATGAAGTCAAAAATTTTTCGTTTTTGAAGTTCTTCTACTTGATAACCTAACAAGTCTTCCCACGCTTTGTTGAGTTTGAGAAAATTCCCCTCCATATCGGCAATACCAAGTAGATTTAAGTTGAGGGAGAAAAAGCGCTCCAGTTCTTCATTTGCCTCTTTTGTTTTGGTAATATCCTGATGGGTGCCATACATGATGAGCGGTTTGCCATCCGGTGTTCGTTCAAACACCTTTCCCTTGTCCTGAACCCAAATCCAGTGGCCTTGTTTATGTTTCATTCTGAATAGGCAGGCATACCGTTCATCTTTGGAGAACTGATGTTCGTTGATTTTGTATAGGCATCTTTCGATATCATCCGGATGGAGGAGCTGTTTCCATTTTTCAAAGGTAAACGGCTGCAGTTCTTCCCATTCGTATCCGATCATTTTTGCCCAGTGCTCGTCAATGGTGCTTTCACCCGTTTGAATGTTCCATCTCCAGGTTCCCAGTTCGGTGGCTTCGACGGCCAGTTCATAATTTCTCTGTGTTTCTTTAAGGGCTTGTTCCTCTTTTCTGTTCTGATAAATTAATCCGATGAGTTCGGCAGAGGAGCGCATCCGGTTTTTGGCCATTTCTTCTATATACAAGGGTCTTTTTTGATAAGCCATCGCATTTTGACGAATTTCTTCCAAGGGGATGTTGTATTCTTTGGCCAGCTTTTTCAGTGTTTTGTCATCTTCGGGCGGATTGCCGTAACCAACACTCAGAACACCGATGGTTTGGTTTTCTGAGAAGATGGGGATGGCGTATATATGGATTCCGCCATCACATTTTTCATCGACGATTTCTCCGCTTTCCAAAGCCCTTTTTGAAAAATTCCAACAGCTTTCATGGCAAATCCATTTCCCGCTTTCAAGGGCTTGGCTGTTGGAGCAGCTGACGCAGAGCCTTCTGGAAGCTGCGTCCATCATACGGCACCAGCCGGAGGTGAAAATCCCCATGGCATAATCCCCGTTTTTTTCGTAAACGGCAACCGAAGTCTCCAAAAGGTCAATGGAATCTTTGGCGATCTTTTTCAGTGTTTCTTTCCCGACTGTATCAAGGATTGTCCGATCTGTATTGAGCAGGGTGAGATCACCGTAATACTGTTCTTCGGGAGCTTGTTGATTTGTTTTAGGAGCTTGCAGCATCCATTCATATTTTTCCATGTCTTTATTGTATGGCATTAAATCCCTCTTTTTTGGGTATATTTGTTGCTTTTTGTCCCTTTATTTATCCATTCATTATCGTCAAAAAATGCCCAAGCGGGTTTGTGTGCAAATCATTCTGTTTTGATATTATATAACATTATCTCGCATAACACCAACGCTTTTGATTTGTTGTGATTGGCGTGTTTTTTTCCTATCATGTTCAAAAATCAAATCGGTGTGGTATAATACACAAAATTGACGGGAGAAGATTTTATGATCAACCGACTTGTAACCAACAAAAAATGGCATCATCATCATAGCAACCTTTATCAATCCGCACCGCCGGATGTTTTATCGTTGTTGTGATGTTGACATAAGGCGAATGAGGTCGGTGCGAAAGCACCGGCCTTTTTTTTTATCTGAAATAAGAAGGAGGATATCGTGTATAAAGATACCGTCAGCAAGTCTTTTAAATTGGGAAAGGTGGTTAAGATCGTTCGGGAAATCTTTTATGAACTGGATTATTCCGAGATTTTTCTGCCCGCCATGGATAAATTTACCCCGGAGTTAAGGGGGGGACTCAAAACAGCTTTTAACAATGAATTTTATGTGATCAAGCCGGATGTCACTTCTCATTTGTTGGCTTCGATTATCAAAGAGGAGGAGTTGAAGGTCTTCTACGTTTCCGAGGTGTTGGAGTCATCTCCCAAAGGGAGTTGGCAGATTGGTGCCGAATGGATCGGGGGGAAAACGAATATGGCAGACAAGATCATCCAGCAGATCAGGGCTTGTAAGTCCATCTTAAACAGGCTGGGTATCAGTGATTTCATGATCGATATCGGTTCGCTGAAAAAATGGCGGGAGTTGATTGAACGCTACAGCCTGGACCGAGATGGAGTGTATGAAGCCATCGAAAAGCGCAGTTTCAGTTCCATGGGATCCATGAACATCTCCGAGCCGGCTCGCAGGGAGTTGATGGAACTGCTGCAAAAGCGTGGGAAAACCTGCTCGGATCCCATGATTGACTCGATTATCTCTGAGGTGAACGATGATTGCATGATGGTTGATTTTGGTACTCTGAGGCATTTTGATTATTACGATGATCTCGTGATCGAGATATACACCCGCAATCACAGCCGGATGATCGGCGGAGGCGGTCAATACAGCTATCATGGTCAGGATTGTTTCGGGTTTGCGCTGGATTTGTCCGTTTTGGCGCAGTTGTGTCGTTTGGATGAAGGGAAAACGGAGGTGGCAAACAAATGATCAACTTTGTGCTTCCCAAAGGGCGTCTGATGAACAAGGCTGCCGTGCTATTGGAGAAAATAGGGGTTCAGGTGAAAGCACCACAGGATAGAGAACTCATCGTTAGGGGTGACGGGTTTAACTGGATTTTTTCCAGGGTGTTTGATGTGCCGGTATTTGTCGAAAACGGCATAGACATGGGGATTTCTGGCAGTGATGTGATCGATGAACTAACCGCTGATGTATTTGTGCCCCTTGAACTGCCTTTCGGGCAATGCCGATTAAGCGTCATTGTCCCGGAAGAAAAAACCATCCGCATTGAGCAGATGACCAATTACCGCATTGCCACCAAGTTCCCCAACATGACCAAGGTCTTTTTTGCCGATGCCGGAATCGATGTGAATGTCATCAAACTCCACGGCTCCATGGAACTGGCACCCAAGATCGGCATCGCAGACGCCATTGTGGATATCGTGGATTCCGGCAACACCATTCGGGCTAATGGTTTGAAGGAAATCCATGTGATCAGAGAGGTTGGCGCACGGCTTATCGTGAACCGGGTATCTCAGAAGACTAAATTTGAAGAAATCAACGATTTGGTGGAACGCTTGGCGAAGGTAATGAAATAAAAAGAATAAAAACAATAAAAAGAAGGTGAAATCGTGGATCTGAAAAAAGCCGTAAGAGAGATTTTGGAGGATATTGAATCCAATGGACTATCTGCTGTGAAAAATTATTCGGAAAGATTTGACCAGTACACCGGAGAACTATCCCTTGGCGAAGCTGAATGGCAAATGGCGCAGGCAGTGTCTGAATATGATCAGCAAGTCGTGGAACGAATCAGCCAAAGACTGATCGAATACCACCAAAGGCAACGGGGAACTGATGATGTGTATCGTAAAGGCGATTCGGTTTTCGGTCTGGTCACAAGGCCTATCCAACGGGTGGGCATTTACGTGCCGGGCGGCAAGCCCCTTCCCTCAACCCTTTTAATGACACTCATTCCGGCCCAGCTGGCAGGGGTGAAGGAAATCGTGGTGTGCACACCGCCCAAAGAGGGTACGATTCACCCGCTGATTATTTACATCGCAGAGAAATTCGGGGTCGGTGAATTGTATAAACTCGGCGGTGTCCAAGCCATCGGCGCCATGACTTACGGGGCAGGCATGGAGGCGGTGGACAAGATCTTCGGACCGGGCAATGCCTTTGTCAACGAAGCCAAACGTCAGGTTTACGGCCGGGTGGGCATTGACTCGCTGGCGGGTCCCTCCGAGATTTGCGTGATTGCCGATGATACGGCTGCGCCCGAATACGTGAAAGAGGATCTGCTTTCCCAACGGGAGCACGGAGCAGACAGCCGGGCCTGGCTATTGACGACTTCAAGCACGCTGCACGATTATTGTGCCGATCCCACGATTAACACATTGCTCTTTGATAACCTGGAAGATTGTGTTGAAAGGGCTAATCAGATTGCCCCGGAACATCTTGAGATCATCACGAGCGAGCCCATGGCTTTGGCAGAAAAGATCAATACTGCGGGAGCCGTTTATCTGGGCCAATACACCCCCGTTCCCAGCGCCGATTATTTTTTGGGATCCAATCATGTGCTGCCCACCGGATGTGCAGCTCGCTTCTCTTCTGTCCTGACCGTAGGAGATTTTCAGCGGAAGATGACCCTTGCGAGTCTTTCAAGGGATGAATTCATGGCCGACCGTGAGCTGGGCATTCGGATGGCCACGATTGAGGGGCTGGTACATCACAGAAAAGCTATGGAGGTGAGGCGATGAACCGAAAAACGTATGAAACCGATATACATGTAACCCATTCCGCTGAATTGTCCATAAACACGAAAGACGTGGTTTTGGATCACCTGCTCAACTCACTGTTTTTTTATATGGGTCTTCCCGTAGAAATAACCGCCGAATCCGACCTTCGGCATCATCTGTGGGAGGACTGTGGGATCGCCATCGGCGAATTTTTAGCCAGGCAAACGGACAGAGGACAGATTGCCCGATTCGGTCATGTGATTGTGCCCATGGATGAGGCGCTGGTTCTGGTTGCTCTGGATTGCTCACGAAGTCATGTTTCTCTTGATTTGGATATCCGGGAGACTGAAAACGGGTTTGAAGTGGGTTTGTTCAGGGAGTTTGTAAATGGTTTTTCCAGGGCATTTGACGCATGCATCCACATCCGCCAACTGGCGGGGATCAATGCCCACCACATCATCGAGGCGGCTTTCAAAGGATTGGGAAAGGCACTGTTGCAAGCTTTATCCGCAGTTGAGAGTGTGCAAAGCACGAAAGGCATTTTGTGATGAGACAGACGGGGGTCATTGATCTGGGAGTGGGAAATTTTGCCAGCGTCTGCCGGGCATTGGATGCGGATATGATACAATCTCCGCAAGCAATCGATCAATACCGGCGAATTGTCTTGCCCGGTGTGGGAGCTTTTGACGCAATTGCCCAGAAGATGGACGGATACCGAAAGCCGATTATGCACTTTATCGCCAGCGGTCGCCCCTTTCTGGGCATTTGCCTGGGGATGCAGTTACTGTTTGAAGGCAGTGAAGAGGGCCAAGAAAAAGGCCTGGGCCTTTTGGATGGTAACATCGTGAAGTTTCAGGGTGTTCAGACCCCGCATATGGGTTGGAACAGTGTGACCTTCAAAGAACAGCAGTTGACCGAACAACTGCCGACTCAGCCCTATTTCTATTTTGTTCATTCCTATTATCTACCCCACAGGGGAAGAGGTTATGAATTCGGGATCTGCGAGCACGTGGGAGAGCAAACCGTACGCTTTTGTGCAGCGGTCAAAAAAGACAACGTCGTTGGGGTGCAATTTCATCCTGAAAAATCCGGGAAAACAGGCAAGGCTTTTTTAAAGTGGTTCTTAAGCGATTTGTAGGAGTTCTTCCGAGCAGGCTTGCAACGGGGTGAATGATTTTAAGAGCTGCTGAATAACTCTCAATTCAAAAGAGGTGACATCATGACGATATATCCGGCTATCGATTTAATCGATAAACAAGCCGTCAGGCTTTATAAAGGACAAAAGGAACAAAAAAAGATATACGGCGATCCCATCGACATTGCCAAAGCGTACGCCAGGCACTTTGATCATTTGCATATTATCGACTTGGACGGTGCTTTTTCAGGTGAAACAAAGAACCTGGAGACAGTGAGGGAGATTGTTGAACAAACCGGACTGAAGATCCAGTACGGCGGTGGCTTGAGAACGATTGAATCCATTCGGAAGGCTTATTTAGCCGGAATAACGCATGTCATCATCAGCACAAAGGCCTTTGATACGGAGTTTGTCAGGGCATTGACGCAGGAGTTTGACTCGGTGACGGTAAGCCTGGATTCCAGACAGGGGAAAGTGTCTGTGGCGGGATGGCTGGAGGAATCCGGCCTGACGCTCGAGGAAACGTTTGAAGGGTTAAAAAACAATTTTTCCCGTTTTATCTTCACCGATATCGAAAAGGACGGTACCAACGGCGGTATTTCGGATTTTCAGCAGTTCTGGAAAGGCAAAGAGGTTATTTATGCCGGCGGGGTTTTTTCCCTTGAAGACATTCGGCAGGCCGACAAGATGGGGTTTTCCGGTGTGGTGATCGGCAGGGCTCTGTTAGAAGGAACATTAACCTGTGAACAGTTGAAGGGGGTGCTGTAGATGCTGTCCAAACGCATTATTGCCGCCTTGGATATCAAAGACGGTCGGGTGGTCAAGGGCATTCAGTTTGAAGATATCCGGGAGGTGGGCGATCCGGTGGAATCAGCTGTTGTTTATGAAGAACAGGGGGTTGACGAGATTGTCTTTCTCGATATCACCGCTTCCCACGAAAAACGGGGGATTTTGAAAGCCCTGGCAACCTCCGTTGCCCGCTCACTGAGTATTCCCTTTACCGTCGGGGGAGGACTTTCGAATGTGACGGATATGAAAGAAGTGATTAAAACCGGGGCGGATAAAGTATTTATCAACTCTGCTGCTTTTAAGAATCCCCAACTCATCAAAGAAGCGGCGAAGGTCATCGGCAGCGCCAATATCTGTGTGGCTGTTGATGCCAAGAAAACGGGAGAGGTCTGGACTGTGTACATCAACGGTGGACGACTGAACACCGGTCAGGACGCCTTGGACTGGTGCAGAACATGTGAACAATTGGGTGCAGGCGAGATTCTACTCACTTCCATGGATACCGATGGTGTGCGTGAGGGGTTTGATATCCCGCTGACCAAAAAGGTGTGCGAAGCGGTTAATATTCCCGTCATTGCATCGGGAGGAGCCGGCTGCATCGGGGATTTCGTGGACATCTTTGAGTGTACGAAGGCTTCGGCGGCATTGGCGGCTTCCATCTTTCACTATGGAACGGTGAACATAACGGATTTAAAGAATGAATTAGAAAGGGCTGGTATCAATGTCAGAACAGTTTGAATGCATGATTGAAAAAGTAAATTGGGAAAAAGCCGGCGGCTTGGTAACAGTGGTCGTGACGGATACGGAGAAAACAGTATTGACGGTGGCCTATATGAACCGCCAGGCCTTAAAACTCACCCTTGAAACGGGGTTTGCCCATTATTATTCCAGAAGCAAGGGACGTATCCGAAAAAAAGGAGAGGTCAGCGGTAACACCCAGCAGTTGGTTGAGATCAAATTGGACTGTGATGCCGATGCCTTGCTGATGACGGTGCGTCAAAAGGGAACGGCGTGCCATACGGGGCATTATTCCTGTTTCTTTGAGACCATTGAAGGAAAGCGGGACGAGAAGCAGGAGGAAATCGATTATTCCCTCAATGTTCTGAAAGAACTGGAAAGCCTGATTAAAGAGAGAAAGGTACAATTACCCGAAGGATCTTACACCACCAGCTTGTTCAAGGAAGGAAAGGAAAAGATCTACAAGAAATTCGGTGAAGAAGCCGTAGAAGTATTGGTGGCCCAATCCAGGGAATCGTTGGTGTATGAACTGGGCGATTTGTTTTATCATCTGTTTGTACTATTGGCTTACAATGAAGTGGGATTGGATGAGATCATGAATGAATTGGCGAAAAGGAGAAAATGATGAAGTTTAGAAAAAATATTATCGAGATGGAAGCCTACACGGTTCCCAAGCAACTACCCCCTATCCGGTTGGACAAGAACGAAAGCCCCTTTGACGTTCCTTTGGCCATTAAAAAAAAGGTGTTTGAATTCTTTCACGACAAGCCGTTCAACCGCTACCCGGAGATTGATTCAGCCACGCTCCGTGAGGCGATCGCAGCCGATAAAGGCGTAGCACCTGAGCAGGTTTTTGTTTCCAATGGCGGGGATGCGCTAATCCCCGAGATCATGAGCCTGTTTGAAGGGGAGCAGGTAGTAACGTTTGAGCCGACCTTTTCCATGTACGGGTTTTATGCCATGCGTTATGGCTTGCAGGTTTGTGAGGTGTCGCTGGATGAACACTTTTCAATTCCCGATTCATTTGAAGCGGAGCCTGATCGAACCGCCCTGGTGGTGATCTGCTCCCCCAACAACCCCACTGGAAACGACATGGAAGAAGAAAAGATCAGAAAAATCCTGGACAGCGGTGTTCCCGTATTGCTGGATCAGGCCTATGTAGAGTTTTCAGAAAAAGACTATCTGCCTTTGGTAGATGATTATGAAAACCTGATCATCCTGAGAACCTTCTCCAAAGCCTTTGGAATGAGCGGCCTGAGAATCGGTTACGCCATTGCCTCCAAAACGATTGCAACGCATTTCAGACGAGCCCATGCCCCGTTCAGCATGAATATTTTCTCCACTGAAATGGTGCTGGAAATGTTGAAAAAAGGGGATCTGGTTCGTGAAAAAGTCGCATATATCAAGCGGGAAAGGGATCGTTTCCAGGAAGAATTTGCCGACCTGATCGAAGTGAAATCCGCAGCCAATTTTGTCCTGTTGAAATCGGATGCCTATGATTTCCTGTTTAAAAGGGGCATTGCCGTCAGACAATTTTCGGGTAAGATGGATGAATACATCCGGGTGACCATCGGAACTGAGGAAGAAAACGAAACCGTGAAACGCCTCATCCGTGAGTTTGAGAGCAAACATCACACCTGGATTCACTGAAAATGCATGGTGAAACCTTTGAATTCAAACTAAACGGAGACAAGCTCAATACCGCCGGTAGAAACAAAGAAACAATCCATGGATAGAAACGAGCTTTTACCGGCACAAGAGCGATGTTATCAGGTGTCATAAACATCACAACCGTATCCGGTAGAGATGACAATTAACAACTTATTTTGGTTGATTTTGATTTCTGGAGTATAATGGAAGCAACACCATTGAACGAAAGGGATAAACGATGGAGATTGAACAAAATCGACATGTGATAACCATTGATGTGATCCGCTCAAAGAAAGAAAACCGTTTGGGTCCCGCTATTCGTGAAAAATTATCCGCCATTACTCCCGACCGCTACACTTTTTTGCCGGCCCTCTCACGTGGCGATGAAGTGCAATGTGTTGTAAAAAGGGGAGAAAATCCGTTTTCAGCCATTCGGGAGATTCGTTTTGTCTTGCTTGACTATCAGTTGAAAATCGGTCTGGGTATAGGCGAAATAGAAATTCCCGAAAGCGCCCGGGACAGCTGGGATCTGTCTGGTGAGGCTTTTTTCAGGGCAAGAGAGGCCTTGGATCACTTGAGCGGTGCAGATGAAACCTGTGTCGAGATGCTTTCGGGTGATTTGCACCAAGATCTGGCCGTCAACAGTATCTTAACCCTGATGAACCTGATCATGAATGACTGGACGATTACACAATTTAACTATGTAATGGCCTATGAACGCTATGGAACGTATGATAAGACTTCGGAAGCCCTTAACGTAAGTTCACAAAACATCCATAAGGCTTGCAAACGGGCCAAATGGGATGTTGTGAAACAAATAGAGGGGAACCTGAATCAATTGCTGAACAAAAGGGAGTGGTGAAACGATGACGGCATTTTTATTGGCCCTATTGGCACATGCGCTTTCAGATTTTGTGTTTCAAAAGGAAAACAGAGTTGAAGCCAAAAAAAGGGGACTCTTCAAGGCTTTTTTCTTGCATGCCCTATCAGTTGGCCTGTTTACATACATTTTCCTTTTACCCTATCGTGGCTTGAACCCATTAGTCTTTGCTCTGTTTGTCTTTCTCATTCACTTACTGATTGATTACGGGAAATTCGGGGTCGATAAAATCCTGGAGAAAGGCCATCGCTCTTCAAAACCACTCACTTTTATTCTGGATCAACTCCTGCATATCTTTTCACTACTGATTCTGACGGATATGATACAGCTGATTAAGCGTCCTTTTTTTGTTGAATTTGTCAAACAAAACCCATCGATTGATTTATATCTGATCACGATCATCGTTTACTTGTTCGTGCTCTTTGGTGGTGCTTATTTTGTGCGGTTACTACTGGATATCTTTCCGTCCACTGAAAAGCAGGAGGTGGAAAATGCCAGTAAAGGCAAGCTGATAGGCGTTCTGGAGCGGGCTCTGTTACTCACGCTCTGGATCACCGGCAACACAGGAGGAGTAGCCATCGTCTTAACGGCAAAATCCATCGCCCGCTTCAAGGAATTTGACAACAAGGATTTTGCGGAATACTATCTGATTGGCACGCTGACAAGTACACTGATTGCCATTTTAGGCGGGATGTTTGTTCAGGTGTTTTTATGAAGGGTTGAATGAACAAGGCTTATCAAAGAAGTTTCTTGAAGTGATTGTCACAGTTTTGTTTTAGATTCAAATGAAAAGGAGTATTTAAGATTTTTGACGTTTTGCAAGAGAGGTGGAAAAATGAGTGACATGAAGCTTTATGAAGGTTATTACAGCTATGAAGGCGCCTTCAAACAACATAAAGATGGAACCAGTTCTCTGACTGTTCGATCATTTACATACGGTGGGAAGTACTATCACCCAAAAGCAACGATTAATTTCATTATAAGAGATGAACCGGAGGGTTGGATTTCAATAAGGGATGATTCCATCGGCGTTTTAGAAGGGGGAAAGGACCTGGAAGAGGCTCTCGGAAATGCTTTTATGATGACGGTAGCTCAGTATGAAGACCTTGCATTTACCGATGAAAAGCTAACCAAAGATGCCCAGAAGACAAGAGAAAGATTCCTGGCCTGGGAGGTACATGCCATTGACAGCAAGGCACAGTAAATTGATTGAAAAGGCTTTGAAGAGAACTGGCTTTGTGGAGCATACCAGTCATCACAAGCAGTATACCTATTACACTATCTCGGGAGTTAAATCAAAAGTTAAAACCTTTATAAGCCATGGAAAAAATGATTATGGAGACTTTTTATTGTCAAAGATAGCACAACAGTTAAAACTCACGAAAGCAGAACTACTCAAATTTGTAGATAGCGAGATGAGTCGAATAGAGTATGAGGTGATTCTACGCTCTAAGGGTTATATTGATTAACCATTACAGGTTTTTTATTTTCTTCAAAAATCTTTACCCAACGGATAAATCTCCGGGACAAACGTTTGATCGGATAACGGGGGGCGGATATAGTGCTTGTCATCCTGTCTTTGAGGCAATTTGATCTTCCTGGGAGGTAAATCCTCATAGTCGAATTGACTGAGAAAATGATGGATGCAGTTGAGCCGAGCGAGTTTTTTATTGTCCGCATTCACTACAAACCAAGGGGATTGTTTGATATCCGTGTATTTAAACATTTCATCTTTTGCCTTGGAATACTCCACCCATCGTTTTCGGGCTTCAATATCCATGGAGTTTCAAAGAACACTCCTAGGAATTTGCTCCTCAAATTCCATGGGGCTGATTTTCCATCGTTTGGTGGGGTCGTTGATCCTGGCTTGAAATCGCTCTTCCTGTTCTTCATCGCTGACGGAAAACCAGTATTTGATCAACCTGACATTGGAACGAAGGAGCATGCGCTCAAATTCGGGGCAGCTTCTTAAGAATTCCCTGTATTCTTCCTCGGTGCAAAATCCCATCACCTTTTCCACACCCGCCCGGTTGTACCAGCTTCTGTCAAACAAAACGATCTCACCCGCAGCAGGCAAATGGGCCACATATCGCTGAAAATACCATTGTGTTTTTTCTTTGTCGGAGGGAACACCTAAAGCCACCACACGACAGATTCTGGGATTCATCTTTTCGGTGATGCGCTTGATCACTCCGCCTTTGCCGGCGGCATCGCGACCCTCAAAAACGACAACCACCTTCAGTCCCTTTTCTTTCACCCAGCGCTGAAGTTTTACCAATTCTATCTGGAGTTTGATCAATTCTTTCTCATAAACCTTCGTTTTAATGGTTTTCATCAGAGCCTCCTTTGAAAAGTAAGGATTTTTTATTATGGCATGGAATGATTCAAGAGAAAATGCGTGCAAAAAGAACGGTTTTTTCAGCAGAATAACAGAATGATGTATAATGATGAGCAGAAGAAAAAATCTAAAAAAAGAGGTGAAGCTAATGGGACAAATCTCGAAGCAGTTTTCGGATAAAGATATTGACAAGATCAAACAGATGGCGGTTCAGTGCAGGGGTGACGTTTTGAAAATGACAACTTTGGCCAATTCCGGGCATCCGGGAGGATCTTTGTCGTCTATGGAAATTTATCTGGCGGTGTATC
>DAOTHY010000052.1:13519-14709 GCA_035447925.1 Thermotogota bacterium
TCCGGGCATCCGGGAGGATCTTTGTCGTCTATGGAAATTTATCTGGCGGTGTATCATTTTGCCAACGTGTTTCCAAAAAGTCCTTGGAAAAAAGAGCGGGACCGTATCGTCATCAGCCATGGCCATACTTCCCCCGGCGTTTACTCCGTTCTGGGCAGGATGGGATATTTCGACGTGGATGAGGCCATCGCCGGATTCAGGCATGTGAATACGATCTATGAAGGGCATATCACACGGGGGATCCCGGGTGTGGAATGGACCACCGGTAATTTGGGCCAGGGGCTATCCGCAGGGTTGGGATTTGCCTTGGCGGCCCTCGTGAAAAAGATGGATTATCGGACATATGTGATCATGGGGGATGCCGAACAGGCCAAAGGGCAAGTAGCAGAGGCCAGAAGAACCGCCTCCAAATATAAAACCAACAATCTCACGGTTCTTATCGACCTGAACGATGCCCAGATCAACGGCAGAGCCTGTGATGTCATGCCGGTGAATATCAAAGAGAATTACCTCTCGGATGGATGGGAAGTGCTGGAAGTCAACGGTCACGATTTCAGGCAGTTGTTTGCCGCACTCAACAAAGCCGCTGCCAATCCCCTGACACCGACAGCCATCCTGTGCTACACCCAGATTGGACATGGGGTCAGCTTCATGGAAAATGATCCCGATTACCATGGAAAACCGCTTTCTGAAAAGCAGTTGTTTGAAGCCTTAGACGAATTAAAATTGGAAATTGACCTTGAAAAATACAAGCAAATGCGGGCTAAACTGCCAGTAAAAGCCCATGAAAAGATAACGCTTGAATACAAACCGGAGATCAAGGCGGGAGAGCCTAAAACCTATCGGACGGACGTGAATGTAGACAATCGAAGCGCCTTCGGCAACGCATTGAAAGACCTCGGTATTTTGAACGACAAATCATCCACACCCATTTGTGTAGTGGATTGTGATTTGCTGCCTTCCACCAAAACGGGAGGATTCGCCAAGGCCTGTCCGGATAAATTCTTCCAGTTCGGCGTGGCAGAACATAATGCAGCGGCCTGTTCGGGTGCCATGTCAGCTGAGGAACTGGTTACCTTCTTCACGGATTTCGGTATTTTCGGCATTGATGAAACCTACAATCAGCAACGGCTGAACGACATCAACCACACCAACTTAAAACTGGCCGTCACCCATGTAGGAACGGATAC
>DAOTHY010000053.1:0-14465 GCA_035447925.1 Thermotogota bacterium
TTCAAATTCGAATTTGAATGATATTCATTCGCTTGTTTCAAATGATATGATTGATTATAACACTTTGCGTTTCGTATCGAAAAACGTATGGTGATTGTTATTCTTTGTTTTTTTTACAGATGATCTGAAAGAGTTCTTCCTGTTGAAAAGGTTTTTTCATATAGATGTCCATTCCCGCTTCCAGGGCCCTGTGCTCCAATTGAGGGTCACTATCTTCACAGAAGCCGATGATTGTTGTCCTCTTGCCCGTATGGTCCATCTGTCTAATCTCGCCGGCTACTGCCAGCCCGTCTCTTTTCGGGATTCGGATATCCAAAAAAACCAGATCTGCAGGTGATTCATGATAGGATTGGAGGGCATTGATTCCATCCGGTGCTTGTCTGATGGTAAATGCCGGAAAGTTGTTTTTCAAAAAGGTGTGCAGTAGCTTTGCGCTGATGGGGTCATCATCGACAATCAGAACGGACAGTTCATCGGTAAGCTGCTCCTGATCGATCTGAAATTCCGGATCATCCTCCGATTCAGCATTTGGTTCGGCAATTTCAAATTGCACGTCAAAGGAGAAGACACTGCCCTTGCCTTCATCACTTTCAATGTTCAGTTTAGAGCCCATCTGCTGGATAATGTGATTGGAAATGGACAAACCCAAACCGGTCCCACCGTATTTTCGTGTGATGGAAGAATCGGCTTGCGTAAATTTTTCCAGAATCTTGTTCCGCATTTTTTTCGAAATTCCGATACCCGTGTCCTTGACGATGAATTGCAACTGAACGTGTTGTTCTGTTCGGGCTGTTTGCAGAACCTGAAGCAGCACTTCCCCTTTTTCCGTGAACTTCACGGCGTTTCCCAACAAGTTAATGAGAACCTGATTCAGTCTGAGGGCATCGGTGATAATCAAATCGGGCAGATTTTCATCCAATTTCATGTGTAACGCCACGGACTTGTTTTCAACGGAGGGTTTGATCATATTGAAGATTTCCATGAGCATTTGTGTCAATTCCACAGGGTTATAGTCTAACTGGAAGTAGCCGGTTTCTATTTTTGAGAAATCCAGAATATCACTGATGATTTTTAACAGGTGTTTTCCTGAATAGAGAACGTCGTCAATGTAATCCTGTTGTTCGCCGGTCAGATCTGTTTGAGACAACAGCTGAGAAAAGCCCAGTATGCCGTTAAGCGGCGTTCTTAATTCGTGGCTCATATTCGCCAGAAATTCCGATTTTGCCCTGCTGGCTGCTAAAGCTTGTTCCTGGCTTTCCTTAAGTTCTTCATTCATGGCAATCACTTCTTCGTTAAACGATTCCAATTCTTCGTTACTGGCGATTAGCTCTTCATTCTGATAATTCAGGAGTTTTTCA
This sequence comes from Thermotogota bacterium, assembly GCA_035447925.1. GTDB lineage: Bacteria > Thermotogota > Thermotogae > MWEM01 > MWEM01 > JASUTC01. Next base: position 1,359 of record DAOTHY010000053.1, read on the forward strand.
CGGTTGTCGATTTCTTGCGCCATGGCACTGAAAGTGTGGGCCAATGTGTTCAATTCGTCATACGAGTCGGGGATGGTTTGCCCTGTATCGTAATTGCCTTTCGCTAGGTTATTGGACAGGTTGATCAGACCTTCCACGGATCCCTCTATTCGATGGATGAAATACCGAGAAAAATAGAAACCAAGGGCAAAGATCACAATTCCAGACAATACCAACCACAGTAGGATTGTATAGGCTCTTTTGAAGGCGATTCTTGAAGGCTGGGCGACGGTAATCACCCAACGGTTAGCCAAGGACAATGTACTGCCAAACAATTCTTCCAGTTTTCCATCATGGATATGTTCAAAACTCCCCGTTACAGTTGTCCCACTCATAGCTTTTTTGACGTGTTCCTGATTGGAATGGTTTTCCCTTAATAAGATATGTTCGGGATGATTGCTTAAAATAGCCGTTCCTTTACTGTCATATACCGTAATGGAATATTCTCTGCCTAAGTCGGCGATTTGCTGATTTAACGAGTTAACATTGATATCTGCCACCAAAAATCCCGCATTGAATCTCACCGATACTTTCAACGAATGGTCACCGCTGATGGTAGAAAGGGTAAAATCCGACCATACCGGCATGTCTTGGGCATTTTGAATAAAAGGGGAGTAGATAATGTTGTTGCCGATTTCAAGCTCTGAATAAGGCTTAATGAAGCAAATTTCCCCTGAAGAATCCACAATTTTAATTCGTTTCACATCTTTGTCGTTGTTCGTGATAAATGATTCCAGTAGTAGATGAATATCTTCATCAATCGGTTCGTTTGAAAGGCTTTTTTTGGATAGATAATCACGAAGGGTTAGCATTTTTTCGTTGGTCTCTGTGATGTAGATATTGATGGTGTTGCTTATACTTTGGGCTATTTTCAAACTGTTATTGATGATGTCATTTTTCGTGGAACTGTAAACACCCAAACCCACCAACAGACTAAAAACCGTGAGAAGCGAAAAGAATAAAAGAGTAAACAGCATTAAAAGTTCTCTGCGGAGGGTTTTTCCTTTTTTTCTCATTTTTCAGCAATCCTCTTGATGGCATTGTCTTGGACGACAAAGAGAAAGACATCCCGTTTCGTTTTTCCCTCCCGGTCAATGACGATCTTTCCCTGCAAGCCTTGAAATTCAGCCGTCTTAAGGATTTCATCCTTGATGGTTGACGGGTCGTATTTGATGGGCCTTTTTAAGATCTCAGCCAGAAGCATGATGGCCTCGTAGCCATACATTTGAGCAAACTCCGGTTCACGTTGATATCTTGTAATAAAGGCATCTTTGAATGCCAGATACTGGGTTGATGTGGATTCTTTATCCCAGGAACTGGGTAAAACCAACCCGTTGACGCTGTTTCCTCCTTGCTCAAGCAAGTTGTCATCCAGACTCCATCCACTGGAAAGCTTCAAGACTTCTTGGGGGTAGTGCTTTTCGATCTGTTGACAGATTAAAGCCGTATCGATGGCTGAAGCTACGATCAAAACAGCTTGGGGTTTATTTTCAAGTAAAAGGGCCACACTGTCGGATAAATCAGCCGATTGACTATTGAATGGAACCAAGAGGTCTATTGAGCCGCCCAGTCTTTTGAAAAATTCTGAAAAATACTGCGACCAGTGTTGGCTGAAGGCACTGTTGTTTTCATCATAAATTATGGATACTACTCTCTTTTGAGTATGATCAATAATGTAACGGGCAAGTTCTTCCTGTTCGTATATATTGGGAGGATGAATTGAAATCAGGTAATCTTCCTTATCCAGAACACGTAGGCTACTGGTGGTTGGGCTTAACAGGAGCATCTTTTTTTCGTTGATTTGTGGCAGTGCCTCTTCTGTCATGGCACTGGTTACATGACCGATGATGGCGATTACGCCTTCACTGATCAACTGCGCATCCACTTTTCTGGCTTTTTCAGGGTTATTTTCATCGTCCTTGATCAATAGCTGAATTGCTCTCCCGTTAATGCCGCCCTGTGCATTGATCTGTTCAACGGCAAGAACAACCCCGTCTTTCACCGCAATACCCAGGGGGGAATTATTGGAACTTAGCGAACCAGAATAGCCAATTTTGATTGTACCTTTGTCCAACGTAAACAAAAAGGCCACAAAAAGGATGGCGACGATCAGAACAACCCACCAGATTTTCTTCATCTTGTTCCCAATTTTGCGCTCTAGTCTAATCATTCCACCCCCTCACATCGAAAGTGTTGTTTCAGATTAAATTATAGCATAAAGTTTTTTCTCTGGTTTAACAAATCGCTACATTGAGTCAAACGTGATCTTCTGGGATTCTATTTGAGAGAGAAATTGATCCACTTGGGCTTCATACTCCTTAGGATTGGAAATATACGCCTGGGCATGGTCTGCTCCTTTTGCCAGATACAAACGCTTTGTTCCCTTTTTTTTACGATACATCTCTATTGAAGACGCTTTGGGGATGTACCGGTCTTCCTCTCCGTGAACGAACATAACCGGACAATGAACCTGATCCAGTGCATTGATCGGTGAGATGGTTCGAAATCTTGTGCCGATAAAGGCTTTTGACAACCCATCCGCAACGGTCAAAAAGGGGAAGGCTGGCAGTTTGTATTCAACTTTCAGCCTGTACTTAAACTGATCCCAAACACTTTTATATGGACAATCCGAAATGATGGCTGAAACTCTATGATCAATAGCCCCGTGAAGCAAAACGGTGGCTCCCCCCATGGATTCTCCGTGTGTCACAATCAGGGAGGGGGGTGTGGATTTTTGAACACAATAGTCCGTTATGGCTTTCAAGTCCTCTGTCTCTCTGAAACCCATCGTACATGATTTTCCACCGCTTTTTCCATGGTAACGATGATCGTATAAAAGGATGTTGTATCCCCGCTTAAGAAAAACCTTCATGTATTTTACAGACCCGAAGAGTGAATAAGTGTAGCCGTGAGCAAAAATGACGGTTTTTCCTGAATCAATGCCCTTTACCCAAATTGCGTGCAGCGGATAGCCAAAGGGGGAGCGAAGGATTACCTCCTCCTTTTGAAGCCTGAGAAACCATTCGGGATCAAATCGTTTCTCATCCACTTCGTAGCGGAAGGTCTCCTCATATGACCATGTTTTGGGATAAAAGGCAATTTTATTCAAATACAACCCGATGGCAACCACTCCGCCTACGGCTGCACACAGAATGATCATAACGACCACTGCTTATTCCTCCTCAAAACGTGTAAAAATGATTAGGGCAACGAAACCGATAACGGCAGCAACAATACCGGTCAACCGGATTCCGAAATCCTGACCCGGATCTTTTCCCAATAAAAGAATGGAACTGAACACCACCATGGCAATCATCTGACCGAGTTTATTCATAAAGGTTTGCACGGCAAAAAACATGCCCTCTTTGTACTCGCCATTGTGATCACCATCTTTCTTGGCAATATCGGCAACGATGGCGTTGGGAAGTATTCCGAAGATGGCAAATCCGATCCCGGCCATGAACACAAAAATGAAGGCTTGTATAACAGGTGCAAATGGGAGAACTCCCAAGAAAGCACAGTATAGATAAGCCCCGATCAACATGATCATGGCGAAAAAACACAGTTTCTTCTTTCCGATTTTGGGTGTAAGGATATTGACAGCCGGATAGAGCAAAAAGGCCAAAATACCCGTGACCGCCGTGATGATGGTCACCCATGTTTCATCAAACCCCAGAAGAACGGTAACATAATAAACGTTCCCGGTTTGGAATATGGTGATGGCGATGCCATAGGCCAGAAAGAAAATTTCAAAGATCACAAAATTCCGGTTGCTGAACGTCGCTTTCAAGGCCTTCAGGAAGTTGGATGGGGCGGGTTTGCTTTGAACGTATTTTCGTTCATCGATCATGAAAACCGGTATGACCATGAACAGCATGCCGACAAGCGCTAAAATCGACAATGATAGACGAATTGATGACACCAAGGACATCCCCATATTCTGAAACACCGGCCAGATAAACGACGCACCGCTGGCCAGAATATACCCGATGAACCAGGTAAGGGCAATGTAGGTTGACAGATCCAGCCGGTCTTTTTCGGTATAGCCCAATTCAGAGGTCAGGGCAAAATAAGGTGCCACATACATGGTGTAAAACAGATAATACAGCAGCAGTGAAACGGTAAGCCAAACCACATTCCAGCCTGAGACAGTTTGTGAGGGCATCAGAAACACCAGTATGGTCAACAGGGTGAAAGGCAAAACCGCTTTTTTCATGAAAGGAATCCGCCTGCCCAGGGGATTCTTACTGCGGTCGCTTAAAGAGGCAATCCAGGGATCGGTGATCGAGTCAATAAAACGGCCGGCCATGGTAATGAGACCGATTACCGTTAAAAATCCCAACACGGATGTTCTGGGAATCATTTCAGGAATGTTCACCGTTGAAGGGGGATTGTAAAACCACACCAGCCATACCTGGACGATTCCGGAAAGAATAGACCATCCAAGTTGTCCAAGGGCATAAGCAACTTTGATCTTGATTGGAAGTTTTTGTCTTGCAGCGGTCTCCATTACCATTGTTTTGTCCATCTTACACCTCTTCTTTTATAGAATGACGCCTTCAAAAAGAATCGAAATGATCTCTTCAAGGGCTTGTTGATACGATAAATTTGTCTTTTCAAAGGAAAATTCATCGTGGAGTGAGATGACAGCGTTGATATATATCCTTTTAAACAGCAGCAGATTAACCGGCTTCATCTCCTTTTTCTCCATGGCGCTTGTCATGATTTTAAAAGTTTTCTCCCAATCAGATTCAAATAGATGCACAAGCCGCTCGTAAATCTCATGATAACGTTTTTTGAGTTCTTCCATACGATTCGAATCAAACGCCAGATGGTACCGTGGAACAACGGTCAGCAAACGCCGAACTTTTTGAGTATCGGAAAGAGTATCATCCTCATAAATCAGAGCCTGCTGCTCTTTGATGCTTTTTCTGGAGGTTTCAAGTATCTCAAGAATCAGTGCTTGTTTACTTTCAAACCATTCGTATAAGGTTTTTTTACTAACCCCCAAACGGATTGCCAATTCGGACATGGTAAACGACAACCCCTTGCCCTTGATCAGTTCAACAGCTTCTTCCAGTATTCTTTGCTGAAGATCTTTGATGGTATCACCCCCAAATACTTCGGAAACCAATTTGGTATTATCGGTTTATTCTATCAGATTCCTTCGCTTTTTCAAATACCCCCTGAGTGAGAAGCGGAAAACAGCTTAATAAAGCTCGGAAAGGTTGACAAATCATCCTGTATAGCGTATAATATGAGCATCCTCATATTATACGCTGTTTTTTAATATTATCCATACCTTTGATTTCTTCCCTAATGATATAGGGCAAACAATTATTTAAACGTTAAAAAAGGAGGAAATGATGAGTACACACACAAAAAAAATCTGGGGTTTTCTGACCGCCGTTGTCGCTATGACTTGGATATTGGTGTTGATATCCTGTTCCGGTGTCAGGGTTGTCATTGAAATCCCGGACATTTCTCAAGGTGATGTTTTAAACGAGTATGTTACATTCTCAACCCTGAACGCAACACCATCCGAACACACATCTGAAGAAAACCCCATCTTGGTTGATGATCATGAACCGTTTGATTTTCAAATCAAAAATTCTGACGGTGTGCAGTATACGGTCACTTTTAGGGGAGAAAACCTCCCTCCCGAAGCACAAACAGGCGAGCATATCGCTTTTTCTATTGACCTGACCAAAACTGCGTCCGGTACATATGTCATCGAAATCACCGCTTCACAGCAAGTCCATTCCAGAAGCAAGCAACGCAACGAAGCACAAGCACAGATATGGTTGCAAGTTCAAAACCAGCCTCCGGATACGCCTGTAAACATTGAACCTCAAAACGGCGCTTTAAACCAGCCCGTAACCGATTTGCATTTTGCTTGGGAATCCGTTGCCGACCCTGATGATTCAGATGATGTATTCTATCATTTCTACCTTGGAACCTCCCAGAATGAGATGGTTTTGCAGGCATCACCAACTCAGAACGCCTACACACTCACTGGACCCCTGGAATATGAAACCCAGTACTTCTGGCAGATTGTCGCCGATGACGGCAAAGAGAACCAGAATAGAGAAAGTACAGGCGGAGAAATCTGGCATTTTACTACACAAAGGAACATTCCTAAAGTCACACTGTCCGTACAAAGCCAGCCACAAATCGGAGGAGATGTGAAAATCGGAGATGGGGATTGGCTGAAAGAAGCATCATTGGAGATAAACGAAGGCAGCACCTGCACCATTCACGCCAGGGCATCGACCGATTATCTGTTTGACGGCTGGTATGTGGCCGGTGTTTTAATAACACATGAATCGTCTTATGAAATCATGGTTACAAATGATATCGTGTACGAGGCTTCCTTTGTAGAAATAGGCGATTTCCAGCCGCCTGAAATGGTATATGTTGCCAAAACAAGTTTCCAGCGTGATGCCCAGACAGTCACCTTAACATATGGTTATCGCATCAGTAAAACAGAAGTGACAATCAATCAATACCATGCTTTTCAAAATGTTACTCAAATTAGTCAGAATGCCCGAGAAGCAAACCGGCCTGTTGTAATGGTAGACTGGCATGAAGCGGTTGCCTTCTGCAATTGGCTGAGCAGTCAGGAGGGACTTGCACCGGCCTATGACGCAGCGGGAAACCTTCTGGACGCCGGCGGTCTCATCACACAGGACGTCAAAACCGTTGAAGGTTATCGACTTCCGACGGAAGCCGAATGGGAACTGGCCGCCAGAGGAGGCGGATGGCCAAACGGGGATTACCTGTATGCCGGCAGTGATACCGTTAGTGAGGTGGCCTGGTATGCAGCCAATTCCAACACAGATGGCACCGGCCCTCGTGCGCAGTCCGTGGCAGGTTTGTTGGCCAATGACCTGGGACTCCATGATATGAGCGGAAACGTGAGAGAATGGTGTCATGACTGGCACGGGGATTATCCACAATCTCATCTGGAAGACCCCATTGGTCCAGTAGCCGGTCATCAGCGCATTGCCCGTGGAGGCGGATGGGACACCACAGCCGATACTTGTCTTGTGGGTGCGAGAGATCAGGAACTTCCCTATGAGAAGGCCGGCAATCTCGGCTTTCGGGTGGCAAAAACAGAAATGCCTGCAGAAGGAGAGCTCATCATACGCTGGAAAGAGGAGTACCCCCCTGCGCCACCCCATCGACCACCTATCGAAGGAGAAAACACGGTCGAGGAAATTGTGGCCAACAAACCGATTGCTTCTTTAGTGGTAACCGTTAACGAAGAAGAAACCATCATCGAAGAACCTCAGCATGTTGAAGAAACGCAAGCTGGTGAGCATGTCTACGCCGCTCCTGTAGAAAATCTTCAACAGGATGAAGACAATCCCGTCAAGGTTGTGGCAAAAAATGAAGAAGAGCAGCCTTCCAATGAAATCCAAAGAAATTTCCCCTGGAAGCCAATTGTCACCAGTGTTCAGGTGGAAGTCGGTGAATGTGAGGCCAATCAATGTGTGGCGATTGTCAGGTTCGAGTCCAACCAGGAAATCAGTCAAATTGTTTATCAGATAGGCGGGAGTGAAGAGCAGTACACCATCAATGATCCATTCGGGTTCCCCGATGAAAATGGCATATACGGCTACAGTTTTAGTGTAACCGTCGATGCGGGAGAGTTCACCATTTATTTTTCAGCTTATGGCGTGAACGGCCAGGATACGGAAAGCGTTTCCGGCTTTTGTGATTGCAACATCCCGCCAAAACTGGATGAAGAAGACTACACCGTGGAAGTGGATGAATGTGTTGACAATGAATGTCAAGTCACCATCGGCTTTTGGGTCGATCAACTGCTTACCCATATCAGTATCCAAACAGACGGGGGAGATCCTCAGCAGCAGGAGGCCGGCAATCCCGCCAGCGTTTTGAACAGACATCGATATGAAATCGTTACCTCCGTCGGCCCCGGTGAACACACCATCACTGTCAGAGGGATTAACGCCAAGGGGACTTCCAATCCATTAACGGTTACAGTTGACTGTAATTGTGTCATTCCAACCCCCGACCCCGCAGTCATATCAGATTTGGATTACTTTGTTCATGAATGTGAAAATAACGAGTGCATGGTCTCCGTTATCTTCACATCGAATCAGCCCATTGACAAAGTCCAGACACAAGTCGACGATAATGAGCGAGTGGATTACGAGAATTTGGACTCATTGCCAGATCAACCGGAAGGGGAATACCGCTATCAATTCTTTATGTCGGTAACACCTGGCGAACACACCATCTGGTTTGAAGCACTCAACGATAACGGAAGATCAAACACTCTGAGTTTTACTGTGGATTGTGTATGTGTGATCCCAACCCCCGACCCGCCGGTCATATCGGACCATGATGTCTATACGCATGGCTGTGTTCAGGGTGAGTGCATGGTATCCATCATCTTCACATCCGATCAGGAACTGGATGCTGCCAGGGCGCAAATCGATGATTCAGACCCATCCGATTACAATGACCTGGCTCCGATCCCCGACCAACCGTGGGAATACCGATACCAATTCTTCATCCCCGTAACCGCCGGCGAACACACTATCACCTTTTCAGGTGTCAACGCCAACGGAATTTCCAATTCGATCACCGTCACGGTGGAATGCGTGTGTGAAACACCGACACCTCCTACCATAGCCTTTGACCCGGAACAGCCTCTAGATGATACGACCACCGAAGAGACGGCCATATTGCATATCACATCCGATCAGGAACTGGATACTTTGAAAGTTACCAACAACGGACAAGAACAGGTCATTAATAACCCTGAAGGCGAAAAGGTTGGGGATGAATACAAGTACCAAGCAGAAGTACCGCTGGAAGAGGGAGATAATCACATCATCGTCGAAGGCGAAAATGAAAACGGACCTTCTGAAGGTATTTACGAAAATATTGAAAGGGGACGGGTCCCTGATTTCAGTTTTAATCCCACGCCACCGACACAAGTTGATAATTGTGTGGAAGGCGTATGCACTTACGTAATCAAAATCAAAGATAACACCGGTGAACAAAACGAAGATTGGAAACTGACGGATATAGACGTTTCAGTAGGAGAAGGCGAGTTTGTGGAAGTTGAAATGGAACAGGATGAACAAGGCAATTACCTCATTCCCGTCACCCTTCAAGAGGGCGACAATGCCATCACCATTGCCGCATATAATCGTTTCGGGATGGAGTCTCTTTCCTGCAACATTGAATGTGTGTGCCCGAAGGATCCGCCAACGATAGCCTTTAATCCAGAACCGCCAGCGACATCTGTTGCGGATGAAATACAAGTCAGCATTACCTCCGATCAGATTCTGGAAATATTGACCATTTGGAACAACACCCAACCACAGGTGATTGAAAGTCCGGTATATGAACAGGCCGGCGATGCTTACACATATAATGAACCGGTTGCATTACAAACCGGCTTCAACGAACTCATTGTTCAGGGAGAAAACGTAAACGGACTCTCCAATCCTCTCCAGCATTTTGTCGAGCAGGGCATCGCCCCCCAGCTCATTTTCAATCCTGACCCGCCTTTTCAAGTGTACAACTGTGTCAATTCTGAATGTACCTATGTCCTGAAAATCAGAGATTTGACTTCAGAGACACACGAATCCATGCCGTTGACCAGTTTGACCTATTCTGTTGATAGCGGAGAACAGACCCCCTGTAATTTGGAAAAAGATGAAGAAGGGAACTATACAATCTCCCTAAGCCTGCTGGAGGGAAGTAATTCAATTACAATTTGGGCTCAAAACCGGTTTGGCTCATCCTTTATCGGCTGCACCATTGAATGCATCTGCGAATGTCCTCCCGCCGGGTACACCCTTGAACACCACATCGGTGAAACGGATATTTCCAAACCAATCGGCATTGATTTCCAACCGGATTTCGCCAAACAACGAAATTACCTGAATGTTTTAACCAAAACGGCTGCGGATGAAACCAAATTACAGCAGGGAGAATTGAAAAGCGGTCCGACCTTCGGCAAATTTTTAGACCGGTTTCCAACCAAACAATTACCGTCGGATCCATTGGGTTATGCCCACAATGGGGATATGGGAAAAGAACTCATTTTCCAGCCTCAACAGATACATGAACTGAACGACCAGGGAGACACCTGCGGTATCACGACATTTCCCCCGGGGCACACTGCACAGCCCGGTCAGATCAGCTACAAAGATATGAAAACCAGTTACATCACGAAAGATGAACAAGGCAGCAGTCAACTCAATCAGAATCATCCAACCGTCGGCAATCAGCAATTTCCTTTTGGGACCGTAGTTGTTGGTCTGGGGAACATGTCTGAGGCCTTCAACAACCAGAAATTATACGGTAAAACAGCCTTATGCGCACTAAATGTGAATACAAGTGGCAGTAGGGATACTGGCCAGTATGTGTTCACCTTGGATCCGCAAACAGGAGCGACCGATACCCTGTTTGAGATTGCCACTTCACACGGCACGGTGATAGACATCATCCCCGACACACAAGCGGATGGTGAAACCGTTCATTTCATCGTGACAACTGTGAAAAACGAAACGGAGTACTGGGTGAATATCTATGACCAGGCCGGGGAACGCCTTCACGCCTTCAAATCCCACGACTTGTCCGATCTCGAAGAAACAAGTGGAGCAACAATCTTTTACAAGGTCATCATGGCAACCTACTGGCCGGACGGAAAACTTTACATCATACACAGCGAATTCCCTGGAGTACAAATCTGGACGCCGGAAGAATAAACTTCATCCAGGACACTGTACGTTGAAAAAAAAGCCAGCGAAAGCTGGCTTTTTTTTCATTCCTGATTCTACCGTGGGATAAAACGATCAATACCGCTTTTCAGGAGGAGAATGCGATGAATAAACTGATTTCTTATCAGATAGGCAAACACAACCAGTAAAAAAATAGACTCTGGACAAATGCCCATGCCCTTTTTCTAGACATCAGCGGCTTCACCACCATGACTGAACGTCTCATAAAAGCGGGAACCGTATATGGTATTAGCCTTACAGAAGTTGAAGCCCAAGAAGGTCTTGACCTCCTGAAAACAGATGGCAAAGAGCTTAGCGAAGACGAACTCTCCTCTGTTTCTGGTGGAGCGGGCATTCGCAAATAAATTTAAAGCGACAAACGCTTTCTTTGCAAGAAGACGGCTTTTTATATTTTTATCATGTCCTCAAGGTAATATTTGAGAGGACTAAGTCTTTAACACAACTTATTTTAGTTCCCATTAAGCTTTTCCCTTAAAAGCCCCCTCAACGTCACCCGATCCACTTTCCCGCTATTATTAAGCGGGAATTTTTTCATATGAACATACCGTGTCGGAACTGCTGTAACTTTATCGTGTAAAAACCGCATGATCTCTAATTTTTCAATCTCAGAGGACGCCTGATAAACCAAGGTCATCACAGCCTCTTGTGAATCAAACAACACCACGCAATCCTCAATCCCTTCCATGGCACAAGCTGCCACTTCGATCTCTCCCAATTCGATTCTCGTACCAAAATACTTAATCTGGGTATCTTTTCTCCCTAAAAAGAGTATTTCTCCGTATGCGTTGTACGTTCCTAAATCCCCGGTCTTATAACAAATATCCGAATAATCGTTATGCAGCGGATTTTGAACAAACACCTTGGCGGTCTCGAACGGATTTTGCCAATATCCCAACGCCACGCCGGTACCTCTGACATAAATTTCACCCGACTCTCCGGGTTCAATGAGCTTCAAATCATCATTCAAGATCAAAACTGACATATTCTCGCATGCCTTGCCAATGGGAAGGGGCTCATCATCGCTAAAGGGACGATTTACAATATAATAACTGCACACGTCCGTCACTTCCGTGGGGCCGTACAAATTAGCATATTGTGTGTCCGGCAGGTGCTTGCGCCAATAGTTCAAATGCTTGTTATGCATCACTTCCCCGCAAAAAAGGACCTGCTTTAAATTAGCAGGAACCCCTTCCTGAAAGATATCATGGTCGGCAAAGAGTTTCAGATACAGAGGAACCCAAAAGATCAGGTTAATCCGATGCTCTTTTATCTCCTGCAACATCTTAAAGAGAACCTTCTTTAAATCCGGCTTCTTTTCTTTCGGATATTTCAATACCAACAGCGATCCGTAAAAGACCATGGAGAAGATATCTAAAACCGAATTGTCAAAGGCAAAACTGGTCTTGGAACCAATGCGCTTGGTGGCATCCATCTGAAAGGTCTTTCCCACCCACTCGACATAATCCACCAATCCCCCGTGGGAAATCACCACCCCTTTGGGCACACCGGTCGATCCGGACGTATGCATGATATAAACGGGGTCTTTATCCGTAATCTTCCGATACTCTTCAACAATGGGATCTTCGTCAAGTACCTCTTCATAGACCTCTTCCAACACCAACTGCTTGGAGATCGAAATGGCACAACGTACCAACGCTCCGGCAGACTCAAAATCCGTGATAATCACCTGGGGATTTATACTTTCAATAACGGTTTTTAATAAACTCTTCGCACCGTTCTTAATCAGCGGAACATAAAAATTCCCCGAATACAGCACCCCCAAAATTGCCGCTACATAATCGGCACTTTCACTTAAAAAAATCGAGACCGGCTGATTGATCATCCCACCGAGTCTCTCTCTTACAGCTTCCCCTATTTTCAAAGCCTTTTCTCTTAGCTGCTGAAAAGACACCTCTCTATCGTTGTCTATAACAGCCAACGTATTTGGATTCTTTTTTACAGTTGCCTCAAATCTGTTGATGATTTTCAATAGGCTCCTCCAGGATGAATAAGATGTTTTACTGATAATTTCTTAGATTTCTGTTTCAAGAGATAAGTATCATTTGATCAAAAGATTCGAAGGACTGACTGAATCATTGCACGCTGGTGATATACCCTTCCATATCTTGAATTAACCATAAAGGAGTCTGATTAATCTGATCTTGAAATTTGTTGTAATCTTCTTTTTTCAAATATTGTTTAAAGAGCTCTTGGATTTTGTCGTATGTCCTGGCGGTTGTTTCGATTTTTGAGAAACGATTTTTTATCGCATAAAACT
>DAOTHY010000054.1:0-14213 GCA_035447925.1 Thermotogota bacterium
AAGATACCAAATTCATCTCTTCATTATAACTTATTTTTTTTGTTTTTTGAGATCGCTTTTTTGGTAATTGCATTGGAAATCATTATCATCCCTCCTAAAGTATTAAATTGGTTCAAATTCATTGTCCGGCGAATGGTACAGGACAATTTAAAAAAAGCTATAAATTATACTCTAGAAAACTTGACGTGATCATTTAATCTCTGATTTAAAGATGAAATCTTTTTAAGAGACGGACTGGATTCTTATGTTTTTCAAACAGCACTTTTCAAAATGATCATGTCGATAAACCCATTCTTGTGAAATCTCTTCTCGTTTTTTGTTGAGCTTCGAATCGGATCTTACTCAGAATAACCAGTAATTGCCTTGCAAAACTGGTAAATATCAATATTAGGGTCCTCAAATTCTTTCAGTTGCGTTCGTATTTGATATATTTCTCCATTAATTACCCCTTCATAACTCATTGGATTGTAATAAATGTATAAAAAATCTCTCCAATTGGCATCTGTTGAGAACGAGGTGTTTTGTGGAATATAGTTATAAAAAAAATCCTGGGGCATGAAACCCATTTCGATTTGTGGCCAGTAAAGGGATAGACCTCCGGCATTGATCCAATCTGCACCGTTGCGTTTGTGAATAATGGTTTCATCCAATTTGTCCAAAACACTTTGTGCCTTTTCTTGAACGGTTGTAAAAGGATCATCTGAGAGGATGGTATCCACAAGGTCCGTAAAATGACGGTTTAAAAGGGAGATGTTTTGTAGGTTGAGAGCTGAGAGGGTGATACTGTCTTCGCCGGGGTGAGCTTCAATGTAAAGATCCACAATTTCAGTGCCAAATTCATCGGGCGTCCAATCAGGGTGGGTAGAGAAGGTCTCGATGATATTTGATAGCGGCCAAGAAGTTCCGGAATTCTCAGAGCCAACAACCACATTGATGCCACTGTCCTCTATCTCATACATAACTTCTATCATCTGCATCAGACAGGCATTGAGCATCAGAATGTCAAAATCAGGTTCGGCATTTTCCAAAACACCTGCAAATTGTTTTAACGTCATAAAATCCCCATCACTTGTTTGGTCTATCATCAGTCCTTTCCAGCCATAACCGTGGTCAGCAACCATCAGGGCATAATTGTTGGCTGGATAGGTTTTGTGAGCCCAATTGATAAAATCGGATAAGGTGTTCGGGTCGGACATATTCACTTCTCGTCCGCCTGTTCCATCACCCCAGTCTGCAATGGCGTTATCTGGAGTCGGTGCCATACCGTTAATATAGTAAAATCGATGGGCGATAGTCCATCCACCAAAATCTTCTCTTTGAGGGATTCTGTCAAACTGAATCACCACATTCACCTGTTGTGAACTCCCCACCCCTTTTGCAATCATATCATGGAAGGCAGCAACGAAATCTTGCTGCATAGCGGATTCATCTCCGTCCAGATAGAGCATCAGTGTCCATTCTTTTTGTTGCGGAGAAAGCAGAAAACAGCCTGGCAGCATGAAGATTGTAAAAGCCAATAAGCTCAACAAATACATTGATTTTTTCATTGGAAAGACCTCGCTTTTTTCTTTTGTTATTGTGATTATACACGGTTTTTTAGTTTGAAACAGATCAAATAGATCATTAACAAACAACAAAATGGTAGGTATTTCTTTTTTGTTTTTTCAAATCACAAAGAAAAAAGGCCAATTCATTTAGGAACTGACCTTTGGACCCTTCTATATCTATTGATCGTTTTTTGTTCACATATGTTATCTTACAAAATCCACCAGCGATGTCATCATGACGTTAGCTCCTGTCTTCAGTGCTGCTTGAAGAATCGTTTGCTGATTTTGAAGTTTTGTATAGGTCTCCAGAAAATCGGCATCTTGTTCTTTAGAGACGTATTCTGTTAAGAATGTCGAATACTCTTCGAAACGATTGGTGGACATTTCAAGAAAGCGCTGTGAAGCGCCATTTTGCGCCGTTATTTGCTGGATGTTGTACTCAAACCGTTCTACTTTCGCCAAGGCAATGTCGTTGAGATAATATTGTGGATCCTCTTTGTCCAGGTTTTTTATGATGTTGTCCAACAGGTTGAAAACGCTTTCATTTCCGTTCACCACAAAAGAGTCGTAAACGGTGATTCCGTATTCAAAGCTATACCCTCCCAAATCGACGCTTTGCGGAATATCCGCTTTTGGAGCTAATTCAATGGTCCCGTTATCATTAACAGGTCGATGAGAGGCATCTGCGCCACCGAATATGTGCTCGCCGCCAAGATTGGTGTTCGCCAATTGTATCATCTGGTCTTTAATTTTGCTGAGCTCCTGAGAGATTGTTTTTCTGTCGTTAGGCGTCAATGTGCCATTGGCTCCCTGTACGGTTAATTCTCTGGTTCTGGTGACAAGGGCGGACATCTCCTGGGTGACTTTATCGTACATTTGCAGATAAGTGCTTACCGTATTCCCGTTGCGTTTGGATTGTTCCATCTCTCTTAATCGTGAGCCGGCGTTGGATGCTCTTGTGGCAATAATGGCATCATCGGAAGGGTACTTGACTTTCAGCCCCGAAGAACCTTGCTCATGCAACTGAGCCACTCGCTTATAATCTCTTGTGATATCCTGCAATATTGTATTATGAAGCATGGAGTGATTAACTCTCATTTATAACACCTTCCCGTCATTAGCCTTCTCCGTTAAAAAGTTTTTTTTGATTATCCGGACGATACTTTCCTTTCATATCATATGTGTTGATTCTATCCTGACCGGTTGCGGTATCCTGTAATATCCGGATGTTTTTCAACTGAAATCCTATCATACGGTCGATATTCAAATGCAATAGGCTGATTTCCTGTAAACATTCCATAAGCCTGGCGATCAGAATCATCAACTGAGTGCCTTCTTCCTCTCCCAAAGCCTCAGCAATCTCTGAAACAGAAGAATGATCCGAAAGGTTTATCGCATGGCACAAAAGACTTGAAAGTCTTTCCCTTTCTTTTTCACCCTGCTCAATTGCAACGACCATGGCTTCTTCCTCAGGAATCAATTGGGTGAGATCATCGTATTTCCCGTTGATAATATCGACCTCTTTCTTCCTTAATATCTCACCATATTGCCGAAACAGATCGGTAAAATACGTGATGTGATTCTTGAAATTTGTTAACTGCTCCAAAGCTTGCCCCCGTTCAAAGCCCCAATATCTTGTGGAGGATCTTATCAGCATCCGTATGATATGCATCATTTTTAATCATTTCCTGGAAATGACTAACGAGCTTTTCTCTGACTTCGGGAATCTGATGCACTTCATCCAGCATTTGTTTGATATGGCCGCTTTTCTCAAGATTTTCTGTCTTGAAAAGGGATGGATCCCCCTTAACCTTATCATCATGCTTAGGCTGATTTTGGGCTTTTTTTAGCTGCTGATATAAATCAGTCGAATTTATCCTGTTGATACCACCTGGGTCAATCATCACCAACACCTCTTAATGACAAATTATTTTCCGTTTACAACTGTTTATCGGAATAGTTCTCATAAACTTGAGTGAAGAAAGATCATTATGATCGGTGAAATAAAAAAAGGGAGCATCAAGCTCCCCTTGAACAACATCAACAAAAGGGCGATCTAGCTTTCTGTTATTTTGTTGAAATTGTATTCAGGGAGTAATGCCTTTGCCTGCTGGATTTTGGATTCCAGCTCAAAATTGAATTCGCCTTTAGCTTGGGACATTTCCAAACATTTTTCCATTTTGATAATCTCTTTTCTTAATTGCTGTGTGTTACCCATCTAAATCACCTCACATAAAAAATTGGTTAATAATCTCAACACTCCTTTTTAAAAAGTGCAACAGTATTAAAAAAACCCTTGGTGGATTTAAAACACATTCATCTAACTTATCGACGTATAATGATATAGTATAATGCACATAGAAGTCGGAAACCTCGCAGCATAGTCAGTATAACATACATAAGCAAAAAAATGCAAATTGTGTAAATGATATGATTGTTTTCTCATATCACAGATATGTAGAGAACCCTATTATAAGACAACGGCCATATAATAAGATAGAAAAGACCGGGGGTTTATGTTATAATTTTCTCAAATTAGAAGATAACATTTCAGATGAAAGGAAGGATGAAACTGTGGGTAAGAAAATGGTAACTGTAGACGGTAACACCGCCGCCACGCACGTGGCCTATGCTTTTTCTGAAGTTGCTGCCATTTATCCGATTACACCATCTTCACCAATGGGTGAATTTGCGGATGCCTGGGCTGCAGATGGAAGAAAAAATGTCTTTGGACAGAAAGTAAAAGTATCCGAATTACAATCCGAAGGAGGCGCTTCCGGAGCTGTACATGGAGCTCTTCAGGGAGGATCGCTAACAACTACTTTCACAGCTTCACAGGGATTATTACTCATGATCCCTAATATGAATAAGATTTCCGGCGAACTACTTCCAGCAGTATTCCATGTATCGGCAAGAAGCGTTGCAACTCATGCTCTGTCTATATTTGGAGACCATTCTGACGTCATGCACTGCCGACAAACAGGTTGGTCTTTGTTGGCATCAGCCGGTGTTCAAGAGGCGCACGATTTGGCCATCGTTGCACATCTGGCAGCAATGGATTCAAGTGTTCCGTTTTTGCATTTCTTTGATGGATTCAGGACTTCCCATGAAATCCAGAAGGTTGAATTGTTTGACTACGATGATCTGGCAAAATTGGTAAACTACGATGCTGTTAAGGCTTTTAAAGACAAGGCATTAAGACCTGAAAAACCTGTAACCAGGGGAACAGCACAGAATCCAGATATATTCTTCCAAAACAGAGAAAGGGCAAACCTTTATTACGACAAGGTACCTTTTATTGTGGAAGAAAAAATGAGAATGGTTGAAAAACTTACCGGTCGAAAATACCGATTGTTTGATTATGTGGGACATCCTGAAGCTGACAGAATTGTTGTTGCTATGGGATCCGGTTTGGATACACTTGAACAGACTGTTGAATACTTGAATGCTCATGGAGAAAAGGTTGGTCTCATCAAAGTCAGACTCTACAGACCTTTCTCTGTTGAACATCTTCTGGCTGTTGTTCCTGAAACAGTGAAATCCATCGCTGTTTTAGACAGAACAAAAGAACCCGGTTCTGCCGGTGAGCCTCTCTACGAAGACATCAAATTCGCTTTCTACGGTCAAAAGAATGCTCCAACTATCGTTGGTGGACGCTATGGCCTGAGTTCAAAAGAATTCACACCTTCAATGGCAAAAGCAGTCTTTGATAACCTCAAAGGCAAACAGCCAAAAGATCATTTCACCATCGGCATTAAAGACGACGTATCCTTTACTTCCCTTGAAGTGGATGAACAGATCATCACTGAAAGTTCTGAAGTTAAGAGATGTTTGTTCTGGGGATTTGGTTCAGACGGTACAGTTGGTGCCAACAAAAACTCAATCAAAATCATCGGAGACCATACGGACATGTATGCTCAGGGTTATTTTGAATACGATTCAAAAAAATCCGGTGGAGTTACCAGATCCCATTTGAGATTTGGACCTAAACCCATCAAATCACCATACCTGGTTGAAACAGCTGATTTTATAGCATGTCACAGACAAGCATACGTCAATATGTTCGAACTGGTAGACGGATTGAAAAACGGAGGAATTTTCCTTCTCAACACGAACTGGAACAAAGAAGAACTGG
The DNA here is from genome assembly GCA_035447925.1 of Thermotogota bacterium. Classification (GTDB taxonomy): domain Bacteria; phylum Thermotogota; class Thermotogae; order MWEM01; family MWEM01; genus JASUTC01. The sequence goes on from DAOTHY010000054.1 coordinate 5,683, forward strand.
AAAAAGAATTACCAAACTCCCTTAAGAGAAAATTGGCTCAGAAAAATGCCAAATTCTTTATTATTGACGGGTTCAAGATTGCAGCAGAAATCGGAATGGGCGAGAGAATCAACACCATCATGCAATCTGCATTCTTTAAATTGGCCGATATAATTCCATATGAAGATGCCAAAGGGTACATGAAAAAAGCCATTGAAAAAACGTACGGCAAAAAGGGAAAAGACATCGTCGAGATGAACTATAAAGCAGTAGACATGGGAGAATCCTATGTTGAAGTTCCGGTACCAGCAGAATGGGCTCAGTTGCAAGTTGAGAAAAAACCAGTCGACATGGATAAAACATCATTTGTCAGAGAAGTTGCCGATGTCATGAATGCGAAGTTGGGAGACACCCTCCCTGTTTCAATGTTCTCACCGGATGGCACCTTCGAAAACGGAACAACTGCCTACGAAAAAAGAGGCGTAGCCGTGAATATCCCCAAATGGGATGCTGAAAACTGTATTCAGTGTAATCAGTGTGTCATGGTCTGTCCGCATGCAGTCATTCGACCCAGATTAGTCACCGAAGAAGAATTAAAGGATGCACCTGAAACGCTGAAAACCATTACACCGATGAATCCTAAACTTAAAGAAAAATATCAATTCACCCTTCAGATCAGTGGACTGGACTGTACCGGTTGTGGAAACTGTGCACAGGTATGTCCTGGAAAAGGTGGAAATAAAGCCCTTGTCATGACGCCTATCGAAGAAGTTGTAGAAGAAAGCATGAACAACTTCCGATTCACAGAGGAACTTCCGGACAGAAATCCGCTCGGAGATTCAATGTGGAATGGGGCCATGTTCAACAGACCGTTGTTTGAATATCATGGCGCTTGCCCGGGTTGTGGAGAAACACCTTATGTCCGGTTGATTACCCAGTTATTCGGAGAAAGAATGGTCATCGCAAATGCAACGGGATGTTCTTCAATCTACGGCGGAAGCGCTCCGGCCACACCGTACTGTACCAACAGAGAAGGGAAAGGACCTGCTTGGGCTAATTCGCTGTTTGAAGATAATGCCGAATACGGCTTTGGGATGTCCATCTCCATCAACACCACAAGAGACCGATTGCATGATCTCATGGAACAAGCAATTGATGCGGGGATCGAAAGCGGATTGGTTGAACTTTTCAAAGAATGGATTGAAAAACGTGAAGACGCCGAGGCAACCAAAGAACTTGATTCCAAACTCAGAGCGGCTTTGATCGCTGCATTACCAACCGTTACAGGCAAAATGCGCTGTACACTCGAAAATATCCTGGAATTAAAAGACTATTTTGTCAAGAAATCAGTTTGGATATTTGGTGGAGACGGATGGGCATATGATATCGGTTACGGTGGATTAGACCACGTTCTGGCCTCAGGCGAAGACATCAATGTCTTGGTTATGGATACGGAAGTTTATTCCAACACAGGCGGTCAGGCATCAAAGGCTACACCAACCGGAGCCATTGCGAAATTTGCAGCAGCCGGAAAACCGATTCGAAAGAAAGACCTTGGAATGATGGCTACCACATACGGTTACGTTTATGTGGCTCAGATTTCTCTGGGTGCCAACATGAATCAAGCTTTTAAAGCCATTAAAGAGGCCGAAGCCTACAAAGGCCCATCTCTTATCATCGCCTACACGCCCTGTATCAACCACGGAATCAAGACGGGAATGGGCACTACGATTGCAGAAGAGAAAAAGGCAACAAGCTGCGGATACTGGCCAATATACAGATATGATCCCAGATTGGCTGACGAAGGCAAGAATCCGTTCCAATTAGATGGCCCGAAAGAACTCGACGGCAAATTCCAGGATTTCCTGGATGGCGAAATCAGATACTCATCCTTGAAACAGATGTTCCCGGAGAGAGCAGAAAAGCTCAGCAAAAAAGCCGAAGAAGATATGCTCTTCAGATACAACAAATACAAAAAATTAGCTCAAGATTAAAGAAATACCAAAAAAAAGCCGCCCTTTTTAAGGGCGGCTTTTTTTTGGTCGTAGCGGAGTATTTTTTAATAATGTTCTCTAATCATTTCGATGATATTTGCCTCAATGTTATAGGAAAATACCCTGGTTTTCCCATCCCCAAATCTAATTGCGATTTCATCATCTGTCTCATCTGCATAAGGATCAATCCGCAAAGGTCTTCCCCATTCGGATTGAAGAGGAAAATCCAATCTTGATTTTAAGACACACGAACCAGAAGACGGTCGCAACTGATAGATTCTTAAAACGTCATTGGCGTCTACGAAGAAGAGAAAATAGTTGTTGTTGGTATATAATTGGACGGGAAGCCAGGCGTTTTTTAAAGCAAAGCCTAATTCAATGGACTTTCCGCCGACTCCAAGTAATAAAAATTCATCCCCCTCCTGAATCCACTTCCAACTTAAGGAAAACATTGATGTGCTTATTAATAAAGAAAGCAAAACAAAGAAAAAAACCTTTTTCATTCAATCCCCCCTGTACGATGATCAATTGAGAAATTATCGGCGAAATCCTTTTTAGCGTTTAATTATATCATTTAAAAAAACCGGGAGAGTAAAACAAGACGAATGTATTTGTGGACTGTAATATTGGAGTTCTTTTTCTACCTCTTTGTCCTCTCTAACCCTTATCAAAGGATCTGTTCCTTTAGTTGCGATGGTGTAGGTCCAAAAACCGGAAGGATACTGGGGAGAAAAACCTGTGAACAACCTGGTTTTTTCAAAGGCTTCGTCAATTCTAGAATAAGCCATTTCCAACCAATTGGTATCGTAAACCGGATTCTCCGTATGCGCTACCAGTAAGCCGTCTTTTGTGAGTGAACGACGACAATTCTTATAAAAATCAACAGTGAAGAGATTTCCACCTTCTCCTGCTGTTGGGTCTGTCGAATCTATAATGATCACATCAAAATAGTCTTCAAATTGAGAAACATATGCTGCCCCATCTTTGAAATGAATTACTGCTCTTTCGTCATTCATGGCGCAGGAAAGGGGTTGAAGGTATACTTTTGCAGCCTGAACAACTTCCTCATCGATTTCACACATTTGGGCTTGCTGAACACACGAATGCCGGAGGACTTCACGTAATGTGCCACCATCCCCTCCACCGATAATCAGTATTCTTTTGGGGTTGGGATGGGCAAACATGGCGACATGAACAAGCATCTCATGATACATAAACTCAAATTTTTCGATGGTTTGAATAATACCGTCAAGCACGAAAACACATCCCATATCGTAAGAATCAAAAATATCGATTCGCTGATATTTTGATTGCTTCGAAAAAAGACATTCTTTTATTTTAATGAAATAACCGCAATTTTCTCCCTGATAATACTCTTCAAATCTTAAGTGTTTTCCACGCTCGAAATCGCATTTACCGTCAGTCATACTTAAATAGCCTCTACTTTAAATGGCGCATTTTCTTGTATACCAATGGCCTTATAACTACCTCTTTTAAATTCATCCGTTACAGTACGCTTGGCATTAAACACCGTTTTCAAGTGATCGAAAGCCTTCCAAGGATCCACATGATCGCCGCAGGTAAAAACATCAACTGCCGCATAACCATATTCTGGCCAGGTATGAATGGTTAAATGGGACTCCGAAACGATGACCACACCGCTGACTCCGTGAGGTAAAAACCTGTGAAACCCCGATTTAACTACCGTTGCCCCGGAAATAATTGCAGCTGAATTCATTTGATTTTCTACAAAATCCACATTATCCAAAACGGATTGATCACAATCGTAAAATTCAGCCAAAAGATGCTTGCCCAATGCTTTCAATACTCTCATCCCCTTTCATCTTTAATCTATCATGATCCAAAGTATTTTTGCCTGTTTGTCCTTTCTGTGATTTTTAATCTGATGAACCTTATCAGCCTGATAATAGAAACAATCTCCAACTTCCAGCTCATAGGGTTTATCGTCCAGAATTAGTGTCAATTCCCCTTCCAGAACAAACCCAAATTCATCCCCTTCATGAAAATCCTCCGCCTCAGTTTCTGCTCCGGGTCCCAAAATAGTCATGAATGCATCGATCTTTTTGTCCTCAACCTCATTCATCAACATATGTGATGTCACTCCCCGGGGCTCATCGTATACCGGTACTCTTTCTTCCTTTTTGTAAAGGACCTTTTGAGATTTATAATCGGAAAAAAAGGACTTTAAATCACTGCCCACAGCCTTGATAATCCGTTCGAGATTCTCTAGTGTAGGTGAAGTTTTACTGGTTTCAACCTGAGAAATAAAGCTTCTGGCTAAATCCGCTCTTGCCGCAACTTCCTCCTGAGTCAATCCTAAAGAGAGCCTCAGTTTTCTGATCTTATTACCAAGCTCCATAATCTACCCACTTTCGTGTACACTAAAATAACCAAAATTGTCATTTTAGACCACATTATAACATGATCCATTACACCATGTCAATACATGAAGCAAATCATAGTTAATCGATGAAAAAATAAAAAATCAGTTATCAGAAGGATTCATCGTCATATTTTAGCTTATTAATCATACACAGGAAGACTTAAAAAAGAAAGGGCGTTGGTAAGTGATATCAGTAGTTATCCATGACTATTTATGAAATCAATTATTAGAACAATTCTCAGAATTTATTTTATCTAACAACATTTTTAAAGCAGCTTTAACGGTTCTTGTTCTGACCTTTTTTCTGTTTCCTTTAAAGAGGAATTGTTTCGAAGTTGTTTGGCCGTTGAAGCACAAACCTATAAAAACAGTGCCGACCGGTTTATCAATTGTACCGCCACCGGGACCGGCGATACCGGTGGTTGATAAAGAGACGTTGGTTCCTATGGTGGCACAGGTGGCGCTTGCCATGGCTTGAGCTACTTGAGAACTAACCGCTCCGTACTTGTTGATAAGCATTTCATCGATATGCAGTCTTTTAATCTTTTCTTCGTTTGAATAGGTGATCAATCCACCTTTGAATATCTCAGAAGCGCCGGATATATCCACAATAGAGGAAGCCAGTAGACCGCCCGTACAAGATTCTGCAGTTGAAATGGTTAACGATTCTTGAATCAGTCTTTTCACTGCAACACTTTCCAGCGTATCATCATTAATTCCATAGATATATTGTTCCAATCTTTCTCTTATTTGGTGTTCAACTGGAAGAATCATTGTCAAAGCTTCAACCTCTGTATCGGCTGAAGCAGTTAATCGCAATTTGACCTCTCCATCTCCGGCATAGGGTGCTATGGTTGGATTGGTCTGATTATCAATGATGTCTTCGATAACTTCCACCATCGTACTCTCACCGATGCCAAACATCTTGAGTTCTTTTGATAGGAAGATACCCTTTTGATAACCTGAAAGAATCTGACAGACTTTCTCAAACATGGGTTGTAACTCATTGGGGGGGCCGGGAAGCAGCACAATCCTTTTGTTGCCATTGATCAGAATTGCCCCGGGAGCAGTTCCGTTGTCATTGTCAATAACGATGGAATGATTCGGGAACATGGCTTGCTTGAGGTTAAATTTGCTGATGGGACGATCTGTAAAATAGGTTTTGAGTCTCTCAAGAGAGGGTTCATGGAGTATCGGTTCCTGTTCAAAGAACTCACACGCAGCTTCTTTGGTAATATCATCCTGAGTAGGTCCTAAACCACCACACATGACCACCAAATCCGCACTTTGAAAAGCCAGCTTTAAGGCTTCTTTTATTCTGTTACTGTTGTCACCTACGACTGTTTGTTTATAAAGAGATACGCCCATTCCGGAAAGTTTTTCAGAGATAAAAGCTGCATTGGTATTAACGATGGATCCCAACAAAAGCTCTGTTCCAACACAGATTACTTCGCAAACCATCTCTACACCTCAACAAAGATGAACACTGACTATTTAACCTATGAGTGTTTTCATTTGATATTCTTAATGCTTTTCCCAATTGCCTTTCTTTTTAAATCCTCTGTGATTGGATACTTAAGGCCTTTTTTAAGTCTCTTGAAGTGATCATGTTCATAAGAATCAGGATTTTACCGATCTTCTCATTCATTATTCTTTGACGTTCCAAAGCAACGGCCAGCTTATCTTCATTTAGGACCCCTAAAAGACAAAGCAACTCCCCAATCTTAATACCAGGGTGAATCTCAACCAGTTCCTCATGCCCGCAATAAGGGCAATTGAGGTCTTTTTGATTGCTTACCGAAGAACTGGAGAAGGAAGTTTTGAAGCAAGATTTACAGATAAATCTTTTCATACTCTACCTCAACGATAGAACTCTCGTTCCATTTGATTTCTCCACTCAATGAATTAATATACACAATTTAACAGTTTTTGTCAAGGTCTTTGTTCGTTTGTGTTTACATCCATTTTAACTATGTAGGGTTGCCGATTCAGCTTGATCATGATATGATTTCACCGTAAGCTGTTTAAAAATTCTATTGATTATGCATACAAAAAAAGGGGGAGGACAATGATTGAGAGATATTCCTTATCTCCAATGAAGGAACTCTGGGACTTAAAAGCGCAGTATCAACGTTGGTTGGAGGTGGAACTGTCGGTGGTAGAAACCTTTGAGGAGACTTCGAAAGCCCCTCGGGGAACCGCCGAAAAGATCCGACAAAATGCCCATATTGATGTGGAAAAAATTTTATCCATAGAAGAGATGACCCGTCACGATGTGATTGCTTTTATTAAAGGCATAACAGAGAACATGGGAGATGAAGCCAGGTTTTTTCATATGGGGATGACTTCTTCGGATGTGGTGGATACAGCCTGGTCGATGGTCATGAGAGATGCGATGCAGTTGATTATTGATAAAAACCTGCTGTTTATCGATGTGCTGAAAAAAGGAGCTGTGAAGTACAAAGATACTGTCACTTTGGGCCGAACCCACGGCATTCATGCCGAACCTACATCATTTGGTTTAAAATGGCTATCTTATTTAAGTGAAGCACAACGAAATCAGGCAAGGCTTGAGGAAGCACTGCATCAAATTTCTCAAGGGAAGATCTCAGGAGCCGTGGGCAATTATGCCAATATCACACCCGAAGTTGAGGCGAAAGCACTTGCCAGATTGGGATTAAGGGTTTGTGAATGCTCCACACAGGTAGTACCCAGAGACGTTCATGCCCAGTATTTGAGTTCATTGGCTTTGTTGGGCGCCTCACTGGAGAGAATAGCTCTCGAGATTCGACATCTTCAAAGGTCCGAAGTCCAGGAAGCTCAAGAACCCTTCAGGAAAGGTCAAAGGGGATCTTCAGCCATGCCTCACAAAAAGAACCCCATCATCAGCGAAAGACTATGCGGGATGGCCAGACTGCTCAGGAGCAACGCTGATGCTTCATTGGAAAATATTGCCCTTTGGCATGAAAGAGACATTTCCCATTCGTCCATTGAACGAATCATCATTCCCGATTCCTGTTTGATCAGTTATTATATGCTGGATAAAATGATCTGGATGATGGAAAATTTGGTAGTCAATGAAGATAACATGCTGAGTAATTTTGAACAATCCTATAACCTGGTCTATTCCCAACGGGTCATGTTGGCATTGATCGAAAAAGGATTAAGCAGAGAAGAAGCCTATCAGACGGTGCAACAAGAAGCCCTTGAATGCTGGAACCGTTCCAGAGACTTTAAAACTGCTGTACTGGAAAACAAGAGAATCATCGAGTTTCTGAATGCTGAAGAAATTTCTCAAATCTTTAAACCTGATCATTACCTTCAAAATGTGGATGCAATATACAAACGATTTAACCTTGGAGAGCAGCAATGAATGATATCTTCAGAATCTATGTCAGAAAAAAAACAGGCTTCGATGTAGAAGCGAAACACCTTTTGGAAGATCTGAGAGAACATCTTCTAATTAAAGGATTGAGAGATCTTCACCTGTACAATCGTTATGATATCGGCGGTATTGAAAGAGAGCAATTAAGAATCGTCATCAATTTAATCCTGTGTGATCCGGTAGTTGATTTGGTTTATACGGATGAATTACCGGCTATGATCGATCAGGTGACAATCAACCCGTTATGTGCCATGCCACAGGGGGATTACAGTTTTGGTTCACAATACTTGGCTGGTCAATACGATCAGAGGGCAGATTCAACCGAACAGTGCATTCGAATAGTACTCAATGAATCAGTTCCAATCGTGCAAACTGCCAAAATTTACACCCTCTTTGGCACACTCTCTCAAGAACAAGAGAAAAAGATTGAAGCCTATCTGATCAACCCGGTTGACTCAAAATCAGCGGAAACAGAAAAACCCTTCAGCCTGATAGCTTCTTCACAGAATCCTGAACCAGTCCAGTGGCTGGGCGGCTTTATCCAGATGGATGAGAAGTCATTGAATCAATGTCATCATGACTATCAACTGGCCATGTCCTTAGATGATCTGGTCCTTTGTCAGGATTATTTCCGAAAAGAAGCAAGAGATCCCACCATCACGGAACTGAAAGTAATCGATACCTATTGGTCTGATCATTGCCGGCACACCACCTTTTCGAGTATCCTTTCATCTGTCCAATTTGAACAGGCACGTTCAAACGAACCGTT
>DAOTHY010000055.1:0-14042 GCA_035447925.1 Thermotogota bacterium
TTCCTAAGGCATTTGATGACGACTCTGAGTGTGTTTTTAAAGATATAGAAGAAGCGGTTGTTTCATCGTTGAAGAAGTTGAAGATAAAAGCACTTGACGGGTTTTTGTTTCATACACCTGAATATATCTACCGGGAAGACCTTGTGGAACAGATGATCCGAGTCAGAGAAAAGGGGCTTGTTAAAAATATCGGTGTTTCGATTTATGAGACTAAGCATGCCCTTGATGCCGCTCAAATGGACTGGGTGGATTATATCCAAATTCCTTACAGTGTTTTTGATCAACGGTTATCTCATTCTGATTTCTTTGACTTGACAAGTAAGAATAATAAAAAGGTTTTTGCCAGAAGTGCCTTTTTACAAGGATTGACGTTAATGGCTGTTTCGGATATTCCAGAGGGTTTGGAGAAGGCGAAGGGCTATGTCCGGGAATTGGATGATTTGTGCAAAAGGTACGGTTTTTCAAGGTTGGAAGTCTCTGAGTTATTTAGTTTGACTGATGAGAGAATTGACTTTTTTGTTTTTGGTGGGGATAGTGTTCGGCAATTGAAAGAGGTTGTTGAGGTTAGTGAGTTTGAGGATTTGTCTGATTCGTTGAAAAGGGATTTAAGGGAGCGGTTTGTGGATATTGAGAGGGATATTATACTGCCGAATCTTTGGGAGATTAAAAAAACTTGAGGCCCCACTTCGGTTCGATTATTTGGATAGAGTTTCTTTTGTAAGGGAGTCTCTTATTTCTTCAATTTCTCTCATTATCTTCATCAATCTTTGTGCATAATCTTTTTCGTTTCTTAATGCTCCCTGCAAATAAGAGATGTTTTCAACCGTCTCTAAAAACTTCTCTTGAAGGGAAGGGGCTGGTCGGTAAAATTGCCTTTGAACCTTCATTTCTTCAGGCAACTTTTCGTAATTTAATTGACTAACATCAAGGTTATCGTAGTACTCTCTTTCTTCTTGTTCGTTCAGAAATTTATTTTTTTCAGTCATAATTCACCCTTTCATTTTTCTGTATTTCGTTTTTTCTTTAGAAATCATGTCTCTTGCAGTAATAATGCGAATCATCCCAGAGTCTGGTGGATATGAAAGAACAATAACAAGATATCTACCCGTTAATGTTTGGCACAGTAATATTTGACGGTCTTTTCCTCTTCCGGATATCTTTGGATTATCTTCGTTTATACCCTCTTCTACTTCATAAGGTTCCACTTGATGTTTAGCTATGTGTTCAACAGCTGAAGTTTTCCAATCTATTTTATACATTATTCAGCAACCACCTATTTTTCAATCAAAGTCATGTTGAATTATAACATGTGAATAAAAAACTCAATCAAAAAAGAAACGGTGATGCATATTCCGCCTCAAAAGGTTGTACAACAAAACAATGATTTGAAAATTAAAGCAATTTCATTCTTATTTGGAATTCTTTCCCTCTTTTTATTGCTCCAAAATCTCCACTCGGTCTTTATAGGCAAGAATGATATGTTTGTAAACGGTGGTACCTGCTGCCAAGCGTTGGAATTTTGGATCTTGTTCATATCGCTTGATTTGTTTTTTGGCTTCTTTTATTTTTTCTTGCGGATCTTCTGTTTCTTTGACGTATTTCAATTCCCAGATTTGGGAGTTTTTGATATTGTATCTGGTGTCAGGAACCAGGACGATGTCGGAGTAGCCTTTATTCATCTCAAGTTCTGAGTAGGGGATGTATGCTTGGGTAATGGATAAGAAGCTCATTAGGATCATTTTCAGGTGTTTTTCTTCCAGTTTGATCAGGTCCCGATTGGTGATGTATTGGATGACCTGGTTGTAGGTGAATTGGATAAATGGAGATGCTTCTCCGGTTTTGACCATGGTTCGTAACCGGTCTTTGATGGCTGTGGTGATCATATAATCGTCAAAGGTGTCTTCGTATCTTTCCCGGATGTATTCGTAGAAGAGTTTTTTTACCACCAGGTTTGGGATGGTTAAGACTACTTCGTCAATGTCTTTTTCTTTGATGGTTAACAGGCCCATATAGTACATGAGGGAGATAAAGCTTTCTTTGTAGCCGATCCGTTCCAAGGGAAACATCTGGACGATTCGGGTGTTGATTTGTTCTTCTTGAAGTATTTGCTCGATTCGTGAGGCTCTTTCGTTGAGAACCTTTTTGACTTTTCCGCTTTGTTTTTGCGTGTATCGTTTGTCTTCAGCCACTAATCGGTTGAGTTTTCCGTAATCCGATCGTACATTCATGTCGATGATTTCTTTTGGGTATTCTCCGTTTTGAAAGTAGCGCATGAAGTGAAAGACCATATCCGGGTTGTAAAGCCTAACGGTTGATTCATCGTTGAAGAGATAGCCATTGTAGTAGTTTTTCATGTCCTCCATGGCTTTTGTCCTTTTTTCTTCTCCGGCAATGTTGTAATAGTCCATGATGGCTTCTGTTTCAGATTGTGTGAAACCCAGCGAGTCGTTGAATTCTTTATCCAGTGTGATGTTGGAGGCAATGTTAAAGCCGGATGTTAAATCATCCAGCATGATGGGGCTGACGCCTGTCAGGAATATTCTTGAGATGGCCCCTTCTTGGGCTCCGGATTTGATGGCTTCGTAGAAGGTTCTAACAAAGCCGGTTTTGCTGAGGATTTCGTAATAAAGGTTGTCTTCGTTGGCACCTATGAGGTCGTTGGCAAAATTATCATATTCGTCGATGAGGAGGTATATTTGTTTTTCTTTTATTAACGTGCACAAGGTGTCTATTATCGATGAGGGATTTTCTGCTTTTTCAATGATATTTGTGCTTCCTTGTGAATAATAAGGCTTATATCGGTTGACAAAGTCTTTTGCCTTCATTTTTACTTTCCATAAAAAAGAATTGAATAAGGCTTCTTTCCCCTTATCTGTCTCTATTCCTGAAAAATCAAGTCTGAGAACAAGGTACGCATTTTTTTCTTCTGTCGGGTTCTCGTGTATCCACAACCCTTTGAAGAGCTCATCAAAGGCATCTTTTTTTTCGATGTCGTAGTAGTGTTCCAAGGTGGAGATGAATAAAGATTTTCCGAATCGCCTTGGACGGATGAAGAATGGGTATCTGTGTTTTTCCAGCTCTTGTATGGTTTTTGTCTTATCCACATAGTAATATTTTTCTTTCGCTATTGTTTCAAAGTCACCGATGCCATAGGGAATTCTTTTTTTCACGGGTATCACCACCTGTGTTATTATAGCATAGTAACGAAGAACGTGATTTGCAGGTACGTCTCTGATTGCTTATTAGGGCTTATTGTCGAAGAGGTGAGAAGATGATAACGCTTAAGATTGATGTTGATGAAAAATTGTTAGGTAGATATGACTCTGAGTTTTTAAAATCTTTTTTAAGGAACAATTGAAGAAATTGCAAAACAGTGATTCTTTGCAAGAAATGGTCCATTTATCTGAATCAAGTTTGGATTTTTGGCATAACAAAATAGATGATGAGGCTTGGAATGACCTTTAAAAACGGTTGTCGCATTCTGATTTCTTTGACTAGGCAAGGAACAATAACAAAACGGTCTTTGCCAGAAGTGCCTTTTTACAGGGATTGACTGTAATGGATGTTTCGGATATTCCAGAAGGCTTACAGAAAGCGAAGGGGTATGTCCGTGAACTGGATGATTTGTGCAAAAAGTACGGTTTTTCAAGACTGTCAGTATCTGAGTTGTTTAGTTTGAATGATGAGAGAATTCATTTTTTTGTTTTTGGCGGAGATAGTGTTCAGCAGCTGAAAGAGGTTGTTGAAATTAGTGTGTGTGTGGATTTCTGAATCGTTGAAAAAGGAACTTAGAGAGAAGTTTGCGGATATTGAGAGGTCTATTATTATGCCGAATCTTTGGGAGATTAAAAAAACTTGAGACCCCCCCCTCTTGGTTCGATTATTTCGATAGAGTTTCTTTTGTAAGGGAGTCTCTTATTTCTTCAATTTCTCTCATTATCTTCATCAATCTTTGTGCATAATCTTTTTCGTTTCTTAATGCTCCCTGCAAATAAGAGATGTTTTCAACCGTCTCTAAAAACTTCTCTTGAAGGGAAGGGGCTGGTCGGTAAAATTGCCTTTGAACCTTCATTTCTTCAGGCAACTTTTCGTAATTTAATTGACTAACATCAAGGTTATCGTAGTACTCTCTTTCTTCTTGTTCGTTCAGAAATTTATTTTTTTCAGTCATAATTTCACCCTTTCATTTTTCTGTATTTCGTTTTTTCTTTAGGGTTCATATCATCGATGTGGAGTACATTCATTTTTTTGTGTTATCTTCTCTAAAATTCTAAAAACACCTTTTCCATCAATTATATCAAATAAATTCTCCAGCTTTTTTTTGGTAATGGTTGCTTCATGCATTCTTTTTAAGAGATGTATTTCATCAAATTGGAGTTGTTGATGATTACCCAAAGATACAACGCCATTTTGAGTGAGGGTTTTATCGATTTGTTTTTGATTATCCGCTAAAGTGTAGATCAAAGGGATTTTTCTCAATCTCAATACTTCATAAACGGTGCTTCCGGCCGCAGTAATGACCATTTCGGAACTGGCGATGTGTTTTTTTAAGGAAGTGGGTTTATGGATGAGTTGAAAGGTTTGGTTGTGGTGTGTTAGTTTTCTGATTTCTTCAATTTCGGATTCTTCATACGCCGGTCCGATGATGATTTTCTTAAGGAAGGTGGTGTTTTGGAGGGTTTGAATAAATTTTGACATGAGATGAAGGAAATCAGATCCTCCTGTAGTGATTAAGATTCCTTTTCCTTTTGTTATTTCTGTGTCTTGCCAGTAGGTATCTCTCATAATAAGATATTTTGGGCCAAGTAAGAATCTTGTGTTTTTGTTTTTGGATTGATAATTAAGGCTTTCTGCGTGAATATTACCGTTGATGATTATATTGGCAACGACAGGGGTATAGATATCATTGTTGTCATCGAATTGGATTATGGGAATTTCTCTTTGGATGGTTTCTAAGTATAAAGAAGTTGCCAGATAGGAGTCAAAAACGACGTAATCAGGGTTTTGGTTTATGATTTGTGTTGCGTCTTGTTGATTGTAGGCTTCAGTGATCTGTGTTTGAAAACCCTCTGCTTTTACAAGAGGTTCAATATCTTGGTTAATTCTGAATATGATGGTAGCTTTTTGGGTTTGTTTTATAGCTTTTGCCAAGGACAGGCAGCGCATTATGTGTCCCAATCCAGTTTGTTGGCCGCCGTTAGTTCGGAATAGTATTTTGCTTTTACTGAGAATAGTTCTTTTTGTTGAAAGTGCTTTTGTAATATAACTCTCCTTTCTTCTGCGGGAGCCCACACGGGGGCTCCCCTACGTCTTTATTGGAGGTGTTTTCACGTCTTTGTAAGGGAATCATGTTAGTTAAAAGTCCCTTTTTCCAGTAGAACAATACCAATTTATTATGTCAATTTGTTGATATTTTCTATAACGTATGCTTGTTCTTCGTCTGTCATTTTTGGAAACAGAGGTATTGTGATTTCTCTTTGATAGTAATCGTTGGCTTTTGGAAATTGGCTGGTTTGGTAATTAAATTGTTTTTGGTAATAGGGTTGATGATGAATGGGGATGTAATGGACTTGACAGAATATTCCGTTTTCTCTGAGTTTGATAAATATTTCTTTTCTGTCTAGTGATTTGTCCAACAGGATGGGGTAGATATGAAACACATGTCTGCCGTCGTGTTCTTTTGGTCGTGGTGGTGTTTGTATTAATGGATTATCCTTAAAAGCTTTATCGTACCGATCAGCCAATTGGATTCTTCGGTTGATAAATTTATCGGCCTTTTTCAATTGTGAAAGACCCAGAGCACATTGCATGTCTGTGATTCGATAGTTATAGCCCAGTGTCTGCATTTCGTAATACCAAGGGCCGTCGTTTTTTTGGAGTTTATCAGCATCTTTAGTAATTCCATGGGATCGGAATAATTTGAGTTTTTCGTAATACTCTTTATTATTGGTTGTGATCATCCCGCCTTCTGCGGTCGTGATATGTTTGACCGGATGGAAGGAGAACATGGTCATGTCGGCCTGGGTTCCGATTTGTTCGCCTTTTCTTGTTGCTCCCAGGGCATGTGCCGCATCTTCAACAATGACAATGTCGGTGTCTTTGGTTGTTTCTTTAATTTTGTCCATGTCCACGGGATATCCTGCCAAATCGACAGGTATGATGGCTTTTGTTTTTTGGGAGATGGTTTTTTTAATTTCTTCGGGGTCAATGCAATAAGTTTTTGGATCAATATCTGCTAAAACAGGTGTTGCCCCCATGTAAACCCCACAGTTAGCAGAAGCTGCAAATGTTATGGGAGAGGTGATGATTTCATCTCCAACAGTGACATTGGCAGCAAACATTGCCCCATGCAAAGCAGAAGTTCCTGAATTGAAGGCTATTGCGTATTTGGCATTAACATATTGAGCGAAGGCTTTCTCAAAGGTGTCGATATTAGGCCCCTGTGTGAGCCAATCGCCTTTGAGAACATCGATAACGGCTTGGATATCGTTATCGTCAATGTACTGACTGCCATAAGGGATTTTCATATGTGGTTCCCGATCATTTTGTTTATTTGTTCAACAGTTAACCATTCTTCGTTGTTTGAGCTGGTATAAGAGAAGTCTTTTGGCATTTCGAATAAGCTCAAATATTTTTCATATCTACCCTTTAAATCAGAAAAGTGAGGCAAGATGACGAACATATCCTGATTATCTTTGTTCATTTTGTAAATCTTTTCTCCTTCTTCTTCACTGATCAGTGTTTCATGTAGTTTTTCTCCTGGCCTGATACCAATTTCTTCAATCTCACCATCTGGCATGATGGCTTTTGCGAGATCGGTCACTTTCATACTGGGGATGATCGGAATGAAGGTTTCCCCGCCCACGGACTCTTCCAGGGCATTCATGACCAGTTTTACTCCATCTTCTATTGGAATCCAAAATCTTGTCATTCGTTTATCAGTAATCGGAAGTTTTTTCTTTCCCTCTTTCTTTAACTGTAAAAAGAAGGGAATGACACTTCCCCGACTCCCTACCACATTACCATATCTGACGGCTGAAAACAATGTGTTTCTTCCTCCAACGTAATAGTTGCCTGCGATCATGAGTTTTTCCATGACCATTTTCGTTCCACCATAAAGGTTGATAGGATTGACGGCCTTATCCGTGGAAATGGCAATGACTTTTTTTACGCCTCTGTCAATGGCAGCATCAATAATATTCTGAGCTCCCAAAATATTCGTTCTTACCGCTTCGAAAGGGTTATATTCACATGCCGGAACTTGTTTTAATGCGGCCGCATGAATAACATAGTCCACACCGTTAAAGGCCCGATACAGTCTGTCTTTATCCCGGATATCCCCGACAAAATAACGAATTTCATATTTATCAAGCGGAAATCTTCTTTCCATTTCGTATTGTTTGAATTCATCTCTTGAGAAGATGATTAATTTTCCGGGATGGTGATTTTTGAAAATATATTCCGTGAAAGCCTTTCCAAATGTGCCGGTTCCTCCGGTTAACAGTATCGTTTTTCCATCGATTATGCTCATAAATTTACTCCTTTTTTTTTAATCTGTAGTATTATCGGATGCTTTATGCTTGATTTTAACATAAAGGGATGGGTCGAATTACATTTCAAAGGCTTTGAATCGAAAAGCTGATATTATGGTATTGGAATGCCATATCGAGATGATTACATGATTTCGAATGTCATTGTTGATGATGAAAAAGATGGGGAGGGAGACAGGCGATCTTGTCAGGCTTTCCAGGAGTTCTGTTGATTGTGTTATGGAATATTGTTTTTCGATCGTTTGATGAGTCGACCATAAGCCTGTCCCGTATGTGTTAAAATAGTAGAGAAGGTAAAAACGGGATGGTGATGCCATGTTGAAAAGAAATCATATTCTCTTGCTGATGATGATCGGCTTGTTTTTCTGGTCCTTTTCCTGGGCCAATAATTACGGTTTGCCAACATATACAACCAAACGTATTACCGGAACTTTCGGAGAGTGCAGAATCAATGCCAATACGTATGTGAAACGGTTTAATATTGGGTTGGCTTTATCTACTAACAGTGTTGAAAACACCAAAATATATGCCATGAACGATGGGGTTGTTTGGAAATTGGTGATCAATGATCCGATTTACGGGAATATTATTTATCTCAAACATCCCGACGGACTGGCTACGATTTATGGGCATTTAAACCGCTTTTCTTCCGAGTACGATGCTATTTTAAAATCTGTCATGGTGGAATTTGGTGAAGAGAGCAATACGATTATAGAATTCAATTCCAACGAATATACTGTTCGCAAAGGAGATGTGATTGGCTATTCGGGACAGACCGGTTCAGCGATTGCACCCTATTGTCATGTGGAGTTTTTTGATATTGCGCAGAGTATGTATATTGATCCCTTGGTTTATTTAAAGGACCAGCTGAACCGTCCGGATTCCTTCTTGGATTTTGTGAAAGTAAGGGTGGATGGAAAGGAACAGAACATCAGTAATGGTGGGAGTTATTATTATTCGAATCCCATTCCGCAAATAGAGATCAATGCTAGGCTTGAAGATAATAACCGGCGCAGCCGCTACGGGGTTCATCGTGTTCAGCTCTTTTTTAATGACGAAGAGGTTTATCAGCTTTTGTTTGAAACCATTCCGGAAAATTTTCAGGAACAGGGTGATTTGGTTTTCGGAGAGGGATCAACAAGCAGCTATTACTGGTATAAACTGTATTCTACCAGGAGAGAAGGCGTCATTGTTTTGAATAGATTGAATGAAATGACACTTGGCGCTACTACCAAAGCAAGGATTATCATCGAGGATGATTGGGGAAATGCCAAGTCCTGGGATTTTTATCTAAAAAAATAATTGTACCGGGTCCTTAATTTATGAAGATTGGTCAATCTAATGGATTGACCAATCTTCATAAAGGTTTGAATCCTATGCAATAACCAGTTGTTCTGATGTTGTCCGGTTATGTGATTAGAAGAAGAAATATTTCATAAGGATATACCCGCTAGCAATAACACCGGAAAAAAGAACAATTGGCAATGAATAGCGGATATAATTTGAAAATGTGATTCTTCCCCGTTGCAGTTTGTCGGTCATTCCGGTTACCACGATATTTGCTGCAGCGCCTACTACCGTCATATTGCCTCCAAAACAGGTTCCAAAAACCAAAGCCCACCAGACCAAAGGGGTGATGGTGATACCGATGATTTGGGATTTCTCGATTAAAGAATGCACGATGGGTACCATGATCATCGCCATGGGAACCGCACTCATGATTCCGGATAGTAGTAGGGGAATCCAAAGGAGAAAGACAAGGAATATGATATTGACTGCAGTTTCTCCGATACCTGGAATCTTTGTGAACAGCATTAATCCATTTCCAATCAGATCGATGACACCGATGCTTTGCAGAGCAAATACCAGTATGAACATTCCGATGTAGAAGAAGATCGTACCCCATTCCATTTTGCGATAGATTTCCTCCATGTCTTCATCAGAAGCACGAAGAACTATGAGCATCACTGCGCCGGCGATGAGGGCGATGATTGCAGGATCTACACCTGATTGAGGAGGCAGCATGAAACCGATAATTGCTCCCACAAAGACCGAAAGGGATTTGATCAATAGTTTTTTATCTCTTATTTGAGTTTTCGGATCTGTGGCACGGAAGGCCTCCAGCAATTTTTCCTCATCTTCTGTCAGCTTAAAGACATTCCATTCTTTTTTTATGGTGTAAATCAAGACAAAGGCTAAAGTAAAAAGGACGCCGGGTGCAACGTTAACCAAAAACTCAATAAAGGATTTTCCTGCTGCAAAACCGATGACCATGTTTGGCGGATCTCCGATTAAGGTAGCAGTTCCTCCCAGATTTGCGGATAAAATAATCATCATGAGGAAGGGAAAGGGATTTTTATCGATGGTTTCCATGATGGCTAGAATAACCGGCACAAAGACCAATACGGTACTGACATTGTTCAAAAAAGCCGAAGAGATGGCTACTGTGACGGAGGTAACCAGATAGAGTAACAGCAGTTTTCCACGGCTTGCTTTGACTACGATGATGGCGAGGTATTGAAAGAATCCTGATTTTTCAATAAAAGGCATGATAATCATCATTCCCACCAGCAAGGCAATGGTTTTAAAGTCGACAAATTGGCTGAGATGTTCCAAATCAAATTCCGGAATAATTTTAAAGATACTGTTGATAGAAATAAGAATACTGCCTGCTGCAAATCCCGCAGCCGCCTTGTTCATTTTGCCCGTAATCAGGTTGTAGTAGACCCAGATTAGGAACAAAATGACGATGATTTGATAAGTTAGAAACACGCTTTTTTCCTCCCGGTAGAAGTAAACCAACAGTTATTTTATCACTTTTGGGCGAATAAAACAACCTCTGAGATTTTGAAATAGATTGCACAGTAGTTCATTCGGGTGCAAATAATTTCAAAGTATTAAGAAAAAGAATATTATAATACATCTAATAATATATATACATATCAATATAATATTCATATATGGCTTTTCTGCCCCTTGATTCTGTTAGAATAAAATTGAATGATTAAAAAATTATTGGAGGTGCTGGATATGACGATGCGTGAACAATATATCAACGCAAAATTGTCCTGGATCGCAAAGAATACAAAGGCTAGTATCATCAGAGAATTGTTGAAATCCACATCAATTCCTGGAATGATATCATTTGGAGGGGGAGTGCCAGACCCGGATACTTTTCCAAGACACGTTATGGCTGAGATTGCAAAAGATGTCATTGAAAATGAACATCGGGTATCTCTTCAATACGGTACAACTGAAGGCGATGAAATTCTCAGAAAAGAATATATCAAGTTGCTTGAGAAACACCACGATATAACCGGCTTAACACCGGATAATGTGGTTATTACAACCGGAAGTCAACAGTCATTGGATTTGATTGGCAGGACGTTCTTGGATAGAGACAGCCTTTGTGCTATTTGTTCTCCGGTTTACCTGGGGGCTGCTAGTGCTTTCAAAGTCAGGGATCCTAGATTTATCATCGTTCCCATGGAAGAGGATGGTCCGGATATGGACCTTTTGCAGGAAAAGATCGATGCCCTGAATACAGATGAACTCCAAAGATTAAAGTTTATTTATATTGTCAGCAACTTTGACAATCCGACCGGGATTTCCCTTTCATTGGAAAAGCGTAAACAGCTCTTGGACTATGCCTATTCCAAGGATCTGATTATCGTTGAGGATGATCCATATGGGGCTTTGAGATTTGAAGGCGAGAAGGTTCCAACCATCTATAAGTTGGCACAGGACAATGATAAATACGAGGTGAATCCGGTATTGCTGTTGAATACGTTCAGCAAGGTGCTCTCACCCGGCTTAAGGATGGGATTCACTATTGGCGATCCGATTATGATCAGAAAACTGGTGATGGGAAAACAAGCTGCAGATTTATGTTCTTCAAGCTTAACACAACGTTTGACGGCCAGGTATTTGGAGAAAAACGATCCGATTGAGGGGATGAAGCCTACGTTGGAATTGTATGCATCTAAACGTGATACGATGATGAAGGCTTTTGATGAGATTTTGACTCAGATTGACGGTATCAGTTGGACCTATCCCCACGGTGGATTGTTTACTTGGGTCACTCTTCCCAAAGAGTTTGATACCAATGAGATGTTGGAAATAGCAAAAAAGAACTTAATCATTTACATACCCGGTGAAGCTTTCTCAGTTAACGAGGAGTCAAGGCAAGAAACGAAAAATTGCATGAGAATTTCTTTCTGCCTGCCATCCCATGAGCAGATCGTTGAAGGCACCAAGAGGCTTGTTAAGACCATTAACGAATACAAACAAATGAAGGGTTGGTAATGGATGTTTAAGATTTTATCCATCAATCCGGGTTCGACTTCTACGAAAATAGGCAAATTTCATGACGATGTGCTCCAAGTCAGTGAAACGGTTGTTCACGATGCCGCTCAATTTGATCATATGCACCATGCGATTGAACAATTGGAAATTCGAAAACGAGATATTCTAAAGTTTATCGCCAGCCAAGGGGACTCCATCAACGATTTCGATGCTTTTGCCGCCAGAGGTGGTATTTTACCGCCCATGGAAAGCGGTACGTATGAAGTTAATGAAGAAATGGTAGATTTCTTAAAGAATAAAAGCCACATGGATCATCCGTCTAACCTTGCAGCTGTAATCGCTTATGATTTTGCTCAGGCAACTCAAAAGAAGGCTTACATCACAGATCCGATTTCAATCGATGAATTCAATGAGTGTGCTAGGGTTTCAGGTTTTGTTGATTTAAACAGAATCAGTCTTGTTCATGCGTTGAATATGAAGGCGGTTGCCAGGGTTATTGCCGATGAAATTGAAAAACCATACGAGAATTGTAATTTTGTAATCGCCCATTTGGGTGGCGGTATTTCCATTGGTGCACAAAGACAAGGAAAGATGATTGATGTAAACAATGCCAACGAAGAAGGACCCTTCAGTCCGGAAAGAAGTGGGGAATTACCCATGGGAGAAGTTCTTAAAATGGCGTATTCGGGGGATTACACCGCAAAAGAACTGAAAAAACTGTTTACAAAAAATTCCGGTATGAAGGCTTATTTGAACACGAACGACCTTCGTGAAGCCTTTGAAAAGGCAAAGACCGATCCTAAAGCCATGGAAGTGATCAAAGCAATGGCCTATCAGATCGGCAAAGAAATCGGCGGTATGTGTGCGGTTTTAAAGGGTGAAGTAGACAGTATTATCTTGACCGGAGGACTGGCACACAGTGTTGATTTCATAGAAATGATCAAGGAATACATATCCAGTTATTCTCTGATAACGGTTGTTCCCGGAGAAAACGAACTGGAAGCCCTTGCTACGGGATGTTTGAGGGTCCTGAGAGGCGAAGAGAATCCCAGGACCTTTTCTTTTCAGGAGGTGAATCGGTCGTGATAAAAAAGATTTCGCAGATCATTGAACGGGCAAAAGGGTATACCAAAACGATTGCTGTTGCAGCTTCTGAGGATGAATCGGTCTTAAGTGCTGCTAAAATGGCAAAAGAAATCGGTATTGCTGATTTTTGCCTATGTGGAAACAAAGAAAAAACGCTCGCCATTTTGCAGGAGATTGGAGCCAACAGTGGCGACTTTCAATTATACGATTGTCCTAATGCAGTTGAAGCAGCCAAAAAAGCGGCGCAGTTGGTGAAGGACGGTCAAGCCCATACGGTTATGAAAGGCGGCATCAAGACGGGCAGCCTTTTAAAGGTTTTACTTCAGGACGAATTCGGGTTTAAAACCGGTAAAACAATGAGTTTGAACGCTGTTTTCGAAGTTCCGGGTTTTGATCGACTGTTGATTTTGGCAGATCCTGGATTGGTGATTTCACCCACACTTGAGCAGAAAGTCGACTTGATTAAGAATGCCATTCAGGCAGCCAATGCCCTTGGTATTGAAATGCCGAAAGTGGGGATTTTAGGAGCAGTGGAAACGGTGAATTCAAAGATGCCGGCTACTGTAGATGCAGCGATCATTTCTAAAATGGCTGACAGAGGCCAGTTAAAAGGCGCTATTGTTGATGGGCCTTTCGCATTGGATAATGTTGTTTCGATTGAATCAGCCGAACATAAAGGGATTGTTAGCCCGGTTGCCGGAAAGGCGGATATCATGATTGCCCCCAACATCGAAGCGGGAAATATGTTGTATAAGGCACTTGTTTTTCTTGCCAAAGCCAAACTCGCCACGTCAATTTTGGGGGGAAGTGTTCCCATTGTGTTGACTTCCAGATCAGATAGCGATGAGACGAAACTGAATTCCATCGCATTTAATGTGTTACTTTCGGAAGTGGTCAAATGAGTGAGAAGATTCTAGTGATCAATCCCGGCTCAACATCGACAAAATTAGCCATTTACGATGGAGAAAATGAATATTTGAGCAAAACTTTAAGGCATTCGGCTGAAGAGTTAGCCCCTTTTGAAAAGATTGTTGATCAATACGAATTTAGGGAAAAAATTATCAAAGAATTTCTTGAAGAATCTGGGATGACAATCAATGA
>DAOTHY010000056.1:0-1416 GCA_035447925.1 Thermotogota bacterium
TATCAGGAATAAAGCCAGCCATAAAATCATTGTCCTTCTGTTCCACTTTCTAATCATTGGATATTCCTCCTTTGAAGAACCCGGTAAAACAAGATTATACATTCAATTTCACAAACACGCTGACTGTCAAATGTGGATTCTTTTTCTGCACAGGGCATTCCTTATGGAAACAATCATTTTAAACCTTTTGCTTCTCTTCATATATTGTAACATCAACTTTTTTTAGATTAAAAAGGCTCCAAATAAGCCGATTCTTATAAAAAAATAGTAAAAAAATTGGTTCCTCCAATTAAGTGTAGGCTGAAAAAAGTTTGACACAAAAATAATGAAAGCCTTTTAGTAAAACAAAGTTGTGACAATGAACAAATAGTCACTATTTTGAGAAAGACTGTAAAGTAAGTGAAATGCAAACTATTTTGAATGTTTCATTTATTTTTAGCAATGATTTTACTGACTCTAGAAAAGTTGGATTTTTCCATAGACCCAGTTTGTTAATTTTTCTATCTAACTCCCCATACTATGTGGAAGAGAACCGAGAAATTCAACATCCATCTATAGAATGCCGCTGATTCAATATAAAGTGGTCAACAATCAGTTTTGTATCGTTGGATTGTCAGAAGCAAGCCGTATCATCATTGAAGAATTTCTCAAGTTAAAAACATTGAACATTGATGGAAAAGAAATCAAAATACAAAGCGCACAACTTCAATATTATGAGGAAGAAATGCTTGTTGACACACAACTTTATGAATACAAATTCAGAAGCATGTGGCTCCCCATCACACAACGGAATTATCAGGAGTATAAAAAAGGCACTCTCAATCTGAACAAGGTGCTTCAGAACAATATCCTGACAAATTTTAAGGGGTTTAATATTCAGGCGGAAGACAAGATAATGGTTTCCGGGAAGTTCAGAGAAGCACAGATGGTACTCAAAAACAAAAAGATGATTGGCTTTTACGGTGAGTTTGTTTCAAATGCTGTCCTGCCAGAGTTGATTGGAATTGGGCAGCATTTCATCTCTCCTGTCAATTTATCGAGAAAAAAACGGATAAAGCTTGAACTCATTAAAAACAGCTGCTTATATGATATAATTTGGGCGGAAAAAGTGTAATATGAGGCAAATTTCGTTTTTGGAACGATGTTTTTTTTAAAATTAATGTCTAAAAATAACTTTGTAATAACCATTATTGCTATATTTTAGATAATAAGGCCTTTTTCCGAAGAATCCAACATAAGAAGGATTGAAACCATAATAGGTTTCGATTGTATCAAAATAGTCTTCTTCTTTTTCCGAAGAATCCAACATAAGAAGGATCGAAACTAAATTCCAAATAACAAAAAAGTATCTTCGCAAGCAGCGCATAAAAAAATGCCTAGATGGAATCATCAACAGAATTTGTATCGTGATCATTT
>DAOTHY010000056.1:1516-13711 GCA_035447925.1 Thermotogota bacterium
ATGATTTGAATCGTTCGTTTTATCGCCTCAAAAGCTGCATGATGATTTTGTGAGAAATTGATGCGAAAGTGCCTTGTGAATCGAGGACCGAATTCCATTCCTGGTGTTACAGTAACATTTGCTTGCAACCTTAGAATTTTCACAAAATCACACAGACTTATTTTCAGTTGAGGAATACTGACAAAAAGATAGCTGCCGGCTTCTGTTTTTCTTACTTTGACACCTTCCACTCTTTGAAATAATGCCACTAAATCATCTCGAATGCTTTGATGTGCTTTGATTCTTTCTTTTAACCACCCTTCAGGTTCATTAAACCAGGATGCCAAAACCGCTTGTGAATATCCTCCGGCACGCAAAGAGACGATTGCTTGGAGTTTTTCCATTCTTGAAATAATATGTTCTGAGCCAAAAGCGACTCCAACCCGATAACCGCTGAGTGATTCTGTTTTCGATGGGCCAATGATAGTGATTAACTGATCCGGTAAATCAACTTGAGCACACAGGTGTGTGTACATCCGACCATCGAAGACTTGCCTTGCATAGAGCTGGTCGACAATAACCGCTACATCATACTGCTTTGCAAGCCGTGCAATGGATCGGATTTCATCAGGAGAATAAATGACCCCGACGGGATTATTGGGATTGGAAAACAAGAATACTTTAACACCCTCATTGAAAACCTTTTCAAGCTGCATTAAATCCAACCCGGCTTGCCCATCAGTCTCCAAGTAGTTTAATGGGATGGGAATCGTTTCACCATCAAAGAATTCGACTATTTTTCGATTTGCAAAATAATCCGGTTCAACGATTCCAACTTTATCTCCATGACTAATCAATGAACCCATTGCCAAAAAAAGTGCTCCTTGAGTTCCCGGAGTAATAATGAGCTGCGAATCAGCAGAAATAGTGGTGTTTGTGAATTTCGAAATTTTTTTAGCAACACTTTCACGTATCAATCCTCTTCCTTTGTATTCAGTATACGCCTGCTCACCCCCTAAACAGACTCCTTTGACAAATTCATCTATCGCACCGGGGATTGGTTCAAACGCATTTACATCCCCATGAGAAAAATCCACTGATCTTCCGGGAATATTCTCTCCTATCAGTTGAAGATCTTCAAAATCTTGAAGTGTTTGCTGTCCAGGTGCATTGTCAACGCCAAGCTTTAAAAATTTCTGATTTAACCTATCCATTATCACATGATCCTTTCATCAGCTGTTATCACCGGATTGAGATTAAAACAATCGTTGCGAGTCCGATACCAGGCCAAGTTCACTTTAACAAAAATACCGAAAAAACCTTGGTTCAAGAATCCCCGACTGTTTGGGAAGATCATTTTTGTTTTTCACTTCCCCTATTTATCATATCACACATAAATGGTTATCAAGGATGTCATCATCAATTGAAGAGCCTAAACTCAAGATTGCAAATAATACCTGCGAAAAATGCAATTTGAAGCTGTTTTCGTTTTTTACTAACTTTAATATGGCTTCTTGAGCGCAGTTTGTTGAAAAGAAACAACGAATATGATACAATCACAAAACTCTTTAACTTGAGTCACCAATGATTGGTGTATAACGATGGTACCTTTTTATAAAGAGGGGATGAACCATGGAGAAAGTCGTTGAAGTATCGGATTTAGCGAAAAGCTTTAAAACCAAGGTGAAAAAGGCCGGATTGAAGGAAAGCTTTAAATCATTGATTCATCCGGTATACAAGGATGTCAAAGCAGTACAGGACATCTCTTTTTCCGTTGAAAAAGGGGAAATTCTTGCCTTTATCGGTCCCAACGGGGCGGGGAAGTCAACGACGATCAAGATGATGACCGGTATCCTCTATCCCAGCCATGGAACCGTCAATGTCCTGGGCCTGATCCCGTGGAAATCGAGAAAAAAACTGTCTTACAAAATAGGCTCTGTTTTCGGCCAAAAGTCTCAAATGTGGTTTCACCTCCCCCCGGAAGATTCATTTCATCTAATGGCTGATATCTATGAACTGGATCGCATTGATTACCGGAATAAATTGACAGAGCTGGTTCGGCGTTTCCAACTGGAGTCGTTCATGCATCAACCCGTTCGCAAACTGTCACTGGGACAGCGAATCAGATGTGAGATTGCCGTCAGTTTAATTCACAGCCCGGAGATTCTATTTCTTGATGAACCTACCATCGGGCTGGATGTGGTCGTAAAAAATCAGATCAGAGATCTCATCAAGGACTTGAATCAACGAAATCAATTGACGGTATTTCTGACTTCTCACGATGTTGGAGATGTGGAAAAGCTTTGCCGCCGGGTTATCGTTATCGATCATGGGAAACTGATTCTACACAGCACCGTTAATGAGCTAAAACATGCTTATTTACAGACCAAGATCCTGTCTTTGAAATTGGAAGATGTTTATACACCAAAGATACAAGGTGTTACAATACTCAAGCAAAAAGGAACCGGCTTGAAATTGGAAGTCGATACGACTCAATGTTCGCTGCAACAAATCATAGACGATATTATCAAAAACACCTCCATTGTGGATATGATGATTTCGGAAACCCCCATGGAAGAAATCATCGAAACGATTTATAACGGCAGCTGATGGCGATGAAAAGTTTAAAAAAATATCTGACCATCTTTCAAATAACCTTTGTCAACGATCTCATGTATACCAGGAATTTTATCGGGCAATTCATGTTTTTTGGCCTTTTTTTATTTGTGTATTCCTTTTTATGGCGTGCCGTTTTCAAGGATGGACAGATCGAAGGGTTTAGCTTTGTCAAAATGATGTGGTATTTCATGTTTACCGAGTCCATCATGTTGGCGAAATTTGTCTTTCACAGGGAAATGGCCCAGGATATCAAAACGGGGGATATTGCCTATCACCTTAACAAACCCTATTCCTATATGTTGTTCATGTATGCCAAGTATATGTCATCCAGCCTGGTCAGAATGTTCATGAATCTTTTATTTGGGTCAGTAATCCTGTTTGTGACACTGCATGAAGCTCCGATCACTCCGGTTAATCTGATTCTTGGTGTTTTTTCATCCATCACCGGCTTAACCATCAATTTCACCTTTTATTTTTTGATTGGTATGAGTGCCTTCTGGTTTGAAGAAAACACAGCCTTTCACTTTATTTACTCAAAATTCCTGTTTACAGTGGGAGGATTGTTCATCCCCATTCAATTTTTTCCGGATTGGTTAAAACAACTCAGCGACAAACTCCCGTTCATGTATATCTTAAATGCCCCTGCCAAGGTTTATATCGAAGGGGTGGACGAATTTATCCGTGTGTTTCCCCTTCAATTATTACACGTTTGCATTTGGGGCGGACTGATCGGCATGTTGTTTATCGTCGGTACAAAGAAACTGGCGATTAATGGCGGATAAAGGAAAGGTGATCAGCAATGAAAAAACTCTTAAAATTAATCTGGCGTTACTTCAAATTCAATCTGTCGGCCCAAATGGAATACCGTGCTAACTTCTTAATCCAAACCGTCGGCATGATCATCAACGATGTGTTTTTGCTGTTTTTCTGGTGGATCCTCTTTGGAAAAGTGGGCGTGATCAACGATTACGGTATGGATGATATGCTGTTGGTATACGCCGTTGTTACCATCTCCTTTGGGATCTCACAAGTTTTTTTCGGAAACCTGTTTAACATGACACAAATCATCATTAACGGGGAATTGGACTCCTATCTCCTTCTCCCTCAAGAACCCCTATCCCATCTGCTGGTTTCCAGAATCTCACTGGGTGCCCTTGGCGATCTGGTCTTTGGGCTGGCACTTTTTTTCTTCACATCCTATGCCTCTGTCTTCAACTTTTTCTTGTTGATCATTGTCTCCATTTTGGCTTCTTTCGTCTTTACCGGCTTCAACATTATCTTTCAGTCCTTGACGTTTTATATCGGAAACGCCACATCTCTGGCAAGCGTCATTCCCGATTCCATTTTAACCTTCTCGTTGAATCCCCACACCTTATTCACCGGTGTGGTCCGGATCATTCTGTTTACCATCATCCCCAGCATGTATTTTTCATTCATGCCTGTTTCAATTATCAAACATTTCGATGGCTTGAGCATGCTTTACTTGGCAGGAGCTGCTGTTTTATTTATGGTAGTAGGCGTTGTGGTTTTTAAAAGCGGGTTGAAAAAATATGAGAGTGGGAATCTGATTGTAAAGAGGATGTGAGTTCAACAAAGCTTACAAATCAACCGATAACTTCCCCTCCTCTTGATAGATCTCGCCTTTTTCCAACAGGTGCTGGATGTCATCTTGTAATACAGCCCTGATTTTCTCTCCCGTTCGGCTGTAGCCCAATTGCCTGGCGGTTTCAAATACCAGATCTTGAACATGGATAAAAGCGGCATGCTGAATGATGCTCTTGATCATTGCCTCTCTTTCAAGAGGGAAGATGCTGTCGATGTCGACGGTACAGTCGGCAGTTCTTTTTCTTGGACGGATGGATTTGCTTTTGTGAACGATGAAGTCGTTTTCAAAACGGAAGTTTTCCTCCAGGCCTTCAATGCGTTTCATGATGGCGGATCGGCTCAGATTGCCTTTTTCGGTAATATCTTCAAGGAAGATATTCGGAAGATGGTCCGTTTGATCCCGCAGATGCTCGTAAAATTGGTTGACGATTCTGAACAGTTGTGTGAATGGGATGGGGGCTTCTTTTTCCAGAATGTGAACCAGCAGACTGTCTAAATCTGGATTCTGCTGGATGGTGATCAGAAAATCATCCAATATGAAATGCTCGTAGGGTTCAAACAGGTTCTTTTCACTGTTCCCATCTTCTCTTTCGATAAAAAAAATCTCTTCTGCCACTTCAATATCACGGGTTTTCGTTGTGCTTTCTTGCTTTTGGAGAAGGTCCTGAATGGTCTCGACGATGACTTCCAGCACATGTTGCTTGTTGTCATACCAGTCTTTGATCCAAACCGTCATGATGGTCCAGCCCAGGTTTTCAAGAACCGCTTCTCGAATCCTTTCCCGGTCCCTGAGCGTCTTTGCCTTGAGTGGCTTGGAGGTATCGCATTCAATGGCGAGGATGTATTTCCCATCCCTTGTGGGATCTTTAACGGCGAGATCGATCTTGTACTTTGAATAGCCCACATGAAGATCCACCTGATACCCCAACTGGTCCAGTTCTCGTTTGACGTCTGCTTCAAAGGCCGTTTTATTTTCAACCGGCTTTTGGTCTGCCGGTTCTTTCTTCGAAATGTGTTCGGCAAACATCAGGTATTCACGCAGATATTTCACCCCATGGGTCTTATCCGGGGAGATGTCCCGGTAGGTGATGGAACTCACCACGACGATTTTTTCCCTTGCCCTGGTAACGGCCACATTTAGCCTTCTTTCACCGCCTTCACGGTTCAAAGGCCCGAAATTGTAGGTCATCCTGCCGGTTTGATCTTTTCCATAGCCGATACTGAACACAATCACATCCCGCTCGTCTCCTTGAACACTTTCCAGATTTTTGACGAAGAACGGTTCATCTCGATTATCACTAAAAAACGCCTCACACTGTTGATCCGCCAGCCGGGCTTTTTCAATGCTTTGAATGATCGCATCCTGTTGGGCTTCATTGAAAGTAACAATGCCCAGCGATTTGTCCGGGTGGGATTTGGCAAATGCCATGACGATGTCTCGAATGCGTTGTACTTCTGAGGGATTGGTTCTAGTTTGGCCTCGATCGTAAACGCCGTGTGGCAGGTAATCCAGGTAAACCCCATAATCGTCATCATCGTAATGGTTGGACGGGAAGCTCACCAGACGATCGTCGTAAAAATGGCGGTTGGAAAAATGAATGAGTTGTTCATTCCGGCTTCTGTAATGCCACAGCAAGGATTTATGTTCGATGCCGATTACCGATGCCTCATCCAGGATGCTTTCCAGGTTGACGGCAAAATAGTCTTCCTCATCTTCAAAGCGGTCCATGTCATAGTCGGTGTTTTTAAAGAAGGTGGTTGGCGGCAGCTGTTTGTTATCCCCAACGACCACGACTTGTTTAGCCCTCATGATTGAGCCGACAGCATCTTCCGGGAAAACCTGTGAGGCTTCATCGAAAACCACCAGGTCAAATTGGATTTTGGATGAATCCAGAAAGTGGCTGACTGAAAGCGGACTCATGAGCATACAGGGTTTGAGCATTTGAACCAACCGTGGAATGGATGCAAATAATTTTCGGATGGGCATTTTCCACCTTTTTTTCATGATTTCCCGGTTCAACCGGCTTAAATCCGAATCGCATTCCCTTGCAAAATCGTATTTGGGATTCAGATGAATTCTCTTTTTTGCAATTCTTACCCGGTTGTTTTTGAGCTGCATCACATCCATCTGCTTGAATGCTTCCTTGTTCCGTTGATAGTCCTTGGATTTGAAAAAATACAACTGTGGACACTGGGAATAGATGTATTCCAAAAGCGATCTGTAAAGGGCTTTCTTAAAGCAGGGAAAAACCTGCTCTGTGGGGATGTCCTTTTGGATGATGGTGTGAATGAATCCCTCCAAGCTCATTTCTCTTAAATTAGCCATGGTGTTTTGCAAATCCTCAATCTCGGTGAGATGATCCGTGATCTCTAGCAGATCTTCCAAATCCTTTTTAAAGGCCAATCCATCAAATTGATTAGAGCTGTATGTTTTGGGCCATTGATAATGGTCAAGTGATTGCGCCTGCAATTCCATCAGCTTGCCGTGGTATTCGCAAACGGTTTCATACCAATCATCAAGGCGTTCAAAACCGTCACAGCAGCTTTGATCATGTGACAGATCGATTGGGATCGTCTGATGGTTCAACCGGTCGATGAACCCGGAACCGGCCTCATGAAGGTCTCTGATGGCAGTTTTCAACTCGCCCAGATGGTTTTGAATCCGCTGGATAAGCTCGAACACGCCCGCATCCGAGAAAACAGTCGAGGTGTCAAACAGTTTTTGGATATAAGCCGCCTGATCCAGCAATTCGGGAATGTCTTTTTCTGGCTTGTTTTCTGGATTTCTGAGAAATCCACAGATCAAGTTAGTATTTTTGCGAAAACCACCAAATAATCTGCCGAAAAAAGACGGATAGCGTTCATGCCAAAGCCTGATAAACCTTTTTAAGTCCAGGTTGAGGATCCCGATTTTGGTTTTTGACAGAAAATCGCACAGCGCATCCAGCTCCTCAAATGAGTTGTGGTTAGTGAGGTCGGATGATCCGGTTTGGGAGCTTAATGCGTTCAGATCTTTCAAGACATTGGTGACGGCGGATTTTATCCTGTCAATGGTTCGATTGTATTGAGACAGAGGGGGGATCTGGATGTTTGGGAGAAATCCCTTTGGATCTTGGATGGGGGCCAGTTTTTCCAAGATTGTCCCGGTGCATTTTTCTTGCAACTGTTTGCTTTGCCTTTGGTTGATCTCAAATTGGCTCAACAGCCGGTGTTTTTCTGATTCCCAGTTGTTGTGTATTTCATGATCAGCGATGTTTAGTAAATCATCCGTGATTTCGAGCATTTGCCGAAGTGTCCTGATGAAAGTATCTTTTGAACTTCTCTCAAACCCTTTAAACCGGATGGGCGCAGCCGTGTTCAGCAATGGAATGCGTGCCTTGGCCTCAGGATCGATTTTGCTGAATTCGGTCCGGGCCTTGTTGAGAAACTCCGAGTCAATGATTAGCAAATCATCTAAGGTAAAGGATACTTCCGGAATAGCATCCAAGGCGAGCAGTTCATTATAGAGTTGATGAGGCGTGATCTGAAGCTGACCATATGGTTTTTGAAAAAGTTTGAGGGTTGAGATCAGATCGCATTGGAGTGAGCGAAGTTGTTCAAAGTTAAAGTCCTCTTTGTTTTGAGTTTCAACGCCCAACAGTTTCAGAATTTCTGCAAACTGCCTGTACACCATGTCCTTGGAGGCCATTTTGCTGTGGAGCTCCAAACAAAACGGCCCCAGCTGATGCTCATCCAGCCGTCTTTTAACCACATTTAAAGCGGCTTGTTTTTCAGAAACAAACAGGATCTTTTTATTCTGAGCGATCGCCTCACTGATGATATTAACGATGGTCTGGCTCTTGCCTGTTCCGGGAGGCCCTTGGATAATCAGGTCTTTTGCGCATTTAACCGCTTCGATCGCTTCCCGCTGGCTGGCGTCCGCATCCAGGATCTGAAATTGTGTTTGCGGGTCCAGATCGTCAATTTCCGGGATCATGCAATCATCATCTTCGGCTTTTTCATAGATGCCGGTGGCGATGGCTTTGAGAAAACGGTTCTGCTCGATCAGTTCAGCATTGCTCTCAATATCTTTGTACATTACGAATTTGTGATAATTAAAAAGCCCTAAATAGCTTTCCTGAAGAACTTCCCAGCCCTTTTGCCCTTTGATGGTTTCGCTGAACAGGTCAAAGAACTGCTTTAAGACCGGTTGATCCTCCTCGTCATTCTCGCCCTTTTGTTCTTCTATATCGTTTAAAGAGATTTGTTCAATGGTGTCCATATCCAAGCCCAGTTCTTTTAATTGTTGAATGAAAGCCGGATTGACGATGATATCCTCTTCAAATTTGGCGATTGCGTACGGACCGGTTAATGTCTTCCGGCTGATTTGAACTGGGATCATCACCAACGGCGCTAAAAGCGTTTTATCCGGCTCTCTTTGATCGATCCATTTGCACAGGCCAAAGGTGCAGAACAAGGTGTTGATTCCCTGTTCTTCCAATGAGGCTTTGGACTTGGATAACAAATGGTGAAGGGTTTTATGGCTTTTTTCGCTGAGTGTTTTGGCGTAGATTTCATTCTTCTTCAGTGTGATCTTTTCCAATTGGCTGTATTCCCCACAGCCGTTAAAAAGATCTTCTTCAAAGACGAGTCTGCATTCAGCCGATCCTTCCCCTAAAGCTGAGAAGATCTCAAAGATATCCGGTTGTTTCAAATGCACTGTCGACAGCTTTGTTTGTTTAAAGTTCAGCAGCTTATTCCTTTTGGTCAGGTCAATTAACTTCGTTTTCCAGTCTTCGATTTTCGTTTGAAGTGGTTGCATAGATTTGAAACACCTCCGGATCAAAAAGAAATAGTTTTTTTCAACAAGCCCTAAATACTTTTGATTACATGCATCGCTTATTCCTTTTTTTATTTTACAGTTTTCTTTCTTCAACTGCAAATTTTCTTTAGGGTTGAGTTATGGCAGAATCAAAGGCTGTAACTCGCATTTACAAATCAATCTGATGTCAAAATGAGAATTATGGGGCGAGAGGGAACTCAAAGTGATTGCTCGATTTGTCCCGTTTATCGTGTGAAAAGGCGAAGATAAACATGGACCATACCCGATGTTTTAAAAAGAATTTACAAATATTTGCTTATTCTGCCGGTTGACTTGAACCATAGTCCATATAATACACTATTGTTGTAGATGATTGAAGCGAACTGATGAAAGAAGAGGAATCTACAGAACTGATTAAATGGAATGACTTGATTAGAAGAAGAATCGATTAGAAAAGAGACTTTCTTGAATTGATGAAATGAAAACGGGGATGTTAAATTATTACTCAAAAGCCTTTGCTTAAGCAAAGGCTTTTTTGATATCCGTTAATCAACCAACGATGCCGGTTCTTGATGGCTCAGGCAAGCTTATGGATAAGAATTAGGGATGCTGATTCGGGCAAGCTGAAGAAAGACTCAATCTGTTCCTCAGTAAAAAAAGCCGCTCTTTTTAAGAGCGGCTTTTTGTCATTCAAATTTAATGAGGATTATTCAGCCTTTGTTATTAACTCATTCAGTGTAATAACGTTGGTTAATTGAAGATAAGTATAGATTCCGAAACCGACACCAGCTGCTCCTAAAACGACTCCCCCAACACCAAGCCATGTTGGTAAGCCTAGTTTTCCATTTAATTCCTGTGCTGTGGCATCAATTTTTAGATCCAATTCTTGGATTTTTCGGGAATTTGTGAGGACGTCTGAGCTGTTTTTGGAAACCTTTGGCAAAATGTCACCTTTAAAGCTTTCATAATCAGCGGCCATGTTTTCAATCTGCGTACCCAAAGAATCAAAACTTTTGGACATATTGCTAATCTGCAGTTTTTGTGCGGATAAAGAAGACTCCAATGTACCAAGTCTTGAAGAATTAGAAGCGATATCCTGTTCAATGGTTCCTAGCTTAGAACTCATGTTGTTGACAGTTCCTTGCATGGCTGCAACGATGTCAGCATTTTTTGAAACAGTACTCTTAAGTTCTAAAACGTTCACACCGCCAAGCAGGCTTTCTGCGCTTTTTACTCGTCTGTCATAATCGGAGAAATTTTGATTCATCGCTGTTATGCTATTTCTTAAGCTGGCTATATCTGAATCAAATCCTCTGATTTGATTCTCAAGATTGGAAACTTTACTGGAAAGTCCTGAAGTCGTTCCCTGCATTGAATTAACATCGTTTCTCAAGGAACTTTGCATGTTTTCAACCGAACTGAGTCTGGAATCATGGTTGGAAATAGCTGATTTAAGCGAAGTGACTTCTCCCGAATCGCCAGACATGGCGTTTATCTGGGTTTGTAATTTCTGATACTGACTGCCTATGTTTTCTGCATTTTGCGCAACAGAATCAACGAGCGCCCTGATTGAGTCAAGTTCTTTCGAAAACCCTGCCAGATCCTCCGCCTTTAAGTAAGGCAGAGATGATTTTAAGTATTCCACTGTTCGGTAGAGGTAAGTAGCTATCTGATATCTAGTACCCGGCTGATTTCCTTGGTATGTCCCATCAGGCATCCCACTTACGATACCCGCTTCAAGAAGGTATTTGACTGCTTCATAAGCCCAATGATTAGCTGGAACATCACTTAACGGTAATTGTCCGAATCCGAGAACCCCCACAAGTAAGACAATAACGGCTGTCACTACAAATCTTTTCATATTAAAAACTTCCCCCTTTCAAATGGTTACTCAGTTTACTCATAATTTATTATACCATAAATTCCTTAAATACATACTGTGATGTCATGCCCCTTAGCAAAGCGCTGTATGATAATCTAAAGCTAATCATTTCACCGATCCTAAAACTTTTCTCACAAGATGTTACATCCACGATTGTGTGATCACTGCTCGCGTGAAGTACCTTCATTTTCTCATCAATCGGATAAAGCCCGGAAGGGTCAATGTCCTGTCCGCCGATACCTAATATAATCCGTTTTCTCCAGCCTTTGTCCTCGAATTTTGGAGATCCGCCAAAGGCATCTCTGCCCGTTTCTCCAATAGGTATTGATGGTTTTTCATCACATTCTATAATTTCGCAATCAATGAAAAAAGTATCCTGTGTAGTACCGGGTACCTTACGGCTTCCGGTGACATCTGTGCCTAACATGATCGATTCTCCCAATCGAAAATGATTAACACCGTCCGGAAGGGTTCCGTTTTCTATTAAGGGCAAAGACGCAGTGTTTCCTGTGGATATTATATCAAATTTGTAATCTTTTGCAATATCCAATAATCGTTGATTGTTTTCAACCGACGGAATGACTCCTCCAAAACAGCCTAAGTTTGTGCCTAGGCCAACAAGCCTATCGCCAGCTATTTTAAAAGCTTTTTCAATTTCGCTTCGGGCTGTTTCAAACCAAACGCCTTCTCTTAAGTCACCTACATCAACCATGAAAATGAATCGTGGTGTTTTTTTACCTTTTCTTTTGCATATTTCCTGAAGAACAGTGTTTTCAGAGACTAATACATAATCGACATGGTCGATTAATTGCGTGATTTCAGATAACATTGGAATCCGAACCAGCATAACAGGTGCATCAATACCTGCTTGTCTGAGTCGGACTATATTTTGAATTCTTGAGTCCGCTAATATTGGAATGCCTGCGCTTAGAAGTTCTTTGGCTATGTCAGGATTTCCGCAGACTACTTTGGTTACAGCTGCAATTTCAACGCCATGCTCCTGACATTTTTGTCTTAAAAATTCTGCGTTGTTGCGAATATTTTTCAAATCGATTCTTATTTTCGGAAACATCAAGCTCTCCCCCTTATTTTCTATGATTATATCAGATATTTTCCACTTTATTCTGTTTTCTAAGGAAAAAAAGCCGAAACGAAAAAATTAAAGAAAACGTTACAATTAAAAACTTGAAATTTCTAACAAAAACTGATAGAATCCTTGACGTTGTAGACAATCCTGTGTAGCTCAATCGGCAGAGCATGCGGCTGTTAACCGCAGGGTTGGGGGTTCAAATCCCTCCACAGGAGCCAG
>DAOTHY010000057.1:0-13423 GCA_035447925.1 Thermotogota bacterium
GATCATTCAAGGAACTTCAGTTCCAGGATGTCGATTGAGCTAAATTTCACATCATTTGAAAATTCTGGTGCCTTGGAAAAAGACATAATAAATTATGCGATAAATAATGGTAAAAGAACGATTCTGTCTTATTTCGATAATCTCGGGTTGCCAAAAAGGCTTGTAACTACTTTACTCCAACTGGCTAATATCAATGGATCGATATCACTTTCACAACTTTCAAAAGAAACCCGCAGAAAAATCTCCGAGCAGTTTACCGCTTTTAAAGTGAAGATTCATGCCCTAGGCAATATGAACGAATCAATGGTCACGACTGGTGGGATTGATTTAAAAGAAATCAAATTATCTACGATGGAATCCAAAAAATTGAAAGGGCTTTATTTTTGCGGTGAAATGATCGATATAGATGGAGATACGGGAGGGTATAATATACAAATGTGTTTTTCCACCGGTTTTATTGCGGGCAATGCTGCCTCTAAGGCCGGATAAAAATGCTTTTTCGATGAAATTTGATTCCTTTTTAGGTATCAATTTAGGCATCAATCGCCTTTCTCATGTTATAATGACATGAAAAAAAGAAGGAGTGGAAATGGAGCAAACCCTTTATCGGAAATACAGGCCAAATCATTTTGCTCAATTGGCCGGACAAGAACATATCAAGCGCCTTTTTTCGAAATCACTACAAGAAGATAGTTATGCCCATGCCTACATTTTTGCCGGTCCCAGGGGAACGGGGAAAACTACTGTGGCGAGGATAGTTGCTAAACGTCTAAATTGCTTAAATCCCATTAA
Organism: Thermotogota bacterium; assembly: GCA_035447925.1. GTDB lineage: Bacteria > Thermotogota > Thermotogae > MWEM01 > MWEM01 > JASUTC01. The sequence goes on from DAOTHY010000057.1 coordinate 793, forward strand.
TAATGAGCCTTGTAATGAATGTAGTCAATGTAAAGCCATCAACGAAGGCTCACATATAGATGTCATAGAAATGGATGCTGCTTCTAATAGGGGGATAGATGATTTTCGGGCAGTGAGAGACCGTGTAGCCTATCGACCGGTACAAGGAAAAGTCAAAGTATATATTATCGATGAAGTTCATATGTTGACTAACGAGGCCTTCAATGCCATCCTAAAAACCCTTGAGGAGCCGCCGGAGCATGTTGTATTTATTCTAGCAACTACTAATCCGGAAAAAATCCCTGAAACCATTATATCCAGATGTCAAATTATTCCTTTTAGAAACGTTGCCGTCCAAACCATCATCGAGCACTTACAGATGATAGCGACAAATGAGGGTTATACCGTATCAGAAGATGTATTTTCATATATTTCAAAAAGAGCAAAAGGCTCAATGAGAGATGCGATTGTCCTTCTTGAACAGGTATTAAGATTCCTTCCAAAAGAACAGACCATTAGCAAAGCAGAGATTTTACAAGTTTTGGGTGACGTAGATGATGAAGAGTATTTTAGGTTTATTAATTTGATCAAAAACAACGAAGCTTCAAATATTATTGAATTCTCAGAGCATTTATACAACGACGGTATCAATTTTGAAGTTTTTTTAGATGGTTTAACGGATTATATACTCACTCAATTCTCCATTAAAAACGTGATTTTCGACCAAAAGTTACTTCTAAGAATTGCGAAAAAGTCATCAGAGCTAATTAAACAGATTAAATATTCAGACAATCCAAACATTATCTTCTCAGTGGAATTCTTAAATTTTTCCGAAAATAATATCGTACAAGGAACGAACCAACAGATAGAAAATAAACAGCATAAACAGTCACCATTGACAAAAAAAGTATCTAATCCCATTCCTTCAAATGAGGAATTTTCAACAATAAAAAACCTTAAGGATTCGATCGACAAAAATGGATTGCCCGATGATTTGCTAAAAGAGATGAAAGAAAGGGATATGGATTTGTATATGGCTTTACTCTACCTCAAAAATGAGATCGTTGAAGAAGGAACGGTAACAATTTCCAAAAATAAGTCGTATCCTTTCTCTAATTACGTCATTGAAATGAAAGAAAAAGCATTAAGGAGTTATTTTAATAATTACTCCCTGAAAGTCATCATTCAAGAAGACAAAGAGGAATCGATTCAACAGATAAAGCAAGATGATAATTTGAACGAAAAGAAAGTTATACCAGTTGAAGTGAAGGGAATTTACGAAAAGCTGCAGAAACTGTTTCCCGGAAGTGAGATTGTAATCAAAGACAATAAACAATAGTGAAAGGAGCGATTTTGATTTGGCTAAGAAAATGAGAAGTTTTGGTGGAAAAAGCTTTAGAAAGCCTTCTGGAGCTGGACAACCCAAAGTGAATCAACTGATTCAAAAAGCACAGCAGGCTCAAGAAGAAATGCAAAAAAAAGAAGAGGAATTTAATGAACAGGAATTTGAATTCTCCGTAGGAGGAGGTGCCTTAACGATAAAAATGAAAGGAGATCATACAGTCACGGCAATTGATTTTGAAGAAGATTTATTAGATGAACCGGATGACTTTAAAGATCTTGTGATTGCAGCATTCAATCAGGGTGTTGAGGAATGTTCAAAAAAGAGAGAAGAATTGATGGGAGACCTTGGAAATGATCTGGGTCTGGGAGATCTAGGTTTTTAATTTCTTATTTTATGATATAATACCTGTGAAAAATTACACAAACAATATCTGGAGGTGTTAGTGAATGGCTAACGTAAGAATTGCAATTAACGGTTTTGGAAGAATTGGGAGACTCGTGTTCAGAGAAATGATGAAACGAGGGGGATATGATGTCGTTGCAATTAATGATTTAACAGATGCAAAAACCCTCGCACATCTTCTTAAATATGATTCGGTACACGGTAGATTTAATGGGACGGTAGAAGCCAAAGATGGTGCAATGTTTGTAAATGGAAAAGAAATCAAAGTGACTGCGATTAAAAATCCCGCTGAGATTCCTCACGCCGAAAACAAAGTTGATATTGTGATTGAAGCCACAGGTGTTTTCTTGAACAAAGAAAAATGTCAAGGGCACTTGGATGCAGGGGCAAAAAAGGTTATTATTACTGCACCGGCAAAAGGCGAAGTAGATGCAACAGTCGTATTGGGTGTTAATGACAATGTCATCACACCAGACATGACAGTTATTTCAAATGCCTCTTGTACCACAAACTCCATTGCGCCAACAATAAAAGTATTGCATGAAAAGTTTGGTGTGATAAACGGATTCTTAACCACTATCCACGCTTATACTGCAAATCAGGAGATTATGGATGGTCCAGGAAAAGATTTCAGAAGAATGAGAGCAGCAGCTGTTAACAGTATTCCAACATCAACAGGTGCAGCAAAGGCTGTGGGACTTGTTTTGCCCGAGTTAAAAGGGAAATTGGATGGTATTGCAGTAAGGGTTCCAGTAGCAGACGGGTCTTTCACAGATCTAACGGTTAATCTCAAGAAGGGGACTTCAGTTGAAGAGGTCAATGCTGTTATCAAAGAAGCTGCATCAAACGAACTGAAAGGAATTTTAGAATATACAGAAGATAAAATTGTGAGCTCGGATGTTATCGGTTCCACAACTGCCGGTATATATGATGCCGAACAGACAAGGGTAATTGAAGGTACATTGGTAAAAGTTGCCTGTTGGTATGACAATGAATATGGCTATAGCTGCATGATAGTCAATCTGGTTGATAAGCTTGAAAAGATGCTTTAATAAAGGATAAGCGAATAGAAAATCTGAAATCCACAAAAAAAAGGCACAGAGATCCTGTGCCTTTTCTTCAACAGATAATGAAATAGGAGGATAGTCATGGAAAAACTAACCATAAAAGATGTCAAACTCGAAGGGAAACGTTGTTTAATGCGAGTGGATTTTAATGTGCCGTTGGATAAAGAAACCTATCAAGTGACCGATGACAACCGTATAAAAGGTGCATTACCGACCATTCAATATGCATTAGATCAAGGTGCAAAGGTTATTCTGATGTCTCATTTGGGAAGACCAAAAGGGGAAAGAGAAGCCAAATATTCACTTAAACCAGTAGCTGAACGTCTGAGTGAACTATTGGGTCAAGAGGTTCTCTTTGTAGAAAATCTCATAGGATCAGATGTTACGGAGGCTGTAAATGGTCTTAAAGCCGGACAAGTTCTTTTACTTGAAAATACTCGATTTGAAAAGGGTGAAAAAAAGAACGATCCCGAGTTATCCAAACAATTGGCTGAGCTGGGAGATGTTCACGTCAACGATGCTTTTGGAACTGCTCACAGAGCGCATGCTTCTAATGTTGGCGTTGCAGACTATTTAATTTCCGTCTCCGGCTTTTTATTAGAAAAAGAGATTGAATTTCTCGGGAATGTCGTAGAAAATCCTGAAAAGCCATATGTAGCAATTCTCGGCGGTGCAAAGGTTTCAGACAAGATCGGTGTTATTGACAATCTCATCAACAAAGCAGACAAACTCATCATTGGTGGTGCCATGATGTTTACGTTCTGGAAAGCCAAAGGATATGAAACAGGAAAGTCTTTGGTGGAGGAAGATAAAGTCGATCTGGCAAAAGAATTGATGGAAAGAGCACAAAAGAACGGAGTCGAACTCATTCTGCCAATTGATACCCTCGTTGCAGAAAAAATGGAAAAAGGGGTTCCGACAGAAACAGTTAATGCCAAACAAGGGGTTCCAGAGGGAATGATGGGTTTGGATATCGGTGAAGAATCGATCAAACTTTTCAAGGAAGCGTTAAAAGGGGCAAAAACAGTTATTTGGAATGGACCGATGGGTGTTTTTGAAATTGATGATTTTGCAAAGGGTACTGAAGCAATTGCGAAAACACTGGCTGAAATGAAAGAAGCAAAAACGGTCATTGGTGGCGGAGACAGTGCAGCTGCTATTGCAAAGTTCGGTTTGATAGATAAAGTCACCCATGTTTCAACCGGGGGAGGCGCTTCACTTGAGATGCTTGAAGGAAAGGATCTTCCAGGTGTAGCCAGTTTAGCTGACAAAAAAAAACGACGGGTGATAGTAGCCGGTAATTGGAAGATGAACAAAAAGCCCAGTGAATCCGTTGCTTTTGCCAGGCTTTTGCTGAATAAGATCAAATCAACAACCGAACAGGTAGAAGTGATTGTTTGCCCAACCTTTGTGGCGCTGTCGGATGTGCAGAATGTTTTGACTGGAACAAGTATCAAAGTGGGATCCCAAAATGTTTACAAGGCATTAGAAGGCGCTTTTACAGGTGAAATTTCACCTGCCATGCTGAATGACTTGAATATTGAATATGCCATTATCGGCCACAGTGAAAGAAGGGCAATTTTCAATGAAAGTAATGAACTGATCAATGAAAAAGTTAGATTTTCTCTTAAACATCATTTAACACCGATTTTCTGCTTAGGTGAAGTGTTGGAAGAAAGAGAATCCGGAAAAACATTCGAGATACTTGAAAAACAGTTGAAAGAAGGTCTGAAAGATGTTTCGTCTGATGAAATGGTCAGAACGATCGTAGCTTATGAACCCGTTTGGGCGATAGGAACAGGAAAGGTGGCAACCAATCAACAGGCTCAAGAAGCCATCCAATTTATCCGTATGCAATTAGCTAAAATGTACGATGAAAAAGTAGCCGATCAGGTCAGTATTTTATACGGCGGTAGTATCAAACCCGACAATTTCGCCGGGATTTTGGCTCAAAAAGACATAGATGGTGGCCTTGTGGGCGGTGCTTCTTTAAAGGAAAGCTTTGTAGACTTGGTTGAAATTGCACAGTTAATGACGAAATAACTCAAACAGACAACAGACGGAACAATTCCGCCTGTTGTCTTTCTTTGGTATGGATAGAGTGCATTCGTTTTAGGGGGGATGAAATGAAAGCAACTATAAACATTCGATCCGTTTCAGAAATGGCAAAAGGTCAAGGAGTGGATTCTGCATTCAAGGAACATTTTGCATTGTTAAAAAAATCATCGCTTTTTGAGGCATTTAAAAATGATTCGAAAATTCATGATATTCTACACGTCCATACATTTGATCTGAGATCTTATTTTATGATAAAGAAACACAAAAAAAAGGGGAAAAAAGTTGTAGTTTCATGCCATGTAATGCCTGATTCTCTTGAAGGATCTTTAAAAATTCCCAAAATCTTCTTAAAATTTCTGATCAAATACATGATCAGATTTTATTCTTCAGCCGACAGACTGGTCGTTGTCAATTCTTTTTATAAAGAGGAATTACAAAGATTGGGATTACCGAGAGAAAAAGTCTTTTATATTCCAAATTATGTTGCGAGGGAGGTCTTTCGTGACTGTGAAAGAGACGTAAAGCATGCTATTCGCCAGTCACTGAACATCGAAAAAGATGCCTTTGTCGTTGTCGGAGCGGGTCAAGTTCAAAAGAGAAAAGGAATCGATGACTTTGTTGAGACAGCTCAAAAATGTCCTCAATATCGATTTATTTGGGTAGGGGGATTTTCTTTTGGAAAAATCACTGATGGATATGAAAAATATAAAAAGATACTTGAAAATCCACCTAAAAATCTTCTTTTCACCGGAATCGTCGATCGTGAGAAAGTAGCCGAGTATTTTCAGGCTTCAGATATCCTTTTTCTTCCTTCCTATCAAGAGTTGTTTCCCATGACCGTTTTGGAAGCGGCAAATTGTCATTTACCTTTACTCTTAAGAGATATCGAACTATACGAAGAAATTTTAATGAACAAATATGTCAGCGGTCATGATAGTGCAGAATTTGCTTCATTGATCCATCAACTAAAAAAAGATCAGGAATTTTACACAAGCACGAAACAAAAATCTATTGAATTATCAGAATACTACTCTGAAAAAAATGTTTTGCGGCTGTGGGAATCCTTTTATTCTGACCTTATGAATGATTGAATAATCAGTCTTAAAAAAATATTATAACCACATTTTTTAATTAGTCATCGGGTTTTGAGTGAACTCAGGTGGCCTTTTTTTTGTTAGATGAAAATTCTTAAGCGCAAGAAGAAATGAACAATACAAATCATCTTAGTGATTATACTCCATGTGTCCAGATCACAATACAAATGGTATAATAGGTTTAAAGCATAGGGGGGATATAGATGTGCGGGATTTTTGGAATAGTCGGCAACAAGCATCGTTTAGGGGAATTGATTGAAGGACTAAAGAAACTGGAGTACAGGGGATATGATTCAGCCGGGATTGCCTATGTTTCCAATGCAAGAGTGGAAGTCGCTAAGCAATCCGGAAGAGTGGCAATGCTTGAAAAGATGTACTCCGATCGTAAAGATACCTTTATTAATGTGGGTATTGCGCATACCAGATGGGCTACTCATGGTAATCCAAATGACATCAATGCCCATCCGCATACAGATTGCACCGGTAAGATCGCTGTTGTTCATAACGGCATCATCGAAAATTTTAACGAGCTGAAACAGCAGCTGCAGGATTCGGGTCATTTTTTTAAGTCCGATACCGATACAGAAATCATTGCTCATCTGATTGAAGAATATTATGGCGGGGACATTTTTGATGCAGTTAAAAAGGCTGTCAAGCGATTGAGGGGGGCATTCGCAATAGGGGTTGTATCGTCTGATCAACCTGAAAAACTAATAGCCGCAAGGGAAGGCAGTCCGTTAATAGTTGGTAAGACAGAAAAAGGCGGTATTATTGCCTCCGATATCACGCCTATTTTGAAATATACAAAAGAAATGTATTTTGTAGACGATGGCGATATCATAGAAATCAACCTTAATGAGATACGATTTGAAGATTTTTATGGAAAAGCAAAGAAAAAGCAAGTTCAAAAAATTGATTGGGAAGAAACCGCAGCGGAAAAGTCAGGCTTTAAATTCTTTATGGAAAAAGAGATTAGCGAAGAACCAGAAGTGATTAGAAATGCACTTACTGGAAGAATTGCAGGCGAGACAATCACTCTGGATGAGATATCCGATTGGGATTCTTTGCTCAGTGGATTGACAAACATCAAAGTGATTGCAGCCGGGACCAGTTACCACTCAGGTATGGTCTTTAAATACTTTTTAAATGAATTGCTTCCAATATCCGTTGAAGTTGAAATCTCGTCCGAATTCAGGTACATGAAGCAATGGCATTATTCAGATGAAACGTTGTTTGTCTTTATCTCTCAATCCGGTGAAACTCTAGATACGTTAGAAAGCTTGCGCCTTGTCAAAAAACTTGGCGGAAAAACTCTCGCCATATCGAATGTCGTTGGTTCTACCATTACAAGGGAAGCGGAAAAGACCATTTTTATCAATGCCGGTCCTGAAATAGGAGTTGCTTCAACCAAAGCTTATGTCGGACAATTGATTGTCCTTTATTTGCTGGGAGCTTCAATCTGCTCTGCCAAAGGATGCCAATTGGACAAGGAATTTTATCATGACTTACAAAAAATGAGTGAGTTGTATAAAAATGCCCTCAGTAAAAGCAATGAAATAAAGGGAATTGCCAAACAATATGCCCATTTTCTTCATTTCATGTACATAGGAAGGAAGTCTAATTATCCAACGGCGATGGAAGGTGCGTTAAAACTGAAAGAAATATCCTATATCAATGCGACATGCTATGCCGGCGGAGAATTAAAACACGGACCTATTGCGCTTTTAGACAGAGAGTTTCCGGTTTTTGTAGTGATTCCCAAAGATTTGCTGTATCAAAAAATGAAGAGTAATGTGATCGAAACGAGGGCAAGAAACGCCAGATGTATTTCTTTGACTACGGATGACAACCATGAAGCTTTACAATATTCTGATCATGTTATCTATATGCCCCATTGTTCGGATTATTTGTTACCGCTTTTATCGGCACCTTATATTCAGTTATTCGCCTATCATATTGCCGATATGAGAGGGCTTGATGTGGATAAACCGAGAAATTTGGCAAAAAGCGTTACGGTCGAATAAATACATCTCCTTTTGCATGAATCGGCCTATTTTAGCTCCTGATCAATAATGTCTTTTATTTGATTCCATTCATTACTTAGGATGGTAAAGTTGTTCTTCACAAAATCAATGTTCTGAGATTGGGTTTCGATTTCTTTTGCTATATGCCCAAATCTCATAAAACAGATTTCAAATGAAGTACCTTTGATCGCATGAATCTCTTTTTTGATCATGGGGACATCTTCTTCTTCGATAGCATGCTTGAGTGTGTTTAGCCTAGCTTCAAGATCTATCTTTGCCGTTCTTAATATCTCTCCCAATGTCCGTTCATCGCCGCCAATTTTTTTGAGAATTCGATTGCGATCAAAATGAAGTGCTTCGTTTTCAAGCTGCCTGTCATTTATTGTCCCTTCCTGTGCTTTATTGATGGGTTTAAGGTATTGACGAAAACAACTAATGAGTTTCTTTTCATCAACCGGTTTTGATAAAAAATCATCCATGCCGGCTTCAAGACTTCTGATTTCTTCCTCTTTAATAGCACTGGCGGTTAATGCAATAATTGGGGTTCGATAATCTTTGTTTTCCTCAATTCTTCTTATTTTCTTAGTTGCTTCTATGCCATCCATTACAGGCATTCTCAAATCCATCAAAATCAAATCATACTGATTCTTCTCAGCTAATTTCATGGCTTCATATCCATTGGCAGCCTGGGATATTATTACATCTTCAATGTTTTTAGTAAGAAGTGTAGAAAAAAGTAGCATATTCATCGCAACATCTTCAGCAATCAACACATGAGGTGGTTTTTGAAATATTAGTTTGTTGGTTATTTCAGGTTCTATCCGATTCAGTAGTTGTTTGTCCATCAGACAATCTTGAATGTCTCTGTTAGAAATAGGTTTTAATAAAGAATAATTTGCTTTAAACGATTTCAACATTGGTTTTACATGCTCAAGTGAGCGAGGTGAGTTCAGTAGAATAATTTTAGTGTTATTCTTGAATGTTGAGGAAGTGGCACTTAACCAAGCTATAACTTTATCTAAAAAATCTTGATTGATAGCTGTATCAATAAACCATAAATCACATGAGTTGATTTGAGAATCTTTTAACAACCACTCATCAGTAGAACTGGCGGTTTCAACATCAATCCCAAGGTGGCGAATTGACCTTTTCAACAGTTGTAAAACCGATTGATTTTCACTGATCAACATTCCCTTTACATAGGCATGCTTTGTGGTCTGTCCGTACCAGTTATAATCACTGTAATCCGTCATAATGGAAAAAGAAAACCTCGAACCTTTAAGGGGTATACTACTTAATTCAAGGTTACTACCCAGTTTTTTAACCAAAAGATTCGAAATTGCTAATCCCAAGCCTGTTCCGCCAAAATTCCTTGTGATGGATACATCTGCTTGAGAAAAATTACTGAATATTTTTTTCATCTGTTCTTGGTTAATTCCAATACCGGTATCGACTACCGAGAAAATGAAATTTCCTTTTTCCTCATCTTTTTTTTCAAAACTCAACTCAAGTCTAACTTCTCCATTTTCAGTAAATTTCACTGCGTTTCCAAGTAAGTTCACTAGGATTTGCCGAAGTCTTGTTGGGTCTGTGAGCATGAATCGTGGAACATCCGGTTGAATCATTAGAATTAATTCCAGATTCTTTTCAAAGGAAGGATATCTGACAATTTCGATGGTTTTATTTAATATTTCGTTTATATCGATTTTGATCATTTCTAATTCGAGTTTCCCCGCTTCTATTTTTGAAAGGTCTAGAATATCGCTGATAATCCCTAATAAAGATTCAGCTGATGAATTGACACTATTCAGATATTGTTTTTGAAGCCCATTCAAAGAGGAGGTGTTTAGTAATTTACTGAAACCAATAATGCTGTTTAGCGGGGTTCGTATTTCATGACTCATATTGGCTAAGAATTCACTCTTTTCCTTACTTGAAATCTCGGCTTTTTCTTTTTCTATCTTCAGATCAGTGGCTAATTTGATAAAATAAATAATCATAGCAATGACTGAGATGTAAATCAAATAAGCCCACCAACTTCTCCAAGGTGGATTGTCAATAACGATTAAGATGCTTTTGGGATTTTCATTCCATACTCCATCACTGTTAGTGGCTTTTACAAGAAATTCGTATCGACCAGGAGACAGATTAGAATAACTGACATAATTCCTGGTTCCTATATACACCCAGTCATTGTCGACGCTGGTTAATTGATAGGCGTATTGATTTTTTGATGGGGCATGATAATCAATAGAGATGAACTCAAAAGAAAGGAAATTCTGATTGTATGATAAATGGATCTCATCAAGTAAATAATAAGGCTGTTCACTCTTAAGCGGGCTGTTCATCACATTGATATTTACGATTTGAATCATTGGTTTATAAAAATTGACCTTGTTTGGCAAAGAGCTGAATGAATACACTCCATGCATTGCTCCGAATAACAGCTCGCCATCGGCGGTTTTAGTGTGGCCGGTATTAAACTCCATTCCCCATAATCCATCTTCTTCAGAAATCAATGTAATGACGCCGGTGTCAGGATCGATAATGTTGATTCCGTAAGAAGTTGAAATCCAAATATCACCCTTGTCATCTTCAAGCATAGATAAAATGGCATTATCTGAAAGCCCGTTATTCCGGTTGTAATGTTTGAAAACACCGGTTTCTTTATCAAGTACATTTACTCCACCGCTTGTGGTACCTATCCAAATCCTTCCTTTTGAATCTTCAAACAGCATTCGGGTGGTGTTATTGCTTAGAGAATTCAAGTCATTCGGATTGTTAAAGAACGATTTGAATGAATCATCCTCTTTATCGAATAAATTCAATCCGTTGTTTGTGCCAATCCAGATATTTTTATCTCTGTCCATAATCATCCAATAAACCAGATTATCGCTAAGGCTTCCTTCATCTTCCGGATTTAGTCTGTAGTTAATGAAATCTCCCGCTTCCAGATCCCACCGATCAACCCCGTTTTTATAATAACCGATCCATAAATCTCCGGTATCATCTTCAACCATTGAATAAGGGATTGAACCAGTCGGTTTATTTTGTGTACCATCAGGGAGATAAGTAACGAAATCGTCTGTATCTGGTTTATAAAGGTTTAGGCCATTATTGGTACCAATCCATATATTGTTTTCACTGTCTTCATAGACGAAGGTCACAATGTCGTTGCTTAGCGAGCGGCTGTTTTCTGGATTGTTTCGATAATTCATCATTTCATCGTTTTTAGGGCTATATCGATTGAGACCACCATCGTAAATGCCAAACCACAAATCACCGTTATGGTCTTCAATGATTGAACTGACTTTTCCGTGTGAGAGGCTTAACGCATTTTGAGGATCATATGAAAATCTGCGATAATCGATTTTTTCTTTGTTCAACTTATTCAAACCATTACCGTTGGTGCCAATCCAAAGCAGATCAGAATTATCCAAAAAAATCGAATAGATGACATCATGACTAATACTTCCTGAATTATTTTGATCGTAATAATATTTATTTAACCGGTCATGTTCGAGGTTATATTCAAACAAACCACCACCCCAGGTCCCGGCCCAAATTCTTCCAGCATCTTTCGCATTGATCACATATATTCGATTATCCTCTGTCACAATCGAATCCTCAAAGATCCCTTTGTCAGGAAGAAATTTCACAATTCCTTCTCCCCAGTTACCAATCCAAATATTTCCTTGAGGATCTTCAGACATTGACATAATATAAGGGCTTTTAAGATTAGGCGTATTTTCAGGTGTATATGATATAAATTGATCATTATCAGGATCATAAAGATTCAGACCATGATAAGTACCAATCCAAATTCTGCCTTTGCTGTCTTTTAGAACAGACCTGACTGTATCGTCCGAGAGAGAAAAAGGATTATCGGGATCATGATAGTATTGTTTAAACAGACCCGTCTCAGGGTTTAAAACATTCAAACCCTTCAAAGTGCCTACCCATACTTGATGATCATTGTCGATAGTGATGGCTGTGACCACTTCATTGCTTAGACTGGATTTGTTTTTTGGGTCATGTGGATAATGTTTGAATTGATTATTATAGATATCGAATTGGGCTAGGCCATTATAAGTACCGATCCAAAGAATGTTATTATCATAATCCAAGTACATCGTTTGAATGAGACGATGAGGTAGAGAATTAGAATCAAATGGGTCATGCTCATAAACAATGACATTTTTGCCATCGTATCGGTTTAAACCGCCTTGCGTTCCAAACCACATAAAACCATCTTTATCCTGAACTATGGAGGATATTGAAGAGTTAGAAAGCCCATTGATTCTTGAAATACGGTCAAAAATATAGCTTCCTTCTGCTCCAATCATTAAAACGTACAAACATAATAATGGAAATAGAATTCCGTATTTTTTTAACACTCTCTATCACTCTCGTTTTCTTAATTTTTAGATGAAAATAAATAACTCACTTGATTGTATAGTTTTTTGTTTTCATCGTGAATACTAATTGGTTAATTTTAGACTTGCAATTTATAGAGCATTTGTTTGATGCTTTTACTGAAAAGATACTCAAACATAGTCTCATCAGGATCAATATTGTTTGAATCAAAATTCGCTCACTCGTGACTCAAACCCCGTTACCATTAATTAACACACGTGGAAGACGGACGTAATTGACAAAGCG
>DAOTHY010000058.1:0-3294 GCA_035447925.1 Thermotogota bacterium
ATGATGAATTGATTGGATATCTGGAGCTCAGTCATGAAAGCTGGAACAACCGGATGAGGGTTGCCAATATTTGGGTGGAAGAAGGCCATCGTGGGAAAGGAATCGGGAAATTGTTGATGGAAGAGGCTGAAAAAACGGCTAAAAAAGAAAAGGCTCGGGCACTGATATTGGAAACTCAATCGTGTAATGACAAAGCGATCTGTTTTTATAAGGCCTGTGGTTTATCTGTGATCGGTTTTGACCTGCTTGCTTACACCAATGATGATGTGGAAGAAAAAGAATTTAGAATTGAAATGGGAAAAGTGTTAGGGTGATTACATGAGAGAAGACACAGCGCTTAGTTTAAAGAAAATCGTTGACAATGGGGAAACCGTGTCTGAAAAACAGGCCAAAGACATGTTGAATCAATCCGACTTGATTGAAAAATTGCTAACACCACCCAAGCGAAAACCGGATACTTTTGTTGGGGTGCGTGCTTATGAATGGCGATTGTTGGAGTTATCCGAAATCCCGTTTGTTGACAAATTAACTCAAGTGCAAGAGTGGGTTGATTTATTGTTAGAAAAAACATTCATTGGCGATGCCTTTTCCTTAACAGGAAATAGAACGGGTGTATTAGCCTGTCATAACGCCATGATCTCCACCATTCTGCTGAAAGTCTCTCCAAAAAAGAAAGAGCACATCGATGCCGGTATCCGATGGATTCTGGAATATCAGCAGGTTGAAAGAAATCAAGCGTGCCGTTGGGATGGTGGGGATTTATACACAAAATATGGCGGCTGCATGAAAGCTGTTCCGTGTTTTTACGGCGTTGTCAAATCCCTGATTGCATTAACAGCATACAAGAGGGTGTTCGGTCCTTCAGATTCGCTGCAAGACAAGCTTAAAAATGGGCTTGACTATATTCTCAAACACAAACTCTTTCAGCGTTTATCATCAAACAAACCCATCGAACCATCAATCATACAGAATTTTTATCCCTATACTTATAAGACCAATGTGATTGAATTGTTGTCCCTGATGAAAGATAATGACCTTTTAGAACATGACCATTGTCAAGAAGCACTTAACCTACTGAAAGATAAACAACAGCCGGATGGCTTTTGGCAGGCAGATCTTTTTTTCATGAAAAGTGCCTGGATACCGTTTGATCCCCCTGGTGAAAGGGGAGAATGGATCACCCATGTTGTTAAAAGATTGGGGCTTTAGCAAAAAAAAGCGGCACTTAAGCCGCTTTTTTTTGTTTATCAAATCTTCTTAATTCCTCAAGTCCAAAATTTCTCGAACGAACACCTTTCCGGACTTAATGAAATAAGGTCATATCCTTTTGAATTCTGAACACCTAAATATTGCACCGTCGCATTAAATTTACTTCCTGTTCTGCTTTTCATACTTTATCACTCCTTATCGTTTTTTTAAATGATGATTCTCATTGATTCTGCGTTGCTTTTTGATCCATCGTTGATTCTTGCTGATCGGTCTAAAGAAATTTCTGAAAAACTCCAACAATTCTGAGAATTAAGCTTGTTTGAATTCAACAATTCTGTCACCTCCCTTTAGAAGGGTCTGTTAATGAAACCTGAATTCTCGGAAATACTTTTCATGACTTTGAATTTGATTTCTTCTAAGTATTCCATGCCTTCATGATTCTGTTTTAATTTTTTAATCTGCATCTCTCTCCCTCCTTTCTTTCTTTTTTTCTGAATTCATTTAAAATGGTCTGAATAAATCAATACCGTTTAATGCTGATTTTTCAAGATTTTCTTGTTTCATTCTCTCAAAATAGTCATCGTTGCCATGCTGGTTTCTTTTTTTCGATTTCATGATATCCCCTCCTTTCCAATGATTTAGAAATAGTCAAATCCCGTATGTGCCAAAAAAAAAGACCGTGGTTTCTTGATTCACCACGGCCTTTTATATCTGAATAACAGTCAGACTAACTGTTATACATTCCATGCAACAAAAAAAGGCCTGGCGATTGATCGACGAACTGAGCGCAAAGAACATTTGCAACTACGTTTACTGTAATAACTCTCTTCATTCTACTCGCCACCTTTCTTCTTAATTTGATGTTCGTTTGTATCATATCAGAATTGATTCGGAATGTCAAGCAATTTCCGCAAGTTAATTAAGGCGTTTCTGTTAAATATCGGATAATATATTTTAATGAAATGATATTGATTGATTGGACGGAGAAGTAAAAACTAAAAAAGCGGCTCATTAGCCGCTTTTTTAGAGGTATTGACACATTCCGCTAAGTCCAGTATTTTCCTTGCATGAGTTGATCTGAATTGAATGAATAAGATATAGATTGAATTGGATCTCGCTCACCGATATATTTGATTGTAGCACCAAATCTGCTTCCCGTTTTTTTGAACATTTTTTTCACCCCTTTTAAAATGGTCTATAAAGATCCACACCGTTTAAAACGGTTTTTTCAAGATTGTCCTGTTTGATTTTTTGTATGTCTTCATCCCCTATAAAAAACGCTTTGAATTTAGCCCTCATCTTTCCACCCCCTTTTACTTTTATAATTAATAGACGAAAAATCATTGTAAACTATTTCGTATCCTAACTAAATATATCCAATATAGTTCGGTTTGCCAAGCATCTTTGAGAGAAGATTTTTAATCTAAAATTTCTTGAGCAAAATCGGCAGCATGTTATTTTATAGCAAGATGGGGTATAATGGTTAAGATTTTTGTAATTGGAAGGTTTCAATGAAGAATCTCGTTCTATTCATTTTTATTGTTTGCATGAGTACCCTGCTGATGGGGAGATCGTACCCTTGATTTTTGCCTTTCCCGTTCCAGCTGTTTCGTTTACAACTTCATTGGGTGCCAGATATGTGTTTTGATGAATATTTCCCTATTGTTCTTTTTTCAGGTGTATAATCCAAGGGAACAAATACGAGAAAACGGTGATTTTGAACCATGAGCAAAAAGTTTTCAATGCATATAGGAAGTAGGATATGAAGTATAAAGCAATCATCATCGGCATGACAATAGCCCTTTTGCTTTTCTTGTTTCTTTTTTATATTCAGGATTGGGCCAGTGATATCCCAGGAACTCATCTTGGTGGACAATGGTCGTTGGAAATGATTCAAGAAAATTCACCAATGAATGGGAGCGAAATACAAACCGTTGAAGTTCCTTATCACGCCTTTACTGATCAATCTTCTTATGCAAAATTCACAAAGGAGTTTAACGGGTCTTATCAATATCTTGTATTACCCTTTATTTCTTCAAACGGGTATAAAGTCTGGTTAAACGATACGCTCATTGCCCAAATAGG
>DAOTHY010000058.1:3394-7560 GCA_035447925.1 Thermotogota bacterium
CTTTTCTTTTATTTAGGATTCTGTATGTTTTTATCCGGTCTTTACATCTTTGAAGAGCGTTACAGAATCACCACCGGCAGCATAGAGACGCTCCTGTTGATAAGAAAAATCGCTTCCGGGGCAGGCTTTTTCGCTACATGGTTTATGCTGGCAGCAATGGAAATGTATACCACAGAAAGGTTAAAAATATCAAAACTGATTCTCATCGCAACAACCATTGTCGTGTTGTTTGGATTTCTACAACCTGATCTTTACTCATTTTCCAATTGGGTGGCGCAATCAACGGTCTTAAATGTCATCACCATCTTAACGGCTGCGACTTTGCTTGCCCTGAGACCTCAGGGAAAAGAATGGCTGATTGCCCCTATCTTCTTTTTATGTCTGACCTTTATTCATTATCTTATCACCTGGCATTTATTGAGGGTGATAGGGCCAAACCTTTCGCACATCGGTTTGATATTCGGTAGTGTCGGCTTTGGACTAATCCTAATCGTCCATTTCAAAGCCCTTGTAAAAGACAACTATTTAATGGAAAAAAGAAATGATGAACTGGAATTCCAAAAAAACGAAGCCGTAAAATTGGCTGAAATGAAATCAGAAATCGTCGCACAGACAAGCCACGAGATCAGAAACCCGCTGATGGGGATTATGGGAATGGCAGATACCTTGCTTCAAAAAAACCCGGATGAGGAAACTCGTCAGGCCATATATACCATCAAAACTTGTTCCATTAACCTTCAAGAGATATTGAATGACATACTGGATGCGGCAAAAATTGAAGCAGGCAAATTCGTTCTTCATCCTTCAACTTTTTCCCTGACCGATTTTTTGGATGACTATGATCATACTTATACCGCCTTGACAGCACAAAAGGGACTCTTGTGGAAAATCCAAATAGACAAAAACTGTCCACCATTCGTCAAGACCGATCAATTGCGTTTAAGCCAAATTTTAAATAACCTTTTGTCTAATGCGATTAAATTTACACATCAAGGCATGGTTTCACTGCATGTTCATACCGCATTAAACCGCCTTGTCTTTGATGTAATTGACACAGGCACGGGAATTGATAAAGCGTTGCAGCAACAAATCTTTGATCCTTATGCACAATTGGAGAACAGCCGTTTGGTGACGGGAACGGGGCTTGGATTATCAATTGTAAAGAAGTTGGTCCAGATCTTTGAAGGGGATTTAAACTTAACAAGCGAAAAGGAAAAAGGCAGCACGTTCACTGTGAGTATTCCTTTTGAATCTGTCCATATAAAACCGAGTCTGTTTCAAACGCAATCAATGTCAAATAAGCACTTACTGATTGCAGATGATAACGCCATCAACGTGGAAGTGTTGAAGAATTACTTATCCGATATGGGCTTTCACCATGTTGACAGCGCTTATAATGGCCTTCAAGCTTTTGAAAGCATTAAAAATCATCATTATGATCTGGTTCTGATGGATATTCATATGCCTGAAATGAAAGGAACGGAGATCATTGAACGGATCAAACAGAATCAGGATGCGAAGAACACCGTTTTCATCGCCATAACGGGCATGAATATAACAGAAAATGCAATCAAATTAAAGGCAGCCGGATTTAAAGATGTGCTGAGTAAACCGGTCTCAAAAAAACAATTAGTCAACCTGATCAAATCCCTTTTTTCAGAAGAATCTTCCAATGAACAGTATAAAATTCCCGATGAAATCATGCAAAAACTCATTTGTGCACATTTAGACGAAGATACCATCAAACTCATCATTGGAGAATTTATCAAAGAAGTGCCACCCACGTTGAAAAAGATTCAGGAAGGCCTTCACCATTCTGATTTTGATCAGATCTATGAAGGCACGCATTACCTAAAATCTTCTTTGGATTATTTGGGTAGTGAACTAATTTTAAAACAACGTCAAATCATTGAAAATGCCGCCAAACAAAAAGATCAAGAACAAATCCTGAAAACCTTCAGCCCATTTGAACTAGCGATCCGGGAACTGATGTCTGTGTATCAGGCTTATCTTGACACGTATCCCGATAGATAAACGCTTTTTGGAGGGAAAAAAGGTCCGTTTATTTTCAGGGCATTTCACATAATCAATTGCCATTCGCCGATACTAAGATCGCCGATATGATAGGTCTTACCGTTTACCCAGGGGATATCATGGGTTTCAACCCCGCCGATTTCTTCCACCCAAAAATGGTTCAGTCCTCCTATATTGGCGGTGAAAAGCAAATAGTATCCTTCAGCCTGCTCAAGTGTTACCTTTGTTGTTCCTCCCGTCTGCATGGGAACACCACTGTAAATCTTAAGTCCCTGCCCGGATGCATTAAAAATCGAGAAAAAAATCGTGCCGGTATGATCGTTGACTATCTGGATAAAGACTTCGACCAACCCCGAACAACTGCATAGCATCATAACAAGCACCAGTAACAAAGAAACAAAAACAGTGAACCGGACTCTTTTGCCAAACATATTCATCACTCCTCTTATGGAATATTGTATTATACCACTTCAAATTTTTGTCATGAATACACGTTGTGTTATGATTTAATGGCTGGATTCAAACACTCAAAATATTAAAGCGATCAAACAGGAGTTGAGCAGTTCGTGGAAATAATGATTAGACCAGTGAAATCCGATGATATGGAAAGATTAACAGCATTCTTTACGGAGGTCATTTCTCACACCTTTTTTTCTGAAGGATTATACTATTTGCATGATGACATCACAGATGAAATAAAAGACAAGCTGGAAAAGGCAATGCATTCACTCACAGAGAAGCCGGCTATTCAATTCTTCATAGCTGAAGCGGATGATATGATCATTGGAACCGTCAGTATCAACCCCAGAGGCGCATTTTCAAAAAAACACCTGCCCATTGGCTCACAAGAAGTTCCGGAAATCGCCAGTCTGTATATCAAGCCAACGTATCAGTCAATGGGAATTGGCAAAAGATTACTCCATCATGCCAAATTGACGCTTCAAGAACAAGGATATCAGTTCTTTATTCTTGACAGTGGCTACAAACAGGCGCAGAAAATCTGGCGGCATCTGCTTGGAGCGCCCGAAAAAATCTTGAAAAATTTCTGGGGGAGCTCAAATGATCATATGTTCTGGTATCAACAATTATGATCGACCCTATCATTTGAACCCGATTCATAGTATATGAAAGTGAGGCTATAATCATGATGAAACTCACAACCATGAAAAAGGTTGTCGATACCTTGACAAAAGACTGGAAAAGCCCCCTTGCGGATCAAATCCTCGAAAATTGGAACAGTGATCCAAAAAGTCTGATCTACATTCGCTCCAGCGCCAATTTTGTTTTCAGGTTTACTGAAAATGGGCGGCTGCGTTATCTGAGATTCAACAGCACAAATGAAAGAACCGTTGAGGAAACCGAAAATGAAATGGAAATTCTGTGTTTTTTAAAAGACAAAACTCCCAATGTTGTCCAGCCCGTCTTGTCCAAAAACAAACGCTATGTTGAATTGGTAAAGACTGAAACGGATGATTATATCGCCGTTGTTTTCCAAGGCTATGACGGGAAGATGTACGAAGTGGAAGATCTCAACAACGAACAGTTTTTTTCATGGGGGCAAGCACTGGGTAACCTCCACAAAGCGATAGATCAAATACCCGCACAGCTGCTTGCAAAGAGAAAAAATTGGCGGGATCACCTGGAATGGATCAAACGGCAAATTCCCGAAAACGATCAGGCACTTCACAAAGCCGTTGTATCGGTTGAAAAACATGCGGAATCATTGAAGGGAAAAACCGGCTTAATCCACTATGATTTTGAATTGGATAATCTGCATTGGTATCCTGATTCGATAAAAATATTTGACTTTGATGACAGCGCCATTTACTGGTATGGCGCTGATATTGCCTATGCCCTTCGAGAGCTGTTTGATGGCTGCATTGACACCGAAAACCCTCACTTCAAACAATTTATGGCAGGATATGAATCGGAATTTGAAGTGGATGAAATCCTGATTCAGGATTTGCATACATTCATGAAACTTCATAACTTGTATTCCCATCAGAGAATAAGCAGAAGTTTGGACTATACAGTTCATGAGAATAGTCCGGATTGGATTAAAGTATTAACCGAGAAATTGACAAAATACCTTCATTCATTAGAGACGTCTATTTTGAAAAATTAGGAAAATT
>DAOTHY010000058.1:7660-12873 GCA_035447925.1 Thermotogota bacterium
CCCTATTCAGTTAAATCCCTTTCGGATTTTCGGCAAGGAGATCAGAAAGATCCCAAGTATCAAGCCGATGATAATCAGCGTACAGAGCAAAACTTGCGGCCATTGAGTCGTTTTTGAAAGAATCATGTCGTTGGCTTTGTAAGCCCAATAAAATGGACTCCAGTACAAGGTCCATTGCCATTGATCTGCCAACAGTTCATATCCCACAACTGACAAGACAATGGGAAACATTACCAGTTTCACACCACCGGCTGCTTCCATCACATCTTTGGAGTTCAGACCTTGCAGAAACCCTACGATTAGGCTCAGGAGCATCGCAGTGAAACCCACCAACAAGATCAAGCCCCAGTTGATATCATAATAGCCTGTAATGAGTAATGATAAAATAATACTGACCATGACAACCGTTCCACCCAGCAGACTTTTACCGAATACAAATCCCGTTTGAGAAATAGGAGTTACATTGACGGCGCTGATGGTTTTTTCCACCTTTTCTTCCACGATGGTAATGGCGATGAGCATGCCTGAGAGCATGACGGACAGCAGTATCAGCATGTTCACCAATTTTGCCTTCAATGGGGGAACATTGTAACCGAATGAATAGATTTCGGCTTTGGTGGTCTCTCCTGTTGAATCAATCTCGTACAGGGCATTCAAGGCTAAAATGTATTCTTTAATGACCAGGTTTTCATCGCCTTGAAAAAGTAGTTCATAACGGCGAGAATTGTCTGGAAGGGGGATAATCCCGCCGATGTCATCACGCTTGAGAATGCGTCTTTCCAATTCATCCATCGTTTGAAAGACCTCCACTTTGGCAAAGCGTTTCATGAAATCGATGTGTTCGGGTTGGTCTGTGTTCAATAGGGCTACTTTTACCCCGGTGTCGTTCAATCCGGGAGCCAGGAGTGTGATCCCAACCGCCAGTAGAATAGGGATGATCATGATATACATGGCCATGGCATCTCTGGATGAAGACAGGATATCCCTTGAAAAGATGGTCAAAATCTTTTTAATCATCATCATCGCCTCCTAAACCGTTAAGGTTTTTGACAGTCGTTTTTGCGTAACCCACAACAGGATTATCCCCGCCAGTAGAAACACCAGTGAATAGATCCACACATAACCGGTATGGCTCACATTCAACAGAATGTCCTTAAAGCCCATCAGAACCGGATAGGTGGGGAAGACTCTCAGGAAAACCGGATCAAATCCCGGAATCAGGTATGAAAATGCCGGTACCATCAAGATAACCATCACCAGATACAGCATACCGAAGGCCTTATCAAAGGCATCGTAAAAGGTTGAGATCAACAAGCCCAGCTGGGAAAAGGCGAAAGTGGTCACCAGCAGGAAAATATACAAAAGAGTATAATTGGCCTTTGCACCCATCACCGGTATGGTAACGATGCTGGTCGAAATTAGTACCGTGGTCAGGATCACGCCGGTTTTACTCAACAGGTAGGTGCTGATCGAGGATGGTGTGACGGCAAAGGCTTTGATCACCCCTTCGTCTTTATCCAGAAAGATGTAGGCCATGACGATGAAAAAACCCATGAGAGAACCGGCAAATGTGATAAAAATGGGAAGAATATTCTCCCTGCTGTTCAACGTGGCGCCCGATTCCAGTTCTCGGATCTGTTGATGATCCATTTGTGTCTGTAAAAGTGTGCTTTTTTCATCGTGTATCACATAAAGCAGATTTACCAAACGCTCTGTTTCATAGCCTTGCAGATAGTATTCATACGAAATTTGGCCTTTTTCATTCATTTTGACGACTGCACCCAGTTGCCTTTCCTGAAAAGCCAATCGAATCATGTCTTCTTTGTTGTCGGTGACGTAGACGGTTTTCAGCAAATCGCCGGTTTCAGGGTCAATATTTTCAAGGATTTTGACAGTAATCTGTTTTTTATCATTATAAATCAACTGTTCACTTGAACCGGTTTGATCGTTGATCACTTGGAATTCTGAAGGATTAAGCATAAACTTCTTTTGTTGGCCCATGCGCAGACTTCCATCAGAAATGCCTCGGTTCGTCATTATGTTGAACATGAAAGGGGTCATATCGTAATACATCAATTGTTTTTCATTTGATTGAGGGTGTTCTTTCACAAAAAAAAGTAAGATGACCACCATAATCACAGCAATGAAAATCTCGATGTAAAAATAAAATCCCCTCCCTGCTATTTTCATTTCTTTTAGATAACTACTCCACCACTTCATTTTAAACAAGCCCCCTTCCCGTGACCTGAATAAAGATCTCCTCCAGGGTTGCCTCCTTTGTGTGCATTGTGATTACTTCATGGGTTTTGACAATCTCCCCAATGCGCTTTCTATCAGCTTCATCAACTGTTTTGAGTGTTTCTTTTTTCGCTTCACCTTGGTTGAGATACTCGATTTCAACCAGTTTCTTTCCATATTGGAGTTTCAAATTCTTGGGTGTGTCGATGAGTTTGATCTCACCATCGATGATGAACGCCACCCGATCGCATAATTCTTCGGCGATGTACATGTTGTGGGTGGTGAGAAAAGCGGTTACCCCCTTGGAAGTCTGCGCTTTAATGATGTCTTTGATAGTGGCAGCGATAGCTGGGTCCAGACCGGTTGTGGGTTCATCCAGAAACCACAGTTCCGGGTTGTTGATCATGGAACGGGCAAAGGTGAGCCGATGTTTCATCCCTTTGGAAAAGGTTCCCGCCCTTTCATTTTCTTTTCCCGTCAGTCCCACCATTTTTAACAGTTCATCCGGTTCCCGTGTGGGTACATCAAACAGTTTGGCGTAGAACTGAAGGTTTTCCTTGGCAGTGAGTTTACTGTAGACATTGGACTGTTCAAAGGAAACTCCAATTTTATTGAATCGACGGTTGTCAAGCTTGTGCAAATCATATCCAGCGACCACCACATTACCCTTCTGCAAAGGCAGTAACCCCGTTAATACCCCTTGAGTTGTTGATTTTCCCGCACCGGATGGACCTAAAAACCCGAAAATCTCTCCCTTTCCCACTTCAAAACTGATATCCTTGACGGCATAGCGATCATCGTTTGTATACGAATGATACAGGTTTTGAACATGAATCATGTTAATCCTCCTTATCTGTTGATGGCTTGTAAAATGCCTTTTTTAATATTCCAAGATACGATTCCATACTCTTGTAAAGTACATCCATATCAACGCTTTCTCCAGTCAGCTTTAATCGTTCAACCGGCGCTTCGCCAATCTTTTCCAAAGTCCACTGAATAATGTGAACGGCCTTTTCTATATCCACATCCTCTTTAAAAAGAGAAAAATCAACATTTTCTTGGTAGGCTTTTTGCATCAGCTCTGAGAGAATCCCTTCATAGCGCTGTTTCAACTGCTCAATCGATCCGTTTTTCAGCAGCGCCAGTGAAAAGTCGTAAAGATACGGATGTTGGTTCATCATTCTGATCTTGACCATGGCGATATCTTTCAGGCGATCAAACAAATCCGGACAAGTCCAGTTCACATCCCGTTGAATCGCATCCGTCAGCTTTTCAATCACATAGGCTTCTAAATGGTCATATAACGCCTGTTTGCTGTTAAAATAGTGAAACAACAACCCTTTGGAAATCCCGGCCTTTTTCACTATGGCGTTTGTGGAGGCCTTCTCAAAACTGTTCTTACTGAACTCTTCCAAGGCACTGTTTATAATCTTGTCTCTTTTTTCCGGATCCATATTTCTCAAAATCTCTTCCATATGCATCACCTCCAACATTGCACCATGTTGACCACTATGGTCAATGATAGCATACCACAAATTGACCGATCCGGTCAAGTCTATTTTTATTTCTTTTTTGATATAATAGTTAATCTAAGATGAAAGGAACGGCGATCGATGACCGCATCAAACGAAAAGATCAAACAAATCAACAATCCCCCTTATATTTCGGTGCTAAGAAATCCCATTCCACCTCCCGAACGAGTAGTGAAAGACGGACGTTGCATTTTTGGAACGTTTAACGGACCATTGCCTAATGTAAACCTTTTAGACTGCAAAAACCCCTGCGGCAATTGGATGCCTGATTTCATGAAAACGATGAGACTAAAAGAATGGTTTGCCTATTTGATTGACTTTTCCCAGGGATTTATTTTAAGTGCCATCTACAATACCGGACTCATGATGTTCAACGTGATATCCTTTTTTGACAAAGAATCACGTCAGATTCAGACGAACATGATCTTTACGCCCAAAAAGAAGAACGTCATGGCGCATTCATTGATTGACAGTCAGATTTTTCTGGATGCCGGAGGTTTTAAACAAGAAATCTCCAATCACCTTCAGGAAGGGAGATGTTCGATCAAAGCCACTTGTCCCGCCTCTAAAAAACACTTTTTCTATCATGCTGATGTGTCATTGGACAGCGTTAGTGATCCTTCTGTGGTCGTCATGCCCCTGGGTCCCAACAAGCCGTTATACATTCATAAGGAACTGTTTCAGGCTCGTGGAAGCATCACAATCGGCGAAAGGATATTCCACCTGGATGAAACCGCCACCTGTGTGATCGATGACCACAAAGGTTATTATCCCTATCATATGACCTATGACTGGATTTCCGGGATCAGAACCAACGAGGCCCAAACAACCGCTTTCAACATTGTGGACAATCAAGTTCTTAGCCCAGATGATTATAACGAGAATTTTATATGGATAAACGGTCAAATGCATCCCCTCCCGCCAGTTAAGGTCGACAAACAGTCCAAACGCCTTTGGTTGGCCCATGATAAACACGGTGCAGTAGATATTCGGTTTGAAATCGACAATGATTTTATAAAACGCATCAACCTTCCATTTTTCAGAGCTAATTATCGTGCCCCGTTTGGAAGGATAAGCGGGACAATCGTAGATTGCAATGAAAATAAGCACGAACTGTCAGGAACAGTTGGTATCGGAGAGGATTTGGATTATCGTTATTGAATTGGGAATGAGCGTGCAAGGAGAATGAAAATGGAAAAACAGTATCAACTATTAGTAGACAATCAGAAAAAGAACTTCAAAACGGGGGCAACACGCCCGCTTTCTTTCCGCCTTGAAAGTCTTCATAAATTGAAGCAGGCTATTTTGAATCATGAAGACCAAATCAGCAAAGCACTGTATGAAGATCTCGGAAAATCACAAGCGGAAGTGATATCGACGGAGATCGGTTTCTCGCTGAACGAAATCAACCATGTGATTAAAAAACTGCCCAAATGGATAAAA
>DAOTHY010000059.1:0-12816 GCA_035447925.1 Thermotogota bacterium
AACCGTGACAAATGTGCCTCCTTTCCTGCTGGTTCCCGGATTGATGAATCGGGTGTCGCCAATCATTTTATCTGTGGGGCAGTGAGAATGGCCATAAAAACAAATGCTTGGTTTATCGGCGGGAAGACTATGATAAATTCTCTCTTCCAAACCATCCCGAGAACCCCAGCCGTGTATCATGTACAACAAATGACCTTCCAGATGAAGAAGTCTTTTTACCGGCAGATAATCATGTAGCTCAAAGGCATCCTTGTTTCCTAAAACCCCGTAAAAAGGCTGTGAAAAACCTTTGAGAAAATGAATGGTATCTTCCTGTGTAAAATCACCCAGTCCGAAGATCATGTCTGCCCGTTGAATGGCATCAATGATGTCTTGAGGCAAGGAAGATTGAATGGATGGGATGTGTGTATCGGAAAGAACGAGAATACGCATAAACACCTCCAAAAAAAAAGGCGGGAAATGGATTCCCGCCGATTCGCTGAATTGCTACTACCTTGACATTGTATCAGTTTTGAATGCGAGAAAAAAGAAAGGGTGATATTCTGTTTCTGAACCTTTTGATCAGCTGATTTGATGACTTGACCTCAGGTCAACTATTTCATATAATAGCACGTCATTGCATGATCTAAATGCGAATGAAAAAAGGAGAGATTGGTGTGAATCGAACACGGAAATTGATCTTAACGGCTCTGATGGTTTCCCTTACTGCTGTGGGGGCTCAGATTGTCATACCCATTGGGAGTGTTCCAGTGACCATGCAAATCTTTATGGTTTTTTTGTCGGGGCTGATTCTCGGTCCGGTTTGGGGGAGTGTCTCTCAAATCGCTTATCTTTTGTTGGGGCTTTTTGGTCTTCCGGTATTTGCCATGTTTTCATCCGGACTCGGAATCCTGGCAGGCCCGACAGGAGGTTTTTTGATGGCTTTTCCCGTCGTTGCTTTTCTAACCGGTTTTGAGAAACCAAAGTACGTGATGTCTTTTCGATTAATGGCTCTTTTCGTCTTGTACACTTTTGGATGGCTCAGACTGGCTTTTTTTACAGGCGATGGATTGACAGCCTTTGTTGTAGGTGTATTACCGTTTATCGGGTTTGACTTCCTAAAACTATGGGCTGCCGTATTTGTTTATCAACAACTCAAAAGGCGAGTGCTTTCAGTTGGTTAATATTGCCAGGATTTTAAGGTTACATCAGCTGCCCTGAAGGACAAATGTTGTCCTTGTCTGGTGTCGATTTCAAGGGTCTCATCCGGATAATTGCTCACAGCTCCTGTGTAGACTCGATCATTCACGATATCGTGCACCCGAACAATGATTCCGGGTTTCAAGATGGAGTGGCTTTGATAATCCGCTTCCAATTCTTCTTTTGAAAAATGGGTATACTGTTGTTGAATCCGATCCAGAATCCTTTGATAAAGCGGTTCCAAATCGATTTCCATTCCCATGATGGTTTTCAAATTGACGGCTTTGGTGCGTAAAGTTTGAGGAATGGGGTTGTTGACGTTGATACCGATGCCGATGATACAGCTCGTATGCTGATTGGTTAAGAAATTCTTCTGAAGGCAGCCCGAGATCTTGCCCGCTTGATAGTAAATATCGTTGGGCCATTTGAGCCCGAAATCCTCTTTGCCGGACAGGTTGATCAATTCATGCAATGCCGATAATCCGCAAATCTTTTGGAGTTGAGAAGGCAACAGTGCACTGGATTGAAAGAGCAGAGAAAACCACAATCCCCCCTCGCCTGAATCCCAATGCCTTGACAGCCTTCCCATGCCGGCTGTTTGTATATCGGATCTCACAGAACAAAGGTCGGGACATTCATTCAAATGCCTCTCCAGATATAGATTGGTGGAATCGATTTGTGTCAAATGAATTTGTTTCATATTTTAAATCCTTCAGGCCATGGTTGTTGATAACATGTTTTCCACGTTTTGTCGATGTAAGCGTGAGTTAAAGCCTGCTCAGCGAGATGATAGAGATACGAACCCTTTTGAGTTAACTGGTAACCATCAGCGGTAGGCTCCAGTAACTTCAGGTGGCATCCCAGGTTTAAATAAAAGCCGAAAACCTCATGAAGAGATTTGTTGAAAATCGCTTCAAAGCGTTTTTGTGAAAGGGTCATCTCATAACAGCTCCAGAAAAGCCAGTACAACATTCGGTTTCTTTCGCTGAAATCCAGCTGAACACTGATGGGACGCATTCCTTGATCAATGGTGTCACAATAGTGTTGAACTGAAAAGGTGTTGATATAAAAACGCTCCAAAGTCAATGTGGTGGCACTGGGTCCCATCCCGATAAAAAAATCCCTGGTAATGGAAGAATATTTTTCACTGCCTTTCTTCTTGAAAGTCCACACGCTGGAACGTTGAAATCCTTCGCTTTCAGCAGTTTTGATCAGTTCTTCCAGCAGTGGTTTCATGTTCTTTTTTTTCAAAGGTTTGCCTTTGTTGTTAGCGTATGAAAAGTCGATGAAGGGGTAAGTTGAAATTTGGGTCGCTCCCGCCTGGACCGCTCGTTTAAAATCATCTGACAATAACGCAGGGGTTTGTCCGGGTATTCCGAAAATCAGATCCATGTCTACGGTTTTAAAAGCATATCGAGAAAGAAGCGACAGCTTTTTTTCAGGAGACTGAGGGGTGTTCCGGCCCAGATTTTCCAGCAGGAAAGGATCAAATGATTGAATCCCGATACTGATCATGTTGAATTGGGCCTCTGATAAATCATCCATGATTCTTGGAGTCAAATTATCCGGGTGTAATTCGATAGCCAATGAACAGCCTGAACCAAAAAGTTGCCTGATTTTGGCGTTGACCTGCTCAAGTCGGTGACTGATCAAAGCCGGTGTTCCTCCGCCAAAATAAACTGATGGAACAAATGCGACAGCATAGCGTTCTTTAACCAAATCCAATTCTTTTAACAGGGCATCTGCGTATTTTTCAGCCAATGCCGGATCGAATTGGATCTTGAAATACGGACAAAAATCGCACAGAGTGACGCAAAAAGGAACGTGAACGTACAAACCGGCTTTTTCAAAAGAAACGGGAAGTTCAAGTTGAAAAGGCTTGAATTCAAATTTTTTGACAGTCTTTCCCAACAGCAGTTTCAATAATCGAATCATCATATTTACTACACCTCGATTCGGTGGATAGTCTATTAGAACACAAAAACATGCTAAAATAAATAGTCAAATTGGAATATTGCTGATTTCAAATCCCAAACCAAATAACCATCAGAATAGGAGAGAAGAATGGATCACGTTGACAGACTGGAAGCAAGCAGTGTGCATATATTCAGAGAGGCTTATGCCAATTTTAAAAACCTGTGCATGCTTTGGTCCATAGGAAAGGATAGTACGGTTTTATTATGGCTGGCTCGAAAGGCTTTTTTCTCCCATGTTCCCTTTCCTCTGGTGCATATCGATACCGGTTACAAAATCCCCGAGATGATTGAATATCGGGACAAACTGGCCAAGCAATGGAAATTGGATATGATCTACGGTCAAAATGAACAGGCCCTTGAGAACAAGAGCACATTTGCGGACGGAAAGGTTACACGTTTAGAATGCTGCCGTTTACTGAAAACAACGGCTTTGAGGGATACACTAAACGGAAGAGGTAAACGATATCGGCTAAATCACGATTCGGGTGAATACGAAGTCGATCATAATCGTGAACCCTATACAGGGGTGATTGTCGGTGTCCGGGCGGATGAAGAGGGCAGTCGCTCAAAAGAAAGATATTTCTCGCCCAGAGATACTCAGAATCTTTGGGATATTGCAGATCAACCCCCGGAATTCTGGAATCAATATAAAACGGATTTTGCGCCTGGAACCCATCTGAGAATTCACCCCCTGCTGGACTGGACCGAAGTGGATATTTGGAAATACATCAAACGAGAAAACATTCCCACCGTATCATTATACTATGATCAGGGGAGCGGAAAACGCTATAGATCCCTGGGCTGTTACCCGTGCACATTTCCCATCGATTCTAAGGCAAAGACAGTGGATAATATTATCGATGAATTGGAGAGCGGCAAACTGAGAAATGTTGCAGAAAGATCCGGACGGGCTCAAGATAAGGAAGACGGTGGTGGGCTTGAAGAATTGAGAAAAAACGGATACATGTGATGGAGGATCAACGTAAATGATGGATAATATAATAGAAAGAGAGGATCTGAATCTGGTATTTGTGGGGCATGTGGATCATGGGAAAAGCACCATCATCGGCAGGCTGTTGGCCGATACCCATTCATTATCAGAGGGGAAGCTTGAACAGGTTAAAGAAACCTGCAGACGTAATAGCAAACCCTTCGAATACGCCTTTTTATTGGATGCATTAAAGGAAGAACAAAGTCAAGGAATTACCATTGATTCCGCCAGATGTTTTTTTAAGACGGCCAAACGTCAGTACATCATCATCGATGCTCCCGGCCATATAGAATTTTTGAAGAACATGATCACAGGCGCTTCAAGGGCAGAAGCCGCATTACTGGTGATTGATGCCGATGAAGGCATACGTGAAAACTCCAGACGCCACGGATACATGCTGTCCATGCTGGGAATCAAACAGATCGGGGTGCTGGTGAACAAGATGGATTTGGTGGGGTACTCTGAGAGTGTTTTTGACGATATTGTACGGGCGTATTCTCAATTTTTGGACAAGATAAACATTGACCCTGAGACGTTTGTGCCCGTTTCAGGGATGAACGGAGACAACATAGCGACATTGTCAAAGAGAATGCCTTGGTACAAGGGCAGAACGGTTTTAGAAGCGTTGGATCGCTTTCAAACGCCAAAAGTGCCACATGAGAAACCCTTCAGGATGAGTGTTCAGGAAGTGTACAAATTCACCAAAGATGGAGATAATCGCCGGATAATCGCCGGGACCATAGATACCGGGGTAATCAAAACAGGTGATACCGTCGTGTTCTATCCATCAGGTAAAAAAAGCCGTGTCCAGACCATTGAAGAATTTAACAAACCGCCTCAATTCATAAAAAAAGCCTCTGAACATATTGGGTTTACGTTGGAAGAGCAAATTTATGTGAAACGAGGAGAAATTGTCACCATCAACGGACAACCAAAGCCTGAAGTATCCACACGCATCAAAGCGAATATTTTTTGGTTAGGACATATGCCATTGATCAAAGACAAAGAATATTTCATAAAAGTGGGAACACAAAAAGTAAGAGCTTTCTTGGAGTACATTCACATGGTGTTGAATGCCTCTACCCTTGAAAAGGGTGAAAAGAAACAGGTGGATCGATATGATTGTGCCGAAATCACACTAAAAACAGAAAAAGCCATTGCCGTTGATCTGGCGGGAACGATCAGTCAGACCAGCCGATTTGTTATTGTCGATGATTACGAGATCGTCGGAGGCGGTATCATAACTGCATCAGAATCGGATCAGCAGACATTGGTCAGAGAAAAGGTCTGGATCAGAAATTATAAGTGGATCAAAAGCGCTATATCTGTAGAAAGAAGAACTGAAAAGTACTCTCAAAAACCTGCGTTGATCCTAATTACCGGTGAAAAAAGAGCTCAAAGAAAAGAGATTGCCAAAACTCTGGAACAAACGCTGTTTGAAGACGGAAAATTTGTGTATTATCTGGGGATAGGCAATGTTTTATACGGCGTGGATGCGGATATCAAAGAAGAGGGAAAAGAAACCAACAAACAGGAACATCTGAGAAGAATGGCCGAAATAGCCCATATCATGTTGGACTGTGGAACGATTCTGATCATCACGGCGGTTGAATTGTGCCAATCAGATGTAGAAACGATTAAAACCATTGTGGACCAAGAACGGATTGAAACGATATGGGTAGGTTCTCAAATTAGTACGGATATCAAACCCGGATTGCATCTGGAAGCGTTTTCGGATGTGAAGGAAGTCACGCAGATCATCAAATCAAGACTTCAGGATAAAGGCATTATTTTTAAGCCTTAATAACTCCGATGATCATCAACCAAACGGTCATCCGCTTCCGGTTATTAATAAAGCGGAGTTTTTGTGGTTTTGTTCGTACAAATCACATGATTAAAAAAATTTACATAATGAACATCCGAGAGATTATGATATTTATTAAAGAGATGTTATAATATTCCTTGAGATAATATGTAAACAAAGTAATCTTCAGATGACCAATCACAACATCATCAGTTCAGCTATCAGGTGTTGTTGAGAGCGTGTTATTAAAAAAAAATCAAGATCAGATTGAAATGGAGACGGGTTTGGATCAACATTATCTGAAAAAAATAACAGACATTAAGGCGAAAATCAATAAAACTATAGCGGATAGCGAGACGTTGAGCAGTTCAGTTTACGAATCCATTCCAAAGTTTGAAGAGGAAACCCAGAAGATTATCGCATTTATTTCGGAATTTCTCAGTCAACTTAAAAATGAGGGTACAGAGTCTAACGCTTCCTTTTTGGGTAAATTGTCCGCCTTGAAAAACAGTGTCACACTCTCTCTTCAAAATATCGCCACATTGGTGGATGCGGTCGATTATGTTTTCAACAATATCTTCAACACCACAGGAGAAAATTCCTTCGTGGAACAGGTGATTCAACAAGCCCGTTCCGTTGAATCTGCTTTAGCAGACCTGAACTCCATCGCTCTCAATGCATCGATCACCTCTTCACAGCTGGGCACTAAAGGCGGGGCGTTTTCAATCCTTTCCAGAGAAATAGAAAGACAATCGGAAAAACTGGTAAAACATTTTGACAACATTACACGAATTATCAACCGCAGTTTTCCGGATATTGCTTCCTTTAAGAAAACCTTAGACAGCTTTGGGGAATTTGCATCCATGAAACGGGACTTTCACAAATTGATCGAGCGCTTCAGTTCGGTTGAAAACTCATTGGTTGAATTACAGCAGTCCATGAAAGCGGGAACCGAAAGTGCGGCCGATTCTTTTCCGGATATTTTGGCCAACATGGTCGGGCAGGATATCTTTAGGCAGCAGATGGAGCACATCATTGAATTCTTTATCGATCTGGAAAAGCGTGGAAAGGCCAAGCAGGATCCGGCAAAAGAACTGAGCTTTTTAAAATTCGTTTTGGAAATCTCTCATGACATCTTGTCAGAATCAATCAAAGACTTTTCAGAAGCCTTTGAAAAGGTTTCAGAAGACTTTAATCATTTTGTCTTGAATTTCAATGACGGCATCACCAAGCCTGCTCAAAAATTCGCCATCTACTTTTCAGAAGATGATCGGGAATCATTATATCGGATTATTCAAGAAGTGATGGTTATTACCGTAAAAAACACCGTATTCATGGAGGAAGTTTTACACGGTTTGGTTCATATCCGAGAGAGTTTTATCCATTTCAAAGACAACGTAATGGCTTTGGACGATGAAGTGTCCAATTCCGCCCGGCTGGTCAAACGGTTCAGGACGATGAATATATTGATCAAGGCTGAATTAGCCCGGCTTGAGGATCAAATGGGTAAAAAAGCCCAAGACATTCGAGCCGAATTTGACGAAGCGATTATTAAGGTAACCAATACAACAGTGGATCTTAATCAGATTTCAAAAAACATCTTCAAACTCTATCAGGAAAATGCCGATCACTTTGACCAGTTTAAAACCTGTTGTTCCGAACTGATTAAAAAAGATGAGCTCAAGGTTCTCTTTAAAAGCATGGAGAATGTAATCAGCGAAACCCACGGTGAATACAAGAAGATGATGATTAAGTTCGAACACTCTATGGCGTTTATCAATTCCATCCAGCAGCGGTTTAACAAAGATCTGGATCAATTGAACAGGGAAAATGAAGATATCTATCGACAAATTGAGGCATTTGAACAAGAGGTCCCAGCCTATCACGAAGAATTCTTAAACGATCCCACATTGAAGGAATTAAGCGAAAAGTTTACAACATACAGGGAAAGGGTAAAAGCCAGCGAACATCTGGATATCGAAGATGTAGGGACTCAGGGTGGTGAGTTTACCCTGTTCTAAGGGGGAAAATGTATGACTGTAAAAGTGGAACGGGAACTGACCGTTTACAACGTGGAAGAAGTGATGGAAGAACTGAAGGGATTTACCAAGGGACGTAAGAAAGAACTGTTACTTGATCTGAGTGAAATAGAAGACATTGATACCGCCGGTTTGCAACTGCTGGTATCTTTGCAAAAATATGGTGATTCAAACGACTGTGAATTCAAAATACGCATTTCCAAAGACATGAGAGAACTTTTTGCCAAGTACGGAGCATTACATGTTTTAGAAGTGGAAGTTGCAGAGGTGGAACATGAATAAAACGGTTTTAATCGTCGATGATTCCGCTACGGTAAGGGTGGCGGTTAAGATGGCGCTGAAAAAAGACTATGAAGTCATTGACGCTAAAAATGGGAAAGATGCACTGGATGTCATCGAACGGTTTTATACAGGGGGCAACCGGCTAAATCTCATCATCACGGATATCAATATGCCGATTATGGGCGGACTGGAATTTATCAAAGAAGTTAAGAATAATCGAAATGCCAGGTTTGTCCCCATATTGGTATTGACAACAGAATCTCAGGATAACATGAAAATGGAAGGTAAAAAAGCGGGAGCAACCGGTTGGCTGGTTAAACCATTCAAACCGGACCAATTGCTTGAAGTTGCGAAAAAGGTAATCCGATAGTAGAAGACGGTGGTGATAAAATGTCAGATCTTGATCGTGAGATGCTGGAGGTATTTCTTACAGATGCCGAAGAGCAACTAACCATTTTTGAAAATGAACTGTTGAACATGGAAGCCAATCCCGATGATGAAGAAACCATAAAAACCATTTTCAGGAGCATGCACACGCTAAAAGGGAGTGCGGGATTTGTCAATCTTTCTGAAGTGGAATCCTTTACCCATAAACTTGAAAACCTGCTAAGTGAACTCAGAGACAAGCATTTAAAAAACAATCCTGAAATCATTGAGATATTGTTTCAATCCAAAGATATTTTAAACAGCATGATTAACGCCATTTCCTCCAATGGAGAACCGCCGGATCGATTCAAGATCAACGAAGTGGAAAAGATGATCAAAGATATCATCAAAACCAGTTCAACCGACATCGAGCTTGAAGAAGACGAATCACAACTTGAACAGCAGTCGATGGCTGAATCTTATTTTCGAGTTGAGCTGAAGTTTAGGACGGATGTTTTTGAAACCGGAACCGATCCTATCCTGCTTATAGAAGACCTTTCGAAGCAATGCATCGTTATCAGTACCGCCATGAACATTAAGAATGTTCCCCTATTCCCAAAAATTAACCCCTTTGAAAACCAACTTTCCTGGAAAATCATCGTGCAATCGCCAAATGGGAGAAAAACCATCGATGATGTCTTTATGTTTGCCGCCATGGACAACGACATTGTGGTTGAAAAAATAGAAAAGGATGAATTAGAAGTGGTAGAAGAATCGAAAATCGGCGAATTGCTGATCCGAGAAGGATATTTGGAAGAATCTGAGATTGAAGAAATCATGGATAGACATATGAAAATAGGTGAGGAATTAGTCAAGGAAGGTAAAGTTACCAAAAAAATTGTGGATACCATGGCCGAAAAGCAAGAGGAGATCCGAAAAATACAACGGACAAATACTCTGCGAATCGATACGGACAAATTGGATCGTATCATCGAATCGATCGGTGAGGTGGTCGTCGTGAAATCTCGCATCCGGCAGATCATGGAACGCAAGGGATGGATGGATCTGGAAGAAGAAGCCACCTTGACCGAATTGGATCGCTACATCAACAACCTCCAAAAAGACGTCATGGATACACGCATGGTCCCCATCAAAGACACCTTGCTGCCTTTTAGACGTTTGGTCAGGGACATTGCAAAAAAGCAAGAAAAGGATATCGATTTAGAAATACTGGGCGAAAGTACGGAGCTGGATAAAACCATTACGGAAAAAATCAAAGATCCTTTGAAACATATGCTGCGAAACAGCATCGATCATGGTATCGAATCTCCTCAAGAACGAATAGGGCTCGGTAAAAAGCCGAAAGGGAACATCATCCTTGAGGCCAGCCATCAAAACGGTGAGGTGATCATCACGATTAGCGATGACGGCAAAGGGATTGATCGAGAAGCCGTCACTAAAAAAGCCATCGAAAGAGGATTGATTGAAAAAGATAAAGTTCTGACCCAGGAAGAGGCCAACAAAATGATATTCCGTCCGGGATTTTCCACAGCTGAGCAGGTGACCGACATCTCCGGAAGGGGGGTTGGCATGGATGTGGTCAAAGACAACATCAATTCCATACAAGGCGAGATCGAGATCCAAAGCGAACCGGGTAAAGGCAGCACCTTTACCATACATATCCCCCTTACCCTGGCCATCATCGAAGGCATTCTCATCAGTGTTGGCAGCAACAAAATGATTATTCCCATTCAGTCTGTTGTCAAATTTCTGCCCTTAGAAGCCAATAAAATACACCGTGTGAACCACGAACAAACCATCGAGTTCCAGAATGCCTATATCCCCGTGATTGATTTGTGCAGGCAACTGGGATTCAAAGACGGCACAAAAGCGATGCTGATCATCGTTCAATCGGGAAACAGCAACATTGCCCTGATCATCGATGAAGTGATCGGAAAATATCAAATCGTTATTAAATCCTTAGAAGAAAACTTTAAAAAAGTCAAATATTGTGCAGGTGCCACCGTTTTAGGTGATGGAAGCGTTGCGCTTATTCTGGACGCCAAATCACTCATCAGAAGTTATAGGCAGTAATCCAATAAGCAGTAACTTTCGGAGGTGAGTTCATGGAAGCCAAGGCGGGTATCTATTTAACCTTGCGACTTGGAAAGGAAACATATGGCATTCCCGTACTAAAAGTACAGGAAATTATTGGCAGAACGGAAATCACGGAAATACCCAGAATGCCCCAGTATATCAAAGGGGTGATCAACCTCAGGGGGAAGATCATACCGTTGATGGACCTACGGTTGAAATTCAACCTGGAGGAAAAAGCATACACCGACCGAACGGTGTTCGTCGTCCTTGAAGTACATTTGGCGGACAAAAAGAGACAAATGGGGATCGTAGTGGATTCGGTATCAGAAGTCGTCAAACTGGAAGACGCCATGATCGAACCACCACCCAGCTATGGATTTGATGTGGACAGTGAATTTATAGTGGGAATGGGCAAGCAGAACGAAAAAGTGATCATGCTGCTGGACATTGAAAAGGTCTTGACCGAAAAAGAGATGGCATTTATAGCCGAAGAGGCAAAGGAGTGATGGGGAATGTTCGGAATGAAGATGAAACTATCGACTAAAATATGGATGGGATTTATCCTGTTGTTGGCGATTATTACTGTCGTGGGATTCATGTCCTGGAATGGAATTACCAATTCAGCTAAAAAAGTTGAAACGGCTGATGATGCCAACCGATTGGTAAAATTTTCACTGAATGTGGGAATCAACTCAAAGGATTATGCCGGGACAGGCAGTCAAACAGCCAAGGCAAACTTGCCGGTGATATTGCAAGACATCTACAAACAAATCGATGAAACCAAAGAGAAGCTCAACGAAGCATCGGATAAAGCCAAAATGGACCAAATCAAGAAATATGCCCAAGAATATGAGAGTTACTTCAACCAATTTGTCAAGAATCAGGAAGAGGATATCGTAAACACAAGATCAGCCATGATTAGTAGTGCCGACGAATTCGTTCGGTTGTGTGAGCAGATGTACGAAAAGCAATCTTCAGACCTGGAACTCGCCGTTCAAAACGGCGCCGATGCCCAAACCATTGCCAATGACACCCAACAAGTTAACGATGCCACCGCATTGAAAGAAATGGCTTTTCAGGCAAGGATTATCGAAAAGAACTTCCAACTTTATCATGACAGCAAATATCTAACGGAAATGAAGACCCACATGACAACGATATACAGCAAAATACAGGAAGCAAAGTTAATCCTGCAATCACAGGAAGACAAAAACCTTTATACCAATTTGGAACAGGCGGCAAGAGATTATCAAACAGGTTTTGACAATAACGTCGATGCCTATAATAAAGGGCAAACGTTAACGGCTCAACTGACGAAATCCAGAGAGGCTTTTCAGGATGAAACGGAAGGGTTGAGAGAATTACAAAAAAATGAAATGCAGGCCACACAAAACTCAACCATTATGCTGGTTTTGGTTCTGTCAGTCGTTGGTGTTATTGTCGGCATTGTCATAGCTTTGATGATCGTCAGAAGTATTGTAGGTCCGCTGACAAAAATTAACAACAACTTGAGAGATGGTGCCGAGCAAGTGGCCTCTGCCTCTGAACAGCTCTCAGCAGCCAGTCAGCAACTGGCAGAAGGCAGTTCTGAACAGGCCTCTTCGTTGGAAGAAACCTCAGCCACATTGGACGAATCCAATTCCATGCTCCAACAAACCGCTGACAACACCGCTAAAGCAACAGAAATAGCACAGGTGGCAGCTAAAGCCTCTGACAAAGGAAGTCAGGAAATGAAGGAAATGATGGCCTCCATGAAACAAATCAAAGACTCATCCGGAGAACTCTCCAAGATCATCAAAGTCATCGACGATATTGCCTTCCAGACGAACCTGTTATCATTAAATGCGGCAGTTGAAGCGGCCCGAGCAGGAGAAGCCGGAGCAGGATTTGCCGTTGTGGCTGAAGAAGTGAGAAATCTGGCACAGCGAAGCGCCAAAGCGGCCCAAGATACTACGGAAATCATCGAAAAGAACGTGCAGCTCTCCGAATCAGGAGTCAACGTGGCTCAAAAGGTACAGGAAGCCCTACAGGAAATCAACACCCAATCCAACGAACTGAGCAAGCTAATCGACCAAATCAATT
>DAOTHY010000060.1:0-12690 GCA_035447925.1 Thermotogota bacterium
ATGTCATTGAAAACATTCAACCCTTGGACATTTTCCCCCATACTGCCCATGTTGAAATCATCTGCGTGATGCAGCGAAAATAGAGCCTTCTGATTCACTTCAACATTCAGATCATCAAAAACCGGAATTAGTCTGCATTGATCATTCCGGTTTTTTCTCAATCATGATCAAGGTTATTCCCGAGTTTATCACGAGTTATGACTCAAAACCAGACATAGAGCAAAAGTTAAAAACACAAATTTCCAAATTGCCACCACGTTAGTGGCGGTGAAAAAAAGCATTGTAGTATGATCAGAGGGAGTTGAAACAAAAGAACCATATGATTTTTTTCTCAAAACACGGATGTGATTTGATTCAAGGTTTTTATTTTTATTAACCGATGACAGCGGGAGATATCGAACTGCCGATCAAAAAAGGGCGCTAATGAATAATGGATATGAACTTGTTTTTTGATGTTGAAACCAGGATCAAGAAAGGCAATAAGCTATTTTTTTCTCAAGACAGTGTATGCTTGCAGAATCTGATTAAGCTGCTCAACAGTCAAAATCACCGGGTTTTGGTAATGTGGGCCTTAAATTGTGCCAAATTGACAGTAAAGTGTTTTGAGTCAAAATTTCCCCAAGAATTAAGGCCGAGAGTCTGTTTGGAACTATGTGAACAGTGGGCATGCGGAAAAATCAAAATGGCTATGGCAAAACAAGCTATTTTGGAAGCACATGCGGTGGCAAAAGAGTTGGATGATACCCAATACGGTTCATTATGCCATGCAATCGCCCATGCCGGCGCAACGGTTCATGTCGGTTCTCATGCATTAGGCTTACCCCTCTACGAACTAACAGCTCTTGTTCTAAAACACGATTTTAAAGATTTTCAAAAACCCGTCAGTGCAAAAATTGATGACTACATCAACCGTCTTCTGTATTGGGAAAAGCATACCGATCAATCAGGAATGGTATGGGCAAGATTTTTAAACCCATAAATTGAGTAATCGCAGCACAAGATACCAAAGGGGTGGCGGTTCTCGTGATGAGTTTGTGTCTTTCACTACGAGAACCGGCATAGAATCCAAAAAGGTAACATAAAAGGGATGGTAAAATACACTCAAAAACTGGGGAGGAAAAATGATACCAGCGAAAGACTCAGTGGCTTTCACGCTTAGAAGTCATGCGAGACCATTTCAGCAGCCCATTAGGGGGCCGATGCATCACCCTTAAGCCGGTTCTATAGTACAAATTTTTCCACCGCTTCATCCAGTTCCTGAGACAGGGCACTTAACCTCTCTGCTGATTCGCTTACTTGCTGGGCGCCAAGCGTTTGACTTTCGATTGCTTTACTCATCTCAGATACCTGCTCTGCTATTTCTTCGGTTAGTTGTGCGGAATGATCCATGGCGCCGGCCATTTCCTCAGAAGAGGCACTTTGTTCTTGTGCAGCACCCATCAGTGACTCGACTTTCATATTTACCGTATTCATATTTTCCGAAATTTTGTTGAATTCATCCACAACCATTCTCGAACTTCCCACCAAGTCTTCATAGAGTTCAAGTGTTCTTTTTACAGCTTCGTTGGCGTCGGAAGATCCTTCGTCGATTTCGTTCAAGATTTCTGCGATATTTGAAGAGGCTTTCTTGCTTTCTTCTGCCAATTTCCGAATCTCATCGGCGACAACAGCAAAACCTTTTCCGGCTTCTCCAGCTCGTGCGGCCTCTATGGCGGCATTCAGCGCCAACAAGTTGGTTTGTTCGGCAATTGAGGCAATGGTATTCACAATCTCCTGTACATTATTGGCCTTTTCCGCTACCAATGTAACTAATTTGGTAGCTTCTCTATTTTGCTCTTCAACGTCTCTCATTTTGTCACTTTGTTTTTCCAGTTCTTTTTGACCATTTTTAACGGCCTCTTCTGTTTCTGAAACCTGACTGGATAAGTCCTGGGAATTCTTTGAGACCTCTTCGGCACTTGAGGTAACTTCCTGGATACCGGATGAGACTTCTGCAATGGAAGAAGAGGTGTTTTGAACATTTCCGTCTACGGTTTGTGCCTGTGAGGATAATTCCTCAGAAGCAGCCAATTGCTCCTGTGAAACGGAATTCAGATTGGCTGCTGATTCATTTATTTCAAGCGCCTGACTGCGCATTTACTTCACCAAGCCGATTAGATTTTGTTGCATTTTTTCTACTGCATTTGCCATTTGACCCAATTCATCCTTATAGGCAAAGTATTTTTTTGATTTTCTATTCTCATCCAGACTCAGGTCATAATTTGCGATTTTATTTAATGTCATCGCTAAGTCTTTCAAGGGACCTGTAAAACGCTCACCAAGAAGAGTTATGAGTAGAACGAGAATGACAATGATCATAACAAAAGAAATGACAATGATATTGAGAATCCTGTTTCCGATGGCCTTTATCTGG
The DNA here is from genome assembly GCA_035447925.1 of Thermotogota bacterium. Lineage (GTDB taxonomy): Bacteria > Thermotogota > Thermotogae > MWEM01 > MWEM01 > JASUTC01. The sequence goes on from DAOTHY010000060.1 coordinate 2,414, forward strand.
GTTTGAGGAATAATCGCGCCAATCGACCAGTTTGGTGTGTTCTTTACTGGTTCATGAATCATCAGCATACGACTGCCATCAGGTCTTGTGAAATAATCTTGACCTCTGTTTCCTTTGACCATTTCATCTGCGATCTCTTTCAAACCCGTATATCCTTCCTGTTTGTCAGTAATCTTAAAATTCATAATAAAATCGGGATTGGGATGGGTAATCGTCTGACCTGTGCCATCCACCAGAAAAAGGGCTCCATTCTCTCCAACTTTGAGATTGCTTATTCTTTCCGCTAACTGATACAGCTGAACCCCAGCACCAAATCCACCAATGAGTTTACCGTCATAATCCGTAACCGGAAGAAAAACAACGAATACAGGTTGACCTGTCGCTTTGCTGACAACCGCATTACTGACCTGCATTTTCTTTTCACGCATTGCTTTTACAAAATAATCTCTATCGCTAATATCCGTATCCTGATTGGTATCCAGGACAGCTTTCCCTTTTAAATCAGCTACAAACGCACATTCCAGTAATCCACGGCTTCCTTTTACTACATCAGCAATGTAATCAACATACCTGTCCCGATTCATTTCTTTAATATCAGGTGATAGAGTAAGGACTTCAAATTCTCGAATAATTCCCTCAATGATTTCTTCGACGACGTATTGAGATGCAACTGTTGTACCTTTTGAATCAGCGATCGTATTATCGACCATCATTTGATCTGTAAAATAGCCAATGATAACAGCAGCTGCGATTTGTATCAACATAATAACAGGAATCAAATATAACAACAACTTAATTTTAATACTTTTTAGATTATTCACTGATGCTCACCCCTTTTGTATGATTATTTAAAACAAAAAATGAATTATAGCATATATCTCATGAAGATTGTTATGTAAACTTTGCCGGGATAGCAACAAAAAGAAATAACACAGCAATGAATTGAATGTTTGTTTTAGCCAATAGCGATGTGGTTATGCGCTTTCTTCATTTTTCAATCATGCAAAAGCTCCTTGAAAGTGATAGAATCAAATAGGATTAATTCCAAAAAAAGGAAGTGAGAACATGGACGAGCCAATCAATGCGGATGCTTTGTTTATGGGGCCTAAGTCAGAGAATTACGATTTTTTCAGGCGGATGCTGCTCTATCTGATGGATGATCATGCGGATTGGAGGAAATTCTTCCACCCCGATGATCAACCGGTGGTGACAGAAGCAGAGAAAAGGCATGAAGATTTTCAGGATACACTTCAGAAGACACGAGAGGCCCTGGTAGATTTGGCCGGACTGCTTCAGGACAGTTCAACACCCTGGTTTTCTCCGCGATATTTAGGACATATGAATACAGACACACTGATGGCAGCCAATTTGGGATATATGCTGACCATTCTCTACAACCCCAATAACTGTGCCTACGAGGGATCTCCAGCAACCACTTCACTGGAAATTGAAGTGGGGCGTCAATTGGCTACGTTGATGGGCTACAATCCCAAAAAGGCGTGGGGACATATAACTTCCGGAGGAACCGTTGCCAATTACGAGGCAATATGGTTGGCCCGCAATCTGGCGTCCGTTCCTTTTGCGATTCGCGAATGTTGTCCCGATCTGGTGGCAGGGCTTGATGATTGGCAACTGTTGAACCTGCCAACTGCTCAGATTCTTGATTTGATTGATCAAACTAAAGAAAAAGACTGTTTCGAAAAAGTCAAAGCCAAAACGGTTCGGGGAACCGGTATGTGTGGTATTGACACAGGTGTGGTAATTGTCCCACAATCCAAACATTATTCATGGACAAAAGCAGTGGATATCTTTGGAATTGGACAGGATAATCTATACACCGTGCCTGTTCGTGAAGATTACCGTATGGATATTGAAGCCTTGAAAGAATTGATTGACAGATTAACTGCAGAAAAAAAGCCGATTCTTGCTGTTGTGGCCGTTGTGGGATCGACAGAAGAAGGGGCTGTTGACGAAGTTCACCGGGTGATTCAACTCCGTGATCACTACCAGAAACAAGGTGTCTCTTTCTATCTGCACATTGATGCCGCTTACGGGGGATATGCCAGATCTTTATTTATCGATGAACATCAACGCCCCATCCCCTTTGATGAACTTGAACAACAAGCTCAACAAGCGGGGAAAGCAAATGTCGATTGGTTAAGTCGAGATGTTTACGATGCTTTTTTAGCGATGCCTGAGGCTGATTCCATCACAGTCGATCCTCATAAATTGGGATATATACCCTATGCCGCCGGCGCAATTGTCACTTCTGATCGCAGGATGATCGATGTCATCTCCTATTTCGCCGCCTATGTTTTCGATAAAAACGACGATAATCCCATGTTGCTGGGTTCATATATTATGGAAGGCTCGAAAGCCGGGGCTGCCGTTGCAGCCGTGTGGATGGCGCATAAGGTTGTTCCCCTAAACCGGACCGGATATGGACGGATTATCAGCGCCAGTATTGAAGGGGCTTATCGGTTTTATAACGCTTTACTGAATCACAAACCCTTCGAGATTCCTGATAATTCAAGAAAAGGAAAAGGACGATTGTTTCATGTTCTTCCCCTGACAAGGCCGGATATCAACATCATCGATTACGCCTTTCACGAAGTGGGTAACAACAGTCTGAAAGAGATGAACGAACTCAACCGCTTCATCTATGAGAAATGTTCCTACAAATCGGGGCCATTATACGGAAACGACTTTATTACATCTAAAACGGCTCTGACCCGTGAAGAATATGGTGACAATCCTCGGAAATTTATCGAACACTTCGGCATCGACCCGATCCAATGGGATGAAATCGGCAGTGTTACCGTTCTGCGATCGTGTGTGCTGACCCCTTATCTCATGAACAACACCAACTTTGAAATGTATTGGGGAACGTTTATTCAGGCGATGGAAAAGGCCATTGCCGCATATTATTAAAGAATAACCAGAGGGAACCAGAGGGAACCAGAGGGACGGTTCTCGTGGTTCATAACCAGAGGGAATAACCAGAGGGACGGTTCTCGTGGTTAAAGCTTATTTGGACGGGTTGCAGCCCATAATCGCATCCGCAATGGACATCGCTTTTCCGGCAGACTCCAATGAAAGACTTGGAAGACTTGTATCCTTCTCCACACTCTTGATTACTTCCCGGATAAGAACTTCATATTCATTTCTGCCGGGGATTTCTATTTTGGTAGCTTTTTCGGGTGTGAAAAGGTCCATTTTTTCGTGAATCTGTTCGCCGTATTCACCTGTAAAGTGTATGCTGCCTTTTTCAAAAATGACTGTAAAACCTATTTGAAAAGGAGCTGTGCGGTGTAACAGACTGGTTGCCTCCACCATCGCCAGGGCATCTTTGTAGATCAAGGTGGCATAGACTTGGGAATTTTTAGTTTCCAATCCTTTTGCATTCACTTCATTCGGAACACCCAAAAGTTCTGAGACAAAATCCAGGTTATGGATCATCATGTCACAGACTAATTGGCGAATGCTCATATCTCCCCAGTTGGGAGGGGTTCGTTGATAGCCATTCACTGAAATGATCTTTCCTAACGATTGATCTTTGGCTTTTTCGATGGCGTATCGGTGGGGATCGGAATACTTGATAAACAAATCGACAAAGACTTGTTTGTGATAGGTTCGAGCGGCTTGTTTCATTTGTTCTATTTCAGACAGGCTATAACTAATCGGCGTTTCGCAAAAAACGTGTTTGCCGTTTTCAAGCGCTTTGATCACATACTCTTGATGGTTGCTTGTGGGTAAACAGATATCCACCAGATCGATGGTCTTGTCTGTTAAAATATCCTCTATCTTATCCGTGAAGGTCGTTGAAAAATTACTTTCGATTTCTTTTAATTTGTCCGGGTTTCTTCCGAAAATTGACACAATCTGCACATTGTCCATCTTCTGATAGATCTTTGCATGTTCCTTTCCGAACCCTGTTCCCAAAATACCAACTTTTACCATGCTTATCCACTCCTAAATTGATCAGTTAACCGCAAGTCTTTTTTAACATCGGAATTATTTATAACTTCAACTTGAGAATTTCCTCATCGTCGTCTTTTTCTCCCGTATCCACAAAACCGTAATTCAGATAGAACTGATACGGGCTGACTTCGCCCAACACACAGGATGTGTAGAAATACTGGTTCCCCTCTTTTCTGAATTTGTCCGTCACCATGTCCAATGCCTGTTTCCCGTAGCCTTTTCCCTGATAATCTTTGGCAATCATAAATCGCCAGAGCATCACACTGGGTTGTTCCTGTTGGGGGAGCTCGTCATCATCCAGTTTGATATCCACCATGATAAAACCGATGGGTTCCTCATCCAGATAAATAGCCCTGAACCAGGCATGATCCGGTGCAAAATGAGCCTGTGCTACGGAATAGACATTCGGCGCTACGCATTTTTGCTGTTCCGGTGTCAGGGTATCGCTCAATTTACAAACCTTTACAAGATTTTCCATGTTCATTTCCACCAGCTTGACTTCGTTCATTGTGCCACTCCTTTGTGATTAACTCAAAAAATAACAGAGCCATTGTGTTTTATCAGAGTATATCACAGGGTGAATTTGTCAACATTGCCTGTAGATCAAAACAGAATAAAAATACTGTGATTTCATCGTACCAACGGCCCTCTCCCCTCTGCTTATTGAGAAAAACGGTGTCCTATATCCTTTTGAGGTAAAAAAACAGCCAATCCTTATACCGAAAAAATATATCAGCTAATTGGAACGGGGAATGTCATCTGCCTGGTCAATGATATTCTTCCCGCTGACAGAAAAAACTTTTATGTTCCTGTGAATTTGATTTAATACAGCGACATCATATGTCACAGTCTCTTGTTTATACTCATGTTATCAGATTCTTCAAGGAGGCGATTTTCAATGATTCACAAAGACTATTTGAACATTTCATTCAAGGGCAGTGCCTATGAAGTGGGCAGGAAATTTGGAGAACTGGCAGTTCAAAACAAGGCGTTTAAGGAGTTTATTCTTTATCGGCCTGATTTTGCAAAAGACATTCCCCCTCAAGCACTGAACCACATCATCAAGTTCATTGACAAATACTGCCTGAATATCAACGAAGAAATCCAAGGAATGGCCGATGTACTGGGGGTTAAACCCGAAGAGATTTCTTATTATTTATTCTCTTATAAGTTTAAAGGTGCTTGCAGCCATTTTGGATTGTCAAGAAGATGCACCGAAAACAACCACACCCTGTTGGCCAGAAGTTATGAATTTTCAGATGAGGTAACCGATTGTATTTTTGCTGATATAGAAGAAGAGGGTTGTGCAAGAACCATGGGCTTCGCATCCATTGTTTTCGGTCGTTTGGATGGGATGAATGAGCACGGTCTTGCCGTGACCATGACAGCCGGGATTCCTCCCCTTGAGGAGTTTGGAGCAGAGGGAAGTATGTTCTGGACGGTCCTGAGAAGGGTATTGGATACGTGTAAGACTGTCCATGAAGCCTGGGATGTGATTAACCGTATCCCCTCCGGGTTCTGCCCCACATACCTTGTGGCTGATCAACAGGGAGATATTATGCTTGTGGAGCAAACGCCTGACAAAATCAAGCGGAAGATCATTACCAAAGAATCCCCTGACCATCTATTGGCAGCTACCAATCATTTCAACCTTGAGGGCATGATCCCATTAAGAAAACACGTTTTCAAACAGTCTATCCATCGTTATGAGAAGATTTTAAAGACTTTTGAAAAAGATAAAACCTATACTATTGAAGAAATTCAATCGCTTTTATCCACCCGTTACCCCGAAGGGTTAAGTGCCCCCTATTTTAAAGAATATTTCGGCAGCCTCTGGTCATGCATCTATGACTGCGAAAGCCGAACCATTCGAAAGCGAATGGGCAATCATTCTACAGATTGGCAGCAAGTATCTTTTGATGAACCGATTCAGGAAGGTGTACACATTCAGCCGGTTGAATTGATGGATGAAATCGCTTCGGAAACCTTTTGGGAAAAAATATCATAATATCAAAGATCTTCAGTAAAAAAAGTCCCTGTTTGAAAGGGACTTTTTTTTGAAATTAATACCCTCCAAAAAAATGAACGGGATGTTTGGGAAAAAGAACTTTCAAAAGTTGTTTCAACTCCTGGTGTTTAATAATCAAATCCGGAATCACGGGCCTTAATTCCTCTTGGGTAAAATTGTCAAAGATTATTTTAACTGCTGTCTGAGGGGGAAGGTTCATATCCCATGTCAGTGTCCAGGGTTTGTATTTGAGATCGATCTTTGAATGGCGGATATCAAACGCAATGAGCTCTTTATATGTGTTGAAATTGAATTGAATATCACGGTCTTTAAACTCTGAATGGGCGATATTGTCTTCCAAAACGGGCCTGATGGCTTGGAAAAACCTGAAATAATCGGGGATCAGAACTTGCCAGGCATACTCACCGATGTCTTTCTCAAGTAACCCGATTGTTTTATCAAAATCACCTTTCTTTAGTTCGCTCATACTTTCGAGATAGTCAATGAATGATATGTTTTTAGGAACATTCAGTAGAATCTCATTTTGTTCCCCGGCCTTTTCTTGTAAAAAAGAATAGACCGATGCAAACAACTCAGGCGTCATTTCAGAGATTTCTTCCAGGTTCACGTGATTGGGATCGTTTTTCAGACAAAAATAACCCTTTTTCTCGCCATTTTCTGAGACAATATAATACAGTTTTTTCAATTCAGGCGTTTCATAATCGTTGATGCTGTGTTTAATCAATTTTTGTGGGCGATACCTGTAGATCCCGCTTTTTTGTTTTCTGAATTCCAGGCATTTCTCGTAGATAAAGTTCGCATCTTCTGCTTTTGCCTCATGTATTTGATGATCAATTTGTTTTAGAACCATTCCATTGTGAAAGGTGAATTTGGCCGAATGCATGGGAACGGCGTAATTAAAACCAAATTTCCTGTAAAAATGGGGGATGCCTTGGATAAAGATAGAGGTATACCCCTTTTCTTTTACTTCATTCATGAACTGTTCGGTCAATTGACTGCTGATGCCTCTCTTCTGATAGTCCGGATCAGTGGCCACGATCCCCAGTTCACAGCTTTTCAATTCCAAACCGAAATAATCCATTGGGGTATCGATTAAATGAACGCAGCCGATCAAGCGATCCCCGTCATATGCCAAAAATGCTGTATTTTTCTCACCAAATGGAGATTTTCGAATCAACTCGTTGATAAAAACATGATCACCATGATCGAATACCTTGTCACAAATCTCCATAATGGCCTGATAATCCATTTCATTAAATTCCGAATAAGTCTTTCTGATAATTTTGATCGTTGACAAATGATCTTCCTCCAGTTGATAGATAATAATTACCTGAAAGTATATCACAGCTTGTTTTTAAAGGAAACAGATTATTTTACTCAGTGTATTGAGCAAAACGGGACGAATATACTCAATGCATTGTTTAAATCCGGCCTTATTTACTCAATGGATATGTTATAATAAACAAGAGGTGAGATATGAGGTTGGAAGATATCTATTTTCAAAACTCTTGGTGGGATTTAAAAGAAAACATTGAAAATGATCGACATATCAATATATTCAATCAATGTCAATTCAAATATTATCCGGACTTTTACAAGATGATAGACATGGAAAAGACGGGTATTTATACCTTGCGAGGTCCTCGACAGGTAGGGAAAACAACGACGATGAAACTCCTTATTCGAAAATTGATCCATCAGGATCTTGACCCTTCCAATATCCTATACTTGACTTTGGATAATATTCAAGACAAAGAAGAGCTGATTGAAACGCTTAAAAACTGGATTTTACTGAGACAAAAGGCAAATAGCGGCAGACTCTATATTTTTCTGGATGAAATCTCTTTTATCAATAACTGGCAAACCGCTATGAAGTATTTAACAGATATCAATCTGCTTTCTCAATCCTTTGTATTACTGAGTGGTTCATCAGCTTATGATATCAAAAAATCATCTGAAAGACTTCCCGGAAGGCGTGGAGCTGGTGATGATTACATACAATTACCCGTTTCTTTTAAAGATTATGTACAAGGTAGTCACTCTGTGGAGATTAATAAGCTGAAAATAGCCGACATCTTGAATTTGTCAGAATCTGAGTTAAAACTTTTGACATTTGAATACGGAAAATATCAAGTTGATTTTACTTTTTATTGCCAATCCGGGGGCTTTCCAAAAGTGATTAATAACTATATTGAAAACAACATGATTACTGAAGAAGTGATTAAAATTTACGAAGACTTTATCCTTGGGGATATTGAGCGTTTCTCAAAATCCAGATTTACCTTGATTGAATTGCTTAAAAAGATTCCCGATATCGTCGGACAACAATTTTCCTGGAATTCACTTAATAACGAATTGAATTCCATTAGTTCTTCCAATACTGTGGAAAGTTACTTTCAAATTCTGGGTATGAATTTTATTATTGCAACGCTTTTTTTTCTGGACCCCTCCAAAGGTTCTATTAAACCAAAAAAACAAAAGAAAATTTATCCACTCGATCCGATTGTTTCAAACGTCATTGAACGATTATCCAGTAAAAAAATCAACCACGGTAATTATATGGAATCTATCGTCCTTGAAAATCTCCTTCAATTCTCTTCGAGAAAAACAGAGGGTCTTAATCTTTATTACGGTCCTTATTATTGGTATTCTCAAAAGAAAAAAGAAATTGATTTTTTGATTGAACAGTCATCTGAACTATATCCTATTGAAGTGAAATATCAAACAAATATCAATAAATCTGATTATGCAACCCTTACAAGGAATTTCAATAAGGGGATATTGCTGACAAAGGATACAACATTTAAAGATGGCAATGTTGTTGGTTTGCCCGTTTTTCTATTCCTGTTATTGATCTGATTTTTTATCTATGTCCCATACAATAAAGGATAATCGCTTGCTGCACCGTCAGTAGTTGTTTCTTAAAACCATAACCGACAAAATAGCGGCTGTCAATCACATCTGAAGAGACTTCTTCTCCTCTCGTAAAGGGTGGGCATGGATTCAACAAGGCATTTTCATTGGCTTTTTTCATTCTGTCAAGTGTTACCTGATGGTCGATGAATGCTCCCTTGATAGCTGAAGGCAGAGGATCCGTCAGGATGATGTCTTGGCCAATAACGGCTTCGTCAAGATTGGTGATCAATTCGATCTCTTCCATTTCGTGTCCTTTTGGACAACTTTGTTTTAATGTCAGGCCAAGCAATTGTGACGCTTCTTTCCAGGCAAGGCCAATGTTGCCTGTTGCACCAACAAACAGATAGTTTAACTTTAAATAATCCTCTCTCAATTTGGAGAGGCTATAGAGGTCTGATAGGACTTCACAGGGATGATTCACGCTTGTCATGGCATTGATGACCGGGAAAATACTGCTTCGAGCCATTTTGTCGACTCGTTGGATCTCTGGATGCCTGACAATGACACCATCCGCCCAATGATCCAAATAACCCATCACATCCCGGATGTCTTCTTTTTTATCCAAGGTATCCGAAGGGAATAGAATCACTTGTGCGCCAAGTTCATGAACACCTTTCTCGAAGGTGACCCGGGTTCGAATGCTGCTGGACGGGAAAAAAAGAACGATGGTTTTGTCCTTTAATGCGCCTTTGTAATCATGTATATGATCGGCAATTTTGAAGATGTTTTCCACATCGGTTGTCGTTATATCAGTCAATCGAATGAGGTCTTTCATATGTTCAATTTCTCCAATACAAAGAGTTCTCTCCTCGTCCATTTGGGAGGGTTAGCGGTTTGAGTTTGCAAGATCTTTTTATTTTGATTCATCGCTTCTGAAACGCTGACCCAGACCGGATGAAATCCAAGGGCTTGTTCATAAGGGTCCAATTTCAATTCGGTATTCTTTTCAATGATTTGACATAAATAATAGGATGAGACCATTTTAAACACATCGTATTGAGGTTCGTTTGCTTTTTTATACTCGATGACCGTTCCGATTTTTTCACCAATTTCAGACACCACCGCCCCACATTCTTCTTTGATTTCCCTGATCAAAGTTTCCATAGGCGATTCGTTTCCTTCAATGCCGCCGCCCGGGAATTTGTAATCTCTATTTTTTTGTGAATGAATCATTAGGATTTGTTCACCCCTTACAATAACCCCTTTAACGGCTTCCCGAATATAGGTTTTTCCCCCTTTCTTTAAATTTTCGTCATAGATGAATTCTTTGTAAAAAGGCATCTTGTCCTCCCTGTGATGAATAAAAGACCGGCACAAACGGTGGCAAAAGTCGGTTTGAGATGAACTGATT
>DAOTHY010000061.1:0-12664 GCA_035447925.1 Thermotogota bacterium
CTTCTGCGTTGTTATTCTGATATACTATGGCGTACTTGAAAACGAAATGAGGAAGCAAACACATCAGAAATTATCTTTATATGCACATTTTTCGTATTGCTCTTTGAGGTTTTGAGCAATTTTAAGACTTTTTTCTTGTTACATATAGATACAACCATAATATTCATCATTCATGTTTTTCAGATGATGGTACACAACGAGGTGGTCCCCTATCGGAATTATAGCAATCAGAACCATCCCGCTGCGGTCTTTTACTTGGTTACAGGTATATAAAGCCCTCCACCGCTAATGTCCATGAGTTGCTCATCCGATATTTCGGATTCATTCATTAGATTAAAGGCTTCTTCAGCAATTTCTTCAGTCACAGTCACGCCGTGTTGATCTGCAAGAGTTATAATTTTTTGAGCAGAGTCTACCTCCTGGAATTCTTTCAACCAATCTTTCCCGACAGCTTTTTCTAATTCTGCTATTTTTTCTAGTAATGTTTTTGTCATAAAATCCCCACTTTCAACCGTATTGTTCTAATTTGACAGGTGATATAGACGACTTAAAGGAACAGGAATCTTTGTTGAAGTATAAAATTTCTCTTTTAGCACCTTTAGGACTGCATTATCAAAATCAAATAGTCCTGGACTATTTCCGTGTTTGTCGGCAAATCAATAATCGCTTTGAATCCATTTTCCATTTTGAACCTAATTGTCAAAACACTATATGATTATAGCATGTTCCATTCTAATTTGAATCCCGTAGATATTGGTGATTTTACCCGTCCCTGTTTTGTCCTCCCTTTTGGGTTCACCTCAAACCGTCTCCGTTGAATCATGTCCAAAAGTTTCTGAAATGATATTAACGGCTTTTTCACATCAAGCCCGTGATCATTACTTTTGATTGTCATGCAAGGTGTTGACTAAATTTTATTTTCTGTTATAATACTTTGCCGGCTGATTATATGCCGACAAATAATAAACCGGCTTATTAAAAAAGGGTGATATTGGACATTGAGGGGATCAATATGAATACGTTAAATCAAATGCAATGGTTACTTAGGATCTACAGCAGGATGCATCGCAATGTGCTGACTCAAAAAGAGGAAAAGAACGGTCTCAGCGAAGCATCTCACCCGGCTATTCTTTTTATCCTGCGCTATGACATGAAGGAAATGAAGGCTTCTCAAAAAGAGATAGCGGATGAAATCGGTATCAGCCCTTCGACCGTTGCCATTTCAATTAAAAGAATGGAGAAGGCGGGATTACTGAAAAAAGTTCAGGATAAGGACGATTTGAGAAAAAATCTCATCACCTTGACCGAAAAAGGGCTTGAATTTACAAACAGGTTGCACGATATTTCAGAAGAAGTAGACCAGGGAATCTTTTCGGGATTTTCTGAAGATGAACTTGAAGAGTTGAAAGGGTATTACAAAAGAATGATCAGAAATCTTGAGCGAATGGGAGCCAAAACACCTGCATTCTTGCAGCAAATCAATATAGGGAGTCAATATAGTGGAAAAAACAATTCGGATTGAAAAAGAAAATAAAATGGGGACGATGCCAATCAACAAACTGTTGTTGACAATGTCCATTCCAATGATCATTTCGATGCTGGTTCAGGCTTTGTATAACGTTGTTGACAGCATATTTGTGGCACAGATCGGAGAAAACGCTCTGACCGCCGTTTCTCTGGCATTTCCGATTCAAAATCTCATGATTGCCGTTGCCGTCGGAACTGGTGTTGGTGTAAATGCCTATCTATCCAGAAATCTCGGTGCGAAAAAATTTGAGGTAGCAAATAAAACGGCGAACAACGGCATTTTTCTTGCAGCGATCAGTTATCTCGTTTTTGCCGTCTTTGGGATTACCGCAACAGGAATTTTCTTTGCATCCCAGACTGCCAATCAAGAGATTATTTCAATAGGAACGGATTATACGTTGATTGTTTGTACCTTTTCTATGTTTTTATTTGGACAAATCATCTTTAATCGATTATTACAGGCAACGGGAAAGACTTTTTATCAGTTTATTTCGCAGGCAATTGCGGCAAGTGTCAACATCCTTCTGGACCCCATACTCATCTTTGGATGGTTTGGCTTTCCTGCACTGGGGGTTAAGGGGGCAGCTATCGCAACGGTTTTCAGTCAGTTTGTTGGCATGGCATTGGCACTGTACTTCAATCTGAAAAAGAATCAGGATATCAAGATTTCTATTAAAGGGTTTAAACCGGATTTGGAAATTATCAGAAAAATTTACTCCGTTGGTATTCCGTCCATCATCATGGGCTCAATCGGCTCCATCATGACTTACTTCATGAACCAAATCCTGATCTCCTTTAGCACCACGGCAACCGCAGTGTTTGGTGTCTATTTCAAATTGCAGAGTTTTGTCTTTATGCCTGTTTTCGGATTGAACAACGGAATGGTGCCCATTGTTGCCTACAATTTTGGAGCAAGAAGGAAGGAAAGAATCACAAAGACGGTAAAACTAAGTGTTCTGTACGCTGTTGGTATGTTGAGTATAGGCGCTGTTCTCATGATGACATTTCCGGGAAAACTCATGAGTCTATTCAACGCAACAGAAACAATGCTCTCAATTGGCATTCCGGCATTGAGGACGATTGCCATCAGTTTCTTTGCAGCAGGATTTTCAATCATTTCACTGTCAGTCTTTCAGGCATTGGGTCATGGGTTGCTCAGTCTTGAAGTATCTGTTATCCGTCAGTTGATCGTGTTGCTGCCAAGTGCCTGGCTGCTATCCTTAACGGGGAACGTTAATAATGTCTGGTGGTCATTCCCGATTGCAGAAATAGCCTCCTTTACGTTCTCTGCTATTTTCCTGAAACGGGTGTACAAAAAGGAAATCAGCGATATGGAAATCAGCGAATTTGAACCTCGCCCGGCTTTTGCGAAGAAATGAGAAGAAATCAAGGAAAATGAAATTTGCAGCTTGCTTATTGCATGGATAGGCCGCAGACCCTTGAAAGAGATGACCAATCGCTTTTGAAAATGAAAGACAATTACCGAAAAATGGGTTTGACCATGGATTGTTTTGGGATTAATGAATTAGCAAACAGAACCGTCCCTTTTGTTTCCTGTATTTAAACAGAGATTGGATATAGAATATTTTTTATGTTTAATTAATTTGCAATATATTTCGTGTGACTGACAGCTCTTCTAAAAGATTGACCTATTCCTTGTTGGGATAATGCACGCCTTGGGCTGCTCATAAACACCATCCCCGTTTTAATGGGCTTTTTGCTGAGGAATCATCCCTTGCTTCCGCTTGTAAGGCTTGCACCGCTGACAAAATACTTGGATAGAGTGAAAAACAAGATGAACATGGGAATACTGGCTATTGCCGCTATGGCCATCATCGCTCCTTCGTCAGTATGTGTTTCCGCCGTAAATCGGGTTATGTATAAGGGGATCGTTTTCATTTTATCCGTTTGGGCAATTAGTAACGGCCAGAGAAGATTATCCCATTGAGTTCTAAATGTTAATATGGCCAAAGTGGCAATCGCCGGGCCGGCATTTGGCAATATGACTCTCCAGAATATTTTGGGTTCAGAAGCGCCGTCTATTCTTGCGGCATCGAGTATCTCATCCGGGAAAGTGATCAGATATTGGCGCATCATAAATATTCCAAAGGCATTTGTCAAAAACGGCAAGATCAGTCCGGGATAGGTATCTTGAAGACCCATATTAATGACGACCATGTACATCGGGATCATGATCGCTTCAAATGGGATCATCATCGTTGACATAATCAGAAGGAATACAACCGTTCTGCCCTTGAAAGGGAATTTCGCAAGTCCGTATCCCGTTAATGCGGACAGGATAACCGTTGTAAATGAAACGACGGATGAGACAAAAAAGGAGTTGAAGATGTTCCGCAGATACATAAAGTCTCCATCAGGGCCCCTTATGGCATTCCAATAGTTTTGCCACTTAAATTCACTGGTTATCCAAGGGTATGGCATTTTGAAGATGTCTTTAGAGGGCATGATGGACGAGGTAAACATAAACACAAGCGGCATCAGGATCAACGCTGCAGTACCGATGAGAAAGATCCAGATGAGTGTATCCCCCACGCTGCCCAGAATCGAATGTTTTATCTTATTATTCCTCATTATTTTCACCTCGACCTACATATATGTGACATCATCAGACTTGGAGCCCTTGATTTGCATAGCGGTAAAGAAAAGCATGACGAGAAATAAAAGAACACTCATCGCACTGGCTCGCCCTATCCTGTGATCACGAATTGCCGTATTGTATATATTCAGCGTAATAACGTTAATGGGTTTTGAAGGTGTTCCCGATACGGTAAACAGATATTGGGTACTGAATGTTTTCAAACACTGTATCATAGACATGACGGAGACAAGCAGAACGGTTGGTTTCAATAGCGGAAAGGTAACCCTCCAAAAACCCTGCCATCTGTTGGCACCATCTATATATGCTGCTTCATGCAACTGCTTTGGAATACTTGCCATCCCGGCAATGAAGATGATTGTGAAATATCCGATATATTTCCAGAAATATACAATGATCGTGGAAAGCCTCAACATCGTATCGGTGGCCAACCATTTATGATCAACACCCGGTGAATTGAAGAGTGTGTTCAACATTTGATTACCAAGTCCTCGTGGGTCAAATACAAGTAACCAGATTACTGCAGCTACAACCGATGATAAAACTGCAGGAGAATAAAAAGCCATTTGAAAAAACTTTTGAAACCGCTTTCGCGACATGATGAAAGCTGCCAAGATCAAGCTGAAAATTAACAGGGGAATAAATGTTCCTAATGTAAAAAAAGTTGTGGATAAAACCGAATTCCAGAAATTACTTGACCCAAACAGATAGGTGTAATTATCAAAGCCTATAAATTTTGGGGCTCTTAATGACAAGAGGTCTTTTCTATGAAAACTTAAATAAAAGGCGTTAATGATCGGATAAAAACTAAAGACAGCAAAAAAAATAAGTGAGGGCAGGATAAATATAATTCCCCATTTTGCTTTATTACGTTCCATTCCAAATTTGCGATGTCGGGCCACAATAATCCCTCCCAAATCTAAAATAAAGTCTGGGCGTTTAACCCAGACTTTTTGAATAAAAATGAAGCTTGAATGATTAATAACTATCGTCAAGAATTTCCTGAACGTCTTTTTTCAATTGTTCAAGAGCATCTGCAGGATCAGTTCCACTGAGCATAACGGCTTGCACAGCAATCCCGATTTTTTCTTCAATCATTTTACCGTTTTCATTGATATAAACAGAATTGGACTTTTCAAGATCCTCCAAGAATACATTGGAATAAGGCATATTCTTAAACAGGTCCGATTCAACAAGGGTTTTAATAGGCTGTACCAGATATACATACTCAAGGAATTCTTCCGAATGACCTCTCATATAGTCAAGAAATTTCCATGCCCATTCTTGTTTTGTCTTTGATGATTGTGCGTTTACCATCCAAAAATGCCCATAAGATGCGGCGCCAAGATCATTTACAGCATCTTCAAAAACCGGGAAGGGGACAACCATCCATTCGCCGGAGTCGTAAAATTCCGGATTGTCTGTTTTAAGTCTTCCCTCTTGATAGAGTCCTGAAAGGCACATTATCATGTCTCCGTTGTCCTTGTTCCATGTTTTTCTTGCATTTGTATAGGTTGGGTTACCCAGATTCTTTCCATGAATACCCCAATCCCTGAAGTAGGTCAAAACCTTCAGCCAAGCTTCTTCATTGTATATGGCTTCTTTTCCGTCAGGGCTGATTATGTCTCCGCCCAGTTGTTGCACCATGGGAAGCATTGAAACGAGATAATAGGGATATCTGAAATCGAAGGCTCTTCTGGTAATGATTTCTCCATTTCTTTGTGTGAGTTTTTCGGATACTTCCATCATCTCTTCCCATGTCTTCGGATAATCCGTTTCCGGATCAAGTCCGCCTTCTCTGAAGAGCCTTTTGTTGATGAAAATACACCAGTTTGTCAATTCAAGGGGAACACCGTAAATTTCGCCATCGTATGTTACGGGTTGAAAGGTTCCTTTGCTGTATTGAGCTACGTATTCCTCAACATTCTTGACTCCTAGAGCCTTGGGATCAACCGGTGCAACACGTCCGTTGACGATGTAGGAAAATAACTGTTCCGTTTGCAGGTTGAATATATCCGGACCAACATTCCCTGAAAAAGCAGTTAAAATGAGGTCTCCCATTTTACTGGCTTCATTGTAAACCCTTTTAATCGTCACATTTGGATACATCGCTTCAAATTCCTCTATGTATCTATTTTCGAGCTCTGTTCTTGCAGTATCTGTATGCGTCCAATAGACTAACTCAACATTTGCCGCAAAAGAACATGTTACAAGTAAAACAGCAATCAATAAAAACAAAAAGCACTTTCTCATACATCTTCCTCCTTTTGAATACTGATTTTTACAACAAAAAAACCACATACTATTATACACCTTAATTCTAAGTTTTAAAAGAATATACTATACTAAAAACCGAATAACTGGCGATATAAAGCAATAAGACGGTTCGTTTTCGGATATAAAAGCATGTTTTTGAAACATAGATCATTTGACAATTGATCAGGGTAGATTGTTGGAACGGGATTTGTTGCAAAAAAATGCAATCATCTTCCGGCAAATGGATATTGTCCATCCCCTTGGATTGCTTTCCGAAGTATCATACCTTGATATGATATTATTTTATACTCTACATAATTAGGACCTGCTGAAAAACTCAGAACATCCACTAATAAAGGTTTTCAGAAGCATTTTTCTGTTTTAGATGCAGGGGCTGGCCTGTTTCACAAGGCCAGGCCATTTATGGCGGGGGGGGTATAAACGTTATAACGGGAACATCACTGTTATGGAATTTGAGAGCAAATTCCAAGGAGTGTTCTTCGAAACTCCAATGCTTGCTTGTCAATAACCCCCTCCTCCCCCTTCTCTTTGGCGTGTTTCCCAACGTCAGTCCCAAGGGAGGAATTTTAAAGTTTTTCAGCAGGCCCTAAAATAGCCTCTTGCCGTGCATTTTAGACCGACTTTCAAGTAAAACAGATACAAGCCAGGAGAAACGAGGACCTCAATATTTAGGCCACTCTGATTGAGATCCGATGAATAGGAAAGAGTTTTAATAAACATTGGTGTTAGTTCCTGATGAGCCTTACTGTGTTTTCTAGATTTTCCCTTGTGTATATTGCCATCAGAAGCAACCTGGGTACAGTTGAAAAGTGGTTTTGAGGATGAGCTGATGCGTATGGGTGGTCATTATCTTGTCCTCTAACGCCTTAGAAATCTTAAAGATCTTTTATTAAGCATATGATGGTGTTAGCTACTTTAAACCCGGCTTTTAAATGAAATTGAAAACTGATGTCATTACCCACTTCTATATCTGAGGCAAACTGAGTACAACCTTTTGAAAGTGCCCACTGTTCTCCAGCCTTATTTAATGCCATAGCTACTTTGGTTCTTCGGTACGGTTGTTTTCATAAATCCCTTCTATGTAGCCAACCGGACTGGAATTTGAACCTTCCACATAATCAGTTCTAAGGGTTAGGTGTATGAATCCGGTTACATCATCCTGCTCTCTAGAAATGAAGATGCATTCATCGTCATTTAAAAGGGCTTCATGGAACATATCCTTTAATTCATCGTAATCGTGGTCTTTCCATAAATCCAAAGCCATTTCAGTTAGCTCTTCCACATCGCTAACTGAAGTTTTTGTTATATTTATACTCATCTTTCTCCTTTTGAATCAAGTAGGCTAGAGGTGCTGGTAGAATCTCCCAAACGCTTAATGCCTTAAAACAAAGCACATGCTTCAGTATTTTATCACAACCCTCATGTCTAATCTATGCACAGACAACTTTCAATTTTTCCGTCCCTGTTTTGTCCCCCCCATTCGGTCTCGGAAAAGGCACACGAACATCTACACCTTCAGTTTTAATATTCTCTTTTAACGTTATCACTTTTACCTGCATCACTAAATCACCCATTTTCGATTCCGATACCCTGTATCGGATTTGAATGGTTCTAATAACCCAATTTCCTCACAATAACGAATAACTCTGAACGTTACTCCCAGGTTTTTGGACAATTCGTCAATACTTTTTTACTCCTTCATGATTCGCCACCTTTTGCTTTGATAATATATTCAACAACGTGACGTAACGGAAGAGTCAAGAGGACTACTAAAGATGAAAATGTTATAATCAAACCAAAGACCGTTTGATTCTGACAATAATCTGTTAATTAATGCATAACGCTTTGTGTTTTTTATCGATCCAAAAGTTCCTGTTCATAAGCAATCGGATCAGTTTTGAGTATTTCTGTGCAAGTGAAAGTTCCTTTTAATAGATGTTCCTTGATAATACTAACGACCAGAATGCCCCATTGGTTTTTTTACAGGGGTGATGTGTCGGGAAAGAATAATGAATGAAAAAATTCTAAATTTAGGAGGCAAAAAATGAACTTCAAAACGGTAATCACAACTATTCAAGATAAAATCGGCACAATTACATTAAACCGTCCCGAGGCTAACAACATGTTTAACATTGAAATGGCAACAGAGCTCAACGCCGCATTAAGAGAAATGGATAAGGATTCAGATGTTCATGCCATCGTGATTAATGCAAACGGGAAAAACTTTTGCACGGGAATTGATATCAATTATGTGGACGGAAAGCCCATGAAAGACTATTTGGACTGGGTCAGACTGATGGAAGAAATGAATATGACCATAGCAAAAATAGCTAAACCGGTCATTGCTTCCGTTCACAGGATCGCAGTGGCCAATGGCATCGGTCTGGTGGCTGCATGTGACTTGGCCATTGCAAGTGAGACGGCTAAATTCGGTGCAACGGCGATAAATGTTGGTTTGTTTTGCATGGGACCTGCCGTTCCTCTTTTAAAAAGCTTAGGCCGGAAAAGAACCCTTGAATTAATCATGACCGGAGATATTATTGATGCAAAGAAAGCTTTGGATATTGGCCTAATCAATAAAATAGTGCCTGAAGCAGATCTTGCTGAAGAAACGACAAAATATGCCAAGAAATTAGCTAATAAGAATCCCGTAGCGATGCAACTGGGAAAAAAATCTTTTTATGAAATGGAAGACATGAAATTTCAGGATGCCCTTGAGTTGTCCAATTATCACTTTGCCACCCTGTGTTCCTTGGATTCAGCTCAAGAGGAAGTCCAAAAGTTTTTAAATAAAAACAAGAAATAGAATAAGGGGGTAACCCGCTCTTTCTCATAACGTCTTCAAAACTTGGATATTCTCCAAAAAACATTTCACTCATATTTTTATAGTCTTCTTCGATTTCTTTTAGCCTACACTCATCCGGCATAAGCCTAATTGCTTTTGACGTTGCATCTTCATATCTTGCCCATTTCCTCGGATAAAATTTTTCTTTAAATGCTACCACTTTTTCAAGTAGCTTTATTTTTTCAAATGCTTTTTCTTTGTACTTTGAATTTGCTATGCAGTATAAATCATAATAGTGTCTAGCGTATCTTTTTTGAAATATCAAGCTCTTTCGGTCTGTATGCTTCGTGATGAAGTATCGTTGCTTTTTCCCAGAATGTTCTTTCCGGCAGCACGGCTTTTATTTGAATAAGTTCTCCCTAAAAAAGCATTGGGTAAATCCTTTGCATAACCACGGGGACAGCCCCCGTGGTTAAAAAATTTATTAAGGATCCATAATATCATCGAGAGGAATGGAAGTGATACGACCTTCTTCCGAATCTGGATCCTGTTTCCAAATGGTTCCGAAGTCCCATATATGTCCGATGTTTGAGAATGGCAAACCAATTCCAAATTTTAGATGGTCTAAAGAGCCATATGAACCTATATCTGCCCACCAATCGTAACCTTCTTGAGTTCTCTGTACGATGGAATTACTAATCCCTATGTTTGCATCCAAGTTGAAAATTAAGGCTTTAAAGATATTAAAATCAAACTTTGCATCAATACCCATATTGATTTTATTATCCTCCAATTGTTTTAAATGAGGGGCGTCAAAAAGAGCAGAGCCTTTGTTAAACCCATTTTTGATAACGTGAGTCTTATTCCAGGTTGTAAGATATGGGAGCCATCCCCATTTGAATGCGAGTTTTCCACCGACATCAAAATACATTCCTAATTCACATGGCCCTGTTTGCATATTCAAGTAATAATAGATAGATTTATTGTTTTCTTCGATTTCATAGTCTGCTACGATGTCAAAATCTATTCCTATTTTAAACTTTTCAACACTTATCTCTAGCGGTATGGAAAAAAAGGTTCCTTTTTTTTCAGTGTCCGCCGTATGCCCATCCAGTTTAAAAAAGAATCCAAATCCATTTTTTGTCTCAACGGAAAAATCACCTTTTCCTGAAACCTCATGCCAAGTCACAACGAATTTAAAATCCAAATTGATGCCCAATTTGGTGTTGTAATCTAACTCCAACTGAACTGAATCTTCGCCTTTCCATAGATTGGCTTTTCCTTGAGCTTCCCAAACGTCATAATGCTTTCTTGAGAGTAGTTCATTTAGTCGCTTTTTTTCCGCTTGAGAGCCGTAGCGTTGAATGATCTCTCCCAGATCTCCTTCAACTTGTATGATCATAGCACCAACGGCTTCCTGTAAATGGATAACATCTGTATCAAACGTTTGTGTATCTTCTGTATCATTACCCGGAATGATTTGCGTGACCCGTCTTGCAGAAGATGCAGAATGGTCAAGGATATAATCGCCTACCTCTATTTCCGGAAGATCAGGATCATTAATACCCACTAAGGAATCGGTGGAATTGGTTTCATCATAATAACTACTGTCGATAATCAGGAAAGGTTCTGATTCATGAGCGGCTATGACTCCTGAAGTATACTCATAAGGTTGATTCCCGGTTTCCTGAAGTCTGAAGAGAACCGTACGATATCTTTTTTCGGTGTCAATACTCATCTGTGCTTCTTCTGTTGGGACTTCATTTGGAAAACTAAGCAAACTTGCTCCCTGGAGTTCTCTGGAATAATGCGTATCTCTTGCAGAAAAATTAGAGTAACTCAGTTTGTAATGGAAATCGTTCACTGAATCATGTGAAATTTCCTCTCCTCGAACATTGAGAAGTTTTCCTTCAGTAACGGTTATCCTTTCTTCATGATCAATGATCTTGCCGTTTGAATCATACAGAAGATAATCCAGAATCAAAAACTCGGGATTGGATTCCACAACATAGTAATAGCCATAATTTTCTTCAAATCTTTTAAATTCAAACCCTTCACCATCTCCTCCAGGAACAAATCCCTGAATCATATCCAGGATGGGGATGAGCGTGCCTTTTTCAAGGTGATTGATCCCATTTTCTGAAAAGATCAACCTTCCCCCTGTAAAAGAGCCTTGGCTTATTTGCTCAATAGTCATTCGAATGCTGAAATCCAAATCCTCATTTTTTCTGATTTGACAACCGGAAAGCACAATGATAAACACAATAATTAAAATCATCCATTTTAAAGTACGTTTCATCTATCTACCTCCTTTTAGGCTAATAATATTTCTTATTTTAGTATTGATTTCTTAAGGTGACAAAATAAGGAATTGTTTGAATTACGGTTTTTATTAGAAAGGAGTTTCTTTTTCTAAATAAACCATTTTACCATATTCTGAACATAATTTGTTTTGTTATAACAAGATAAGCGCACTCTTTTTTCAAATCAACCCAAAAAACAATGATAGAGAGCAAAGGGGAGCAAAGGGGAGCAACAGTATTCCTGTACAGGTGGCGAGAAAAGATTTGAAAAAAATAAAAACCTCCCTATATAATGGAACACCACAAAATATTACAGGGAGGTTTTTTATTATGCGAAAAAATTATACCACGCAAAACGAGAAAATTGAACGGATTAGCGACAAGACCTTAGTTATCGGAGTAGACATTGCGAAAGACAGTCATTATGCACAGGTTGTCAACTGGCGAAAGCAAGAAGTCAGAAAAGGGTTGAATTTTAAAAACAAAAAAGATGGGTATGAAAAATTTCTTAGATGGATGCAAAAAGCACTCAAACAAACGGAAGCGGATGATGTATTGGTGGCCATGGAACCCACTGGAACCTATTACTTCGTCTTTGAAGAATACCTGGAACAAATGGGGATAGAAGTGGCGATCGTGAACGGACGAGATGTTCGGCGAACCAGTGAAATCATGGGAAACGACAGCAGTAAAAACGACCCCAGAGACGCCCTCATCATCAGTCAGTTAACCGTCGATGGGAGATACGGCCCATCCACCCGACCCAAAGAAGGCGATTATGCTGAATTAAGAGAACTGATTTCATTGAGAGAGCTGCTGGCTACCGATGATATCCGCCACAAAAACAGACTGTACACCCAATTATCCCAACTGTTTCCTGAACATCAGGCATACCAAAAAAGAGGCTTCAGCATCGGAATGCTGGCAGCAATGAAACACTTTAGCACCTTGGGAAAACTCATAGCAGCAGGCCCTGAAGGCATTTATCAGCTATGGAAAACCCTACAAATCAAAAATTACGGACAGAAAAAAGCCCAAGCCTTATACGCACTCGCACGAAGAAGCATTGGGATTAAACGTAACAGTGAGGCAGCTGCTCACAAACTCTTAAAAACCATCCTCTACAAAGCAGCTATTGTCCTCATCAGTACCAAT
>DAOTHY010000062.1:0-1426 GCA_035447925.1 Thermotogota bacterium
TGTCAATCAGAAAACCCATCAGAAATCTGATTTCTAAATCCATCAAGCTGGGAGAGTTGGACTTAAGTGTTGATTTTGAGTCTTCAAGAAAGTCCAAGGATGAAATCGGGGAAGTTCAAAAAATACTGAATCAGGTTCTTGAAACGATCCGGGCTACTCTGATCAGTGCCAACGAAGCTTCTTTGGTGATGAGTGAAGAAGCAGTGGATATAACCGATTCGATCCATAAGACGACCAAAAGCACACAGGAAGTTGAAAAAGAGATACAATCCATTAACGGCGAACTGATCAATTCAGTGGAACAGTTAAAAGAAATGCGGGCATCCATGCAGGAATTGAATCATCAAAACATACAGACCACCACCATGATGAATGCAACGGTTGAAGATTCAGAAGGTGTTCTCGAGAAAGTAGAATCACATAAACGGGGAATCTTTGATACAACCGAAAAGATTACGCAAATCGGGGATCAAGTGAATTCAAACATTAAACGGGTTAATCAGTTTAAAACCGTGACCAGTCAAACCACGGCATTTATCGAAAAAATCCAACAGATAGCGGAACAGACGAATTTGCTGGCTTTAAATGCGGCCATCGAAGCAGCCCGTGCTGGAGAAGCGGGAAAAGGATTTGCCGTAGTATCCGATGAAATTCGAAAATTAGCGGATCAGTCCAATCAAACAGCCAGAGATGCGTCGGTTCAGATTGGCAATATAGCAAAATTGGTGGATGAAGTGCTTGTGGATTCGGATAATAGCTTGAAAGACGTGGAAGGTGTGGTTGAAGACATTGAAAAAATACCCACCATCTTCGAGGAAATTGCTCAATCGTATGAACGGGTCAATCATTCCATTGAACAAACACTATCCCAAATACGAACCCAGTCGGGCTTGATTGATCATATCTCCCAAGATTCTGAAGAAATGGGACATAAATTTGAACAGCTGACACAAAAAGTGGATATTATTGTGAACTCCGTGGAAGACAACACCTCGATGATTGAAGAATTGGAACCTTTAACCCAAAAACTGCTTGAATTATCTGATACCTTGAAAGAAAAACTCAATCGGTTTAAATTTTCTCGTGAAGAGGGATATAATACAAGGGAAATCGAGCGTGTCAAAGAATAAATTGACGATGTGATTGATAAAAATACAGGAGGAGATGAAATGATAGGAGTAGACTATTATCCCGAACACTGGGACAGTGATTTAAGTCACTTGCCGCAAATGGCAAACGATTTAATCATCATGAAAGAAAATGGGATAGCGCTCATACGGGTTGGAGAATTTGCATGGCATGTTTTGGAGAGCGAAGAAGGAACATACAACTTTACCCTTTTGGATAAATTGTTCGAATTAACCCGCAATCTTGGCATCAAAATCATTATCGGTACTCCTTCTGCAACTCCTCCAGCATGGCTGAT
>DAOTHY010000062.1:1526-12440 GCA_035447925.1 Thermotogota bacterium
CTCTATGCCTGGCAAATAGACAATGAATTCGGCTGTGAAGACACCACATTTTGTTATTGTGAAAAATGTGATATGGCCTTTCAAAAATTCCTTGAAACGAAATACGACACCATTGAGCAGTTAAACACAGATTGGGGAACCGTCTTTTGGTCGCAACAATACAACGATTTCACTCAAATAGAAACGCCTAAACGAACCAACGCCTTAAGAAATCCCCATCACATGTTGGATTTTTACCGTTTTTCCACCCATTCCATCATGGATTTTGCCCAAATGCAGATTGATACCATTAAACGTTACTCCGATAAACCCATTACCCATAATTTCATGACAAACTTTGTCGAAACAGATTATAAAAAGATGGAAAGTCAGTATGATTTTATATCCTTTGACAATTATCATTTTGGCAATGAATTTAAACCTTGGTTTACCGGGATGAATTTCGATCTCATGTGGTCATTGCAGCGCAAACCCTTTACGGTCATGGAACAGCAGCCGGGTAGGGTGAATTGGCAGGTCCGCAACGTCTATTATGATCATCAATGGATGGAACGAATATCCAGACAGGCTTTGTCACAAGGCGCCGAAAATATTGTCTATTTCAGATACAGAGCCGTTCCATTTGGTTCCGAGCAGTATCATAACGGAATATTGAATTATGACGGCAATCCCGAGAGAAGCAAGCGGCTGCAAGTCTGTAAACTGTTAAGTGAACGAAGACCTTTAGAAAGAAAAAAATCAAGAATCGGTATTTACTTCGATTATGAAGTGGCTTGGATGCACCGGATTAACGGAGTGAATAAGGATTTCGACTACTTCAATGCCATCATGGAACTCTACAGGCCTTTATTTGAAAATGGGGAACAAGTGGACTTCTTATTTAGAGATTCAGATTTCTCCCATTATGATTACCTCATTATTCCCTATGCATTGTATCTCCCCGACAGAGTTTTACAGGCAGTTGAATATGCAGAGGCGAAGGTCGTTATCACCTGTATGAGTGCCATGAAAGACGAAAGAAACCATATCCTCTCTGAAACACCGCTTGGAATCAACATGAGAGGGATTCAATTTGAAATAACCGATTTTGGCGCTATTTTTGGAGAACATCTAAAAATGGCAGAAGGTGAAGAAATAGATGCAGACATGTGGTTTGAAGAACATTTTCTAATAAAGGGTCAACCCGTTGCCGAGTACACAAAAAAAGAGCTAACGGGTCATTCTCCGGTGATCCTGTCAGACGATCGACAAACACTATATGTTGGTACGATTACAGATTATAAAGGCTGGCAGCATTTATATCACGCTATCGGATTACTGTAATGAATTAGATTCATAATAGAACAAATGATCCCCTTTCTTTCAGTCATTTTTATAGTATAATGAAAGGGGATTTTTTTACGATAAAAAAGGTGAAATCTTGAAAAAAATTATTTTTATATGTTGCCTTTTGATCATTATAAGCATTGCCCTTTCCCAGCAAGTGGAAATCCTGGGCGAAAAATATTATTATCCCTTCGAATTTATTGATGAAGAGGGAAACGCAAAGGGTATTTTTCATGACCTATGGTCTCTTTGGGCTCAAAAAAGCGGGCAGGAAGTGAAATTCCATTATCTGGATTCCTTTTCGGATATTCTGGATTATGCTCAAACAAATGAAAACGCCATTGTTGGGCTGATTTTTTATACTCCTGAAAGGGAAATGATCTGGGATTACTCCATGCCATTTTATGAATTACCCACGTATATCTATTTTAATGAGAATGTTTTTGGGATCAAAAGCCTTAATGATATATCCGGATTTGATGTCGGTGTGATTCAAGATGACTATGCCTATGACTATCTGATAGAAAACAAATTTAAAGGAAACATCATCACCTACCCTTCTGTAAAAGAAATGATTGACTCGGCTATGAATGGAGAAATATCCGTATTCATAGCAGATGGACCAATTGCCAATTATTATCTGGAAAAAATCAAAGGCAACAAACATTTTCGACGGATGGAACGGCCTGTGTATCAAAACCAGGTTTATGCAGTCATCAAAAAGGGAAATAGAAGTTTATTAAAGCTGATCAATGAAGGCCTTTCAAAGATCAACAAAAACGAAATCGATGAAATTGTACATAAATGGACGGGAGAACAGGTAAAAACACAAATCCCTTGGTTGTACATCATATTGAGTCTGATCTTCTTTTTAATCATCATTTTAGCGGTAGTACTTTGGAATGTTCAGCTACAGAAAAGGATTAGATTCAGTACGGAAAAAATCACCTCGCAAAATACGGAACTGACCCAGAAGAATCAGAAATTGGAAGAAAATGAGCAAAAACTCCAACAAGTCAACACACAACTGAAAAAATCCCTCTTGGAAAAGGATAACCTGGCGCAAGGATTGGAAAGCATTCTAACGGTAACCTCACAAATATCTCTGGCAGCCAAAGAAAATCCTGAGAAATTTCTTGATTCCCTGTTGAAAATTCTGATCAAACTGATCCCCAATGCAGATTATGGGAGTATCTCTCTCTTTGAAGGAGATAAATGGCGTTTTATTTCCGCCATCGGTCATGACATTGAAAAACTCAAAAAGATCGAGTTGAACAAATCCGATCATTATCTGTTTGACAAGACGATTATCGTGGATCAAATTGTCGACCAGGACAAGAACAACCTCATGAGCAAGGAAAAGGCTTATCAGATGGAAAATGCTACAAAGCCCATCGGTGTGTCTATGATTGCCGGCTTAAAAATAGGAGATAAGAGAATGGGCAGCATGGTCTTGGACATCGACAAAAACAGCTTAAAACGTTTTAACCAGGATGATTTAAAACTCATGAACGCCTTTTCAAATGTTGCATCCGCTTTTCTTGCCATGCAGGAGTACATGATATGGCAAGGAAAATTCCAGAAAGAACTGATCTTATCCATGATTCAAATACTGGAACTGCACGATCCTTATACCAAGGGGCATTCTGAAAACGTTGCCAATATCAGTGCAGCCCTGGCGGAAAAATTAAGCTATTCGAAAGAAGGGATCCAGAAGATCTATTGGGCCGGACTGGTACATGATATTGGAAAGATCTTAATCCCCAATTCACTGCTTAGTAAGCCCGGTAAACTCTCAGGTGAAGAATTCTCCGAATTGAAAAGACATCCCGAATACGGAGCTAAAGTCTTGGAAAGCTCCCAGGAATTGAAGGAAATCGTAACCATTGTCCGTTATCATCATGAGCGATGGGATGGAAGCGGGTACCCAGAGGGTCTTTCAGGAAAGCGCATTCCGGAAGAATCTCGAATACTGGCCATAGCCGATGCGTTTGATGCCATGACCAGTAACCGCCCTTATCGAGAAAGTCTTTCTTGGGAATATGCGATCAACGAAATAAAAACCTATGCCGGTAAACAGTTCGATCCCGAAATCGCTATGATCTTTATCGATTTTATCAATCGTGAATGGCGATATGACTTTGATAAAAAGATTACCGATTGATCGTTCCCCCTTTTTTCTTTTGAAGTTTTCGTAGGAGTAACAACGTCAAAAAGCCTATGATGCTCAACACTCCGATCAAGCGATAAACAGTCTGTGTGCCGGATTGGTCCAACGCCAACCCAACTAAGGGCGAGATTATGGCAAATGACAGACTCGAAATCAGGCTAACCATGGAAATAGTTGTTGCCCGATAACCATCGGATACCTGGAGATTAACGTAAAATTTCATAGTTGCCGGATACATGCCCCTGAAAATCTGCTGAAGGCAGATCACGCCGATGACCCAATACCCCTTGAAAAAACCGGGAATAATAAACGAAATCATCATCAACACTGCCAACGACAGAAGTAATTTCCTGGGTCTGACTTGCGAAAACTTCTTTAAAAGTACTTTTGAAGCAAAAGCGGCGACAAGATTCATGGCTGCAAAGATATAGCCATAATAGACAATCTCCACATTGACCAGATCAAAATAAGGTTGGTACAACCAGTATCCCAACCGCATCAGACTTGAAATAAGGGCTGCAAATACCAGTAACCATACAATTCGAGGTTTTTTAAAGGCATCGCAAAATCCCATGTAGATATGTTTGACATACCGGTGCTGACTTTTGATACGATCCGGCTCTGAAAAAAAAGCTGCAAAGACCGATGCCATCAGAATAAAAACCGTAGAGATCCAGAAAGGGATTGTGGGATGAATCACGTACAAATAACCAGAAAGAATTGAAAAAACAGCCTGACCCAAAAAGATATTGGAAGCAGCAGCCCCTTCTCGCCCCTGATACTCCTTTTCCCTTCCTAAAATTTTCAAAGATTCGTAGAGAATAGCGGAATCTGCACCGCTGAAAAAGGTCAAACCAAGACCAAATAAGATCTCTGCCAAGGCGAAAAACAAGAAATGATTTCCAAGAATATACACAGTCAAGGAAACGGCCAATATGAATCCCGACACAATCAAAGAAAGTTTCCGGGTTAGTTTGTCCGCTATAGCGCCTGTGGGAACTTCAAAAATCATTGCGGATACAGCAGAAATCGATTGCAGAATCATGATTTGGGAATAATCAAGCCCTTTCCATAACAAAAATGGAATCAGGATCGGTCCGATGATCATCATATTGATAAAAAAACGAAATGCAGGATAAAGGATAAGATTTCTTTCCATGTTTTTCACCTCCAGGTCAGTCCTTTTAAATAAAAAGAGGTGGCACTTAGCCACCTCTTACGATAGCATAGCCGCTTAAAAAGTTAAGTCCAATAGTATACATCGGTTAATTGATCCGGTTTAAAAGAAAAAGACTGGCCTGTTTTATCCTTTGAATCGCCCCAATAGGTCATTGTAGAATTTAATATATTATTTTTCATCATTCATCACTCCTTTTTTTAAAGTACAATACTCATATTTTTAGTGTTGCCGATAGCGTTGTCGAAAATTCTGATTGTTTTATCCTGGTTTATTTCCGTATCGATCCATGTGTTCATGACGTTTGTTTTACAGGCTTTCACGATTTTTCACCTCCGTGGAGAGATTGATTCACTCCCAGGAATCGTTTTCTTGTAGCATGCCTCAAAATGGACGATTATTAAATCCAGTAATTTGGGAAATACTTTTCAGTACTTCTTGCTTCAGTTCTTCCAGGTACTCGCAGCAGGTCAATTCAACACGTGCTCTATATCGTTTCATCATCATGATCCCTCCTTTCACAGTATAATTGAAATCATCTGAATTAATCTTTACCGAATATTACTTTACATTGCTTAAAATGGTCTAAAGGGGTGAATCCCATTAATAGCCATTTTGTCAAAATGCTGCTGTTTAATCTTGTCGTACTGTTGATAGTTGTAATAGAATTTTTGCTGTTCAGCTCTAAAATCCGCTTGAATTCTTCTGTACTTCATGGTCTTTCCCTCCTTAAGTTTGGATAAAAAAAAGGCTGTGGATTCTAAATTCACCACAGCCTTTTGATGTTCACCCTACGGATTAAAACAAACCCGTATCATTATGCGAAAAAAGGCCCGGCGAGGTATCGACGAAATCGAATGCTGAAACACAAACGTTTGGATATGCAACATTAACCATTTGATTTACCAGTACATTATTGGTCCTTGTCATTCAACTCGCCACCTTTCGTTTTAGTTTTTTATGGTTGAATATTACCAGATTTTTAACGCTAAGTCAAGTATTTTTCGAGAAAGAATGATAAATATATATTAACATTATTATAATTCAAGATGTTTTTAATACAATCTATTTCATGAAGAGAATGTGATTGCACCCTTTTTTTATTCTACAGGGAGAAACAGCGTTAAATCATTATCCGAAGGGGGAGTATCCTTAGAAAGCGCATCCAATGCCATACCGGATAAAAAAAGAAAGGGGTTTAACGGATTCTGCTTTAGTTGCGCAATGATTGCCGTCAGATCTACTGAAGGGCTTTCATCTCCCAGATAGAAATCGGACATCACGGTTCCGATATGTTGTGACAAGGTTTGACCCGCATACACGTTGTTTAGAACACGATCCAATGAGTTGAGAATAGCCGAGGAGAATCCCATTTGATACATCTGTTCTTTTAACAGTTCCGGAAGCATGCCGCTGATGCCCTCTTGAACAAACTGTTGTGAATAGGATTTAAAGTCATCGAAGCCGTCTAAATGTTCAATAAAGTAACTCTTAATACTGACTTCTCCACTTGGAGTAATTGCTACAAGACGGTAGGGATTGGGATAGGTGATCAGCGAGCCGGTTTGAACATCGTAAAGTACTTGGCCGGAAGTCGTTTGAAGCATGGACACGTCCTGCGTGTGAAAATGCCCGGTAAAAACAAGATGCATACCGTTATCCGCAAACAATCGTGCAACCGCTTGCCAATCATCCAGTAAATAGGCTCCAAAATAAGTCTGCTGCAAGCTAAAATGGGTAACAATGCCATGATGCATCATACCTAAAATCAATTGCCCTTTTTCACGGCCCTGCTGAACGGCATTCAATATCCAGCTCAGTCTTTCTTCGCTGAACTGGCCATCGGTGTAGGGAGAACCCGTTGTCAGGTTATCCTTGTATACACACGAATCCATGGCGATGATCCGTAACCAGGGAAGGGGTTCATAACAATAGCTTAAAGAGCCTTCATCTTGTGAAAGGGCAAAATCGTATCCGCAAGAGGCATAAATGGACTTAAACTGCTCAGGACTCACCCATTCTACAGGTGAAACGGCCGAACCGTCAAACTTTACCGCATGGGGGTTGTTGATGTCGTGATTGCCGGGAATTACCAAAACATCCATCCCGGCTTTTGTTAAGCGGTTTAATTGTTGAGCCGCTTCAACATGGGAAACCAACTCACCATCTTTGGTTAAATCACCGGGAACGATGACCAATTCCACATCTGTCTTCAAAATCTCATCCACTACTTGCTCCAACAACAATGGGCTGATGTCCAAAAGCTTTCGATCACCCGACATATACGCATCAAAGGCTTCGCCATATGGATTTAAAGAAGAAGACATCAAATGCGGATCGGAAAAAACGGCTATTTTAAACGGATTATTTTTAGAAGAATCCAGTGAAAAACCTGCACATAAAAAAAACACTAAGATGAAACCGATCATGATTTGAAAACGGCTCATGATAACCCCCTTAGAAACGTAAACTTGAACTGATTATACCAGATTTGATACAATCTAATAAACACCCTGAATGGAGGGATTTCTATTAACGGCATCATCACAAAACTACCGGACTTTTTCCATCAGGAAGTCTTCAAGATATGGGATGACTTCCACACGTTATTCGGCATATCCCGAATTAAAACAACCACCTTTCCCCATCTCACATGGGTTATTGCCAAAGAAGCCGATGAAAGTATGTTGAAAGAAAAACTGAATTTAATCAGAAAGAAAACCTTCCCATTTGTCCTCAGTACAAACGGAATCGGTATTTTCACCGGTAAAAGACCGGCCGTATATATTCAAATTAAACCATCCGTACAAATTTTGGACTTTCAAAAAGAGTTGTACGAAACATTTTCTGACCATTCCGATGGCCTAAAAAAATTTTACGCACCCGATCGGTGGATCCCCCATATCAGCCTCGCCATAGAAGATATTGACAATGACAATATCGGCAAAGTGATGAAATACCTGTTGCCAAACACTTTCAAACACGACATGAGAATCGAAACCATCTCCCTTGTGAGAAAAAATATCGGACAAACCATGGAATTGGTCCATGATTACTGGTTTACTAAAGAAGAAGATCAGTAGCCTCACTCAATATGTTATACTGGGGTATCGTTCAAAAAAAAGTTGATTTTATCAGCGTGAAATAATAAAGCATCAATTGCGTCAATTTAATTAGGTAAGTTAAATAATCTTATGGAGGGATATTTTATGGAAGAAAAAGGAATGCCACTTTTGGGGGACTTGTTCCCGGATGTAGAAGTCAAAACCACACATGGAATGATGAGATTACCAGAAGCGTACAAAGGCAAATGGTGGATTCTCTTTTCTCATCCCGGTGATTTCACCCCCGTTTGCACCACGGAATTTTATGCGTTCCAGAAAAGGTTTGATAAATTCAAAGATTTAAACTGTGAATTGGTTGGCCTAAGTGTAGACCAAGTTTTCTCCCATATCAAATGGGTGGAATGGATTAAAGACAAATTGGGTTTGGAAATCAAATTCCCGGTCATAGCAGATGAAATGGGAGAGGTCTCCAAAAAAATCGGACTCATCCATCCCGGAAAGGGAACCAACACTGTCAGAGCCGTTTTTGTTGTCGATCCTAAAGGTGTTATCCGCACTATACTCTATTATCCCCAGGAATTGGGAAGAAATTTTGACGAGATTTACAGAATACTCAAAGCACTTCAAGTTGCGGACGAAAACCACGTTGCCATGCCAGCCAACTGGCCGGAAAACGAATTGGTCAACGACAACGTTATCATCCCGCCGGCATCCAATGTCAAAGACGCAGAAGAAAGAAAGAACTGGGATAACTGTTACGACTGGTGGTTCTGCCACAAAAAACTATAAGTATTCATTTTATGGAAAAAACGGGATCTCTTTTTAGAAGATCCCGTTTTTTGTTTAAAAAGAGGGTTTTGCCAAATAAATATTAAAAAAGTAAATAGGGCCTGTTGAGGAAAACTATTGTTTAACCAGATGAATTTGATTAAAATCATAAAAATGTGAGATAATGAAATTTACAAATCGTAAAAAACGGAGGTGCAAAATGGATATTTCCAGTTTATTTGAGATGCTGATGAATAAAGAGGCATTGGAGAATTTGGGTGGTAGTGTAGGAGCTAATAAAGATCAAGTACAGAAGTTGATTAATTTTGGAATGCCCACAATTATGAAAGCAATGGATAGGAATGCAAAGACGGAAAGCGGTGCTGAATCGCTGTATAAAGCCCTGCAACAACATCAAGATGACGATGTTGAAGAAATGGCGGCCAATATCAAGAAAGTGGATACCGCTGATGGTTCAAAAATTTTGGACCATGTGTTTCAAGATAAGCAGGAACGGATACAGATGAATCTTGCCAAACAGACAAATATGCAGCAGAGTCAAGTGTCTACAATTCTCAGTCAACTTGCGCCGCTTGTTTTAGGAGCTTTGGGGCAACAGCAAAAACAACAGGATGTGAACGTTTCCAATCTGTCTGGTTTTCTTGAAGGTGTCACTCAACAAACTGGAGACAGTGGTATGATGAAGATAGTCGAACAGCTTTTGGATAGGGATAAAGACGGAAGTGTTCTTGATGATGTGGGCAGGATGTTTGGCAATCTGTTTAAAAGAAAGAAATAGTTTTCTACTGTTCTACTCGATTTCTACCGTTTTCTTTTGCCAGGTAGAGCTTTTTATCCGCTATATTTAACAAATCTTCGAAGGTTTTCTCCTGGCCGCTATACGTTGATACGCCGATACTAACGGTACAGGAGAGACCTTCTAAGCGGCCTGCAAGAAGGATTTTCTCCTTTATAAGTTTACGGATCCTTTGTGCCGTTTGATAAGCGTTAGAACCGTCTGTTTCCGGGAGTAAAACAACAAACTCCTCTCCACCGTATCGACCAACAGTGTCTTTATTTCTAATGGTTTTTGAAATGGTTTCTGCCACTAATTTGAGAATTTTATCACCGATGTCATGTCCATAATTATCGTTAAAGGCCTTGAAGTGGTCGATGTCGATCATCAGGACGGAGAGTGTTTGACGCATCTGTTTCATTTTATTCCACTCAATTTTGGCAAATTCGAATAAACGTCTTCTGTTGTTGATGCCGGTTAATTCATCCATGTTTGCCAGTTTTTCCTGAAGTTTGCTTTTTTCTTCGATTAAGGTGATGTAGTTTTGGCTTTCGGTGATATCTTTCATGATGACTACGGTTCCGGCATAATGGCTGTCATGAATAAACAATGGGATGAATTCGAATCGAAAGAATTTTTGCGCATCCTCCAATCGGATAGTCTTGTCGATGGTCGCCTTCTGATGGTTGTTTTCCAAATCGGTTCGGATGGATTGGTATTCGTTTGGTTCAAAATTCAAGTTTTGAGTATAACTGAAAAAGGATTGCCTTCTATTAAAACACGCATTAGGCATCATCAATTCCAGCGTTTTGTTGTAGTCGATGATCTCGTTATGTTTGCTTAAGATAATCAATCCGTCGGAAATAAGATCCAATACTTTTCTCAAGGCCAAGGGAACAATATCCAGAAAATCGTATTTGACGATGGCGATATAGATAAAAACCAAAGGAATGGAAAAGGTCAACGGTGTGTAAAAAACGCTGATATCCCATAGTTTTAATACCTGTATTACGTTTAATCCTGCGCCAATTGAAACGGCTAGTATGATCAGAAGAGCCTGTGTGGAAAACAACCCCTTATTTCTCATGGAGAACATCATCAGATAAAGCATCCCGATGATGATACACGCATAAGAATAGATGGTGTGAATATAAAAATAATTACCGATGATGATTCCCTGCTGTTTAAGAGTGTAAACCTGGTAGAAGAGATGATGGTAATGGTTTGTGCTTAAAATAATCAAAGAAATGACAGGGATAACAAAGAGCAGCCAGGTATATCTGGATAGGCGATTCTCAATATGACTGAATGTAAAGCCGGTTAACAAAACGAAAGGTGGAATAAAAAGTACGCCCGTGTATTTCAAGAGAATATTGCCGGTATAACATTCGACAATACTGCCCAAGTGCATGATGACAGTGGAAGCAATCAATCCGATGAACATCCAGTGCAACGGATATTTGTCTTTGATGGTGATAACACGATAGAGTATATAGAGCATAAAGGCTGTTGCTATGCATAATAGCATGACTTCGAGTGAGTAATCGATCATGGACACCCCTTTGCTTCAACGTATGAAATCGGTTCTATCTGTTTCAAGACTAATATATTT
>DAOTHY010000063.1:0-12280 GCA_035447925.1 Thermotogota bacterium
CTGAATTTAATCTTTTTTCTGACCTTCAAGACCTGCAGTAAAGCGGTTAGGAATAAAACAGCATATGTCACAATGCCCAGCCAGGCGATCATGGGTATCCCCAGAAAGGTCGTATAGGCAAATCTTAAGATGGCGTCCATGTCAGAACACCAATTCCACGGAGCCTGTGAAATTGTGTTTTCTCCACAGGACATCAGTTGATGACGAATAGGCGATGATGACTTTCGTCTTTTCTCCCAGTTTGATGGCTTTGTCATCTGCTTGAGAAGTATTGAGGGGCATGATGAATTCGACAAACGTCCAGCCATCGGATTCAGTCCCGGCAAAGGTCTTGATTTCGTTTTCTTTATCCTGCCGGTGTCCGGTGGCGGATGTACCATAATGGTCTTCAAGCGTGACTTTTCCGTCCACGATATTGGCGATTTTGATATCCACATCCTTCATCATAAAGGAAGGGGAAAAGCCGACCGCAACCCATCCGGTGGTTTTTGCTCGGATGGCCATGTAAATGTCTTTCTCACTGATGACTTTCCAATACAGTTCATAGGTACCCGAAGGGTGTTTATAAACCTCCATTTGACCATCCAGTGTTCCCTCGATTGTGGGATTTGCGCCAAACAATGAAATTGAACTAATAATCATTATCAGTATTAAAAAAATCTTTTGCATTTGATTGCCTCCTTTTCAATGTCGAATCACTTGATTGATTTGAAACCTCTTAAAAAATAGACGCATCCATCGATCATTTCTATTACAAAAAAAATAGACAAGCGAACATCAATCAATCAGGCTATTCGCTGTTGGATGTGATAGAAGCGGATTATCACTCATATAGCTAACAAATGACCATACAGGGCCATCACATCCATAATCATTTAGTGATCGGCATTTACCAATGATTTCACGATAAATGAAACACGGCAAGGGGGTGTGGTTATATGTCAGCTCGCTTTGTTTTTGCACTCTCTATTGCAATTGCCCGCTCATAGAGTTTGTGATAAACCGGGATAATTTCAGCTTCGCCGCTTTTAGCATCAATTTCCTCAACGTTTATCCATGCCACATTCGAATTTTCTCCCGGCCGGATACTTAAAGCCTCATCCTCGCCGGCAATCAACACGTACGCTGCAGACAAATGAAGGTGTGTACTGATATATATCCCGTTTTTATAGTGCCCCTTTACGGTCAGAATATCCAGTGACAGCATCTTATTGGTCAAGGGGACTACAGTCTGAATACCGGTTTCTTCTTTG
The DNA here is from genome assembly GCA_035447925.1 of Thermotogota bacterium. Classification (GTDB taxonomy): domain Bacteria; phylum Thermotogota; class Thermotogae; order MWEM01; family MWEM01; genus JASUTC01. The sequence goes on from DAOTHY010000063.1 coordinate 1,254, forward strand.
GCTTCTTTTATGGCTATTTCTAAGAGATCGGCATCGCCATCCGCATGCCCGCCTGTCCAAGCCCAGGTTTGATAGATATTGTGATGAACCATGAGCGTTTTTGTCATGGAGGGATTCAAAATGAATCCCGATGAGGTGATATGCGCCAATTGGCTTTTCCGATAAAGAATCTCATCTCCAATCAGTTTGATATAGTCTTGAATAATCTGTTTGTCACTTTTTTCTCCATCCGTAATCGCTTGAAATTCGTTAATCTGCCTTGTATAGTTCATCTTTACTCCTTTATCCCCAGTCATTTGATTCAACTCCAGTATACCATTCCTTTTTTCCGATTTCACCTCCTTTTTTTCTCTTCTACTCCAGTTGGACATGAATGTAACAAAGCATTTTACAATCCGGATATTCAAATTTATGTTATAATAGCGAACGGATGTTTAACAGATTGAGTTTTGCTCTTTATGGAGGGAGATAGCGATGACAAAAGCGTTAATGGACATTGTCAAACAGTTTGAAGCCAAATGCGGTAAAGATTGGCTGAAGGAAGTATCCGATTTGAATTCAATGGATGCACTGAAAAGGAAAGCCGAGGAATGGGATATCGAATTGAGCGATGAGCTGCTTCAAGAGGCCTTTGGCTTGTTAACGGAAAAGGGTGTTGACGAAATGTCTGAAGAACAACTGACCGCCATTGCCGGTGGAGCAAAAGGGATCATTATCTAATTGAGCCGTCTGGCAAAAGGGAGGTTCACCTCATCATTTCGGAACCGTTATTGACCATACAAAAATACGATACAGATAACGCCCTGGCGTTTATTATCTACGCATCGATTTACCACAATGGTGAGGTTAAACGGATGATCTACCATCTTTACCGGGGCGTCATTTTCATCTTGGGATTGGAGGTCGACAAAGAGCCTGCGGGTTTTCTTGTCGTGGAAAGGCGAGATGAAGCCCATTATGTGTGTACTACCCTGTACATTCAACCCAATGCCAGAAACAAAGGGCTTGAAAAAGTCCTGTTGGAGAGGGCATTGGATGAAACCAAAGATGAAGGTGCTTCTCATTTCTATATCAGTTACTTTATAAATCATGAAGATGCTGACTTTTTGAAAGAACTGTATCAAGGCCTTGGTTTTACCCCTTCCGGATACGAGCGGCATACCTTTGTCATGAAACGGGAAGAAATTGGTGAGGCGATCAATCAGATTGCAATCAAATACAACCGGTATCTGAATTCTTACCGAACAAAAACCAAAACATTTCGACAGTTAGAACCTGAAATTTTCAAGCGTGTTTTTTCACAGAAGGGAAATGAGATCCCACGCAATTTCTATCCTTTTACACAGGGTTATTCTTCTGAATACTCTGCCATGATCTGCCGAGATGGTGATCCGGCTGGCTGGATTGTCTTTGAACCCAACGGTAAAACAGCCCTTTATATCAATCAACTGTTTCTCAAAGAAAAGTATCGCAACACAGGTTTATTTGTGCCCTTGTTGACCTTTGCCTATCAGCAAATACCAAAAACGGTTAAACATTTTTTCTTCTACGTCAACGGAGACAACGTCAAAATGCTGGGACTCATGAGATTGTTTGCTAACTGCCACATCAAGCGTAACATCATGGTGGAGATGACCCGAAGCGTTTAACCGTTTTCCATTCAAGCCCCTACCAATCTCGCATGACCTGTTTTTCGCTACCCCCAACGTTTATGCCCTCCTATTCAGCCTTTAAAAAAAATATCTAATTTTGGCTTTATCATTTAAAAAAGTTATAATAAACCAAGAAAATGGCGGGCGGGTGAGTGTTATCTTGCATAAAATAATGATAAAAAAAGGGATTCAAATCAAAAAGATAGGAGCCATTCATTTCATCATCAAAGACGGAAAGGTTCAAAAACACAAACCATGGCTAGGGGACTTGTTTACTTTCAGTTATGACTTTCTAATGGAAAAAAACGTCTTTCCCAAAAAATTAACTGCGAATATGGCGGATCATCTAAAAAAAAACCAGGATGTGCTAAACGGCTTGAGGGAAAAGAACATTCTGGAATTGGGAACCGGTTCAGGCAGTATTTGCTCGATGATTGATCCATCCAACCATTATGTAGGCATTGATGTGAGTAAGGGGCTTTTAAATAAAGCCGGAAAACGCTTGATCAACCTGAATTTTCAAGACTTTAGCCTGTTTTTGGCCAGTGCCGAAGATTTACCCTTTTCTGACGGTTTGTTCGATTGGATCATTTGCAACTTATCCTTTAACTTTTTTAACGATGCACAACAGGTCGTCAATGAAATCAAACGGGTATTGAACCGAAAGGGCCAATTCTTCTGCAGTGTGCCCATTCCAGAAAGAAATACTAAAAAGACGCAAATCCACGGCGTTTTACGCTCAAAAGAAGAACTGAAAAGCCTTTTTCAAGCCAATGAGTTTGGCTTTACCGAAATACCCCCCCATAATGGGGCGATCTTTTATTTTATGGCATCTAAAAAAGAAGTAGAAGGGACTAGAGGTTGATAAGCTCTAAGCAGATTGGATGCCATTTTTTTTCGAATAGACTGAAAAGACAACGATCATGGCAAATACCCCAACAAACATCACAAACGGCACAAAATAGCCCACATTCAGCCCAACACTGGAGCTGAGTGATCCGATGATGAACGCCGTCAGCGTTGAGCCTGCTGATGCGGAAAAAGAAAAGAGGGACATGGCCAAACCGATATTTTTCTTGACTTTGTCCACCAGGATAGACTGCAGGGTGGGAAAGATGGATGCATGAATCAGACCGGACAGAAAGATAAATACGGCCAAAAACACAAAAGAATCCAATGGCAGTTGAGCGAGAAGGGTTATGGGAAGGCCCACACAAGCGATGATCAGCAGCCATTTCGTTTTCCCGACCCGATCCACCAGCAAAGCCGAAGAAAAGCGCCCGATGAACAAACCGATCCAAAACAGCGAGGGAAGGAGACTGGACAGTTCTTTGCTGTATGAGCGAAAGTCCGCCGAATAGGTGGGAGCCCACGAAGAAATGCTGCCTTCAGAACCCACATAGAAAAAGATAGCCATGATGATGATCCAAAAATATTTATTTTTAAACAATGTCAAATAATCCGAATTGTTTTCACCAACGTCTTTTTTCACCCTTTTGGGAATGTGTGTTTGCAACTGTGTTGAAAAATAAAAGGGGACACAGGTGTAACCGGCGATGATAAACAAAAAAGCCATTGTCGGCAGACCCTGTGCAATCATTAAAGAGGCGATAAATGGACTGATCATAGCGCCAAGAGCGTAAAAGGAATGAACCAGATTTAACAGTTTGCCGCTTTTACCCTTAAAAGAAGCACTCAGAGGAGGAACGGCTATCTCAATGATTGCAGATCCCAAGCCAATCAACAGATGCCCGATAATCAATCCAGGCGCTGTTTTGGACAAGGCAAAGATGAGGATGCCCATCGGTATGGAGATATACGCAATCAACAGGGGTTTTTTCGTTCCGATAAAATCAATCAAAATTCCGATCAACAAGGCTCCGGTTAGGTAACCGACAGACTTGGCACCGAAAATCATGCCCACTTGTGCATACGAGAGGGACAAGGATTCCCTGATCAGTGGCATGACAGCGGAAATATAAGTCGCAGCCGCCCCCATGGTCAAAAATGAATGATAGCCCATCCCTTTGTAACAAGACAAATTGTTCATGTCTTCCCCCTTTTCGTCAGGAAACCTTATTTGTCATCTCTGATTCTATCATATCCAAGGCGAAATCAAGTTGAAAAAAACAAGACAAACACCAGCATCCTTTTTGTGAATAATATGGATTCGATCCTTTGAAAGATAGAACAGATGGGGAAGCACCACAACAGAATTTCATTTAGGCCTTTTTCATCCATTTTTTTAACCCGATCACCATCATCAACGGCAAGCATGAGATTAAAATAAGCACCTCATTTGCCAATAAACTCCCCTTTACCGGTTTAAACTTTAATCGGCTCCAGAAATTACCTGCGGCTATTCCCAAGGCATTTCCCATCATGATCATTCGGGTGGCTGCCAGAATTCCCAGCGCCTTTTTTTCACCGTAGGTTTTCGACAATTGTTCCCACTCTTCATCTGAATAAGACCCGCCATTTTCAGCGTAACGCCTGCCAAAAAGCATCGCCTCTGTATCATCGTCAAGGTCGATGACAAACCCGGAACTGATTGTGTTGATTTCTTCTTCATCCAGGCCTATTTTTTGGGCATGCTGAGTATGATATACCCGGCACATTTCACATCCGTTGACTTCGGTAACCGCCAGCATAATCTTTGTTTGAAGTGGATCGTCCATCAAACCGTTATGCCGGGCGTATTTAAAAGCAGGCATGGATTCAAAAGCCTTGTCCATTATTTTGCAAAACTGGATCACATTAAACCCTGTTCCGGATCGTTTTTTCATGAGGGGTCTCCTTTTGGGCTTTTTTTCTCCCTTGTAAATCCTATCAATGATAACTGAATCATCGTCCTATTTGCAAATACAAAGAATTATGCTATAATGAATCGAATTTGAACAAAGGAGGCGGTACATATGAGGAAAATAATGAATGAAACGTTAGATCAAGTGAATAGTTGCATTTTTTGTATCGCCGGTGCTCAATAGACTAATAAACGAATTTTTTGAAACAAATCTTACCGAACTATTTTAGAATAACGATTATCTTCTGGGCTGTGGTGATATCATCACAGCCCGTTTTTTATTTTACCGGCAGAAAAGTGCATAGGAACATGAACAAAGAGATCTTTTCATCATCGGAAAGGAGTGATGGCGTATGAGGGAAACCACATCCATTGTAAAAGAAAGCGCTGGTTATTCAGACAATCATTATTTGAAAAAAAGGAGAACAACATTGTTCGATATAAGTAAAATAGGCTGGAATCAATATTTTTCACAACAGTATGAGATGTACAAAAAACAGCGATGCAAACAAAAAAAATACTATGAAACCAGACAATTTGACGTGGCACGTGTGATGTCGCAACAGAAAAATCATTACTCACTCATGAACGAAAGGGGTGAGATAAGAGGGATATTAAGAAAAGTATTCCTGAACGAGGTCACGCAGCGATCAGACTTGCCTGCCGTTGGGGATTGGGTGGTACTGATTAAGGCTGAAAATTCGGATGATTGGCTTATTGACGGCGTTTTGGAAAGAAAAAGCAAATTGTCCAGAATTGCAGCCGGGACACCGGGTGCCTTTGATCCACTAAATGCCAAAAATCAGTATGCCAAGTTGGACAAGGGAGAGCAGGTTCTGTGCGCCAACATCGATACGGCCTTCATCGTCAGCTCGCTGAATCAGGATTTTAACCTGAGGCGTTTGGAACGCTATTTGGCTATGGTCTGGGATGGGGGCATCATTCCCTGTATTCTGCTGACAAAGTCAGACTTATGCAGTCCGGAGGAAATTGAAGACAGAATCGACGAATTGTCCTCGATTGCCTATGGTGTTCCCTGTCATGTGCTCAGTTCCATTGATGGAACGGGAATGGATCAGCTGAACGAGTATCTGAAAACCAATCAAACCATGGTTTTGATTGGCTCTTCGGGTGTGGGTAAATCCACCTTGATCAACACCCTCCTGGGGTATGAGAAAATGACGGTTAAAGATATCACCCGCTATAAGGATAAAGGACAGCACACCACCACCCACAAAGAAATGATTTTTATGGAACAAGGCGGCATGATCATCGACACACCCGGTATGCGTGAATTGAGATTAACCGGGGAAGAAGCCGGTCTCAAAAATGCCTTTGGCGACGTGTTGGAAGAAATCGAAGCCCTCTCTCAAAACTGTAAATTCAAGGATTGCCAACATACGGTAGAACCCGGATGTGCAGTGAAAGAGGCTTTGGAAACCGGTGAATTGTCCCAGGAGCGTTGGCACTCGTATCAAAAACTGTTGAAGGAAATCAAATTTCAGGAAAAGAAGCAAAAAACAGAGGCGGTCAAAAACAGTCTTCAAAACGGTAAAAAATACAACAAAAGGAGAGGAAAAAATGCCATTAGACTGGATGAATATTGATGATACCCCTTTTCAAGTCATGCTGTTATTGGAAGATTTTCAAATCGATTATCTGACGCAGTCAAATGATCAGACCGAGGCCTTATACATTGCTCTGAAGGCCAACCGGGACGTTGAATGGGTTTTCAGAAGAAAAAGCCCGCTCTTTGACACCTGGTTTGATGCCGTTGAACAGGAGTTATCCGGGTTAAAACCCTCACTCAGTGTAAGAGATGCCGAAAAACAACTTCTCAGGACCTTTAATGATTGGATCGTCTACGTTTGTGATCCAAAGATCTATGATAATCTCTCATTGACCAAATGGGATAAGAAAGAATTACTGGATATAACTGATTTCCACAACAAACGGGTTATCGACATCGGCCCGGGTACGGGCATTCAAACCTTTCCGGCGGCAGAGGTTGCAAGGGTTGTTTATACCGTTGAACCCGTGAAAACATTACGGGATTATCTCAGAAAAAAAGCGAAAACAAGGGGATTTACAAACATCCATGTCACAGAAGGCTTGATGGCGCAACTCCCCTTTGAAAATGATTTCGCAGATATCGTCATGTCCGGCCATGTCTTTGGAGATGCACCAAAAGAAGAATACGAAGAAATGCTTCGCGTGTGTAAACCCAACGGGTTGATCATCCTCTGTCCGGGTAATAGTGATCAAGATGATGAACGCCACGAATTTCTCGTTCAAAAAGGTTTTTCCTGGGGAAGATTTGAGGAACCCGGTGACGGGATGAAAAGAAAATACTGGAAAACGGTTACCGGTTAGAATATAGGGGCTGAACAACTCAACAAACTCCCCCTCAAAACGGGGGGGAGTTCTAACACTCAAACAGGTCTGACTGATTGACGGGATTTAGGCATTCGCACAGCTTTGACACAAACTGATTGTAACTGTAAAAAACTTCAAGACATGTTTTCCGGTTCCGAGTTGTTCTGAGAATTATTTCTAAAAAGAAAACACTTCATATTTGATTTCTTTTCCCCAGTCAAGTCTGACCATATCCGTATGTTTCAACCACATGTCTCTCAGGCTTTTTCTCGATATTGTCTCGTCAAGGAAAGGCAAAATGGCCTTATAGGTCCCGCCATGGCCGATCAGGAGTAAGGTATCCTCCGGTTGAAAGGATTCTCTTAACTGATTCAAAAAGGATTGAACCCTGTCAACAACATCGGTTAAACTTTCACCGCCTTCAATCCTGTAAGCGTCGTTTTCATTCAAAAACCACTCATCCCAGAGCCGTTTAAACTGAAACCAATCTTCTTCAGAAGAATGGCCTTCAAGAACCCCAACGCTGAATTCGATCAATTCGGGCGCTTTTTCATATGGCAGGCACAACCCTTCGGCAATCATCTCAGCCGTTTCTGCCGCTCTTTTAAGGGGACTGGAAAAAATGGCTTTTGGCTGGATCCCTTGACTTTTTAGTTGGTTTAACATCAAAAATGCTTGCTGGCGACCTTTGGATGTTAACCCATGCCGATAGCCGGTATTGGAAAAAACGTTCAATAAGTTGGCTTCACTTTCGCCGTGCCGGATTAAATAAATGGTTATACCATCACCCCTTTGTTTTATTTAATGATAACAGAATGCCACTCAACTCTTGATCAAACATGTTTTTTCAGAAAAAGAGAACAATCGGCCCTTAACTTTATCTCATTTGGCCGGATTTGGTATAAGCCCAGATACCATAGAATAGGGCGATGAATAAAACAGACCACCCTAAAATCTGAAAGCCGGTTTCAAGTCCTACCCATTCAACAAAAAAGCCTCCGAAAAAAGACCCCAAAATAAAGCCTACCCCCGTTATACACATCCAAAAAACCGCCTGTGCTTTGTTGATAGCATTTGCAGGCATATGATAATGGATAAAGTGATAGATAGAATAGTAAACGACAATATATCCCCATCCATGAAGCAGGCTGACGAGCAGGAGTTGAAAGAAATTTTGGGCATAAAAGGATAAAACAAGCCGTATCCCGCAAACAAAGACACCTGAAGCCAGGACGAGCAATTCACCGAATCTTTTGATCAGCTTTTGGGAAAAAATGAGGAATGGAATTTCGGAGAGTGCAAATACAAAAAAACTGATGCCGGTAAATGATACCGGATAACCCTTCAAATCAATATAGACCGGTAAAAAAGTGACGTAAAATATTGCACTGGAAATCGAAAGAACACCGCTGAACAGCATGATCCCATAAACAAACCAGTTCCCTTTGGAATCTGTCATGTGGGTTTGTCTTGTTCTCGGTTTGTTCTGTTTCACTTTGAAACTGAATAAGAGTACGGAGAATAAAAAAACCGAAAACAGCAAAAACAGCATAAAAAAACCAATATTAAACAACAATCCGGCGATAAAGGCAGTGATGGAAAAACCAATCGACCCGAGTAAACGAGAAGGATTAAATGTCAGGCCCTTGTTCATTAAAGAACTCACAACTTTTCCTTCTATGAGTGGCATCACGACAGCAAGAAAAAAGCCGCTGATGATCATGAACAATAGTTTGCCGTTGAAATCAGGCATCAAGTAGATCCCCCAAATACTCATTAGAGGAACTAAAGTGACGAGCGGAATGATTTTATTGATGCCATAAAGGGTTTTCATTTTAAACCAAAAAGGATTGGCGACGAGTGACATGATACGCCCCACACTAACGGCAATACCAATCTGAACCGGTGTGAACCCCTCACTTTCATAATATTGGCTTAAAAGATTCATTAATGCCTGTATGCTGTAGACAAACCATTCGGTAATTCCTTCATAAAACACGCTTAGCCAGTCCTCTCGAAAGGAAATATGTTTTATCATTATAACATATACATTTCATTGGAATCAATCTCCTGAGCGGTTTTTAAGCAAAGGGTACATCAAGAAATTGCATGAGATGGACCACAAACCATCCGCTTGTTTGCAGTTGAACGTGATGATCGATTTGACAAGAGTAAAAATATTGGCGTATAATCTCTTTCATTAAAGAAGAATGTCTTAAGCATTGAATTTAACCGTCAAAATCTGTTTCAGAAACGGCTTGCCCGATGTGGTTTGCTCTCTTGGATCCGCTTGATTGTCGGGGGGATTGCTGTTTTGGTATTTCTTTAGAAAAAGGAGGAAAAGTGGTGAAAAAAATCATGTTACTGAGCATCTTCGCTTTTTTGTGGCTGTCAGCTTTTTCCGGGTCATCGTCCAACCCTTCGACATTTTTGCTTCAACAGTATGATTTGAATGCGGGAAAAGGGCCTGTCTATGGGCAGAGTTGGTCTCCGGACGGTCTTTGGCTGGTCACTGCTGATTATAATCAGATTCGTGTGTGGGACATGAATTCCGGCCAAGAGGTCATTTCCATGAAAGGACATACCGATTATATTTGGGGATTGGCTTGGTCACCGAATGGTGAAGTTGTTGCATCGGCAAGCAAAGACAGGTCTGTCAGGCTTTGGGAAATGAGCGGTTATTCCCAGGTTTTTCAATTACAAACGGGTTGGGCGTTTTGCGTTTCCTGGTCTCCCGATGGATCAAAGATAGCAGTAGGAACGGATTCGGGAAGCGTTCAGATTTGGGATTCAGGAAGTGGAAGGCTTCTTGAATCCTTTAAAGGAAGATACTTCTCCCATGTCATATGCCTTTCTTGGTCACCCGATGGAAAAACCATTGCTGTTGGCCGGTTGGGAGGAGAGATCGAGTTGTTCGATGCTGACACAGGTCTTGTACAGCTAACCATAAGTAGATATACTTCAGCACGTTGCGATGTAAACGGGTTGGCTTGGTCTCCGAATGGAGCACTTTTAGCTACGGCTCATCAAGACCAAAAGGTGAGAATATGGGATGGAAAAACCGGGCAGCTTCTACACACAATCATTGCACATACTGGATGGGTAAGGGGGTTGGCTTGGTCACCAGATGGGCAATGGCTCGCTTCAGCAGGCGAAGATAAAAAAATAATCTTATGGGATACAAAAACCTGGGAACGCACTGTATGGCATCAGCACACTTTACCCATTTGGAGTGTTGCCTGGTCCCCGGACGGAACAATGATTGCTTCAGGTTCCGGGAGATATAATGTCCCCCATACTGGAACGACCATCGTGTGGAAGATTCCTAAATGACCGTTGCTGCTGCCGGAGTAGAATTCCTTGTAAATATTTATAGAACGGATTAAACGTGAAATTCTTGAGAACATCATGATCAAAACAGGAGGTATTCAAATGAAAAGGCGTTATGGTTTTCTCATCTTTCTTTTTCTATCGGTGGTATCATCCAGTTTACTGAGTGCAAATGGAGCATTTGTCCCCACAATTGGCATCTATTCGGGATCCGGTGCTGATCATTATCTTCAAGCAATTGCACATCGAATGTTTCGCTGGATGGAATTGAACACCGTCTCGATCAATGCGCATCAGATCAATCAGAACGATTTCGAGGGGATTCAAATGCTGTATTTTCCAGGAGGCTCAACCCCTCCAATACGAAGAGAGATCACAGAAACCGGACGGGAGCATCTGCGAACTTTTGTGCGTACAGGGGGAGGGTATATGGGTACCTGTGCAGGCGCATTAATGGCCTGTGAGAAGAATATCTGGAGAGGAAATGACGATAACTACGGATTATTCAATTTGATCGCTGCAACCGGTATCGGCCCGATCCCGGAACTGGATGACGGCGATGGTGTGATGATGGCGGAATTGAAAGTGAATCAGTCTTCGACAATCGGTCTTTCTTACCCTGAAACTGCTTGGGTGCTTTCTATCAACAGCCCCTACTTTGAAGTACAGCCAGACCGTTCGATTATCGTCATAGCAGAATATGCCGCAAATAAAAAACCCGCTTACATTGCATCAACCTACGGGGAAGGAAGGATTTTTTTAACCGGACCTCACCCAGAATTTGAAGAAGACAACAACCGTGATGGTAATTCGTATTTCGATTCTTTTGATGACCAAGGAAGTGACTGGGACTTGGTGAAATCAGC
>DAOTHY010000064.1:0-12038 GCA_035447925.1 Thermotogota bacterium
CTTTGGCATCGGGTGTTTTTAAAGCTTCCGGACTTTTAATATATGAGGCTAATAACCGATCCGGGCCTAGCATCCAAATCATCGAAAAAATGATTAGGGTAATACCTAAAAGGATAATGGGAAGAATTAACAATCTTCTTATGATATAGGCTGTCAAGTAAGCCACCTCTTTTCTTTGAAAAAAATCTTCATAATGTTAATCTATTTTACCATCTCGCCTAGCAAAAAACAACAAAATGAGCGGGATTTGAGTCCCGCTCATGTTTTTATCTATTGAAGGACTAAGTTATTCTCCTTTTGACAGAGCGTAATACTGTGCTGTAGATCTTGTCATATGCGGATACCAACCTTTTACCCATTCTCTCTCAACATGAAGTCCGAGAGGCTGGTAAAGAGGCAGTCCGAGGTAATTATTGATAGCCTTCATCTGTACATCTTTGTAAAGTGCAATTCTTTCTGCAGGATCGGTGCTGGCGATTGCCTTTTCGATCTGCGCATCAACATTGACCCTTGCCCATTCCTGGTACAAGTAACCACCACGTTGTCCGTAAACACCGTTTGAATGGTAATAGGTGTAGATGAAGTTATGCGGATCTGGATAGTCTGGGAGCCAACCGATGATGTAGATAGGAACGAGATTTTCGTTGGTTGCCTTCAAATAAGAGGGCCAGTTTACACCCATAACGTCAATCTTGAATTTCGGGTTGAGTGATTCTGTATAAACTTTAACCATTTCTGCACCCGTTTGTCTGGATTCGTTTCCGGTGTTGTAGAGCAGTTGGAAGTAGAAACCTTTTTCCCATACTTCTCCACCCCAAGCTGCTTTCCATGCCTGTTCAGCTTTTGCGAGGTCGAAATTGTGCATTGGAAGATCAGGATCAAATCCGAGGAATCCGGAAGGAAGGTCAGCAGGAACTCTTGTTCCAAAACCGTTCAAAACCTGATCGATGAAAGCATCAAAGTTAAAGGAATGGGAAACTGCTTTTCTACAGTTCATGTCGCTGAAGAAATTGAATGGAATACCATTTCCATCAAGTTTTCCGCTTCCGATATGTTCAGAATCTTCGCTAACGGAGAATGCATAATGCATGGAGGTAACAGAAGCATCGCTGTAACCTTCGATAACTCTAACGCCTGGTACACCTCTAACTTGGTCGATGTATGCTGCCGGAACGTAAACGATGTCAGCATCGCCTGCTTCCAACATGGATTTTCTGGTGGAGAATTCGTCTACTCCCCATACGATAACTTCTTTGATGGATGCTGCGCCGTTCCAGTAAGCATCGTATGCCTTAAGAACGAGTCTCTGCTGCGCACTGTCCCATTCTTCGAGCATGTATGGTCCGGAACCGATGTCGTTGTTGTGGATGTAGGATTCTTCAGGTTCTCGGTCATGCCATTTCCACCAACCGTCTGCGTTTTTGTCCCATTCGCCGTTTTCGATGGCGACTTTACTGTCAAATATTGCACCCCAAGAACCAAAATGAGCAATAATCTGCATGAATGGCGGGAATGCCTTATGTGTTGTCATAACAACGTTGTTGCCGTCTACTTCTACGAGGGGATCGATACATTCTTCGTAGAATGCGATCAATTTTGCCTTTGCTTCATCGGATGTAGGGACACCGTCAACAACCGCTTCGGAATAAGCCATGCCTGCAAAATCAGCAAACCAGCCTTCAAGACTTCCTTGAGAAGCACCTGTGAAACCTTCGTAAAGCATCCAGATAGGACCGCCGGAAGGATCTGCCAACAGGTCTCTTTCGAATGAATATTCTACGTCTTCAGGAGTTACGGGGTTGCCTGTGTGGAACGTCATTCCCTGTCTGATTGGGAATATGTAAGTTGTTCCATCTTCACTCCAAAGACCGTTTTCCTGACTTGGAACTGTTTCTGCGATCATAGGCAGGAAATCGTTAACACTTTCACCGTCGTATTGAATCAGATTATCGTAAATCTGCATAATGATACCACCACTTGCGGTATCATAGCTGTGTGCCGGATCAAGTGTTTCTGGCTGCCCAATAGTCAAATCAATCAAAGTATTGGGGTTGTTAACAGCACCTACTGCCATTACCGAAAAAACAAAAACGACTAACAAGAAAATACTGAGTTTCTTTGTCATAGAGTTGCCTCCTTTTAAAATTTTTGCCAATTACGGCGTGAACGATTACACAAGAATTATTATATCACAAATTTCTCAACATGCAAGTGTTAAAAAAACGCAATCCCTTTAAAATGACCCTTTCGTGGTATTTATTTGTGAAAGTTCGGACATACTTTATCCCAAAGCATCTTCAAAGAAAGGGACGGAGATTGCATTTTTATTAAATATGAAAATATTTGCAGATTAACGGGAAAAACGCCACTGATTGGTGTTATAATAGGCTCAATTAGAAATAGCTACCTGTGTGAGAGGGAGATCGAAATGACATTTTTCTGGGTTTTTTTTAATGGGATCTTGATGGGCATCGCTAATGTCATTCCAGGGTTAAGCGGCGGCACTTTATTATTGCTGACGGGAATATACCCTCGATTCATCAAGGTTTTCAGTTCATTGCATCCGACTCATCTCAAAGCCTATCACTGGCGTGAGAATGGCTTCTTTATTTTGGTAATCGGTTTAGGTGCCCTTATCAGCATTTTTGCCATGTCCAAAGTCATGTCATGGCTGCTTGATCAGCATCCGGTCCCGGTCTATCTTCTTCTGATGGGATTGATCATAGGTTCTATTGACATCATCGTTAAAAAAATCCGTTTTTCATCCCGCTCAAGCCGATATGCAGTGATTGCCGGCATAGCGGTCATCATTTGCTTGGTGATCTTCTCCTCTTTGGGGGATCAACCCGCTTTTTCGTCTCAAAACATTCATCCGATTTTACTGATAACAGCCGGGGTCGTTGCGGCTGCTACCATGGTCTTGCCGGGTGTAAGTGGCTCAATGATATTGTTGTTGCTTGGTTTGTACAAACCGATTGTGGATTCAGTTTCTAATTTGAATATCATGAACATTTGCTACATTGCCTTGGGAGCGCTTGTGGGAATTCTTGCGGCCAGCAGATTGATCAAATGGCTGTTGGAACGCTATACTTCAACCACCTATGCCTTTCTTTTCGGCTTGATCGTCGCATCACTCATCGATCTGTTTCCGTTTTCGGCTGTTGGAAATTTCTGGATTTTCATCATAGGAATAATTGCCTTTATATTTGGTATAATCTTAGGGAAGGGTTTAAAAAGACTCGAAAAAAAATATTCGAAAGAAAACTATTAAACGAGGTGGTAAAATTGCCGTCAAGAAACCCATTCATGAGCCGTGTAAAAAGGCTGATGACAGGCAGGGAAGATGATTTTAACGGTGAATTAGGAAATATCTCCGGTCCCAGAAGGATATTCCAAGCTAGAACCGAATCTGTTTTGATCAATGAAAGACTGTTGGAAAAGTCATTCCAGAATTACTCTGCCGACTTTTTTGAAAAAGAAGACTTGGAATTGTATCAGTATCATTCGTTTGAGAAAGATGCACATCAATATGGGATTTGTCTGTTCCAGGAGGCCATGTTGAAAGAAACAACCGGATTGTATGAAGGGTCTGCCAAGGTGTTTAAAGATGACCGGCCGAAAAGAGAAGTCTTTACGGATCTTTTAATGGTCGTTTTTTGGACTAATCTCATGATGGGGTATTTCGAGCATATTGTTGAATCCGAAGTCTATAAACTGAAGTCTTTGGGAATTTTAAAAAAGGGTTATACAGAATACCTACAAGAAAAGGAAATTGCAAAGCTTGTTAGATACCTGTCTTTAGCCTATGCCTTTAGAAATCTTTCGGATATTGCTTCCAATGCGGGACTCCCCACCGGTAACCCTTTCGATTATCAATGGGTTGCCCGATACTACATCATGAAAAAGATTGAAAAAGAGGGAAAAGCGCCCATGGATTTCATCGGTGACACTCGATGGTACGACGGAATTGAAAAGCTTTTCCATCAGTTCTTTGCCGACAGCGAAAAACGGAATTATTATTTCTTCTCTGAAAAGGGCATTGATACCGTGTTGAACATTCCCGCCTATTTAATCGTCGAAGAGGACATGCCTGTTTTTGAAACAACGATTAAATCATCTCCCAGAACATTGGAAGATTTCATGAGGG
Organism: Thermotogota bacterium; assembly: GCA_035447925.1. Lineage (GTDB taxonomy): Bacteria > Thermotogota > Thermotogae > MWEM01 > MWEM01 > JASUTC01. Next base: position 4,148 of record DAOTHY010000064.1, read on the forward strand.
AAACGAAGCCGGCTAACAGAAAATTCTTCAGAGAAATTCTGAGTATGGTGGAATATTCTTTTGAGCTGTCCATCAATTTAAACAACGATGTTGGGTTAAGTGTTGAAAAGGGTACGGGAGAAATACTATTCGAACTTTTCCCCCAAACCTATATCCATTCATTACTGGCTTCTTATGCCGATATCATTTGCATTCCTGAAATAACCATGGAAAAGATCCGAAATTATTCCGAAGAAATGATATCCAGACTATTAAAAACAGGATTTGAAGCGGATTCAGAAGGAAAATTGACCCTGGTTTTGGATCACAAACTCAGCAGAGAAAGATGGGTTCTGATTCTCGATTTGTTAAGGGAAATTGCGGCCATTAAATAAAGGAAAAGACAATCATTCCTCTTGTTTCTCTCGCTTGATTTTTTGAGACAGGAGGTGGGCCTGCCGAGTGGGCTCCGGAATTTTAAAGCCGTTTAAGCAAGACATCACAAGCCTCATGGTATCCTCCAGCGTAATCAAATGACCGGGAGAGATATACAGGGGCTTTGTTTCTTTTTTGGTGCACAATACACTGCCTATTACATCTTTGTCCGGGTTTCTAAGGGGAAACCATTCCCCCAGCTTTTCCGGCATATCGTCGGCTTCTCCGTAAAGTCTGCTTTTGGCTACTCCGATAGTGGGGCGTTCTAAAAACAAGCCCATATGTGATGCCAATCCCAATCCTCTGGGATGAGCCGTCCCCTGTCCGTCAAAAAACACGACTTCCGGCTCGCTGTGTAGTCTTTTCCAGGTTTTGATAAAAGAAGGCCCCTCTCGGAACGTTAATAATCCGGGAATATAGGGAAAGGTCACACGGTTGGTGAGGTATTTTTTTTCAACGTATTCCAGATCCGGAAACGACAAGACCACAATGACCGTTAAAATGTATTCCTTATCGTCAACGGAAAAAAAAGAAGAGTCCACACCGGCAATCAACCGGGGCATTTGCCCCAAAGGACTGAATCTTAAATTTTTTACCAGTTCTCTTTGAATCTCAAGCGCCTCATCCGCTTCCACTTTAAAATCATGAAGTTCCTTGATGGCAGCCAGAATCTACCCCTCCCTTTTGGCCTTTTTAACGGCATCATCGATATAATCAAATGCGTTGAGTTTTCTCAGTATTTCCCTGGGTATCTTGCCGGAGGCTTCGATATCATTATATATCACAAAGGGATTTTTGATATCCTGCTGATAGATGTATTCGTATACCCGGTCTTTGAACTCCTGTATTTTCTGCTTTTCCAAACCTTTTTTTCTCAAAGAGCTGTATATCATGTAACCGCCTATGGCAACGAATATCAAGATCATTATCCATGCGCTTTGAACCATTCTTTTCCCTCCAATAATTCCGTCTCAGACCAGAAAGATGATGTGATATAACGCATCTGATCCACTGGATTAAAATCGACCCGATACAAATACAAACCATCGGCCGGAGCTGTTGCTGAACTTGCTGTTCGATCCCGCTCCTTAATGACTTCTATAATCTTTTCCGGTTCCCAATCTCCGATGCCCACTCTGACCAAAGCACCAACAATATTTCTCACCATTCTCCTTAGGAAGGATAAACCCTCTACCCGGACAAGAATCAACCGATTGGATTTAAAACCGAATACTTTGACTCTATAAATCAACCTAACCGGATCTTTTTCCTTTCCTTTTGTCTTTTTTTGAAACGTGGTGAAATCGTGAACCCCTTCAAAGTATCGGGCAGCTCCTCGCATGCGATTGATCTCTAAATCATAGGGAAACCACCAGTAATTCGTTCTGTTGAATATATCCGGTTCTTGTTGATTGAGTATGAAATAATGATAAATTCTTCGTGTCGCATCAAATCTGGGATTAAACCGTTCTTCTACCGTTTTAACGGATCTGACATAGATATCTGGAGGGAGATTTGCGTTTAAAGCGTTTTTAACATCATGGTCGTACATTGTCTCATATTTTACCATAAAAGTAATCACCTGACCATATGCATGAACGCCTGTATCCGTTCTTCCCGCACCATAAGTCTCCATCTCGCACTTGAAAATACGATTCAGAGCCTTCTCAAATTCACCCTGAACCGTTCGTTGGCCGTGTTGAAACTGATAACCGGAAAAGTTTCTGCCATCGTAGGCAAAAACAGCCATCACACGCCTCATTCTTCTTCCCCAACTGAAAGAATTGCCAGGAACGCCTCCTGCGGAACGTTTACTCTTCCAATGCTTCTGAGCTTTTTCTTCCCTTCTTTTTGCTTTTCCAAAAGTTTCATCTTTCGGGTGACATCCCCACCATAGCATTTTGCCAATACGTCCTTTCTCAGCGCCTTAACCGTTTCCCTTGCAATGATTCTCACACCGGCCTGAATCTGGATGGGCACTTCGAATTGATGCTGAGGTATCAATTCCTTGAGTTTTTTGGCCAATTCCCTGGCCATGTAATCTTTTTTGGAAGTATGTACCACCAACGATAAGGCTTCCACCGGTTCTTTATTCAACAAAATGGTGAGTTTGACCATATCCGATTCCCGATAATCCTTAAAATTATAGTCCATGGAGCCATATCCCCTGGTTTTAGCCTTGAGCTTATCAAAGAAATCATAAATAATCTCAGACAACGGGATATCATAATACAGTACCAGTCTGTCTTTTCCGGCATTTTCCATATGGTTGAACTCTCCCCGTTTCTCCTGCTGAATATAGCCCATCAAATTCCCCATGTATTCATTCGGCGTTATGATGGTTAGCTCCACATAGGGTTCGGATGTTTTGACAGGAATATCGGGGTATTTGGCAGGATCGGTTATGTCAATCATTTCACCGTTTTGCTCGATTTGAAGCACCACATTAGGCGCAGTGAGAATAACGGTGATTTCAAATTCCCTTTCAAGACGTTCACGAACAATCTCCATGTGCAACAATCCCAAAAATCCACAACGGAAACCAAAACCGAGAGCCGGTGAATTATCCGGTTCGAAGCTTAATGCCGCATCGTTTAACTTTAATTTTTCCAGGGCTTTTCGTAACTCTTCAAAATACTCGGGCGTTCCGGGATAAATACCGGCATAAACCATCGCCTTAGCCTCTTTGTAACCCGCCAACGGCTTATCCGTGGGATCCAAAGCCATGGTAACGGTCTCTCCCACTCGTGCTTCGGAAGCTTCTTTAATACCGGCAACAATGTATCCCACATCCCCTGCACTGATTTCGTCTTTTTGCGTCATCTGGGGGGAAAAAATACCCACTTCACTCACGTCGTAACGCCTCTTGGTATGCATGAGTTCAATCTTGTCACCAACCTTGATAGAACCTCCAAAAAGCCTGACGTGAATGATGACCCCTCGGTATTTATCGTAATGAGCATCAAAAACCAATGCCCTTAGTTTTTCTTCTGTCTTTTTTTCCGGAGAAGGAATGTCTTTGATGATTTTTTCCAGCAGATCAATAACTCCTTCTCCTGTTTTGGCACTGGTAGCCAGACATTCGGCAGCATCCAAGCCCACCAGATCTTCAATTTCCTTTTTGGTATTCTCCAAATCAGAATTGGGCATATCGATCTTGTTGGCAACCGGAATAATCTCCAAATCATTATCAAGAGCCAAATAGGCATTGGCAACGGTTTGCGCTTCCACACCTTGAGTCGAATCCACCAACAAGACAGCCCCTTCGCAGGCGGCTAAGGATCTGGAAACCTCGTAGGTAAAATCAACATGTCCGGGTGTGTCGATAATGTTGATTTGATAGGTGTTACCATCCTTCGCATGATACAAAACGGTCACAGGATGGGCTTTGATGGTAATGCCCCGTTCCCTTTCCAGGTCCATGCTGTCCAAGTACTGCTCTTTCATATCCCTTGAATCGACGGATTGGGTATATTCCAAAATCCTGTCGGTCAGGGTTGTTTTTCCGTGATCAATGTGTGCAATGATACTGATATTGCGAATGAATCGTGTCTTCAATTTGTCTTTCTCCTCTATTCGTTAAGCCAGGCTTTTAAAACCATGGCGATTTCTTCCGGTTTCTTTTCTACATTCTCAAACAGCATTTCCATCAGAGTGACCAATTCCTGTTCATCAGGACTGAGTTCCTCTCTTTCAATGGTTTGTTGAATCTCCTGCTCGAATGCCATCCTCTTTTGTATGATTTCCTGACGTTTCTTTTTCTTCTTCATTCTACTGCTCAAAATGTATATCAGCAGCATAATGGAAATGGCCAGCAACGTCACACCGATCACCAGCTGTATGAATTTACGCTGCGTCTCCACCAATTCAAGTTCCCTTTTGATCTGCTCTTCGGCAGATCTGTCAAAGGCCAGGAATTCGACGGCGACGTTGGTGAGAGTCGCATCGATGGAATTGGCAACAATCCCTTTAATGCTGTCAGTGGTAATCCCGGTGGCAACCGCTAATGAATCAATCAAAACTGTAATGTTTTTATTGAGGATTTCGCCTTGCTTATTTTGCAAAATCTTTTCGTAAATTTCATTGACATTATAATTAACCGTCTTGCTCTCTCTTTCGAAATCAGTCAGGTCACCGGTGTCCGTAGCTTCATAAACAGTTGGAATATTGGCATCCGTTCCCACAACCTGCCCGGCATTTGATGACCGGCTCTTTTCAGATTCAGTTTGTTCGCTGACAACCACGCCTGTTTTTCTCAACACCGGTTCATATTCCGTCGATTCGCGTTCGATTGTTTCCCAGTTCAGTTCGATTTCGGCCATGACCACCACACGCCCCAGACCAAACACCTGTTCTAAATTGGAACGGACTTTACGGGTATAATAGTCTTCTGCCTTCTGCTGAACTTCCATTTTGGATGAAGCACCGCCAACTCCTTCTTCAGCAATCACCAGGTCACTGAGAATCTTGGAGTTGTTGTCCACCACACGAACTTCTTTGTAATCCAACCCTTCAACAGCACCGGAAACCAACTGCATGACCCCTTTAATATTTTCCGGCTTTAAAGTGACTCCCGGAGACAAAACCAGCAAAACAGAAGCCTTGGGGTCAGCCTCTTCTCCCCTTGCGTAATAAGTGAATTTAGGAATCGTTAAGTTGACTTGGGCATAATTCACCCCGTCCAGGGACATGATGGTTCGCTCTAATTCACCTTTCAAAGCAATCTGATAGCGCACCTGCTTGTCAAAACTGGTAGCACCCAACGGCTGGTCCTCCATAATCTCAAACCCTTTGGAAGTCGACCCAATGACACCGGTGCTAATGTATTTCATACGCAACGCTTCCGGATTATAGGCACGAGGAACATAGATGGCTCCGCCGGTACCCGTCTCAAAGGGTATCCCACTTTCCTCAAGTTGTTGAACCACGCTGCCGGCTTCCGCATCGGTCAATCCTCTGACCAACAGGGTGTAATTCGGATTCGAAGCCACAGAAATGGTCAAAACAAGGGCAACGACAATAGCAACAATCACCCCAACAAAGAGGATCTTTTGAGATTGAGTGAATTTTTTCCAATATTCGTCAGGAAAGGATTTTACCCAGTCAACTATTTTTTTTAAAAAATCCATCTGAAATGCCTCCTAAGGCGAATCTGTTCACCCCAGATTAATTCTATCCGATTCTCGCCATAGCTCTTCCAAGGCATAAAATTTTCGACCCTTTTTGCTGAAAATATGCACCACGATATCGCCCATATCCACCAAGGCCCAATCTCCTTTTGCCTGTTTGTCTGCATATATCAACCGTTCCCCATGCTCGTCGGCGAATTCCCTGGTACCTTCTATCAACGCCTTCATGTGAACGGTTGAATTAGCAGTGCAAATAACAAAATAGTCCGTCAAGAGATTGGTTTCGGACATATTCAGCACCAATATTTCCTCAGCTTCCTTATCATCAAGAACACCGAGGAGAGCCTTTAATTTTTGCTTATCTTCTCCGGTCAGTTTTACCCCTCCACTATAACAGTCATTAGAGATTATATCATACTCATAATGATTCTTTTAACGCTTTTATCCGGCAGGATAAATCCCCACAAATTCTTCATTATCCTGTAGAATTTGCCTGTCTATACGAATCTCTCCATAATACCTTTCTCCAAGGAATTTGGCAGCAACATCCGGAAACAATGCCAGACTTAGAAGATCTTCATCGCAATGGGCCAAATGGCCGGCTTGACTTCGAATTTTTTCCAGCATGGGTTCCAGGTAATCCGCCGGTCTTTCTTTGATAACGTCTTTTGGATCGATTACATTCTTTAAAAAGTCCGGGTTTACAGGAGCAGGCGGTTTCCCGTACAATCCTTTTAAATAGGCTTGCACTTCTCGGGTAATCTTTTTGTAACGTCCCATCATCACGTTCAGTACCGCCTGTACCCCTACGATTTGACTGGTGGGTGTGACCAACGGCGGATAGCCCAGGTCTTTTCTAACCAGGGGAATTTCATCCAACACCGCTTTGAGTTTATCGAGGGCGTTTTGCTCTTTGAGTTGATTGATCAGGTTAGACAGCATGCCCCCGGGAACCTGTGAAGTCAGAACTCGTATGTTAATATGTTTGATATTGGCATCCACATCTGCGTGATTGGCTCTCACTTTTTCAAAATAATCGGCGATGGGTACGAACAAATCCGGATTCAAACGGAGTTCTACACCCTCATATTCTTTAAAGGATTCATACATTGCTTCCACAGGCGGTTGACTCGAAGCGCCAGACAAAGGTGCTGTTGCCGTGTCAAAAATATCTGCACCCGCTTCCATAGCCGACAGATATGCCAGTTGACCCGTTCCAACCGTGCAATGGGTGTGCATTTCGATTGGAATATCGCATTGGCTTTTGATTGATTTTACCAGATCATAGGCACGCTTGGGCGTTAAAAGCCCTGCCATATCCTTGATACACAATGAATCAATGCCCCGCTTGATCAGTTCTTGGACCAGACCGGAGTAATATTGGGGAGTGTGTACCGGACTGAGCGTGTATGATAGGGCAGCCTGCGCATGCGCACCGTATTTTTTGGTATAGATAATCGATTTTTCCATGTTGCGTACATCGTTCAACGCATCGAATATCCGGATGATGTCAATGCCGTTGTCGATTGCCTTTTTGACAAAAAGTTCCAGCACATCATCGGGATAATGTTTATAGCCCAGTATATTTTGACCTCGTAAAAGCATTTGCAGCTGTGTATGCTTGATCTTTTTTCGGATTGTGCGAAGCCTTTCCCAGGGATCTTCATTTAGAAACCTTAAACACGCATCAAATGTGGCACCACCCCAGACTTCCAACGCTTTGTATCCGACTTGATCGATTTGTTCAAGGATGGGTAGCATCTCGTCAATCGTCATTCGTGTGGCAATGGTAGATTGGTGGGCGTCTCTTAAAGTGGTGTCAACGAATTCCAAAGTTCTTTTCATTCAAACAACCCCTTGCTATTCTATAAAAAAATCATCGTACTGATGATTCTCTTCCTGTATCATTTCTTCAAAATCCCTTACTCTCGCAAAAGAAGGGCCCTCTTTTAAACGCAATTTAAACTGGTTAAGACTGTTTTCGTCACCGGTCTGTGCCAGGACTTCAACACTTCCATCGGAAAGATTTTTGACAGTGCCCTTTATGCCATATGCTTGAGCCATCCTGAATGTGAAATGCCTGAATCCCACACCCTGTACACGACCGTATATCCGGTACAACCTTGTCAAATCCCTCACCTTCTTTGACCTTAAGGGGCTTACTTATTCACCCTCAAACTGTTTCAGCTTTTTACTCAGCGATTTGTATGAGATGCCCAACAAAGAAGCAGCCTTTTTTCGATTGTTTTCAGTAATCTCCATCACTTTTCTAACAAAGATCTCCTCAACGGTATCTCTTAATTTCTTTTGGAATAGGTTCAGCTGAGGCAGTTGTTCTTCTTTTGTGA
>DAOTHY010000065.1:0-11804 GCA_035447925.1 Thermotogota bacterium
ATTTAAGAGGTGATGTATGAAAAAAACTATTCTGGTTCTCATGATGTTTACTCTAATCCTTTCACTTTTTTCATCAGAAAGTGTTGAAAATGAAACGAATGAACGTGTGAATCTCGTTGTTTTAACAACCGGTGGTACTATTGCCGGTAAAGGCACTTCAGAAACCGGTTCAGCATATATTGCCGGAAAAGTAAGCGGTAATGATTTGATTGAAGCTGTACCCGAATTAGGGCATATTGCACAGATTACGGTTGAAGAAATTAGTAATGTCCCCAGTCAGGATATGTCCATTGATATCTGGCTGAAATTGGCGAAAAGAATCAACGAACTTTTAAATCAAGATCACTGCGATGGTATTGTCATAACCCACGGCACGGATACGATGGAAGAAACTGCCTATTTTCTGAACCTTACCGTTCACAGCAACAAACCCGTTGTTCTAACGGGTTCCATGAGACCTTCTACTTCTATTAGTGCCGATGGGGATATCAATTTGTATAATGCCGTCGCTGTAGCTGCTTCTAAAGCGTCTTTCGGGAGAGGCGTTCTGATTGTAATGAATGATGCAATCTATGCTGCTCGTGACGCTACGAAATTTAATACAACCAATGTAGATACCTTTAAAAACTTAAATGGCGGGCCGGTGGGATATGCTCATTATGGGTGTATTTCTTTTTATTCTTCGACTGAAAAAGCTCACACCGTGGACAGTGTATTCGATACAAGCGATTTACTACAACTGCCCCGGATTGAAATTATCTATGGCTATGCCGATTCAGGAAGTCTTTTTGTGAACGCAGCCATTGAAGCAGGAGTAGATGGTCTTATCTTTGCAGGAGTAGGTGACGGAAACGGGACCATTGAAACACTCGAAGCCTTAACATCAGCCGCTAAGAAAGATATTACCGTTGTCATTAGTTCAAGAACCGGCAGCGGTATGGTTTATAGAAATTCCGAATATGATTTTGATACTTATCGGTTTATTTCAGCCAATAATTTAAATGCACAAAAGGCCAGAATTCTTTTAATGCTTTCACTAACGAAAACGAAGGATAGTCATACGATTCAGCAGTATTTTGATCATTATTAGGTTATAAAGAAAACTTGTGCAGTTATCGATTCTATTCAAAACCAAATCCCCAGAACGTGATGGTGGCATCCTTTTCATTTTCGGTTCCATGATAGCCGAACGGTTTCTATTTTATTAACGCTTTTGAAGCGTTTGTATAACCCTTTTTCAAATAATAGGCGGCATCTCCGTATCGATCATTGCCCAAAAAGTTCATTTCATCTTTTGTATAAACGGTGTCCACATCCTTTTGCGCTTTGAGCTTGCCGATTATCTCCGGTAATTTTCTTATTTGAGCCTTTTCATTCCTTCACTATACGCCAATGTTGACAGTTCAGTTTTATTGAGATAGGCTCTCACTCGATCAGGATTCGTTTTTGAGTATTCCCGTAATGCCCAGCCGATAGCTTTTTGTATAAAAAATTCGTCGATGTTTTTCACCCGTTCAATGATGCCCAAAAGACAATCGATATCTGTCTTATCCTTGTATCCCAGTTGATACAACAGGCACGTTCTCTGAAGCCAGATGTTTTGTGAAGATAACCACTTTTCCAATAACCCATCTCTTTCTTGAGGGAATCTCATCATATAGGGCCCGACCAACTTTTTGGCGATGATGTCAATCGTATCCCACCATGATTTTGTCATAATCATCAAATCAAATGTTTTGATGAAGTCTTCCGGGATTTCATTAATATATTTCATGGCCAATTCTTGTGCAAAGTACTGAAATTCCCTTCCTTCCAGATTCCAGAATTCTTGAATAATCGACTCCAATTCTGAAAGAGGAGGTAACTTGTCTTTTTTCAGAAAAGGAGCACTGATTTTTCTTCTCACAGGGGTTTGAATCCCCACAAACTCAAACAAGTCCCTCATATAATGCTTCATGGGAATAGCATTGATCGAGCTGCCGTTTTTGTAATAACATGTTTTGACCTGTTCGACATAATGGATTTCCATCGTTTGCCTCCTTGAGTAATCAGGATGGTTTATTATACGGGTATTTGGTAATAAAACAAACAGTTTTTTTCAGGAGCGAGCGCTCTTTTGGAGAAAACAGGGAATGGCTTTATCGGCTGATCAAAAAAACCGGCATTCGAACTCGTCAGAACCCTTTTGCTCACAAACGGATTAGCCTTGCAACAGGCTAATTTCAGAACGGTAGAAGCCGAAAGAACCTTCGCAAATCTCAAATGCTATCAGAAATTGACAAACTCAGAAGGAAGCACTCGTTTGAATACCATGAAAATCCTTGAGGATACACCGGAAAAATACTCGTTTAAAGTCACTCGGTGTGTTTTTCATGAATTATTCAGCTATCTTGGTGTACCTGAGCTGACGTCGATTATTTGTGCGGTTGACAATGCAATCTTTAATACCTATTTGCCGAATGAGGTCGTGTTTCACAGAGAAGCGGGGCATACGATTGCAGAAGGGGCAAATGATTGCCAATTTGTGATTGAAATGGTACAAACTCCGTAAACAAATGATTTGATTTGTGAAAATAAAAACTCTTCAAATTAAGTGATATGGTATAATTTTTATGCATAAAAAAAACCTCCCTGTAATTTTTGTAACGGGCTCTTTTACAGGGAGGCCTTTTTTTGTAGAATCTTGAATCAAACTACCAGATTTATGATAGGGGCTGCAGCATAACAAAATAATACACCCAGTATGGCTGACCTTGTGAAATAAACCATAAGGTTTTGCTGTTCAAATATCTTCTTAAAAAACTTGCACCTAAATGGTATAAATCTTTATAAAAGACTTCGTTTTTGAGTATTCTGAGTTACTCAGCAGCCCTTAAAAATGATGCTTTATGGTTGTTGATAGATCCAATCTAGTTGAGGGTCTTCCTCTTTTTGAAAATCAGTAACTGAATAGGGAATCATCACATCCGGTGTTAATGTAAGGGCAGGATCTTTGGATTGATTGGGTCGAATGAATCTCTTGTAAGAGATATAAAACTGTAATCGGGAATTCTTGCAAGTGAAAATAATAGGATCACCGTACGCAGAGGGTTCGTTACCCGTTGGTGTTCCCACTGTTTTTGCTAATTTGTTATCCGATAACATGACGGCAAAGAAATTTCCCGAACTAAATGTTTTTCCGGAGACCATGACATAAAGATCTCCGTCAAAGATGTTTTTTGTATAGGGTGCCTTTTCCAAGTATAGATTGCCAAAGGAAGTGATTTTTCTCAACGTTCTCAAAAAACGATTCATCATTGTAATATGCCGTCTTTTAATTGTTATTCCGCTATATTGGATTGAGGCATCGAAATCTTTGGTTTTTGTTACGCCCAGATATTGCAAAAACGGCCACACGACCATGGAACTGCCTCCAGTGTTTTCCCGGATATCCACAACGACTTTTTGGATGCCTTTATTCTTCACTTCTTTGAAGAAATCATCCACAGCATTCAAGTAATCATCTGTATAATCACAGGTATCCAACCAGAAAATTGCTGTTTTTCCATCGTCAGTCAACCTATACCCGTAATCATCTCTTTTCTTTTCAATCAGTTCATTTTGTTTGATGTCAACATAGAGCAATTCATAAGTGTATTGTTCTCCTTCCGCATTTCTCAATGTTAGTTGAATGGAATCCTTATCACCTGCTTCTGTGAAATAATTATTGAAATAGGCATAAGGCAAATAATAGGACACCATGTAATCTCGCCATTCATCATTTTCAGCTGAAAAATAGGGATATACTTCTTCTTTATATTCATTCAGCTTCTTGCCGTTAACGGACAGTACGGCCATTCCTCTTTCAATGTTTTCATAATCTTCCGTGCAATAGTCTTTATATAAAGATGAAACCACAAAACCATCTGAGAGCGCTTTAAATTCTAAAGGAAGCCTGAGTATTGCTTCTTCCGAATGGATCCCCCTTAAGTATCTGACATAGGTATGGGCATCACCGATAGAAGCAGCAAGTTTTGACAGATGCATAGAAAATTGAGCAACAGACAGCGTGGCTTGATCAGATATGTCTTTCAATACCGTTTCGTAGGCTGCAAAAAAATTCTCTTTCTCCTGAGCATCCTGCAATTTCAGATGCACTTCCAAAGCCACATCTTTAAACCATTTTAAATCATCAACCGCTTCCTGTTTTGATAAATCCCTTTTGAGATTGCCCTCTTCGTAACCGAACACTGTTTCACCACCATAGCGGTTCAAAGCTATAGACTGTTTCAAAGTGATTTGATCGGTGATAAAAAAAGCCAGCCAAACGATAAACACCGCCAGGCAGATGATAATCATCCCCATCAAACTTCTTTTTAAAAATCTTTTCATGGCATCACTCCATATTAGCATTCTCAATCATAGCTTATATCATGTAGTACAGTGCATGTCAAGTTTTTTTGGTAGAGTGTGATAAAAAGTTAATGGATGTGGTAAAATGTTTTATTATCACTTATTTTTTTCAAAATCGATTGAAAACAAGGGCAATAGAATTCTGAGGATGAGAACATTGTATCCATTCCCTTGGATAATTTTATGGCTAATGAATAAACAACCGACTTGCTAATCATAGAACAACGGTTTTAAAGATAATAATTTTGTTATAAAATAAAATCCGAATTGAAATGCGTTAGATGGTTAAAAATGAGAATCAGGAGGTTTTTCTATGAGAAGCAATCACTTGAAATGCGTTGTTTTGTTTTGTTTTTTTTTACTGGTGATCAGTGTTCAGATGATAGCCTCGACTCCAGGGATGGTCTTCAATCCTGAAACGGTCACGATCAACGGTTTGGTTTGGATGAAGCAGAACCTGCATCCGGCCATGTTGGCTCCGGGAAGTGGTGTAACAGGGGTTTCGTATCAAAATCAAGAAAATATCGATGAAGCCTATGGGTATCTTTATACTTATAACGAAGCCATCAAGGCCTGCCCGGAAGGCTGGCATTTACCAACCATTGAAGAATGGAACCAGCTGTTCGACTTTTTAGGAGGGGTGCAACAGGCTGGAGCGTCTTTGAAAACGGTGGAGGGTTGGCAGGCTCCCAATACAGGAGCGAATAATCTTTCGGGTTTTTCAGCGCTGCCCGCAGGGGGAGGGGATGATCACAATCGATTTGACGGGTTCGGCTGGTCGGCTCATTTCTGGTCGAACAGTGTCCGGTCTGGTAAGATTTTCGTTCCCTCTCTCATGCATGATACAGCTGCCGTCTACATCCTTGAGTTGCCCTCTGAGATGCATGCCAGTGTCCGATATATCAAAGATTGAGCTTTTCGCATCGTTCACCAAAAAACAGAACCGGGTTCAATCAATCAATCCAAAAAGGGGAGGTTTTACCTATGAAAAAGCGTTCTTTTCCCGTTGTTTTACTGATGGGTTTGTTTTATGTGTTCTTTAGTTTGAACATATGGGCGACTGGGGATTTGATGTTGACGCAAACGATACACCGGCCAGCTGAATTGGGGTTTAATGAAAGTAAATTTGCCAAGGCTATCACGGATTTTTTAAATCGTGCTTCTGATGTCCACGATGTGGTGATCGTCAAGGATGACAAGATGGTATTTCATGCGACAAAATACCCCTACCAAAAAGACGTTCCGCACAGTATGATGTCCTGCTCGAAAAGCGTTACCTCTATCCTGACCGGAATAGCCATCGAGGAAGGGTTCATTGAAACCATCGATACGCCTCTTTATAAATGGTATCCACAGCTGCAAACGGACTCTCTTAAGTCTCAGTTGACCCTTTATCATTTGTTATCCATGACGGCGGGACTTGATTGGAACGAAAGTGGATTATACGGAGAAACCGATTCGTACATTCAAATGCTGTCTCAACCGGACCCCATCGCTTATTTCTTATCCAGAGATATGGACTATCGTCCCGGAACTTATTTTGAGTACAATTCAGGAGCCACAGCTTTATTAGGTGCCATTTTGGAACAGGCAACGGGCATGGATTTGCTTGAATATGCCAGAACCCGTTTGTTTGAACCCCTTTCCATCGACAAATACGAGTGGCTAAAATTGTCTACGGGGAATCGTAATGCTGCTTCCAGTCTGTATTTGACAGCCAAAGAAATGGCCATGATCGGTTCTTTGATGTTGAACAAAGGGGTTGTCAACGGACAGCAAATCGTCAGTGAACAGTGGATTGAACAGACCACGCAGAAAAACATGGCAACGCCAAGAGGTCCTGCCGGGAACTATGGGTATGGTTTATCCTGGTGGATGAACTCACAAGGTGGTTTTTCCGCCAGAGGATATGGTGGACAATTTATCATGGTGTATCCCGAAAAGCGCTTAGTTGTGGTAACAACCGGCGGATTGTTTGGAAATGATTTCTATTATCCAGACACCATCCTTTCAAAGGGTCTTTTAGCAGCACTATCTGAACCCGTTGAGGATGAGGGGGCTTTAAATGCCTGTTATGAACAATTTTCCCGTTTCAATCCAAAGAACTTTGGTATCGATCCAAAAGATTTACCCTACCTGAATCAAACCGTTGAGTTTGAATCCGAGACCATCGTTCGCTGGTCTGATTGCGAAAAAGAAGATGCCTTGGGTCTTCATATGGTGATCAACGGAAACGTGGTCGACTGCCAGCTTCCTTTGGACGGGACATTTGTTCAGGTGGATTTTGGGGATTTTGGCAATTATCAGCAAAACCTGGCCATGATAGGTCTTCAATACCTGACAAAAAGCTCCGTTGAATTGATTGTCAGAAGGTTTCAAAGCCCGTATGTGTACCGGTATGTTCTCAGATATTATGGGAACAAGGCTTCATGGATAGCTTATGTCAGTTCTATGAATGGGGTTTTTGAACAGTATTCAGGAAGTGTAATAGAATAATCCAATCGCATGGGAAACGGTTCTGTTGGGAAATCGAATCCAGAACAACCGGGTTTTCATTATCAGAACCGTTAATCATGTTTGACTGATTTAGTTATTCGGCAAGCTTTACGTTATGGATCCAATCACAAGGGATGTTTGTTCTGAATTGAATCATATGATTTTTTAAAGGTTGCCTATTTTTTCAAGCAGAATAAAGAATATCGTTCTTGGGGATTTCGATGAGAAAAGCTGTCCCCTTGTCTTTTTCGCTTTTAACGGTGATGGTTCCTGACAGTTTCTCAACTTCTTCTTTTACAGAGGCAAGGCCCATACCCCTTCCGGAAATTTCATTTGAGATAGTTTTGGTTGAAAAACCGTTTTGAAATATCAGCTGGAAAAGGTCTTCTGCAGAGCTTTGCTGTATCACTTCGGGAGTGATTAGGCCTTTTTCTAAGGCCTTTTTTGAAACGGCTTGGAGATCGATTCCCCTACCGTCATCGGATATTTTAAAGAGAATGGATCCCTTTTCTTCTTTGGCTTCGATGATGATTTTACCGTTTTCCAGTTTCCCTTTTTTTGTGCGTTCTTCCGGAGATTCGATGCCATGGTCGTACATGTTTCTTAAGATATGCACCCAGCTTCTGAAAAGGGGTTTTAATCGTTCGCTGTTGATCAGGACATCTGTTCCGGTGATTTCAATGTCTTCGATCAGGACGCCGAATCTCCTGGCGGTGGATTCAAATAGCAGTTTATAACTGGCAAATGCCTCCCTGAACGGCTTGAGCTGCAATTTATGAAGAATTTGTTTTGCCTCTCTCAACTCGTCAGTCTCTTTCACTTTTTGAAGCAATTCCAAAGCTTGCTTGATTTGTTGTCTTTCGGAGTGATAGTGTTTTTGTTTTTCCAAGATACTCTGATCGATTTGCTGATAAACCTTTTTCATATCTTTTTCTAACCAATCTAAATAAAATTGGTTGACTCTGATCTTTTTAAACAATTCATTTAAGTCTTGATTTTTCTCTTCCATCTGAGATTCCAGCATATGAAGACTTTCACAAATCGTTTTCATTCCATAACTTGAGAAATTCCCTTTGAATGTGTGAACTTGTCGGAACAACTCGTTTCTTTTTTCTTCTGAAGGTAATTCGGAACGGTTTGGCAAATTAAGGGATTCCTTTTCCCAAAAAAACAAGTATTCATCCACCAGACTTTGAAATTCGTCATAATGGGCAATGATCCTGATGATGTCTTCAAAGATCTCTTTTTCCTCTTTTATTTTATTTTTCAAAGACAACTCTTTGGTGATGTCGTTGATAATGACCATAATCTTTTTCTGAAAGCAGTTTTCGTCTACTTCTTCCTCTATTAATCGATATTTCAGGGATAACACCTTATAACAACTTTCAATAACAGTTGGCAATAGTGAAAAAAGCATATCCCGTTGACCTGGATCTTCTTCATTTAACAGCCATCGTAAGACCTTGGCGGTCATTTCCATACTACTGGTTTCTCCGCTTGATATCAGGACGGGGAAAAAATGATAATCGATACTCTTACAAAAAATCTTTTTACATTCAGCACTGTAGCCCTCTTCAACCAACAGGGAATCATTGAATTTCAAGAATCCTTCACCGGTATTGTTTAATAGGGTTTCAATAGATTTTATGGACTGTCTTAATTGACTGGTTCGTTCCTTAATCGTTTCCTCAAGGGAATTATTTATCTTTTCGATTTCCATGTACTCGTCTTTTAAGACCTCGTTCATGGCATACATTTGTTCGTTGGTCACTTGTAGTTCGCTGCTTTGAATTTGCAGCAGTTCGTTTTGTTTGTTGAAATCAAGAATAAAAAAATACCCTATGCCAAATAACAAGACAAACATACTGATGCCATCTAAATCCATTTGCCAGTAGGGGAAAAATGAGACAACGAACAAAGAGAATAATTCTGAGGCGAAACTGGTAAAAACCAGAAAATTGAACAGGAACATATCGGAGCGGTAAGCCAATATGGAAAAAAGGGATAAATTAATTATTATAATAATTAGCGTGCTGATCACCGGGAAGAAAAAGAGGAAAGGAAACAGACAAATATTTGATAAAAATAGGATTTTTGCCATTTTCCAACTATTGCAGAAATAATTCTCAAGTCCGGCGAAAAGAAGATTACTGGCTAAATAGCCGGGAATAATGTTAGCCCAGGTATCCACTCTGTTGGTGTAAAAGGTATAGCCTCCGAAAAAGAAGTGGACCAGAAATACAAAGATGCCGTAATAAAGCATCACAATGCCCACGGGTAAAAAAGATTTCAGTTTTTCGCTGTCTTTGAATGCGATGGGAATGAAGATAAAAGCAAGCAGCAAGCCCATCCCGGCCACAAGAATATAGATGAAATTATTGAATACGGACTTCAACTCGGCATTAACGCTCAAATTGGACTCTTTTCCAATCAGCGGAAAATCTTCCATGATGAGTGAACCACCAGGATTCACCACAATCAGCAATTTGATCGGAAACAGCGTTTTTTCAGAATGATAAGAAAGCAGGGTGCCGTTGGGTTTCAAGCTGAATTTGGCATCTTGGAATAACATTTTCTCGCCGTTTATAAAGATATCCACCCGGTTGTTTGCCAAATCGAACAAAAGTATACGGCTGTCTTTTTCAGATTCAGGTATCAGGAATTCAAAGAAGATTTGATCTTCTTTAGGCTCAATCTGTACATATCTTGTTTTATTATCAGAAATATAATTGGTGTTTACCAAATACTCTCTAACATTCTTCACCGGAAACCATTTTGTTTGTACAAAAAAGGCGAAAGAAGTCAACAAACCAAAAAAAACAAAGGCAAAAATAAAACCTTTGATCAAACGGCTTGTTTTTGTGTTATGAAAGAACACCTTTAAACTAAACGCATCTGTTTTCCTCATTTTTAAGGACACACCTTTGTTTGAAGATGCTGAATTATAGCACAAAATAGCAAAGAAATATAAAAATAAAATTAAATGCATATTATATGTGAATTAATTTTTACATGCAACTTTTTTCTTTATTAAATTATAATTCTATTAGACACAAACGTTATTCGTATGATTTGTTAAATTAGTACACTTCCTAATTGATCCGCCGTAATCAATGCTGAAAAAACCATTTCCTGATCAACTGGGAATGGCATGTTGTGGATGGTTTCGTTTTCAGCAGTTGCGATTTGCGCAACGGTTCTAAGCTGGTCATGAGTGATATGCTCGGCATTTAAATCCTTTAAAGTGGTGGGTAAACCCACACGTTTACAGAAACCAATAACCTCCGTTATTTCTTCCATGGGGGCGTTTTCAAGTGCCAATTGTACAATGGTTCCAAACGCCACCTTCTCTCCATGGTAGAAACTGCGGCAGTCTTTCAGCGCCGTTAATCCGTTGTGGATGGCGTGAGCTGCTGCTAATCCGCCACTTTCGAATCCCATGCCGCTTAGATAAGTGTTGGTTTCGATAATAATCTCAAGTGCGGGATTGGTGACGCCACTTTGTGCAGCCAATTTTGCTTTCAAGCCATCTGAAAGTAGTTTGTCATAGCAAAGCTTAGCCAAGGCCAAAGCCGCTTGAGTAGGTTTTCCGCCTGCGGTGTTGTTTGAATTGGCTCTTGATACTGCCCTTGCTTCAAAATAGGTTGCCAGGGCATCTCCCATACCGGATACGAGAAAGCGCACCGGAGCCTGAGCAATGATATCCGTGTCCACTAAAACAACAGCCGGATTGGATGGCAACATCAGGCACTCTTCAAACACTCCTTCGTCGGTATAAACTACTGAAATGGCACTGCAAGGTGCATCAGTTGAAGCGATGGTGGGAATAGCAATGACGGGTTTTTTCAAATAGAAGGCCACTGCTTTTGCTGTATCCAGCGCTTTTCCGCCCCCGATTCCCAAAAAAACGTCTGTTTTGCTTTGTTCAGCAATAGTTTTCAGACGCTCAATTTCCTTTCTTGAACACTCTCTGTTGAATTGCACAAAAACTATTTTTTTATCGGTGCCTTTAAAAGCATTTTCTACTTTTTCTTGTGTTAATTTCGTAACGGATTCACTGGCAATGACTAAAAGATTTGTTCCATAGGGTTCGCAGTATACTGCCAGATTATTTATCTCACCAGGTCCTTGTATGTACTTGCCCGGACTGATAATGATTTTCTTTGCCATTTTGTCCCTCCTCATCAAATGGTTGATCTTTCATTATAACCTAAAAGAATCAAGATCCGATACACCTCTGACTGCTTTTACCCAAAAATATGATTTGGTAACTTTTTTATCAGTATACACGTCAGATGAAGTATTCAAAGGGAGTGATGAATTGACGAAGGTTGTTTTGTTTAGCGTGACTATTTTTATGATTTTTTTGTCAGGTTGTTCGATCAATTACATGCCCACCTACTCTTCTACCATCAGTAAAGGAATTAACATCGGCTGTGCTTTAGAGGCCCCCGAAGAGGGAGAATGGGGAATCATTATAGAAGAAAGATTTTTTGATCTCATTGTCGAGAGGGGCTTTGAAAGTGTACGATTGCCCATCCGTTGGTCAGCCCATACCCCAAACTTCCCACCCTATACCATTGATAATATCTTTTTGCTCAGGGTAGAAGAGGTTGTGCAGCAGGCACTGGAAAGGGGATTGAAAGTGATCATCAACGTTCATCATTTTGAAGAGCTTATGATAAACCCTGATGCTCAAGAGGAAAAATTTTACAGTATCTGGGAACAAATAACGCAGCATTTTAAAGATTACCCGGATACACTTTATTTTGAACTGTTGAACGAACCGGAAGGGCTTTTGAATACTGACAAATGGAACACCATGCAACTTGAAGCAATCAATAGAATAAGAGCCATCAACAAAGACCGCTGGATCATCATAACCGGTGCACCGGGCGGCTTGAGCGAGGCGCTTG
>DAOTHY010000066.1:0-6523 GCA_035447925.1 Thermotogota bacterium
CCGATATGATTGATCCGAATCCCGTTGATTTCCACATCTGCCGGATACCAATTATAAGGGTTTTCAGGCAAAGGCGCATCAGGATTCACTAGTATTTTTCCGGTATGCTTCTCACTCATCATTTGCCGATAAAGTTGTGGATCCATGATTAAATTAATTTCAAGCGGTTTCTCATCACTGAAAATATCTATCCTTTGAGGCGGCTGTTCCACAAATTCCGTCTGACAACTACTGAAAAAGAAAACAACCACTAAAATCATTAACAGAGCATTAAGCCGCATACTCACCATCATAGCTCATCATGGCCACGTTCATCACACTGTTCAGTTTTTTCAATTCATTCGTTATTTCCAAACTCTTTTTATCCGAGGAAAGTTCTATGGTCATTTCAGTATGGTCATCATCCTGAATTCTGGATTTGATTTTATATCGTTCTCCATGGTTGTTCAATATATGAAACAGTTGATCCTCAATAGCTGACTCGGTATACCCGATGATAATCAAACAAGGCCCCTCACTAATCCTCAACTTTGAATAAATCAGAAGAACGACAGCGATGAAGATACAAGTCACAACGGCAATGATGTACAATCCCGCCCCTGTGATAATTCCTACAGATATGGCCCAAAACATGTAGACAATGTCCATGGGGTCTTTGATAGCGGCTCTAAATCGAACAATGGACAATGCACCAACCATTCCAAGGGATAGGATGATATTACTCGTTACCGCCATAATCACTGAACTGGTCACCAGTGCAAGGGCAATTAAAGACACGTTGAAGCTTTTTGAATACATCACCCCTTGATAAGTTCTTTTATACACCCAAAAAACGATCAAACTTAAAGCAAATGTTAATGCCATTGTGGCTATGATTTGAAGAAAGGATGTTCCACTGCTTTCTAAATTCATTGAGTTGATAAAATCTGTAAATGTCATCAATCATATCTCCTTTCGTTTTTTAATAATGGAAACTCATGCAAGAAACGAACTTTGAAAAGGCTTTTTGGTCACCCTTTCCGTGTTGAACGGCTTTTTTAATCATATCCGGTAAATAACCCGTATACTTAATTTCCATGACCACTTGTTCCTTTTCTGTTAAAGCAACGCTGGAAGTCATTGCAAACAGGTCTTTTTTGCCAATGGCGGTTCTCAGGTTTGCATCGAAGACGATACGAACGTTCCCATATTGAAGAACATAAGCGGTTCGATCATAGGTAACAACGACCTTTGGTTGAAGTCTCTTTGTTTTTTGCATCAGAACAAAATCATTTTTGACAGGATCGTTTGTGCATTTAAAATCAACATAATACCCTGAAAGGATGTTGTTATAATCTTCACGTGTGATCACGGTATAGTCTTTTTTTATAGCATTAACATGCTTGGTTTTTCGTTCAAGCTTAATCAAGCGGTCCGATCTGTTATAAATACGTATTCTAAATTTCTTTCTTCGGATGACCCCAGCCAGCTTATCTTCAAAAGCACTATTCGCATAATCATCAAAATAAAGACTACTCACGGTATATTTCCCGTTTGTCGGAGCATAGTGATCATATTGGCAGATCAAACGCAATCGATTTTCTATGACTTTCTGTTGCTGGCTGTTGATAAGATACTTCAATTCTTTTCGATACATAAACAACACCTTAATGATGTCACCGCATAAACAAGTTTTTATGCAGCGACAAAAGATAAAATCTCTACTTCTCTTTTTTTCCTTCAGACATTAGTTCAATCAACTCTTCAACGGTGATCCCCATGGATTCCGCTTTACTTTCCAACTTACTCTCAAATTCTTCTAACATTAGTACTTTCAATTCTTCAACGGTGATTCCCATAGACTCTGCTTTGCTTTCAAACTCTTCTTGAGTGTAAGTATAGTCGGATTTATCACCGTCCCAGTCTTTTTTTTCATACGTCTTTGTCCCTTCAAGCCCCCTCGTCATTGTCTCTGAAAATTGATTTGCACAGCTGGAAAAGATCACACCAATCACTAATAATACAAGTAAGATACTCCATTTCTTCATATCGATTCACCTCACAACAATTTTCATCTCTCGATGTGTCATGATGATAGCAAGCGGTTATGGGATTTTTATGTGAGAAATGTGGCAAATCTGTGGCAGTTTTTCAAATGGGAAGTTGAATGCGGTAAATGGCTCCGAGAGAAGGTTCATTTTCTAAGGTAAGGTTTCCCTGATGGCCTTCAATCACACGTTTAACTATGGACAGGCCGATACCAGTTCCGCCCTTTTCTCCGATGTAATCTCTAGAAAAGGTGTTTTGCAAAATCTCTTCACTGAATCCGGGACCATTATCTTGAATCGTTACGCAAACAGTTGATTTCTTTTTTTCAACCTTGATGATGATCAAATCGGAAGTGTATTTAATGCAGTTGGTCAGGATATTTACAAAGGCCTTAAGGAGTTTTTGCCGGTCACCTTTAAAAAGGATGTCTTTTACAGGGGTAAAATCCACATCGATCTCATCCAAGATGATCAAGCTTTCAACGTTATTCAGCGATTCGATGATCAGACCGTTCATCTCAAGTTGTTCAAACTTGTAGGTCTCTTTGACTGTATCCAGTTTGCTGAGGAAAATCACATTTTCCAGCTGTTTTTTTAGTTCCTGGCATTCTTCTATGATTTTATCCAGGGTTTGATCCTTGTCTTTAAAGAGGTCTGTTTTCAACCCCTGAGCATAGCCACTGATAACGGTTAAGGGTGTTTTAATGTCATGGGAGACGGTTTCGTAGAACTTTTTTTGCTCGATATCCTTGTCTTCTAAAGTTTGAGCCATGGTGTTGATGGCGTTTCCCAAGACTTCAAACTCATCCCCCGATTTTAAGTGGATTTTTTCATTAAACTGCTTGCGAGCGATTTTTTCTGTTGCTTGGATGAGCCGATTGATGGGGTTAATGATGATTTTACCGTAATAGAAAGTCAAAAAAATCAAGAGAAAGGTAATCAGTCCAATAAGGATGATTAAAATGATCAATATACTGTTTCTGATCTCAACAATCTGTTGACGGGTTACAAAGGAGCAAATCAAAAATTCATAATCTTGACCTGATAAACTTTTACTCTGTAGTTGATTATTCAAAGTCAAAAAGGAATTGTTAAAAAGGGTAACAGTATAAAATGTTCCATCATCTTGGTTAAATATATCCAAGAGTTCTTCTCCGTTATATCGTTCAATGATTGCATGAGGCGCACTAAGAATCTTTTTTTCCTTCAAATCGATAATTAATGTTAAGACTTGTAAATCTGAGGATTCTTTTTCTGGATACAAATAGTCCGTTTTCTCGTTGTATTCGTTAATATAAGCGTTTTTAAGACGGTATTCTTCATCCAATTTTCCATATTCAATGAGTTTTTCAAGCATTCCCTTCTCAAAGGCATTTTGAATGCGGAGTTCTTTTGAAAGGGATTCTTCAATATAATTGGAAACGATAAACGTAATCAGAAAACCCAGCAACACCATTGCTGAGACATTGACGACAATATTCAGAATGAACAGTTTTGAACGAATTTTCAATCTTTGTCACTCACCTTATACCCAAATCCCCACACTGTTTCAATCTTGCACTGTGCTTCTGCCAGTAACAGTTTTTTACGCAATCGTTTGATGAGATGATCCACCTGGCGATTGTCTCCCATATAATCATATCCCCATATGCTTTGGATGATTTGTTCTCTTGAAAAGGCTCTGTTTTTATTGGTGATGAAAAGATGCAGCAGTTCGTATTCTTTATTGGAGGTATTGAGTATTTGAGAATTGACAGTGATTTCCCGACTATCTGTGTTGATGGTCAAGTCCAGACAACTGATCTGGGAATCAGAAGTTTTTTGGGTGCCATTCACTCGCCTGAGAATATTTCTGACTTTCAGCGATAATTCTCGAAGACTAAAAGGCTTTGAAATATAATCATCACTGCCAAGTTCAAGCCCCAACACACGATCGATCTCCTCATCTTTAGCCGATATCATCAGTATAGGCACATCACTCAGTGCCCTGATCTCCCGACAGAGTTCATAACCGGACAAGCCGGGCATCATGATATCCGTGATGATTAAATCGCAAGGCGTTTTTTTGTACGTTTCCAACAAGTCCGTTCCATTGTAAAAGACTTCCACAGCATAATTCATGCGCTCTAACTGTGCTTTTAAAATATCACATATTTTTTTGTCATCATCGGCTATATAGATGCTGTGTTCTTTTAATTGTGAGATCGCTTTCCCCTCCAGTAGTAGTTAAACGATTATATCATCCGGTAATTACCATACTTTTTCATCATATCAGGGAAAAACGCAATTTTTGTGGAAAAAATGTGGCAGAAATGTGATTCTTTCCTTTTGGTTCTAAGTGCACCACAAAGGAATGACAAAGTAGGGAGGTAGGAACACCACTTTTTACTGAATTCGCTCTATAATTTCATCAATCACCTGCTTTCCTTCAGGTATAGGAAAAATGGGGAAATCGTGAAGCATTTTATCGTAGGCTTTCAACTCGTTTTCAGCACCTATGGATTTAAGTTTTTCATGAAGCCTTTGAACATCCGGGTAAAGTAAGTCATAAGTTCCTGTAAAAATTGTGATTGGAGGCAGGCCCTCCAAATCCCCGTTAATGGGGCTTACTAAGTATGATTTGGGATCATCTTCACCCACCCAGAGTTTTCCTGCCTTCGTCAAAAAGTCAACTGAAAGGAGTTTGTCTTTTTTTTCCAGCTCCTTAGTGATAAGTGGATTTGTCATGGTAATATCCAGCCAAGGCGATAACAGGATCAGTTCTCCCGGTTGTGGCAGGCCTTTTTCTTTAATGAGTAACGCCAAGCCCAAGCAAAAGCCCCCTCCGGCTGAATCCCCCATTAAAATCACATCTTCCGCAGGTGTACGCTCTATAAGCTTTTCGTACAAAGCAAGCATTTTTTCATAGGATTCACGGTAATTCGCTTCCGGTGCAAGGGGATAATTGGGAATATGGATGCAGCTATCCATTCGACTTGCTAGGCTGTCTACTAATCGGATATGCATATTTGTCAGATCAAAGACATAGGCACCCCCATGAAGATACAGGATTTTTTTGGGAAAACCTCCGGTTTCATTCAATTTATAAACATCCATTCCGTTGACATCGTAAAATGCGACCGAGTGCTTGGTTTTTTTCTCAGGCCATACAAAGGGTTTTCTGCCTTTTTGCTGCAGGGTTTTCAGACCCTTTGACATCATACTTGAAAACAGAAAATTTCCAACAGTAAGGCTGTCTTGAAAAATTCGACTGATAACACTTCTTTTTTCAACAAACCTTGCATAAACGCTGTAGAAAATAAAATATAGAATGATACCCGTTAACAGCAACATCCATATTGTCATATGTTTTCTCCTTACTAGTACCCATCTTAATGAAAATTATAACACTTTTCAAATTGTGGATGAATGTAACGAAGCATTATATAATCTGGGTTTCCAACATTGTGATTCATTTTTTATGAGGGGTCTGGGGTGTAGGGTCTAGGATCTGTAAAAACCAAAAAACAGCTCCGTTAGTTTTATGTTTTTCTATACCCTATACCCTAGACCCTGTTTCTGATATAATATCCACCGATATTTCAACTTGAACGGAGATGAACCAATGAAATCCCTTTTTTCAGAAATCCCCGAATTGAAAGAGATCGTAAGGATCGAAAAAATAACAGCCGGCTGGTCTTTGGATGAGAAATATTATATTGAACTAGCAAATGGTGACAAATTTGTCCTCAGATTGACACCTGCTGACAAGCTGGAGAGAAAGCAAAAGGAATACGAGATCGTGGCACTATTTAATCAGCTTGATTTCCAAATGTCCAGAGTTGTCGCAAACGGTCTGGTTAGAGATAAATCCTATATGCTGTATACATGGGTTGAAGGCCGAGATTTCAGAGAGGTTATCTCCTCCCTTCCTGAAGAGGAACAGTTTTCTCATGGCGTTCAAGCGGGAAAGATTTTGAAGGCCATGCACACGTTACCAGTAAAGGATAAACACATTCCAAAAACAAACAAAATACCCAAAAAAATAAGACAGCTCAGGCTGTATGAAGAATCCACATCACGAATGGATAACGATGAGTCTGTCATCGCTTTTGTCAAAGAGAATTTAAACCTGTTCTGGTCAGAGCCACCTGTCTACAGTCATGGTGATTTTCATACTGGTAATTTGCTTTACACCCCTGAGGGAACTATTGGCGTAATTGATTTCCAGAGAAGTGGATGTGGAGATCGTTATGAGGATTTTTACAAGATACAAATGTTTGATGTCCCCCTCAGCATACCCTTTTCAATCGGATATCTCAAAGGCTATTTCAACGGGGATCCCCACGAGCTATTCTGGCGAATCAATGCTGTTTATGTGGCACATGCTTCACTTTATTCTGTCATCTGGGCACAACCTTTTGGCGAAGGGGATGTATTGGATATGAAGGAAAGGGCCTTGAGAAATTTTGAAGACTACAATAGTTTTAGAGAAATAATTCCAAAGTGGTACCGAG
>DAOTHY010000066.1:6623-11312 GCA_035447925.1 Thermotogota bacterium
GTTGATAAGGCCAATATTGAACAAGAGCACATTTGTTGTGCCATTGGAAATGATAAAAGGAATCGGGCAAGGGCAAAAGTCAAGAAAGATTGGATGAAAAAAGAGTTTGATAACGGTTTGGTCTTCAAAAGATTAGACGATCGTGGCAAGATGTTTATTGAATATATGCCAATAGAAAATGCATGGAAACCGGTTATTGGAAAAAATTACATGATGATTCATTGCCTATGGGTCTCGGGTAAGTTCAAAAAACAAGGGATTGCAACGGCGTTATTGGATGAATGCATCAATGAATCAAAGGATAAGGGCAAAGACGGGATTGTAGTTATTACATCCTCAAAAAACAAACCCTTTCTCACAGAGAAAAAGTTCTTTGAAAAAAAAGGATTTCAAGTAGTTGACCAAGCACCGCCTTATTTTGAACTCATGGTCCTAAAATTCAACAAAAAGGCTGAAAATCCCAGTTTTACCTCAAAAGCCAAAACGGGGAAAACGGATTTTAACGATGGCATTTGCTTCATTTACACCCATCAATGTCCCTTTATGGAAGAATACATGACGTTACTTTCGAAGATCTGTGATGAAGAAACCATCCCCGTCAAAATTATTCAACTTAAAAGTGCAGACGAAGTTAAAGAGCTTGGCAGTCCCTTTGGGACGTATGCCATGTATGACAAAGGTGAATTTGTTACCCATGAACTGTTCTCAGAAAACAAGTTCCGAAAATATCTGACAACTAGGTAATATTTGAAAAGCAACAGAAAAGAAGTAATCACAAACACCTTCGTTCCTGTTGTTTAGATTGAAATATTTACAAATACCTCCGTCCCTGTTGTTTGAAAATACTTTATATGTTTATTAGCTCTATGAGAAGCAGCATTTATTTTTACCTTCTCGCTTTGCTTGGTACATGATTTCATCTGCTTTTCTGAACAATTCATCGGCATCTTTTTTGTTTTTTAACGGAGTTACACCGGCGCTTACGGTTATTCTGCAATTCTCTTCGATTTTTTTCAGAAGTCTGTTGACAATATCTACTGATGACTTTTGATCTTTCGTGTTGATGATCAGAAGGAATTCATCGCCCCCGATTCTCGATAGATAATCATCCGAACGAATGTTGTTTGTTATCACCTGACAAACTTGATTCAGCAATCGATCACCCGCTTCATGGCCCTTAGTATCGTTGATGATCTTAAAATCATCAAAATCAATAAAAACAGCATACTTTCCCGATAAATGCTCGTGATGAGTTTCAGAATAGAGTAATTGTAAATATTCGGTGATGAAGCGTCTGTTGTATTGTTTGGTGAGAGGATCTTTTGTAGAGAGCTCGGTTATCTTTGCATGCTCTCGTTCATAAAGCTTTACAAGCGAAAAAACTGAGACTGTAACCGCAATCATACTGAGAAGAAAACTAAAAATCAAATCGGGATAATTTTCTTCCACAGCCGACCATCGTCGTATCAGTTCGGGATAAGAAGCTTCAAGGAACATTAGCCCGGCAATGGTAAGGGTGTAAAGACTGATAACGATCGTTCGTAGTTTCCCTTTCAACAGGATAACGGAATACACTAGAAAAAGAAATACAAAATACTGAAAGCCTCCCTTGAACCCTAAATTAGTAAGCCACAAAAAGGGCGAGAAGATAAAATTATTAAATAAAGCAGCAACTACAATGGCAGGATAGGTTTGACCACGTTTATAACAATAAAAATAGGTAAAAACACTGATAAAAGCCCCGAAAAAAGGTAAGAAATATGTAATGGGGTGCAAGTTGATGATAATATTGAAAATACCGCCAATAATGTATAAACATGAGCCAAATCCAAAGAAAATGAGATAAAAAACAGTCGAAAATGATTTGCCTTTTAAATTAAATAAATCGATTTTTTTTAACAGATTCAAAAGAAGGGACCTTCCTTTCGATTCCGGTATGAAAGATTATAGCACATCAATTTTTAGAGCTTATTTGATTACTTTTTCTCCATTAAAGTTCAAGTAATTGGTCAATATAATGAACCCATAAAACTGGACACAAAAATCAGCACAAATAAGTTATACTGAAAGTATGAATAAACAGGTCAAATTTGACAAGCCTTAATTGAAACCAAAACAATATCTTTTTTTTCCAATAGATATGTGAAGAAAAGTTTGTAATATTTTGTGGATCTGGATGACTTGACATTATTGTTATATAGGTGTACAATAATAACGGTGATCATATGAAGAAAAAAAAAGAAATTATCAAGCTTTACATGAAATCAGTTGATTTAATGCGTGAAATAGAGAGTAAACCCAGAGATTTCGGCACGGGTGATTTATTGTATTCTTCAACCATACACACTCTGGTACAGATCGGAAAAAATCCCGGGATCAACCTGACAAATCTGGCGGAACGGTTGGATATTTCCAAGAGTGCCGTGTCGAAGTTTATTCTGCAATTGCTTGAGCTGGAACTTATTACAAAAAGCAAAGATATCAACAACAGAAAAGAGGTTATTTTTTATCTCAGCGAAAAAGGGGTTGTGGCGTATCACGGGCATGAATTATTTGAAAAAGATTTTTTTGGTGTCATTGAAAAGAACGTAAATGCTCTTCAAGAGAGCGAAAAAGAAATTTTTATTACGTTTTTAAGGTCACTGGTGGAAGAATTGAAGAAAGTCGAGTAATTTTTTTATTCTATAGTTATACAGGTTAACAATAATAAATTCGAGGAGGAAGTTGAATGAAAAAGAGATGGGGTTTCATATTAATGTTGTTGATCATGGTGGTGCTTTTTTCTGGTTGTACAGAACAATTTTCAGAGGAGGAAAACCGAATGCTGATTAAAGAAACGACAATGAGAGTGATTGAGGGAGCGAAGACAGATGTTGAAAAAGCTGAAAAAATCTTTTACTTTATAAGAGACGAGATAAAATTTGGTTGGGTGTTTCCACAGGAAATTCCAGCAGCAGATGTTCTTAGGAACGGAAAAGGAGTTTGTATGCAAAAGGCAAACCTTCAAGTGGCCATGATGCGTGAAGCCGGGCTGAAAGCAAGATTTCATTTTATATATGTGAGTAAAAAGGCCCTTGAGGATTTTTTACCCGGATTTGCCTACAACAATTGGCCGGAGTCTTTCGCACATACATTCCCGGAGGTCTTGTTGAATGGGAAATGGGTGTCCGTAGAAGCCACCTTTGATAAAGAGCTTCACGATATTTGTCTACGAAAGCAGTTGAATTTCACTAAGAATCAAACAATTGTTGATCAATGCTCGATGACATTTTCGGTAGATGGTGTCAAAGGCCATCAGCAATATCTGGAAATCAAAGGGAAAGAGAGTTTTTATGGGAATTCTTTAGAGGAATTTACAAAATATCTTCATGCGGAAGTCCCATGGTGGAAACGGTTGATGCAACCGCTTATCTTTAAAAAGGCGGATAAAATGATGACGCAATATAGAAACTTTTAAAATTCGTTTTCAATCTTCTAAAATAAAAAATACGGAAGGTGAATGTTTGGGTTTGTCAAGTTCTTTTTGTAAAAAGCCAACCATTAAATTAAAATCCTTCTCCGATCCATGACAGAATCCTAAAATAAATCATCAACTGGGACAGAATGCTGGCCCAGTTTTTCAACGCCATAACTCCCCATTTTTCAGTAATAGGGCCATTTTTAGATAAATTTTTTTTAGAAAACTATCCTGTTTCACTCATATGTTCAACAGCTATTTTATCAATATCAATAAACTGACCGGGTTGCTTATTTTATTTTTTCGGGCTTTTATTATTCTTCCACTCTGTCATGATTGCGACGCCAACAAGTCCTATCCCAGCGTATGTCCAGAGGGTTGCATTGATTTCATTTGAATAGATGATGTTTATCTTTCCTTCAAAAGTATCTTTAATCTTTTTCACGTTGTTCATGGTGCTTTCCATACTACCGGTGTAAACAATTGCGAGTGCTTCAACATGGCCCTTGTCTACTTCATGTTGAATCTCTTGTATCATCTTCTTCGTTGCCTTGTCAATACCCCTCGCCTTCATGAGTGTATAAATAACACCCTCTTCATTTATGGCCACTATGGGTTTTATGTTCAACACCTCAACAATTGTGCCGGCCACTTTGCCAATTCTCCCGCCTCTGATGAGATATTTCATGGTGGGGAGGACAAACATGATTCTCGAATGCGTTGTAACCATCGCTCTGATTTGTTTAACGATCTCATCAAATGATTTTCCTTCATCCCTCAAGCGTGCTGCTTTTAAGGTCAGAATGCCTGCTCCCATGGAAACACTCAGCGTATCAATGACCTCAATTCTAACCTGATCATTCTCTGTCATGATTTCTTTTGCAGCGAGTCGAAAAACGTTAACTGTACCGCTCACCTGATTGGACATCGTGAGACCTATTATTTCATTACAACCCTCTTCAATCAGTTCGTTCATCAGTTTTTTAACATCCTGAAAGTCCGCTTGAGTTGTTTTTGCAAAATGGTCTTTGATGTATTCCTGAACCGCTTCCAGACAACCCTCATCACCATCCCGATACTCTTTGCCCTCAATGATGATACGGATGGGAGCAATTTTAATAGCGTACTTTTGAACATTATCTTTTGATATATCATTTGCGGAATCACATATTATCCCTATCATATGATCACCTTTCGTTTATAAAGAAACCGGTAACACTTCATTATACACT
>DAOTHY010000067.1:0-10966 GCA_035447925.1 Thermotogota bacterium
GAAATAAGTATATCACATCTCAGCAGAAAGAACCGTCCCTGTTGTTTGTGTTTGTACAAAACGTATACAAAATCATCGGGCAATATCGTTTATAACGAAGCGCTAAAGAACTTTGCAAGAGAGATCACCGGAACAGAAACCAATCCGTATCTGATGGCGAAAAAGCTGTATAACTATATCGTCAACAATATTTCATATAGTCTGATGGCTCATGTATACCTTGAGGCGGAAGACATTCCCGAAAGTCTCTATGTTTTTGAACATGGTTATGGCGATTGTGGTGCTCAGGCGATGTTTTTCTCCGCATTGTGCCGCTCTCTTGGGATTCCGGCAAGGACAACCGGCGGTTTTCAACTTTTCAACCATAACCTCGGAGGTCATTTTTGGGCGGAGTTTTATCTGCCAAATTACGGTTGGTTGCCTGTTGATACCTCCGTTGGAAGGGTTGGAATATACGCTTATTGGCTCAGTGAGAAAGAAAGAGAAGCGTTTAAAGATTTTTTCTTTGGGAATCAAGATCCTTTGAGGATGGTCGTTCAAAAAGATGTGGATATGAATCCGGATATCGTCCCGGAAGATGTGCAAATCTTGTCGATGGTCTTGCAATCTCCCTATGTTGATGTGGACTACGGAAATGAGAATTTTGAAATCACGGTTGAAATCCTGGGGAATATTGAGACGAAAGTTCATTATATCCCATAAGATCACTTTGCAGATTTTCTGTTAAAGTCCTTATCATGAATGGAAATTTTGTTACCGGATAAAGGGAGAAAACGATTTTGCTTTCGGCTTAATTTGTTCTCCGTAAATTCTTACAGGAGGAATTGAATGTCTTTTAACGCGATTGAAGAATACTATCAGTATATGAAAACACCTTTGCACCATGATGCCAGAACCCCATTTGACAGATACGATGTATTTTTAGAGATTTCAAAACAATTCTCAATATCAAAAGTATTATACCCGGGTTCATATATTCACATTACGCCCTCTATGATATTTCGTGAGGTTATTTATGTGGACAATGCAAAAAAAGCAAAGCCCTTTTTTAATCATAAGCCCGAAATCCTTGAATTCATTGAAGAGAAAAAAATATACAACGAAAAAAGCATCATCCAATTTGAATCGAAAGATTACCGCGAGCCGCTTTCGATTCCAAATGGGTATTGTGAGTTGTTGATCTCACAGTTTGCCGGTTTCGTTTCACAAGCTTGTAAAAAATATCTTGGAGAAGGGGGATTTTTATTGGCAAATGATAGTCATGGGGATGCTACCTTGGCCAAAATGGATCACGATTTCAACTTTATCGGTGTACTAACATATGATAATGGTCACTATCGGTTTAACGCAGAAGATTTAGATCAATATTTCACCTTCAAACGAGATAGACCGATAGACATTGATAAAGTACTAAAGACTATGAAAGGTCCCAGATATAAAACCCCTTCTGATTATTATTTGTTTCAAAAAACAAAGGGTTGAATTCGATATACATAGGGGAATCCAATGGGACAGTTCTGTTGTGTTGTTGCCTATGCCCGAAACACAATCAATACAACTCAAAAGTCGAGTAGAAGGGCCTTTCACAAGACACTCCCCTCCCAGAACCGTGCTTGCGCTACTCACGCACACGGCTCCTCAAAGCCGCATTCATAAATTAGCAATATATTCCGGTTCTACATCAAATACCCTCACATAACATTTGGGTCTTGGTAAGGGAAACTTTCTAAGGAATAGGTTAAACTTCTCCCAGTTAACATGCTTCCCCTGACTCCGTCTATTCATCCATTTGTACAGTTGTTTCTTAATCTGATCGGCAAAGTCTGAGACAGCATTCCGATTGCTTGTGATTCCATAGTATCGGTAGTATCCCATCAATTTGATTCTCAGTTTCTTTATCACCTGTACGGCGGGGGTATTGAGATTCTTTCTGAACCATTCTTTGCATCTGCTCAAACTGGCTCTTATTTTCTTGGCGCTGGTTTTTCGTTTCATCATAAATCTTCCTTGTCGATTTCTGGAACAATAATGTGTAAATCCCAGAAAGTCAAAGGTTTCCGGTTTGTCCTGTCCGTCTCTTTTGCAGTCTGTTTCGGCTCTACTTCCAAATCTCAGTATCCGGGTCTTTTCTTCGGATATGCTCAGATTGAATTTTGCCAGCCTTTCTTTGAGTTCTACAAGGAATTGTTTGGCATCTTCCTCTTGCTCAAAACAGCCTACAAAATCATCGCAGTAACGTACCAGCCAGCTCTTTCCCTTTGCCCGCTTTCGATAGATTTTGTCAAACCACAGATCCAGTACGTAGTGCAGATAGACATTTGCAAGTATTGGTGAAACTGATCCACCCTGCGCCGTTCCGACGCTTGTTTCCTGCCATTGTCCCTCTTCTACTATCCCTGCTTTGAGAAACCGCTGGATCAATCGCAGGAGTTTCTTGTCTGCGATTCGATGTTCTAAAAACTTCATCATCCAGTCATGGCTGACGTGATCAAAGAATCCTTTGATATCTACGTCTACCACATACTGTACTTCTCGTTTCTCAATGATGTGTGTGAGTACTTTCAGTGCATCATGTGCACCTCTTCCCGGTCGAAATCCAAAGGAGTTATTCAGAAAATCTGCCTCATAAATTGCGTTCAATATGGGGACCATCGTTCTTTGTACCAGTTGGTCTTCATACGCTGCAATTCCCAATGGCCGTTTCTTTTGACTTCCGGCCTTTTCGATGTAGACCCGCCTCACCGCTTGCGGTTTGTAAGCCCCTCGTTTCATGCTCTCGACTAACCCGGTGATGTTGGCATCTAATTCTTTGGCATACTTTTCTTTGGTTATTCCATCCACTCCTGCCGCCTTTTTGCCCACCATCCAGCGATGGCTTTCTTTCAATGTTCTTTCATTGATGTAGTGCACCAGCGATGTGAAGCGTTCCTTTGGTTTCTCTTTTGCTATTTTGTTTATCCTTGCCAGTTTCGTTTCCATGCAATGTTCACCTCTGTGTGTGTAGCATGTTTCTCCGGCAAAGTCGCTGCCTTGTCATCGCCTTCCCTCCGCAGGCGTTACCCTGTTTCTCAGGTACTATGCAATGATCCGACTCCCTAACCTTCTTTTGGCTCCCTCACTTTGTATCGCTTGTCGGCCATACTTCCTCTGTGTGAAGACGGGTTAGGGTCTCCTGAGTTGCCGTTACATCGTTTGTCAAGTGCGCCAATCTCTATGACCCCGGGGAAATCTCAACCCCCTCACCTTTTCGGTGGTTGAAATGTTGCATTCGTCTCGGTCCAAAGCTTCTGCTTTCCCATTGGGGATTTCGGGGCTTATAAGATTCAGTTTCCGTCTTCCTCACTTGCTCGCCTGTGTACGCTTAAAGCTTCCTGTTACCAAGTCGCCTCCAACACTCGGCTACGGGCTGGTGGTTAGCCTTTAACCCGACGGGATTCTCACCCGCTTTATATAACGACCTTGCTCAGCCGCACGAACCGTCCCCTTGGTTAAGATTCAGTTTCCTTTCGGCTCACTTGCTCGCCTGTGTACGCTTAAAGCTTCCTGTTACCAAGTCGCCTCCAACACTCGGCTACGGGCTGGTGGTTAGCCTTTAACCCGACGGGATTCTCACCCGCTTTATATAACGACCTTGCTCAGCCGCACGAACCGTCCCCGTGGTTAAACCATGTATATGTGACCGGGACCGTGACGGGACATGATTGTGTTGGCGGTTTGTTGGGAAGGCTTTATGAGGGAAACATCAGCAACTCGTATACGACGGTAGAGGTGATCGGATATGAAACGGCGGGGTTGGGGACACCGGATTTCCCTGATTCTCTTGGCGGTTTATGTGGACGTGCCGATTTTTCAACGATCAGTATCGCCTATTCGACAGGAACGGTAACGGGATATGAATCTCTTGGTGGTTTATGTGGTTTTATTGAACTCTCAACGATTAGCGACGCCTATACGACGGGAAAGGTATCAGGGACCATATCCGTTGGTGGTTTTGTCGGACGACTACGAGGTGGAGAAATCAGCGGCGTCTATTCGGCCGGATTGGCAGAGGGAAATGATAAAGTCGGTGGTTTTATCGGAGACTTAACTGACGGAACCGTCAGTCAGTCATTCTGGGATACTCAGACCTCCGGGCAATCTGTCGGAGTAGGCCTCGGCTCTTCAACTGGAATAACGGGAAAGACGACGTCAGATATGAAGAAAAAGACCACGTTTACCGATGCCGGCTGGGATTTTAACACGGTCTGGGATATCGAAACGCAGGCTGAAGATGGTGCGGTTTCTTATCCGTTTTTACAAGGGGGCCTACAGACTCCGGCACCGGGGCATCAATTACCGTAACGCTTAACGGCTGAACACCGTTTACAGATCAATCTGTTTTAATCGTTTAAAATCAAAAAGAAGGGGGACTTGAAAAAGTCCCCTTTCTTGTATTCAGCCTCGGTTTCAGTTTGGCAATGATAACATCCAATCCAGTTTGTTGCGATTTTCCATGGATTCCTTTTTGTTTAGTGCTGCTTCCGGGTTGGTTAACGCATCACGCCAATAATAATATTTATCATTCGCATATCGTTTCATTTATATCGCTCCTTATCTGTTAAACCCGTTCATGTCGTAAAAGGCAGAATAGGTGTTTATACCCGTTTCTTCAAATCTTTCGTTGTTGTTGTTAAAAGGTCTTTCTTTTTTGAAAATCTTCCCGAAAAATCTTTTCATAACACTCACCCCTTATCTGTTGAAGCCGTTGAGTCCGTGCAGCATGAAGTAAAACCTGTCCTTCGATGCCTCTATCTCTTTACCGATGTCGTTAAAACGTCCTTCTCCGTTTGATAATCTGTTCCTTCTTCTATTTATAATTTTCATCATCATACCCTCCGGTTAAAATTAGTTGCCTTTCCTGACTTTCATAACACTTGACGTCGGATAGGTATTATTTATTACATATAAAAATATAAATAATAGGTTTGTGTACAAAATGATTTCAGGAATGGCTTATAAACGGATAGAAAATCAGAAGCGCTCACGCCTAATGAGATTGAAAGCTATGCCATAACGGGCGGTCACGATGATCCGCCCATGCAAAAACAGGGGAAATCCATAAACTTGTAGGGGCAATTCATGAATTGCCCAATATCTTCGGGACCTTCAGTGGATTTGACGGGACGGCGAGTCATACGATCTCTGATCTGTGTATCGACAGGGAAAAAGAGGACTGTGTTGGACTTTTTGGATATATCGGATGTAGTACGAGCGATCGAAATACAACGATCACACAACACGCATGCTTATGCAACGGGAAAAGTTTATGGTAATTATTATGTTGGAGGATTTATTGGTTCAAGAATCACTGGAGAAGAAAGCTGAAATGTGTTATGGGATACGAAGACTTCTGGAATGACAATAGGTGTTGGAACTGGCAGTTGCCGGTTGGGATTTTGTCAACGTATGGGATATCGTTGAGACGAGCGGGAAAAAATCCTATCCGTATCTGAGGGCTATCCCGCAGGATCCCGTGCTGGGACTGGAATAGACCGGGGAAAGATAAAAAAGCAGAAAAGGGCACTTCCGAAAATGAAGTGTCCTTTTTTTTTGCTTTCCGATGATGCAAAACGTGATTGACAAAACGGGGAAATTGTCTTATAATAGTTTCGTATGAAACTGTTTTAACGAAAACTATTTTGCGGGAGTTTTTTACGGGAGGTTTTGAGATGAATCCATTTGTCAACGTATCGTATTTCATGAAAGCGCAGCGATTACTGGATGAATTGTACACCAAAGCGATCACGGAGGCCGCAGCTGAATACGGCTTGTCCAAAAGGGAGGCGGAAGTTCTGGTGTTCTTCGCCAACAACCGGGCGTACACGTCGGCTGTGGATGCCGAGCGGGTACGTGGTTTTTCGAAGACCTACGTCTCGATAGCCCTGGAGCGACTCGTGTCAAAGGAACTGATCACTCTGACGCGGGATGGAGAGGACCGGCGCGTTCAGCATATCGCGATTAACGCTTCGGCTCAGGCATGCGTCCTGGCCCTGCAGAAGATGCAGGGGGATTTTGTGGAGGCTATCCTCGCAGGATACAGCGAGGAAGAGAAGGAAACGCTGAAACGGCTCTTCAGGAAGATGGCCGAACATGCGGAAACGATCGCCGATGAGGCGTTGAATCATAAAACGTGATGAAATGAGGAGGATACAAAGAGATGTTAAAGAGTCAAACGGGTAGATTGGGGACAGAGCCGGTTGGTCGGCTGCTTTTTAGTCTGGCGGCACCTGCGATTGCCGCACAGGTCATCAACCTGCTGTATAACCTGGTCGATCGAATGTATATCGGCCATATTGAAGATGTCGGGAAACTGGCCCTGACGGGTGTCGGTGTGTGTTTACCGCTGATCATGATTATTTCCGCGCTGGCCGCACTCGTCGCGATGGGGGCGGCGCCACGTGCTTCCATCTTTCTGGGACAGAAGCGGGTGGATGAGGCCGAAAAGACACTGGGAAATTCTGTCAGTCTGCTGATCATCATATCGGTGATCCTGACGGTGCTGGTGCAGCTTTTCTGCCGGGACATCCTGATGCTGTTCGGTGCCAGTGAAAATACGATTCCCTACGCCATGAGTTATATGAAGTTGTACAGTCTTGGAACGATCTTTGTTCAGATGACGCTGGGACTGAACGCGTTCATCAACACGCAGGGCTTTGCGAAGACCGGTATGCTGACGGTGCTGATCGGAGCGCTGACGAACATCGTTCTTGATCCGATCTTTATCTTCGGTCTGAACATGGGTGTTTCAGGAGCGGCGCTGGCCACCATTCTGTCTCAGTCCCTTTCAACGATATGGATTTTGAAATTCCTGACCGGTAAAAAGACGACGATCAGGATCAAAAGAAAATATCTCAAACTCGATCGGAAGGTCATCCTGCCATCCGTTGCCCTGGGGTTGTCACCCTTTGTCATGCAGTCGACGGAAAGTCTGATCGCCGTCTGCTTTAATTCATCCCTTCTGAAATACGGTGGAGACATTGCCGTGGGAGCCATGACGATTCTCACCAGTGTCATGCAGTTTTCCATCCTGCCCCTGCTGGGCTTGACGCAGGGGGCACAGCCGATTATCAGTTATAATTTCGGGGCGAAGCATACCGAGCGTGTGAGGAAGGTGTTTAAGCTACTGCTGATCAGCTGTTTCTCCTTTGCCACCCTTTTGTGGGCGGGTGTTGAACTCTTCCCGCAGGCCTTTATTCTCATCTTTAACGACGATCCGCAGCTGCTTGCCTTTACGGTTCCCGCCATACGGATCTATATGGCGATGATCTGGCTGATGGGTATACAGCTTGCCTGCCAGCAGACGCTGGTTGCGCTGGGAAATGCGAAGGCATCCCTGTTTCTGGCCCTGCTGAGAAAGATCATCCTGCTGCTGCCGCTGATCTATACCCTGCCGCTGCTGATGGAAGACAAGACGACGGCCATCTTTACGGCGGAACCCATAGCGGATTTTCTCGCCGTCGTGACGACGATCGTCGTGTTCCTCATACAGTTTAAAAAGGCGATGAAAGTTGAGCCATCTCGTGAGGCCATTTTACAGGAAGAGGGAAGCCGTGCATAAATAAAAAACAGAATATATAAAAAAGGGACGATTGTTTTTGACAATCGCCCCTTTTTTCATTTATATCCTAAAATATTTCTTAAATGCATAAGCAAATTGAATTTGAAAAGAGACTTTTTTATATTGTACTCATAATGTGCGTGAACATTACGGGATAAGAAAAGCAACAGAAACAAGATAGAAATAAAGGAAAGGAAGAGTAGAAAAGGACAATGAAAAGAGAAAAATCGGTACTCAGATGTAGTATTATTGAAGCTACGACACAGCAATAATGCTACAGAAAAGGAGAGTACCGACATGACTATTTTGACATCAATAGAGGAAATTGTCAAGGGCTATTTTGGAGAATTGTTTGAGAATATTGAAGCATTCTATCTGAAGAACTTTCTGATTCTGATACAAGGTCTTCTGACACAGACAAACACAAGTGTTAGCGGGATGACACTGAATTCACTCAACAGCTTATCGCATACAACTCTGACACGATTTTTGAAAGGCTACAAGCCAT
Source organism: Thermotogota bacterium (assembly GCA_035447925.1). Taxonomy (GTDB): domain Bacteria; phylum Thermotogota; class Thermotogae; order MWEM01; family MWEM01; genus JASUTC01. Next base: position 8,106 of record DAOTHY010000067.1, read on the forward strand.
TCTGGAAGCGTCTTCAAAAAGAATTTTGGCGTGTTCTGGGTTCAAAAGTGCAGGGAAAAAGGATACTTGTTCTGGATGATACACTGGTGGAGAGACGGGGGAAGCAAATTCCTCACACTTCCAAACAATTTGATCATTGTCGAAATCGCTTCACCAAAGGTCAGAGCGTTCTAACCATCGGAGAGCTGTTTGAAAAGATGTTTTATCCTCTGGACATGTTGTTTGCTGATAGTTGTAAAGGGAAAAGCAATAAAACCAAAAACGAACTGGCACTATCCTGGGTAAAAGAAAATGACGTCAAGGATAGTATTATCCTTGCTGATAGCTGGTATACCAATTCAACCCTTATTGAAGGGTGTCATTGTTGGTTGAAATCTACTTTTATTGGGCAATTGAAGAGCAGTATCATTTTGAAAACCGAAGGCAAAGTGTTGAAAGTGAAAAAGCTGATTGCCTCTTCAAAACTCAACAGAACCACTGAAGTTCACGGGAAAACAATTGCCTATCGCTCATATCTGACTTATCCACAACCTTTCAGAATCCCTGTCAAAGTAGTGGTTACTCGAATAGAAGATGGTTCATCTGCTGTGCTGTTATCCTCTGACACATCACTTTCCTCTGAAGACATTATTCACTATTATTCCCTCAGATGGGCGATTGAATCATTTTTCAAATTTGCTAAACAGCATCTGTCTTTTTCAAACTGTCAGATCCGCTCTTCTGATGCTCAAAATCATTTCATGCTTCTCATTTCTGTCGCTTATCTTATTTTCAATGACCTGAAATCTCTTTGTTTGAAAGTTAACCCAAAGTGTTCCAATCCAGTGTTTTGGGCTGCTTTTCATACCGCTCTTTCTATCTTGTTGGACATATTTCATAATAAGCTGGTTTTGGATTTCGCGCTTGTCGTTTCCAGGCAATCCAGCTGCCCAAACCATGTTCGCCCTTTGTTACAAACGTTGTTACTTTCGTGCACATCGTGAGTAATTAATCATAAAACAAAAGAGTCTGAAGGTGAGAATATGGATAAGACACAGATTTTTGAATTTCTGAATTTGAATAAAAGTACGTTAAAAAAATAAATAAAAAACCACGGGGACGGTTCTTCTGGTTAGTAAAATCAAATATCATATCTTCTAAAAAAGTAGCTCATAGTTCGTAGGAAATCATATATATTTTTCTTTTTCTGTTAAATATTTCTTTTGGAATAATTTGAAGAGGTAAATGTAATAGTGACTAACCTCAAACCGTCCCTCTGGTTTCAGTGACTAACCGCAAGAACCGTCCCTCTGGTTTACATGGTTTAAAGAACCGTCCCTCTGGTTTCTGGTTTACAGGTATCAAAAAAATAGTAACGCATTAGATTGGAAAAACGAACTGCCTGGCAATCCATAGAGCTATATACAAGACCTGTACGTGCGGTTCGGTGAGAGGGGTAATACTTGAGAAGATATTCTGGCGATTTACCTTATAAAGGCATGATCAAAATTCATAATCAATGACCCATACAATGCCACCAGATTGATTCTCTGAAAAAGTCCCGTATATTTTAACAACCCTTTTTCTTTTTTCTCGGAAATCATAAAAAGGATGAAAGCTGTTGTTGCCACGATGAATAACAAAAGATTCACTAGCGATAATGTCTTGAATTCTTTTATCCATACAGCCCACAAGGGATTGAGTCCAAGGAACATGAATCCAATACCGGATGCTATTCCATGAATCTTTCCTGATGCTGTTTCCTGCGTGTTTTTTTCGTCTTCGGGAAAGATTCCCGCAAGAACGCTTCCGGCACCAAATAATCCAATGCCAATGCTGTAGAGATTGACTAAAGTTGTTTTGTCTGTGAACAAAAAATGTTGCAGTATTGAGAAGATAACAAACAACAACCCGATAACCATTAAATTCAATTGCTCAAGCTTTTTGACCGGGCTGTTTTGTGTTCCCAAAGTACTGATTGTATCAACAAGATGGTTGTAACCGGGATACCTTCTTCCTATAAGAATGGGTAATCCCACGTCGCAAATTGCGGCAATCAGCAGAATGACAAAAATAGAATATTCGAAGATCAAATTAATAGCTCCTTATTGTATGTTTTAGATTTTTATTTCTTTTTGTTCTTCACCAACTCATAGAAATTTTTGACCCGGTCAAAATTATCCACGGAACCAGAACTGTTGGTAATTTCCGTTTCGGGTATATTTTTCTCCCTCGCCAAAAGGCAATAGGGACGGTTCTGTTTGCGGATATATCTCCTGAGTTTTGGGGTTATAACGTTACTCGCTCATCATACATATTCCTCAAAAAAAAGAATATCAAATCAACTCAAAAAATCAAAGAAACGTTGAACTATTTCTTTGATTTATAGATAGAATACCGACTAATGCCCGTTACCCTCGAGATCTGAAGCGCAGACAACCCTTCGGTTTGTATTGATCTAACGTCTGCAAAAAAATCTCATGATCTTCTGCATCCTCAAAGATGGTCTGCTTATTGCTCCCTCTCAACACCACGTGATCGATCCCTGTTTGTTTCTTCTCCCTTATAGAATATCTGCGTAAAAATAATAAAGTCTGAAGTATATATCAGGGGTATATATAAATATTTTATCACAAATATCCGTTATTATGTAAATTTTTTTTAATGGAGTAATTTTTAAGATCAAGGGGTAGAACTTGACACTTGGCATTTCAAAGAACACATCTCGGAATTTGTCTATCAAAAGCCACTACAGGGTTTTCAGAAAAAGTCAAAAGTGCTTTGTCAAACGCTTTAAGAAAAACACTGATCACTCTTTTTTTAAAAAAACCACTTATTGTGATATACTAAACACATATAGTGGTGACATTGATGATCATCCA
>DAOTHY010000068.1:0-10577 GCA_035447925.1 Thermotogota bacterium
CCTCTGACTTCAAACAAATTGCCTCCGATTTCCAAAGTTCCTGCCAGATCTCTGCCATTTTGTTCATCAATGCTGAGAAATCCATTCGGAACATCTGCATCTTGAGACGACGCAAAGGTAATACCAAAATCAGCAAAAAAGCCCCAGCCCCCCCAGATCCAGGGAATTCCCGCTGAAATCGAACAACTAGCTGTTACTAAAACTGTCAAAACCAACAATGCGAATATGACTTTTTTCATTTTCCCACCTCCAGTATTCTACTTCTATTTTATCATAATTCATCGTAAATGTTCAATTATTATCATAATGAGATGCAAACGACTTTTTTCTGAACATCAAACCCAGACCTGCACCGATTAAAGTCCCAATTGTCACTCCGACAACTTCCCTGTAAAGGGTAGTGAATAAGGGTGTATGGACGTGCTGAAAGGAATTGACGATGGAGCATAACCCAACTACCCCAAGTACAGGAACGAGAAAAGCAAATCGTCCGAAGCGTTTATGGTATCCGAACATATAAAACCAAAGAGCGGGAATTCCTAAGATTTCTTTAAATCTGGGTCTGATCCCCAAAAGCACTTCGAGCTGATCACGAAACTGCCTTTCAGCCGTCAGAACGAATCCGCTGTTGCCGGAGCGAGTAATGGCATACACGCCAAACAGTACGACAAAGATGATGACAAGCAAATCAGCCCAGTGGAGCTTTGACCCCAGATCTTGATAGCCATACAGGGCAAATTCCCTGAGGAAAACGAGAAACGGCAGATAAAACAGCGTCAGCTTCACACCATGTGCCATGTAAATCTGATTGACCGATTCGAAAGAAAAGCTGACAGCGTTGATGGTAACTCCCAAAACAAAGGCGGATAAAACCAAAGAAAGGAATTTCAAGAAAGGAGAATGATGTAGATCACGCAAGTATTTATAAATACCGGCTATACCGAAAGAACCAGCCAAACCGGCCAGATAAAGCGTGGCATCGCTGAAAGAACTTGCGAAAACAAAAAAAAGGAAGATTCCCAGTGATACCAAAGCAAAAAGCGGGGAATAAAAATATATAACGGCAATTGAACCTATGATTAAAAAGGACTTAAAAAGAAGATTTGATTCAGGAGCAGCCGTTTTAATGGTATCCGAAGGATTTAGAATATTGGCAATATCCTGGCCATATTGCTCATAAGTGACTGATTCGAGATCCAGAGGCTGTACCCAGAAAAAATCAATGCTCCTCTCCTGTTTAGCTCTAATCCAACGCCTTAACACCATGGGATAGGTCAGGTTAAGCGCATCAATTTCTGCTGGCTTGATTGTATGTACCCGAAACAACTTTTTCTGATACCCCTCGTCTCTATTTTGAATCACACTGCGCAGCCAATTTGTAACCTGATTCATTTCCAAAAAACCGATTTCAATCTGATACTGGTCCAACCATTGAGCAAATTTCTCTGGATCAATCTCCGGGGGATTACCGATAAAGATAATCTTTTTCCCGGAGCGTTGACGGAGCCATTCTTCAATCTGAAACTCATTGCCCTTCAAAGAGTCGAAATCAAAATAATAAACTACCCTGTCACCCGCCAGCCCTATTTCGGAAATCTCCCGCATGGCATAAAACATTTCGATTTCGGCATTGTAACTATTCTCGAACCCCATTGTTACTTCTGAGTTGCCGACATCGAATTCATATCGAGGATAAACGTACACAAAAACCGCAATTAAAGCGATTAAGAAGAAAATATAGAAAGCAATCGTTTTTGATTTTTCCATCCAATTTTCCAAACAGCATTCCCCCCAGAAAAATTATACCACAATCACATTTGAACTTTTTCCAACATGGTACAGTCAAAACTAATGTAAAGAGAAAAAATGATAGGACCCCCCTATCCCCCTTGAGAATATAAAGAAAAATATACCCCCCACATTAAAACGGATCATTTAGATGATCCGTTTTTTAATGCTTCATACACCTGAACACACATCTTTCAACTAACAAATCATTTTTCCATATGATCATCATCACTTACTTCAATTCTACCTTAAAAATGTTATAATCACAACATCACCCATATTCTACGATCAATGGAGGTTGAAAAGATGAAAGGGATGCTTGTAAACACCTGGTTAGAAACATGGAGAGGTTTATTTGGAGAGAAACTGGTCAATGAAATCTCCATGAAGATGGGCGTTGATCCAAACAAAGCCTTCACCCCGTTAGAAGATTTTAACGAGAAAAGATTGAAAGAACTTTCCGGTGCCATCATATCCAAAACAGGGGTTTCCGAAGAGGAATTTTGGAAAAAAACAGGCAATCAAAACATTCAAACCTTTAGAAAATGGTATCCGGAATACTTCAAAAAACCAGGAGTCATGTCATTTATGGCAGCCATGGATATGGTTCACAAAATACTGACCCGAAGAATTTCCGGTGCAAAACCTCCAAGAATATTTTTTACCCAGCGTGATGCTACCTCGGCAAACATCGTGTATCAATCTCACAGATCCTATGCTTATTACTTTATCGGATTATTAGAAGGCGCCAGTAAGCATTTTAATGATCCCACCCGAATTACAATAATCAGAAAAGGAAAAAGTGACGCAGGTGGAGAGTTTATTGAAATTGAAATTAAAACCACCAAGTCTTACGGACACTTTCCAAAAATAAAAGGGATGAAATGGCTGTCTTTCGGAATCACCAAAAACATCGGATTGATCTTCACGGTCATCGTTCCAGTTGTCATCGGCGTGGTATCATGGGTATCATTTAAATACATCCAGCAGACCTGGATCGCTTCCATCATTACCGCTGCTGTTGCATCCGCCCTTTCCTATTTGGGATTCGGCTTTGTCAAAAAAGGCCTCAAAGAAACCAAAGGGGGGTTCGACAACCTTCACAACAAAAACTACGATACACCTGTTTATTTCCAGGATGAAAAGAATTTTTCCGATGTGTTTGATTCCTACAATAAAGCTCAAGTGCAATCCAAAGAGCTCATGTCGGGCCTCTCCGGAGACCTCCAGGAAATCAACACCTTTAATAGCAAAATATCTGAATCAGCTCATGAAATGGTGGAATTAACCAGCACGATGAGTGAATTGTCCAATCAGGTTGCGAGTACCGCAGTGGATATCAGCAATGACACGGAATCCATTTCAGAAGCGGTCAGTACCAACGTATCCAATCTCAATGACATCGTCGCAAAGGAAACCAGCATGGTCAAAGCATTAAACGAAGCGGTAAAAACCATACTCAACTCCGCAGGCAGTGTTGAAAAGTCTGCAGTGGGCATACAGGACATGAGTATCCAATTTGATCACCTTGTCAGTGTTGGAAAAACGGTACAGGATCAAGCCAGCACCATCATGGAAATAGCCGATACCGTATCACAAATCGCCAATCAAACCAATTTGTTGGCTTTGAATGCAGCTATTGAAGCAGCAAGAAGCGGAGAAGCCGGGAAAGGCTTTTCGGTAGTTGCCGACGAAATCAGAAAACTGGCTGAAGAAAGCCATCATTCTTCTGACCAGATTTCAACCAACTTAAAACAAATTTCCACCGGGATCAACACCTTAATCGAAAAACTCATGGACCAGTTCGAAAATATGAAAACGCAGTCAGCAAGCCTAAAAGAGAATTCCGAAAAAAATAAAGAATCCAGTAAACATATATCCGACATTTCCGGCGAATTAAATGAAATCATATTAAGGCTGCAAGATGATGCTGAAAAACTGGACCAGGTATCCAGCAGTATCGAAAATCTGTTGGCTATTTCTGAAGAAAGCTCTGCGACAGCAGAAGAAATAAGTGCTTCCATACAAAAATTCCTGTCTGACGTCAAAGAAGTGCTTTCCAGTGTGGATAAAATCGGCGGATTTATCAACAGCTTGAACGATTATTTTAAAAATATTCAACTATAGAAAACAAATCACGATTTGCAGGGGCAACCTCTGTGGTTGCCCGAATGCAAAAAATCGGAACCAATCGGCGATAAAGGTATTAGCTTCTAATAAAGAGTTATCTTAAACTCTGAAAGGATTCGTATGGAAAATTACGGAATTTTTGATATTCTCGGCCCCGTTATGATCGGACCATCCAGCTCTCATACCGCAGGTGCTGCAAGGATTGGCAAGGTTGCCCGATACATATCCGGTCCGAAGATAAAAAGTGTGCGCTTTTTCTTATACGGGTCTTTTTCGAAAACCTATCAAGGTCATGGTACAGACAAAGCACTTGTAGCGGGAATCCTTGGTATGGAACCCTCTGATGAAAGACTTGCAAATTCTCTTCAAATGGCAAAAGAATCGGGTATATATATTGAATTTTTACTTTCAGACCAAACCATGGGGCATCCGAATACAGTTAAAGTTGAAATCGAAAACGAAAACGGCAACAATACTTTTGTCACCGGCTCTTCAGTAGGTGGCGGTGCGATTGTAATCACAGATGTGAACGGCTATCAGATCAACTTCACCGATGAATATCCGACGATCATGATCACTCACAAAGATAAACGCGGCATGATCAGCAGTATCTCCTCAATCCTCTCATCCAATGAGATCAACATTGCAAAAATGGCAGTCAGCCGAAAAACAAAAGGCGATATCGCCTCCATGACCATTGAAACAGACAGCCCTATTACACCTGAACTCACAACCATTCTTGGACAAGTGGAAGATGTCTTATCCATTCGAGTGATTAACCCTGTGAGAGAGGAGAGTTAAATGACCACAAAAGCATCGGACATGATTCAACAAGCTTTGGCAAGGGGTATACAAATATGGGAAATTGTCCTGGAAGAAGAAGTTAGACAAACCGGTTTGAAAGCAGACGTTTTAAGGGAAAAAATGAAAAAAAACATGGAAGTAATGGAGCAGTCTGCACAAAAGGCTTTAGAAAATCCTCAAAAAACATTGGGAGGGATTATTGGTTCTGAAGCCAAAAAACTAACCGGTTTTCGTCATCAAGGTCTCTCGATATGCGGTAATGTGATCAATCTCCTCATGGCAAGGGCCTTTTCTACATCCGAAGTCAACGCCTCTATGGGGAAAATTTGTGCGGCACCGACAGCAGGATCTTCCGGTATCCTGCCGGCAGTTATTATCACTGCTGCAGAAGTATTGGAAGCCGACGAAAAAATCAAAATTAACGCCCTATTCACAGCTGCCGGAATTGGCCGAATCATCGCTACCCACGCAACAATCTCCGGTGCCGAGGGAGGTTGCCAGGCAGAATGCGGCTCCGCTGCCGCCATGGCAGCCGGTGCAGTTGTTGAAATGGCCGGAGGCACACCTGAACAAATCTTTCATGCTGCAGCCATCGCCCTAAAAAACATCATGGGCCTGATTTGCGATCCGGTAGCCGGTCTCGTAGAGTCCCCCTGCGCCAAACGTAACGCCTCCGGTGCCGTCAACGCCTTTATATCTGCTGAGCAGGCATTAGCCGGAATCCAAAGCGTCATCCCCTTTGATGAAGTAGTCGAAGCCATGAAATTTGTAGGAAAGGCAATCCCATATGAATTTCGAGAAACAGCTCTGGGTGGAATAGCTGCTACGGATACAGGCAAAGAGATTACAAAAAGGATTTTCAATAAGACTTGATCAAGAAAAAACCTCACCTCTGCCATCAAGAACCCCCTTCGAACAAATTTTATCAACGGATATTATATCATCAATAGTGAATATAACGGTAGGGGAGCACCTGTGTGTGCTCCCGTTTTATATTATTTCAAAATACGTTTAATAATTCAAAAATCAATGTGGTCTTCAACAATTTTTTTGTGGAACAATGGTTTTATTGCGCAGGAGCACACACAGGTGCGCCCCTACAGATGATAAGGTTTGGAAGAAGTCATAATTTACATCTATAAAATAATAGTTAACTATAAACTAAATACTTGACATACAACGAATGATTATGTATAATACGAATCGAGTGATATGAACTATGACTTTTGAAATAAAAAGACATAAACTATCGTCAGATTATACGAATTTAAGAAAATAAAACTTGGAGGTGTTTTTAATGGCAAAAGAATATGTAGTCGGTATTGACTTGGGTACAACAAACTCATGTATTGCATGGGTTAAACCGGATAAGACTTCGGAAGTTATACCAAACTCCGAAGGCTCAAGAACCACACCGTCCATCATTGCCTTTAGCAAAACCGGAGAAATCGTCAAAGGCGAACCGGCAAAGAGACAGGCCGTGTTGAACAGCGAAAGAACCGTTCGTTCAATCAAAAGGCATATGGGAGAAGATTTCAAGGTTAGCATAGACGGCAAAGACTATACTCCGCAAGAGATCAGTTCCTATGTTTTGAGAAAATTGGTGGATGATGCGGAAAGTTACCTGGGCGGAAAGGTCAACAAAGCGGTTATCACCTGTCCCGCATACTTTAACGATGCACAGCGACAAGCCACCAAAGAAGCCGGACAGATCGCCGGGCTTGAAGTCCTGAGAATCATCAACGAACCAACGGCAGCGGCACTGGCTTACGGGTTGAACAAAGAAAAAGACGAACATGTCGTCGTATACGACTTGGGTGGCGGAACCTTTGACGTATCAGTCCTGGAAATCGGCGACGGCGTCATTCAAGTGGTATCGACCAACGGAAACAACCATTTGGGAGGTGATGACTTTGACAAAAAGATCATCGACTATTTGGCAGAGAATTTCAGAAAAGAACATGGTGTAGATCTCAGAAATGACAAACAGTCCATGCAACGTTTAAAAGAGGCGGCTGAAAAATCTAAAATCGAGTTATCAACCAAGCTGGAAACAGACATCAACCTGCCTTTCATCACGGCAACATCCGAGGGCCCGCTTCATTTGGAGCAGAAATTAACCCGATCCACATTGGAGTCCTTGGTAAGGGATTTGATTGAAAGCACCAGGGGTCCCATTCTGAACGCTCTGAAGGATGCCAAACTGAATACAGATGAAATCGATGAAATACTTCTGGTGGGTGGAATGACCAGAATGCCAATGGTACAGAAGTTTATTCAGGATATTTTCGGAAAGAACGCCAACAAAGGGATCAACCCGGATGAAGCCGTAGCCGTCGGCGCAGCCATACAGGCCTCCATTATGTCCGGTGACATGGGAAAAGATGTGGTATTGGTTGACGTGACCCCGCTTACATTGGGTGTAGAAGTCAAAGGGGGACTCATGGAACCTCTTATTGACAGAAATACGCCGATTCCCGTAAAAAAATCCAAAGTCTTCACAACAGCCGAAGATCGACAAACAGAAGTTGAAGTAAGGATTTATCAGGGCGAAAGAAGCATTGCTTCACAAAATCACATGCTGGGAAGTTTCAGACTGGTGGGTATCACACCGGCACCCAGAGGAATCCCGCAAATCGAGGTTATCTTTGACATTGATACAGACGGTATTGTCCATGTAACTGCGAGGGACAAAGGAACCAACAAAGAACAGTCCATGGTAGTAACCGGCAGAAACAAACTTTCGGAAGATGAAATCAACCGAATGGTGGAAGAGGGAGAAAAGAACAAGGAAAAAGACGAAGAAAAGAAAAAGGAAATCGAGATCAAGAACCAGGCTGACTCCCTTGTATACGCTACAGAAAAGCTCATCAAAGAGAGCGGCGACAAGATACCAGATGACATCAAAGGAAATCTTGAATCCATGAAAAATGATTTAAGAGAAGCCATCAACAACGATAACATCGCAAGGATTAAGGCTCTGACCGAACAGCTTCAGGAAGAAACCATGAAAGCCGGGGAGCATGTATACAAACAACAGCAGGAAGCACAACAATCACAGTCCAACCCCGAACAAAGCGAGCAAACGCCGCCAGCCGGTGATGACACAGTCAACGCCGATTACGAAGATGTAGACGACGACCAAAACAAGTAAAGACAAATAAAAATGAATAAAGGGCGGGTTCGGTTCGGGCCTGCCCTTTTTTAAAGAATCAAAATCACGAGCAACACAGAGGTGAGTCTATGATGAGAAAAAAGATTGACAGAACAGATGAATTTAACATGCCCAAATTCATTATCAGTGTGGCATCCAATATACTCGGCATACACCCTCAGACACTTAGGCAGTATGAAAAAAGGGGATTCGTTGAACCCTACCGGTTGGGAAATCTGAGACTATATTCCGAGCATGACATAGAAGTCCTCAATCACATCAAAGAGTTGGCCGATGAGGGAATCCCAACCACCGGTATCGAAAGAATCATCGAGCTGGAGGAAAAGCTGAACACAGCAAGAAAGCAACTTCAACTCTTAAATAGAGAAAATGAGCTCTTGAAGCAAAAAATGAAGAAAGAGATACCGCCGTTGCCGGTTAAAATAGAGTACAAAAAAGTAGAATTTTCATTCTACAAGGAAGATGAAGAGGAATAGAGGTGACTAAAAATGATCAATATGAATGATTATACATCCAGTGCACAAGAGATTTTTAACAAAATGCAGGATATATTGGCCAGATTCAAGCATAACCAGCTGAGAACAGAGCATTTGTTGTTGGCAATGATGGAACAGGATGAGAATACCGGTGCTCAGGTTATTCAAGCCTTAGCCGACAACATCGCCGTGCTCAAGCAGGATACTGAAAAAGCCGTCAGGGAATACGGCTCAAGCGGAGCGATGGCACCCAGCGGACAAATTTTTATCACACCTGAGGCCAGGCAGGTATTGGAAGAATCCAAGAATGAAGCCAATCGAATGCAAGATCAAAAAGTAGGTGGAGAACATCTTCTTTTAGGATTGCTTAAAGTAGAAACATGTGAAGCGGCAAAAATCCTACAACGACATAAAGTCATTCTGGAATCGGTTTATGCGAATTTAAGGCAATTAAGGGCATCAGGAGGCACCAAAGAAAAAGAAAACCTGGGTCCCTTGCAGAAATTCACGACCGATCTGTGCAAGCTTGCGAAAGAAAAACAACTGATGCCTGTCATCGGCCGAGATGATGAAATCAGGCGTGTCATCCAAATTATCGGAAGAAAGACCAAAAACAACCCCGTGTTGGTAGGCGATTCCGGTGTGGGTAAAACGGCAGTTGCCGAAGGCCTTGCTCAGCGCATTGTAGAAGGCAACATCCCGGAGTACCTAAAAGGCAAAACCATCCTGTCATTGGATATGGGACGGCTCATTGCCGGCACCAAATTCCGGGGAGAATTTGAAGAACGCATGAAAGGGGTTATCGATGCCATCAAGAAAAGAGACGGCGAGATCATCCTGTTCATTGACGAAATGCACACCGTCGTGGGTGCAGGTTCCACAGAAGGTTCCATCGATGCCGCTAACCTGATGAAACCCGCTTTGGCAAGGGGAGAAATGCGTTGTATCGGAGCGACCACCCTGGATGAATACCGGAAACATATCGAAAAAGACAAAGCCTTGGACCGACGGTTTCAAAAAGTGATGATCGAAGAACCATCTGTTGAGGATGCCATCGAGATCCTAACGGGATTGCGGGATGTATTTGAAAAACATCATGGGGTCAGTATCAACCAAAATGCCATAGAAGCCGCCGTCAAACTATCCGACCGTTACATCACCGATCGGTTTTTACCGGACAAAGCCATTGACCTGATTGACGAAGCCGCTTCCAAAATCAAAATCGAAACCACCTATGTTCCCATTCAAATAACAGAGTTGGAAAGGCTGTATAAAGAAAAAGAAGAAGACATCACAAAAGAGGCCGAAAAAGGCGATTATGAAGCAGCCGCTCGCTTGAAATATGAAACGGAAAAGTTGAAAAAGGATTACGAAAAGGAATATGAAGCCTGGAAAGAAGAGCAAAACAAAAAGCCCAAAATTGTCAACGAATTTATCATTGCAGAAGTGGTTGAAAAGTGGACAGGTATACCCACCACCAAAATGCTTCGATCAGAAAAAGACAAACTCCTGAATCTTGAAAACCTGATACATCAAAGCATCATCAACCAGGAAGAAGCGGTTCAAAGTGTGGCTCAAGCGATCCGACGATCCAGATCTGGACTAAAAGATCCAAAAAGGCCGACCGGTTCATTCCTCTTTTTAGGACCAACCGGTGTGGGAAAAACGGAATTGGCAAAAACATTAGCTGAAAAACTATTCGGCAGTGAACAGGCTTTGGTGAGAATCGATATGTCCGAATACACTGAAAAAATAGCCGTCTCCCGTCTCCTTGGTGCTTCTCCAGGATATGTGGGCTATGAGGAAGGAGGTCAGTTGACCGAAGCCGTCAGAAGGCGTCCTTATTCCGTTGTTCTGTTGGATGAGATTGAAAAGGCCCACAGTGAAGTATTCAACATCCTGCTGCAACTGTTAGAAGATGGCCGATTAACGGACGGACAAGGCCACATTGTGGATTTCAGAAACGCCATCATCATACTCACCAGCAACATCGGAGGGGAAAAGCTGATCGAAGGATCCAGAACAGTTGGTTTTGGCGCCGAAGCGAACAAAGAGATGAAGCGAGAAAAAATCGTCATGGACGAGATGAAAAAATACTTCAAACCCGAAATCATCAACCGATTAGACAACATCGTCGTTTTCAAAAACCTGAGCCAGGAACATGTGATGGAAATCGCCGACCTTATGATTGAAAGACTCAACGC
>DAOTHY010000069.1:0-10441 GCA_035447925.1 Thermotogota bacterium
AGTTTCAACTTAGAGGAGGGATGGTAACATGTCAATTTTGAAACCGTTTAAGGCTGTTAGGCCAAAAAGGGAATTGGTTGGAAAGGTGGCCTCAAAACCTTACGATGTTCTGAATTCTGATGAAGCCAGAGCAGAAGTCAAGGGAAACGATTATTCATTTCTGCACGTTGTGAAACCCGAGGTCGATTTAGATCCAATGGTTGACCCCTATGACAAACAAGTTTATCAAAAGGCATCCGAAAATCTGAAGAAGTTCATTGATCAAGGTGTTCTGGTTCAGGAACAAGAGGAGCAACTTTACTGTTATGAACAGGAATGGCAAGGCCATAAGCAGGTGGGAATTGCCGGATGTTTTTCAGTTGATGAATATCAATCGTCCAAAATCAAAAAGCACGAATTCACAAGAAGGAAGAAAGAGGATGACCGTGTTAACAACATATTGGCAACAAATGCCAATACCGGTCCTGTATTTTTGACTTATCGTAGTGTTGATCAAATCGATCATTTGATCATGCAAAACACACACAATGAACCATTGTATGACTTAACTGATGAATACGGCTGCCGACATCGGGTTTTTAGAGTGACCAATCAAGAGGAATTGGTAGAAGCATTTAATCATGTCGATGCATTATATATTGCAGATGGGCATCATCGTGCGGCATCAGCTTCACGTGTAAGGGATATTAAAAAGGATGCGAATCCAAATCATACAGGAAATGAAGAATACAACTTTTTCCTGGCGGTTCTCTTCCCTCATAAGCAGTTAAAAATCATGGATTATAACCGAATTATCAAGGATTTAAACGGATTAAGCGATAAGGAATTCTTCGACCGAGTCAAAGAGAGGTTTGAAGTAGCTGAAGAAGGCGATATTTCCTATTCACCTTCATCTTCTAAGATGTTCGGGTTGTATATCAATAAAAAATGGTATTCGCTGAAAACCAAAGACGGGACCTTTGACGCTTCAGATCCGGTGAAGTCATTAGATGTAGCTATTTTACAGGATAACTTGCTCCATCCGATTTTGGGTATAGAAGACCCCAGAGCGGATGAAAGAATCGATTTTATCGGCGGTATCAGAGGTTTACGGGAATTAGAGAACAAGGTAAACAGTGGTGAATGGAAATGCGCCTTTTCAATGTATCCAACCCTGATGGAACAATTGTTGGATGTGGCTGATGCCGATCAAACGATGCCTCCAAAATCGACATGGTTTGAGCCAAAATTAAGAAGCGGATTATTTGTACACTTATTGTAAAGAGCAGCCGGGGTTTCCCGGCTGTTTAAGAAAGAAGTGATTTTTTTGATCCGAGCAGTTTATAGTATGGATCCCGGCAGTGATATTCTGAAGATTTGTGATAAAACAGGAGAGATTCTAGTCAACACAGCAAATGCTTTGTTAAAAACAGCATATAACGAAACAACGGCTTATGGGGATACTGCAAAGCAATTATTAGGGAAATTGCCTCCAGATTTTCGGCTGATCAAACCGATCAGAGAAGGAAATTTCTGTGATTTTGATGTGATGGTTCAACTGTTGCATCTACTTTTTTTCAAAGATAAATCAAAAGCAGGGTTATTTAAACCCGATTTTATAGTGAATACTTCGATTAACGCTACAGTTGTAGAGCAGGAAGCTCTATGTGAAGCGATTATTGAAGCCGGTGCTTCAAAGTGTTATTTGGTGGATTCACCGATTGCAGCAACCATAGGTGCTGGAGTGGATGTGGCTGAATCCAAGGGCAACATGATTGTCATCGTTGGCTCGGAACATACGGAAGTGGCTATTTTATCTTTATCAAACCTTGTTTTTTCAGCAACACCGGATTTCAGTCTTCGATCGTTAATGCGATTGACATCACAATATATGTGCGATGCCCATGAGATCATGTTGGGAGAAAACACCGTTGAGTTTATGGTCAAAGAAACATTGAATCAGGTGAATGCCAATGAACGTAAACTGGGACCGATTGTTGGAATTGATAAAAAAAATGGGTTGCCAAAAAAAATGCAAATCACAGTTAAAGAAATATGGGATTTGATCCTGAGACAGCTTCAGTTTTTGGTGGATTCTTTGAGAGAAAGTATGGAAGGCATTCCGCCTGAGTTAATCAAGGATATAATGGAAAGGGGTATTTTATTTGCCGGAGGATTGGCGAATTATCAAGGTTTTGTCAACTATATGAAACAGGCAATGGAGATCAATCTCATCGTGCCAAAAGAACCAGAGTATCTTTGTGTTCGTGGTAATATGGTAATCCATAAAAACAAAACGCTACATCCACTGATTCGAGAGGTTTTTTAAAAGCATGAGCACATTGGAAAAAACAACCTTTATTTGTTGCTCTTTATGTGTTTTGGGTTGGATGGCATTTGCCCTGTTTTTTACACAACCGTATCAACAGTTGGAAATACTTGTCAAAAACAATATTGCCTACTTGGAAAGCTGGCGGCTATCGTACAATGGTTTAATCAGTAATTTAGATCAAGCCTTCAAACTGTCTGATGAAGAAGTTGAACGTGTTATCAACACCGCTTATACGCTGATATATAAAAAAGAATATGAAGCCCTAAAAGATATTTTACAAATCAGTGAACAAATGGAAACAATCAATAACATTCCGATCGGTGCCCTTATCAACACCGTTGGTTCAAAGGGATCACAAATTCTGCATGTTGCTTCAATGGAACGCATTCCGCAAAAAGGCTTTTTGGTCTCTCCAAGTCGACTGACGGTCATCGGGAAAATCATTTCATCAAATGGAAAGACTGCGGAAGTCATGCCGATTTGGAACGATCAATTTAGCGCACAAGTCGTCATCAAAGACGAAATTCATCAGCAACAGTATTCCGATTTAGCACTGATCGAAAATAATCAAGTGATTAATTTTAACCCAGCTTTTCCCTACAGAGGAGGAGAAGGGGTTTATATTTCAGAATATGAATCCGGAGGTTACATTCTTTCCAGATACAACTGGACTAAGATAGGGAAGATTGTCCCGATTAAACAAAATGAAATGGTTGAGAAGTATGCGATACAATACAATTTTAGCAATGAGGATTTTCTTCAAGAACGCTATTTTCTCATTGTTGAGTAAAAATTGAAGTTGCCTGTATGACAGCAGGCAGGGAGGGTGAAAAATGGAGATGATAGAAGGCATTACTTTTGACGATGTTCTGCTTGCACCCGCATATTCAGAGGTTACTCCTAGGGAGACCTGTTTGGATTCGAGACTAACGAAGCGGATCACTATACACATGCCCCTGGTCAGTGCAGCAATGGATACCGTTACAGAATATGCCATGGCGAAAGCCTTGGCCAGAAATGGCGGTGTCGGGGTCATTCATAAGAATATGTCCATTAAAGAGCAAGCGGAACAAGTAGACCGGATAAAAAGAACCGAAAACGGTATCATTTATGATCCGTTGACCATAGCCCCGGAAAAGTTCGTAACAGAAGCCGATCAATTGATGAGAGAATATAAAGTCGGGGGTTTGGCCGTTGTGAATCTTAACAACGAGTTATTGGGTATGGTGACGAACCGAGACATCCGGTTCGAGGATGATCCCAAGAAAACTGTGAAAGACTTGATGACACCTATCGAAAAATTGGTTACCGCAAGAGAGGGCATCACATTATTGAAAGCAAAAAAGATCCTTCATGAGAACAAGGTTGAAAAATTACCCATTGTGGATGAGAATAATATTATCAAAGGCTTAATCACTATTAAAGATATTAATAGTGTAGTAGAATTCCCGAATGCCACCAGAGACACAATGGGGAGATTGGTTGTTGGCGCCTCAGTAGGTACCGGAGAAGATACAATGGAAAGGGCACAAGCGTTGATTCGCTCCCGTGTTGATTTTATCGTGGTGGATACGGCTCATGGACATTCTAAGAATGTTTTAAACACGATCCGAATGATCAAACAGCGTTGGCCTGAAATTCAAATCATCGGGGGAAATATCGCAACTGCCGAAGCTACAAAAGCGTTGATCGAGGCTGGTGTGGATGCGGTCAAAGTGGGAATAGGACCAGGATCCATTTGTACCACACGTGTCATTGCCGGTATAGGGGTTCCACAATTGACGGCAATAGAAGATTGTGCCAAGGCCGCGTCGGAATTTGACATCCCGGTGATTGCTGATGGGGGCATCCGCTATTCGGGAGATATTGTGAAAGCTATTGCAGCGGGCGCATCATCTGTCATGCTGGGCTCCATTTTTGCCGGAACGGAAGAAGCTCCGGGTGAAGCCATTCTCTATGAGGGAAGAAAATATAAATCCTATCGTGGAATGGGCAGTATTGGTGCCATGGTGAAAGGAAGCAGTGACCGCTATTTTCAATCGGGTGCCTCCGCTGAGAAACTGGTTCCGGAAGGTGTGGAGGGAATGATCCCTTATAAAGGCAGTGTGGAAGACATCGTCTATCAATTATGCGGGGGATTACGTTCCGGCATGGGTTATTGCGGAGCCAAAACGATCAATGAATTGCAAAAGAAGGCTAAATTCATCAAAATCACCAATGCTGCACGAACAGAAAGCCATCCGCATGATATCAAGATCACAAAAGAATCGCCTAATTATCAAACGATGTAGAATCAAACTGGAATCGTTGAATGGGACAAAAACGTGAAAAACATGGTGCATGAGGGATAAGATGAGATACAAGATGACTTTTTTAGGTTTGGGAGTCAGTAATTTTGCTGTTTTGAAAAATGTTTTTCAGGATAATCCTGAAGATTTCTTCGTTTCCTCTGCGACATCAATTGAGCCTGAAAAGCGTGACTTCTTATCACAGCATTCGATAGCCTTTGAGGAAGGGTTGCATACACAGAAGTTGTTGGATACCGAAAGGTTAATGATCAGTCCTTCGGTTAATCTTGATCATGAAATATATCAAGAAGCTAGGAAAAAGGGGATTGACATTAAAACCGACATTGAGTTGTTCCTGGAAACAAAATCACCCATTTATTATCTGATGGCCATTACAGGTACAAACGGTAAGACAACTACGGTTGAGTTAATTCATCACTTATTGAGCCTTTGCCGTGAAGCTTATGCAGTTGGAAATATTGGTTATTCGCCGTTTGAGTTGATCAATAAAGATCTAAGCCATGCGGTGTTGATCTTTGAATTATCCAGTTTTCAGATTGAACATTTACAGAAAAACCGCCAGATATTTGACTTGGCGGGAATAACCAACATAGCACAAGATCATTTGGACTGGCATGGGGGGGTTCATGCTTATACTCAATCGAAATTATCGTTGCTGGATTGTTCAAAGGAAGCCATACTGCCAGTCGAATTGAAAGGGTATGAGGCTTATCGGTTTGGTACTTCAGAAGGTTTGAATTGTTCTGTCAATGAAAACACTAAACAACTGATTCTTTCACTTCAAGGTCGGTACGGTGTTGTTGATTTGTCAAATATAACACTTAAAGGTATTCACAATTTAAAAAATATTGCTTTGGCTGCTTTATGTTGCTTTCATTTCGGAATGGATGAAAAGCAGATTGAAAAAGGATTGAATACATTTGCGGCAGGTGAACACCGCTTAGAACCATTTTTGAAGTTCAACGGGAGACTGTTTGTGAATGATTCTAAGTCCACGAATGCCCATTCGTTGATTTCAGCGATTCAATCCTTTCAGGGACCGGGTAAAAATATACGTTTACTGGCAGGTGCGAAAGATAAAGGGGATGACTACACTCAACTGGCAAGGGTTATCTTCAATGGGTGTAAAAAAGTTTATTTGTGTGGTGAAAGTGCTCACAGACTCAATCAATCAATTCCTGATTCGATTGAAAAACAGTTGTTTACCAGTTGGCATGAGGCTATTCAAACCTGTATGAAAGAAAGCGAATCGGGTGATGTCATTTTGTTTAGTCCTGGTGGGTCTAGTTTTGATCTTTTTGAGAATTATAAGAAAAGAGGTGAATTCTTTAAAGAACAAGTCCAGTCGCTTATTAGCCTTCTTTAAAGACTACACCGCAACGTTTAAACTCCTCCATGGTTCTTTTGATATCTCCCGGATTTGCTTCAACCCCTTTGGTGGCATTGATGATCAGGTTGATTTTAAAACCGAAAAACAAAGCATCATGGATGGTGTATCTGACACAATAGTCAAGGGCTAATCCGCAAATATCCAATTCGTAGATATCAAGTTCTTTTAACAGCGAGGCGATTCCCAAGTCAGCTCCGTTGTTTTCCTTAAAAATGGAATAACTGTCTACATGAGGATGGGTTCCTTTTCGGACGATATAGTCAAAATTTTCTGAATGAATGTCTTGATGAAATTGAGCCCCGAATGTTCCCTGTTGACAGTGTACAGGCCATAAAACCGGGCCGATGCCTTTTTCATTATCAAATGCTGTGAATGGCTCCTTTCCTTGATTTACTGCGAAACTTTCATGATCTGCAGGATGCCAGTCCTGACTTGCCAGAATGGCTTTGTATTGAGTATGTTTCATCATTCTGTTGATGACCGGATTAATCTGAGTGGCTTGTTTGACAGGTAATGAACCGGTTTCATAGAAATCGTTTTGAACATCAACGACTAATAATGCCTTTTTCAATTTATTCTTTCCCCCGTTTTTTAATACAAATTTTTTCTCATTTCTTCTTCTATTCAGTATCGCCAAACATTTTCATTACGCTTTTTGTAATGGCATCGGCAATCTTTTCCTGGTATTGAGCTTGCTGGATTTCTTTTGCAAAAGAAGGATTGGATAAAAAGCCACATTCAATAAGGATAGCAGGCATCTCTGAGTAAGCCACAACGGCGAAATCTTCCGATATTGTTTTGTGTATCTTAAATCCTTCTGAAACGAATACATCGCTTAGGGTTTTGACATATTCTTCACTCTTCAGTGAGGTGTCGATCTTGTTATAGATTTTCTTTTGTATCTGTTCTTCACTTAGCGATGATGCACCATATAACCTTTCAAGACGTATCTTGTAGCTGTATTCTGAGAAAGCATAGTAAAAAAGTTCAACCCCCTCTACTGTGGGATTATCCAATGAGTTCAAGTGAATGCTGATAAACAGGTCAGCATCTTTTTGATTGGCAAAACGACCCCTTTCCATCAACTCAATGTAATTATCTCTGGTACGGGTTAGATAAACTTCGTATCCCTTGTCTTGCAGCTTTTTTGCAAGGAATTTGCTGATCTGGAGAACGCCATCTTTTTCCTGAAATCCATCCGGACTAATGGCACCAGGATCGAATCCGCCGTGTCCCGGATCGATGACAATCCGTTTGACATCTTTATCGGGGGTCTTTTCTTCCACAGTGACAAAGCTTTCGGTTTTCATCAAGTATACAGTTGAGCCAATCGTTATGGGTTCAAAAGAGATATCCTTTTCAAAGGAAAAGGATAATCTTAAAAATGACTTCATGGTGTTTTCAGAGATATTTTCCACCACAAACCCGCTTACGTTGTTCATTGAATTGGTGGTATTGATCAGATCATTGGTTTGGGCTCCAATTACTTCAAATATTGCGTTATTATTGCCTTGTTTGGCAATGGAAACACTAACCGGTTTTGAAAAAGATAGCACCAAACCGTTTGGAATCCAATAGAAATTTTCTAATTCTGAAAAAGAGGAATAAATATAATATTTATTATCCGAACTGACCATTCTCAGCCCTAATAATCTACAAGTATCGATTAAAGGCAGAAAAAAACGGTTGTTGATGATTCTTGGAGCTGTCATTAAATAAACTTGCTCACCATTGAGTGTGACTTTAGTTGAATTATTGTTAAATTGAATAAAGTTACCGTTCCACTGAACATTTAAAGTCTTGTTGATATTGTCCCATTCAAAATCAGTTTTCAATTTTTGAAGTAAGTTGACTGAGTAAATATACAAATTGTCACCCAGCATTTGAAAACGCTCAGGAGGAAGTTCTTCATCCATCAGATACACTTCTGAGGAAAACAGGCTCAGGCTAATGAAAAAAAGGAATAGGCACACTAATTTTTTAAACAAGAGAAAACCTCCAGTTCTTTTCTTTGCGTTGATTATAACATGTTCTTTTCTCTACATGAGAGGGTGATACGCAAAATCTGTTAATTTATCAGGGGTATACCATTTTTTCGGGAACATAAAGAGGTTAACCGTTTTAACACCCAAGGGCTCGAAAAACTGATCGGTATTGTTTTCCACACAGATGATATTTTCAAATGATTGTATTGTTTTTTTTGTCTGATGATAATCCGGAATTTTGTAAACGTTTGGTGTGATTTTATGATAGTATTTCCAAGTTGCTCCCGTGTCTAACAAATAGAGTGCGCCTTTTTTAAGCGATTTCAATTCAGGTGAAGCTTTTTGGATAGTATAAAGAGAGGCAAAAAAGCCGTTTTTACAAACACGGTAGAGTTCTTTTAAGCCTTTTAGCGGATCTGTACAAAACAAAAGTGTACTTTCCGTGAATCCCAGATCGAAAGCCTGATCCTTAAAATCAAGATGTGTAATATCTCCCAACTGAAAGGTTGCCCAAGGAAGTTTAAAAAGATCCATCGCTTTGATGATCTGAAATCGGCTGGTGTCCACACCAGTATAATGTGTTTTCAACTGATGAAGTTTTTCCTTAAGGTAGAAAAATTGTGCTCCGGAACCACATCCGGCATCAAGTATTTTGGCCGGTTTGTAAAAGTCCAAAGCGGACTTGATATGGGTTGTTTGTGAAGGGTGGTAGCTTTTGTATTCGTCTGAGCGATTTTCATGGTAACGAACATCATACTGTATGGCAATCGGCTGATTGTCAAAAGAGGTATCTTGATTCAAGGGATAAAAAAACCGATAAAGTCGAAACAAGTCGTTTTTTCGGTAGGGTGTCCATTCGTTAAGCAAAAACCTCTTAGTATAAAACTCATATAGTTGTTCAGGTTTGACTGTTTTTTCCAAAAAAATGATGTGATGAAGATTTGTCTGTTTATTTTTTGCAAAATAGGCCTTCAAACCAGCTGGATGACCGGCGGAAGAGAATAAAAACAATCGAGTCGATTTGTCCTCTTTAAACCAGTATTGATAATCATCAATAATCATTTGAGTTTGTTCGAATCCTGCAACGGTCGTATCGAGATAAAAAACAATTTGCTTATTTCTTGCCATTTGATTAATCTTCTTTAACAGATAATCCCTTCATGATGAATTTGACGATTGTGTCTACATTGAGGTCTTCATTGATGGAATTGACACCAATACTTTGAGCGATTAGCTTGGCAGTTCCCCGAGTGGGAATTGTTTGTGGAATACAATCTTTTTGCTTCCCCTCATCGATTAGATTTTCAATTTTTTTGATAAATGAGTTATAGCGCAACTTAAGGGGCTGCATATTGACATTTGTTTCATTTTGACTATCAATTATTCGCATTTTATCCATTTCAATTAATTTCATGATTTCTTTTCGACTCATGACAAAGTCAATGTAAGAGATGAGAACTCTCTTCAATTTTGACAAATAAGAATTTTCTCTTTGAGTGTTTCCAAATATATGTCTTTCCAGTTCATTAATTCCTTCAGTCCAGGCTTCAAGAAAAAGAGAATCCTTAGTGGGAAAATAGTAAAAGATTAGCGCTTTTTTCACCCCTGCGTCGATGGCGATTTCTTCTACAGAGGTGCCGTCAAATCCTTTGCTGGCAAAAATCTTTTTTGCTGAATCCAATATTTTTCTTTTTGTCGGTATTTTCATAGTCATCTTGATTCCCCCTTTTTAGCATATACTACGAACTTCGTGAAGGTAAATGATGGGTATTCGTTTGGATCATCTCTCGCTTAATTTTATCACATTTCAAGTTATTTTTACCAAAGGGTCAAAGAACTGTAGATTCTCGTTTCGTCAAAGTTTTCTTCTTTGTGTGATTTGCAAGAAGTTCAGTTTTTCAATGAGAATTGGGAGAATAAGTGAGGATTGTTTTTCTTGACAAAAAAAGTCAGTAATGATATCATATGGATGTTAGCACTCACGTGCCATGAGTGCTAAACGGAGGTAGGTTATGGATAGCGAATTGACAAAAAGACAAGAAATGATACTCTATGCAGTTATTCAAGAATTCATTGCCATTAAAAAACCAGTCAGTTCAAAAAAAATATTGGAAATTTCTAGTCTGGATTGTTCTAGTGCAACAATACGCAATGAAATGAAAAGGCTAGAAGAAATGGATTATATTACACAACCCCATACATCTGCCGGGAGAATGCCTACAGATAAAGGTTATCGATTCTATGTGGAGTGCTTGAAGAATATGAGAACCATGCAAACGGCAAACAGTTCGGATTTAGAGTTGCTTGATGAGTTTCGTTATAATAATATAGAAGAACTTTTAGCTTATTTTTCCGTTTTTTTAGCCAAGTGGACCGGGGGATTAGCAATCATAGAAAAACCTTTTATTGAGAGGCTTCGTATTAGTCGGATCTCTTTAACCAATGT
>DAOTHY010000070.1:0-10200 GCA_035447925.1 Thermotogota bacterium
TCCAGGAGAAAGTGGCGGATGTTTGGGAAGTTGTCCCGCTGACCCCGCTTACTTTGGTCAGGGTGGGTGGAACATTTTCGACGGAATTGAAGACCCATTCGACGATAGAAGATTCCGCACCTTCGTCATCTACAGCCACAACACCAAAGGTGTGATTACCCCTGCCGTGACCCCAGGTGTATGAGGTACCGCTAATCGTTGTCCAAGTGCCGCCGTCTTTCTGATACCTGTAATGGCTGATGCTTCTACCGCTGATACCGGAGTCAGAGCCGGTCCAAGAGAATGATGAGGTTGTTTCTCTGATGGTCCCTTCAGGCCCGCTTACCTTCGTAACGGTTGGGAGAACATTTTCGACGGAATTGAAGACCCATTCGACGATAGAAGATTCCGCACCTTCGTCATCTACAGCCACAACACCAAAGGTGTGATTACCCCTGCCGTGACCCCAGGTGTATGAGGTACCGCTAATCGTTGTCCAAGTGCCGCCGTCTTTCTGATACCTGTAATGGCTGATGCTTCTACCGCTGATACCGGAGTCAGAGCCGGTCCAAGAGAATGATGAGGTTGTTTCTCTGATGGTCCCTTCAGGCCCGCTTACCTTCGTAACGGTTGGGGGAGTATTTGGAATCAGACTGAATCTTGCTTCTATTTGCCTGTCACTGTTTGCCGTTAGGGTGTAGGGATTGTTTACACTTAAGAGCTGCTGATTTTCATACCAACCGTCAAAGTTGTAGCCGACGTTCTCACGGGCTTCCAAAATTGCCGCCTGTCCAATGATACTGACTACCGTCTGAACGTCCCCCCAACCCCCTTCATTCACACGAACTTCGCCGCCTGCCTGGGGATTGCTTTGAACCGTTAGGGTACAGCTTGCTTCATCTGCTACCTGGAAATGGGCATCCCGAATCTGTTCAATGTCGTCCACAAGACTTTCGTCCAGATTAATCTCATAAATATCCGGGTCGTGTATGTTTTGGTAAAAGAGGAATTCAGTTTCATTTAAAACCAATTGCCACGAAGAACCTGCTGCTTCCGGCTCTGGCAATCTTGAAGATTTGAAGCTGACGGACCACAGTCCGAAAAGAGAGGTGTTGTCAAGGATTTGATACACATTGTCGGGAAGGTTTAACGGACCTTCTGGTCCTAGATCCCGGAGCTTTCTTTCGTCCTGTTCGGGAGGAACGACGATGATATCATTTCCCTCAACGACGACAGTGTTCGGATTAATGTCTTCCAGATAATCTTCATGAGCTGGTAATTCCTTTATAAAGGTCAATGCGCCAGAAATACTGGTGTCCGGCGATGCGTTTCTGACGGATAAAAAGGTATTGACAGCATAGGTATACGCTTCGTTTGAGGTTACATAAGAAGGGATGATAAAATTCCCCAACAGATCAAAAACAAAAACGCCTGCATTTCTCATTGAAATAAAATTCATGGTTTCAATCTGATAAAGATTCGATCCGTTTACTTCGACAGCTTTCTGAATGGTTACGTATTCAAGATACAAATCGTCCCTTTCATCTGCAACCGATTCCGTCATATCCTTGCTGGATGGCAAAATGGACATGAGGAGAATTTGTTCCTTTGGGAATGAATCCGGAAGGGTTAATTCCAGTATGGCTTTGTTATACGGATTCGTACTGAAGGCTATTTCCATCTGTTCTGATCGCAGGGATAAGTCTTGGACTCCAGAAAAACTTTCTGGCAGGGTTTCTCTGTTCAAAGCCACAACTGAAATACCCAAAAAGGGATAGTCTATGATATGATAGGCATTTCCTTTGATAAAGAGTTCTCCTTCATTACCCAGCCGGCCCAATGATATCGACGGATTCAGACTGTTTTGATTCACACAGCTGGCAAAAAAGAAAAGTATCATTGTCATCAGTATAAATACCCATGTTTTTTTCATATTCTTCATTCTCCTTTATTTATTATTTGGTTTTTTGATGTCTTTTTTAGATATTTTGTATTATATCATGATTCAACCAAAAATGAAAAACAAACATCATGTCAAAAAGTCTGATAATGTCGTCTTATTCTTCCCGATTTCAGAACCAGGAGAGATGAACTGAAGTGTAGAAAAAAAACAGTAACTGTTTGCATAGACTATGTGACGAAAAAAGGGCGTTCATGAAATCAGATGGATGATTAAATTAGAAATCAAAGGTGATCTGGTTTCTTCCGTTATTTTTACTGTGATACATGAGTTTGTCCGCCCGTTCCACAATGGAGTCGACACCATCGCCTTTTTGGACCAAAGTCGCTCCCATGGAAGCTGTCACAGATATGAGTATGGGGCCTTCTTCTGCCTTGCCTCCAGTCGGCCGCTCAGATATGAAACTCTTTTCAATGAGAAAACGCAACCGTTCCACCACTTTTTTGAAGATATCCGGTTGGATTTCTGGAAAGACCGCCACAAACTCCTCTCCTCCCCATCTGGCGACCAAATCGGTATCTCTGGTATTGCTTAGCATGGTGTTGCTGATCATTTTTAGCACTTTGTCGCCGGTATCATGGGAATAGGTGTCGTTGATGCGCTTAAAATGATCAATATCCACAAAAACCAGCCCGAAAGTCATGTCGTAATGTTGATTCAGGTCGATGAGCATTTTTATTTTTTCCTTCATAAAACGCCGGTTGGCAATTCCGCATAACTCATCTTTAGAGGCAAGTTTTTCCAGTTCTATCAGTTTTTTTTCAATCTCCTCCGGGAATTTCTCATCGGTAAAGACCTCAACTCCCCCTTCTACGATGCCCGTTTCGGGATTCTGCATCGGGATGGTTTTAATGTTCACCGGAACACGATGGCCGTCTTTGTGATGAAGATAGACCTTTCCGGCAAATTTATCCAAAGTCTTGATCGTCATTGCCAGCGGACACAGGCCGGTACAGAGATTGTTGCCGTTGTCATCCACATGCACCAAAAGGTTATCATAACAATGCGTGCCCTCAACCTCCCGGGCTAAATAACCGGTTATTCTTTCAGCGGCTTTATTCCAGTAGGTGATTTTTCGGTTATTGTCAACAAAATAAACACCTTCATGCAACTCTTCAAGCAGTCCTTTATAAAAATCGTTGGTTTCCACTCAAATCATCTCCTTCTAAGAGAATTTTATCATGTTTTTTCCTTGGAAAAACGAGACACCGCCATCACTAAGGTTTCAATACCTTTTTTTCTGATTATAAAATTCCTAAAATGAATAGGGATCAAACAACAACCAATCGGAAAACAGCATAAACAAACCGAAACCACGATTTGTGGTATAAGGGTTGACAAAACATAAAAAGTGTGATATTATCGGTATGTAACCACGATAAGTGATCTTTTCGCAGAAGAGGCCACTATACGTATTTCTCAAAAGGAAGGAGGTGAAATAATGGCAATCGGAGATACCGCTAACATGACCATTGAAACCAAGAAGCTGGAAATCATCCTGGACACGGGTGTGGTTTCAGACAAACCGGTGTTGAAACGGGTCTATATACCCGTCAACGCAGCAACCACAACACAGCAGGCCTATGACATGGCCTATGCTTTTGCGGAATTCTCTTCTTATTCCATATTTGGAATAGAGGTCAATTCAACGCAAGTACTGGGTCCAATTAACTAACACCAAGAGAAAAAAACGAGAAAGGAGGTGAAATGATGGCAAGAACATTGAATTTGATTTTTACCAAATCAGATGGGACAGGAAGAAAGACCATTAAAGTACCTGAGCCGGCCGCTGATATAGACACAAAAACGGCTATCATCCAGGATTATATGGCCAACTACGCTGAAGGCTTCGTTGTGGACTACCCAGTATTTGATGAAGCTCATGTCATTGATACCACATCGACTGAACTCATTGATCTGGTCGAATAACAAATCGCCCACAACCGTGCCGCCAGCCGGTTGTGGGTTTTAACTCCATCTGTGTTAGCAACTGTTCTCAATCATGATCACAACCCCAAGGAGGTGAAAAATGCAGCTTGAAAAAACAGGGTTGACCATCTGGAAATGTGTAGTGCTTTTGGCTTCCATTATAACACAAGTCGAGAGTACACATTTAAGCGGGGAACAAAAAAAACAAACCGTCATTGGCGAGATCACGGCATTTCTCAGACCGTTCAACCTTCCCATCCCTGAATTTGTTTTGTCCACACTCTTGTCTCCGCTCATCGATTTGATCGTGGAACATTGCAATTTGGAAGGCCTTTTCCAGCATTCCCTTCAAAGTGAGTAATTATTTATTCTTTTCTTGCGTCTATTATTATGCTTGTTGAGATAAAAAAATAAGCGAAAGAAGAAAAACCCAGACGCGATGAAAAGAAGTAATAACAGTGATTTGAAGGAATGCAAACCGTTAGATCCTGTCAGTGACATTTAGGATCGGTTCCCGAAAGGGTCTTCATTAGAGTATCCCCCTTATGAACAACGTAAAACACGCCTCTCTTCAAAGACATCGGATTGAAAAAGTCCGATGTCTTTTTCTTTTTGTTGGCATGTTGTCCCTTTTCTGTGTTGCCTTATCACAAAATGTAGATTGAGACATATGATAAAATTGAGTGAGGAGATGATTGCATGCTTGTTGATTTTCACATCCATACAACCGCATCAGATGGGACGCTCACACCGGAGCAATTAGTGGGTGAAATAGAGAAACACGCTATCCAGTACTTTGCCATTACCGATCACGACACCATTGACGGTTTGAAAAGCCTGAAAGAGATTCCTGAAGGCTTGTTGTCGGTTACGGGCGTGGAAATCAGTGCGGAATTTGAGAAAACCTTGCATATACTTGGCTATGGTTTTGATTTGCATGATCGTGGTTTTAATGAATCCTTAAATGAGTTACAAGACTATCGTAAAGGTCGCAATCAACAAATGCTGGAGAAGATGAGCCGTTTCGGAATGGAAATAACCCTGGAAGAACTCATCGATGAAGCGGGTTCTGATTTGGTTGGCAGGCCTCACTTTGCCAATCTGATGGTACGTAAAGGCTATGTGTCCTCCTTTCAGGAGGCGTTTGACAATTACCTGAAAAAAGGGGCACCCCTGTATATGGACAAAAAACGCTTTGACCCGGACAAGGCCATCGAGATCATTCACGCCGCCGGCGGAATTGCCGTCATGGCTCATCCCTATCAGACGAAGCTTGAAGGGCGAGATCTGGAGCATCTGTTGAAGAAATTGGTTTCTTACGGGCTTGATGGCATCGAGGTTTTCTATTCCCAACATACCCCTCTAATGATCCGTGAATACATGGGATTCGCCAGTCAATACAACTTAATCGCCACAGGGGGTTCGGATTTTCACGGAGCCAACAAACCTCAAATTCCCTTGGGTGTGGAAGTATCTGAGCAGGACATCCAGCCGTTTATCTCGTTTGTCTGCCAAAGGCAGAGGATGCATCGTGGCTGAGCACATCGTCTGGCAGGATACAAAGGTAACCTTAAGTGACCGTGAAAAAGTGATGAAGCAAAAAGGCTTGATTATCTGGTTTACGGGTCTTTCCGGTTCAGGAAAAACCACCCTGGCAGTCGAATTGGAAAAAAGGCTTTACGAAAGAGGATTTTACACCTATTTGCTGGACGGTGACAACATTCGTCACGGTTTGAACGGCGATCTTTCTTTTTCGCCCAAAGACCGGCAGGAGAATATCCGTCGTATCGGTGAGGTGGCCTGTTTGTTTCTGGATGCCGGACTGATCACCATTGTCTCGTTCATCTCACCCTATCTCAAAGACCGCCAAGGTGTTCGGGAAAAGGCGGGAAAGGGGCGTTTTATCGAGGTCTTTGTGGACTGCCCGCTGGAAGTCTGCGAGCAGCGGGATGTCAAGGGACTGTACAAATTAGCCAGAGAAGGTGCAATCAAGGACTTCACCGGTATCAGTGCTCCCTATGAAAGACCGGCACATCCTGAAATCACAATCCGTTCTTCCACCTCAGCGATGAGTGGTGCGAGGGAACAGATCAAACAATCCGTTGAACAAATCCTTCATTATCTGTTTTCTGAAAATGCATCTTTTTTAACATAACATTTGAAATAAAGGCTCTAAAAAGTGTATAATCACAATCATAGCGAAAAAAAATTTTTTTACAATACATCGGGAGGTGTGATGAATGATGAAAAGAAATGTCTTTCCGGTCACGATTGTCTTGCTTTTGTTGCTAACGCTCATCGCCTGCAACGAAACGCAACCGTTGACAACGGCACAGATCAACCAGAAGAATGCACAAGCAGAAGCCGCAATGAGCGAAGGAGATGATGAAACCGCTGAAGAGCTTTTTGAAGAGATCTTGCAATATGATCCGGGTAATCCCCAGGCCAATATGGGCGTTGGTTTGATCCAATTCCTGCGCTCACAAAAGGAAATGATGGATATTGTAGCCGATTATTTGACCCTTGATCAGTTGAATCAATTCAGGGGGCTGATCCAGCAGCCTGTGAAAAGCGCTGCGGGGGGGATGATGTTGGCAAGGGTTTTAGCGGATCGGGCGGACACGATGGATTTGTCGTTGATTCAGTCCAAGATTGCTGACATTGTTGCCCAGATGGAGATGGCCAAATTCGCTTTAACCATTGCCGTGATGAATATGGCGGAGGGAGATGTTATGGAGGTCAATCCCAACGCCTTCGATTGGAACGAAGACGGGTTTGTCGACCCCGATCAGCCGCTGCGTTTCACGTTTGATGTAGAGGGAGAATCAAGGGTTTGGTGGCTGTTATTTGCCTATGAACCTGAAATCTACTTCGGTCCTGGTTTTCAAGGACGTATGTCAACTCTTTTATCCAAATTGTCCTCCAGGTCTTCCAGAGGCTTTTTCGACGATTCTGTCAGGGGGGATGCCTGGTTTGATCTTCAAACCTTTGAAGCGCTGATGGATACAGGCATGATTGAGGAAGGCTACGAACCCGTTTTTAACAGTGCGGACAAATTGAGTATCGATATCAACCAGGCTAAGATTCTGCTGGCTTTGGTTAATCTGGAACTGACGATGCTTGAACCGTTGATGATATGGGATCTGGATCCAACACCCGAGTTAACGGATTTTCTGGATGAGATGGAAAATGCAGATGTTCCCATGAATTATGCGACGTCCACTTTGGACACCAATCAGGACGGAATCATCAGCAGCACGGAATTCCAGGCGATTTTACCTGAGGAATTCTTGACATTCTACGATGACGAGAACGGCGGATTGGATGCCATCGTCTCCTGGCAAAACGCCATCATTGATCTATGTACCCAAGCGGTTGATGTCGGACAAATCCTTCTCGGAGACTTGCCTGTCGAGATCATTGATGCTCTGGATCAAGTGATAGCCCTGGTGACAGACCCCACCGAGAAAATTGAAATGGCTGAAAACACCTACCTCATACCCGGTCATTTCTTTGCTTCACCACAACTCTACGATGATTTGAAGGACATTGTGATTCCAACGGTGGAATATGAAGGAGATTATTTTTATCTTTATATTACGGATCCCACATTTGGCGGTTTGATTGAAATCATCGAATAATGAATAGTCACGGGGATGGCCACCATTCAAGCGTGACCACCCCGTATTTGACTACACTCGCTTTGATTCACCCCTTCCTGTTCATTCCCCCCTCATCTATCCGTCAACAACAACTGATAAGGCGTCACAGAGCTGCCCGAATCATGCTGATGGCGTAACTCCAAATAGTACCATCCGGGCTCTTTGATAGTGGCAGTGAAGTCCAGATCCTGCCCGGCGTCTTTTGCGGTTTGCCAATTAATGAAAGTGGCGTTGTTAGCGGTGATCATCCGCACAGCCATTCTTAAAGAGGTGTCTGATTGGACGTGAACCATGAGCTCACAGGGGTACTCAATTAGGACTTTGTAAAAATCCCCATCTCTTTTCGGGAATATGGTTGCGTTGATGGGGCTGTTCAGTCCGATGGTTCTGGCCATGGCAAAAGAAGAATTGGGTTCCAGGGTATCGATCGCAGGAGTCAGAGTTAAATCGAGCCGATAGGACATTAAGCTGGCATAATTTTCGCCGTATTGCGCAATTTGTAAATAGTAAGTGTCCGGGAGCAGTTCAATGGACAGTTGGGCTTCACTGGTGTTCTCTTTAGCAGTCACCCAGTTGTGAAGGGTGATGTTTTCAGAAGAAACGATCCGGAGTGAGGGACGGACGAGCGGGTCGTCGGAAGCGATCCGAATGTCAAGAATACCGGGTTGATCCACGTTAAAATGGAACCAATCCGAATCCCGTATGGGGAAAATGTAGGCTGTTATCCGTTGATCGACGGGAATGGGTTTGGCTTGGCTGAAGCGGTTGTTGGGTTCGTAGGCATCCGGGATGGGAATGAACTGTGTTGTCAGCCGGTAAGTCAACAGTGATCTTCTGGAGTCCCTGTAATCCATCAATTCCAGAACCACCTCATCTGATGCAGAGAAATCACAAGTTTGCTGAACCATTTGTCCCACATCTTCGGCGTTCATCCAGTTCATGAGCGTGGTATTTTCACTGGTGATCAGCCTTAATGACGGGCGCATGGCCGCATCTTCGTGATAGTAATCCATGAGAAGCCGGCCGGCCTGAGGAACGATGATCCGGTAATAGTCACTGTCGCCCCGGGGAAAAATGAAATCCCGTATATCACTGTTTTCGTTGATGAGCCTGGCCTCTTTAAAGCGGTTGCTGGGTTCATAGGTATCCAGCATAGCATCCACGGACAGTTGCACGTGATAAGCCATCGTGTTGTTGTCACCATGATGGGCGACTTCAAAATAAACCTTGTCTCCCAGATTCAAATACCCCTGGTCAAATCCTGTTTTGATTTCAGGATTGCCGATCTCAGCCCAGGACCAGTTGATCATTGTGGCGTTGTTGGCGTTGATCACACGGATTCCGGGACGGTAAGAGGAATCTTTGGCAGTTACCGTGATCTGGTAATAGCCGGTTTTGTCCACAACGAAATAATAATAATCCCGATCTCTCGGTTCGGAAATATTGGCTTCAAATGAAAGGAACCCGCCTGAATCCAATTTTAAGAAATTGGCTGTCGAAAAGCTGTTGTTGTTTTCTTGGTCATAGGACACAACCGGTAGCTGGGACGGGTTCAGCAAGGTGAGGCTCCTTTCGATACGGTTGATCTCGACTTTCAGTAACCGGTGTATCCGGTCGTTGATATCTCGGATAATGACCGTATCTGCTTCTGATGAAACGATCGTTCCGGTAATTTCTGTGCCGTTTTGCAAAACCACCTTGTCTCCAAACAAAAAGGTGAACAACAAAAGGGCAATCATGAGAAGAATCTGCCGTTTAACATGGGTCATGTTTGATGTCATGAAGGATCATCTCCTTTTTTATACTCCTGAACAGACAATTATAGCACGAATGCCTGGTCTTTCGTGTGGGTATCATGTTATACTCATAAGAAGTATTCGGGTTGAAGAGACCTGCCATGAGGGCTTTTTCAATTCAGTGATGATCATAAAAAAATGATTAGAAAAGGGTGATCAGATGAACAAATTATCCGTCAGTTCTTTTAACAGGTCCGTTGAGACGATCTTGCAGCTGGGCAGTGATCTGGAAAAGGCTTTGATACATCTGACGTTTTTCGACGGTTTGATTTCAGATGTCATTGAGGCGTTGAAAGCCTATCAGAATCCGGATGGGGGATTTGGTAAGGGTATTGAGCCGGATTTTACCCTTCCCCATTCTTCGGCGATGGCGACCAGCATGGGTTTGAGTACCATCAGCAACTATTGCAAGGGTGATTTGCCATTTCACATGATTGAAGAGGCTGTCAGGTACCTGAAAAAGACATTTAACACGCAGCAGCAACGTTGGTTTGCCGTTCCGGCTGAGGTAAACGACTATCCCCATGCCCCCTGGTGGCATTTCAATGAGGATAGCCGCATGACGGTGATCGATTATTCCTGGGGCAATCCAACGGCCGAGATTATCGGGTATTTGCTGGACTTTCAAGATTATGTTTCGGATTGGGATATCGAATCACTCAATCGGTTGGCAGTGGAAACAATTGAGCGAACGGACAAGTTTCAATCCGAACATGAAATCTTTTGTTATATCCGTTTATTTGAGAGGCAAAGGGATGACGGCTTAAAAGCGAGACTTGAAAAGAAGATTACTCAAGCAGTCGGACAGCTGTTGTGTCGAGATCCGTCCAAATGGTACACGGAATACTTACCAAAACCCCTGGATTTTGTTCAA
>DAOTHY010000071.1:0-4351 GCA_035447925.1 Thermotogota bacterium
GACGGTTTTAAACGAACGGTTTTCAAAATACCTGTATTCTTCGAAAAGAGCAGACAATGTCGTTAGTAATTTGTCGCATCTGGCTATTTTCATTTCTTCGATTTTTTGAACCCATTCTTTTAACGCATCAATCGTTAAATGCATATAGCCCCTTAATATAACTGTAGTTTTGTTAAAACGAGCGTGCTCAAACCAACCCATACACATTGGAAATACCATGATTTGGCACTTTCTGCTATGAAAATTATATCATATTTTTATACTCAAGACCCTCTCACGAAGGTCTTGAAGAAATCATCGTAATCTTTGGCCATTGATTCGATACAACCGGTGTGGCGGCTCGTTTTACCTTCTCTTCCTCATTTTCTTCTTCCATTCATCTAACTGCCTTTGTTTTTTATGGAAACTCCTCCACCATGTCAAAATGAAAGACCGTTTTGGAATAAAATAATTCTCCCGGACGAAGGATGGTATCGGGAAATTCGGGTTGATTTGGAGAATCCGGAAGATGCTGAGTTTCAAGACAAAATCCGCCATATTGATTGTATACAACATCATTTTTCCCATTCACACCATTCAGATGATTTGAACTATAGATTTGGACAACCGGTTCCGTTGTTGAAACTGTCAATTTTCTACCGCTCGAAGGATCGAATAGTATCGCTCCAATATTGAGTTTTTTCTGTTGAGACATCACAAAACTCTGATCGTATCCTTTTCCGATGATGAGTTGATCAAAATCATCATGGATGCGTTTCCCGATAGCGGTAGGGGTTGTAAAATCAAGAGGGGTACCTGTTACACTTAATATTCTGCCGGTTGGAATCTGTCTTTCGTCCAATTGCGCATATTTGTCTCCGTTAATCCAAAGAATATGCTGAAGAATATCACCATTCTGATGTCCGCTTAAATTGAAATAGGTATGATTTGTCAAATTGACCGGTGTGGGTTTGTCCGTTTGTGCACGGTATTCGATGATCAGATCATTATTTTGAGTGAGTGTGTAGCGAACCCAAGTCTTCAAGTTTCCCGGGAAACCCTCTTCCCCATCAAGACTATGATAATACAATTCTAAGCCGACATAATCCTCGCCCCGTATTTCTTTAACCTGCCAAATCTTTTTGCAAAAACCCTCAAGACCGCCATGCAAACAATTTGTCCCCTCGTTTTGGGGGAGGAAATAGTCGACACCGTCTATTGAGAATTTTCCCCCTGCAATTCGATTCGCATACCTGCCAACAATGCATCCGAATGAACTGGTATCGGAGAGATAACTGTCCAGATCTGAAAACCCCAAAACCACATCATCGATATGACCATGTCTATCCGGCAGAAGAATGGATTGAATAATGCCTCCATAATTTGTAATCCTGACAATCATATGGTTCTCGTTGTGTAAAGAATATAAATCGATCATATCATCTCCTATTTTTCCAAAAGAAAATCGGTCCATCCACAAATTTCCAAACATAACGGTCATAGAGAATACAAACAACAAAAAGATACATTGTCTTTTTTTCATACCAATACCCTCCATTCGTTTAGAGAATCCAAACGCACTAATCTGAAAACCAAATCATCGGTTTGATTTTATGAAATTGGATAATACTTTACCGGAGACACAAATTCATTCCTCCGGCAGTATTCACACACCGATCATAAAAACCGGTATCTCTTATCATTCTTTTTTGAGAGAGATATTCAAAACCCAGATTTTCTTATCTTCTTTAAACCCGAGTTTTTTTAGTGCTTTTTCCATAGGAAAGTTTAGCTCATCAATGTCTGCTATGATCCTTTGGAACTTTCTTTGAAAAAGGCTGCTAATTCCTTTTTCTAACAAAGCGGACACATAACCCTTTCCCCTTTGAGCTGGAACAACACCAATGTAATTGATGACTCCTGTTTGTTTATCAATCTTCTGAGGAATAACAAGGCCAACGAAAACACCTTGTTCATACGCCAAATACCATGTATCATCTCTATCTCCAATGTCTTTTAAGAGATTCATATGCTCTTCAGCCGCTTTTTCCTTACCCCGTTCTTTGTATACTCTTTCATCTTCTCTATCCAGTGTTCCTTGAGTTACTTCGGAAATAGCTGTTAAAAAGGCCTCTTTTCCCACTTCTGAAAGCGTTTTATAGTCTAACCGGTTTTGTGATGGCTTACTTGACGCCTTTCTCTCAAGGAGATAGCTCTTTTTTGACTGTGTCACTTGCATTCCGGTCTTTTTCAAAACCTCTAATAGCATTATATGGTTTTCTGTTTCAGAATCCAAGTGATAATTAATCGAAAGAACGCCTTTGTTTCGCATAAAACCGAAAATTTCGGTCAAAAACATCTCCGGTGTTTCTGAATTAGCATCATCCAAACCCGGAAAATGGAGCGCAAACATGTTTAGATTTTTCTCATCTCCCGCTTTAAAAAAGCCAATCCGTCCCTTTCCATTGTTTCCCACCTCAACAATAAAACACCATTCAGGCTTTGATATCTCATTATCCCATAGTTCTATCATTGTGTTCGTGGATATTTCTCTTGCACCTTTTATCTGACAAAATTCGTTCGGTTCATCTCTTTGTACTTGAGATATTTTCATTTCTATCACCCTTCCCTTCGCTGCGCTCAAGGTACATAAAGTGATGAAAGCGGAGCGCTCCAACAGCCCCTATATAAAAGCTGTAAATGGATTATTTTTTATTTCTTATGTGTCTCCACATAAGTCCTGATGGCTTCCAATTCGACTCCCAGTTCATCGATCAAATCCCTCATTTCTGTGTTCAAAGGCTGATCTTCAGGGATCGAAAAGGTCTGTCTGAAATCATCATAATCTTTGACCATTGATTTAATATCAATCAACATGGTGACCCGTTTAATCTGATTGGCCTTGTCCACTTCAGAAGCATTAACCCCTTCTTTTTCCACGAGATGATAATACGATCCCGGGGCATTGATATTGACATAGTCCCGCAGAGTCTGTGTACTACTTGAATTTTGTGACATCGTCCCTTTGTTTATTTCGCTTATAGGCCGGTCGATATACTCTACAAAAAGCCTGATATCTGATACGGCTACACCCAAATCACCCTCCAGATCTTTAATCTTGGTCGTAGTATCGAGGGTTTCAGGAATATTGAAGGCCTTGTAAATCAAATCAATCTCGATGTCATAATTTTCCGCAATATCTGCAACAGTAGACGCCCCTCGGATATCATCAGCCGTTTTATACACAAGAGGTTCATCGCTTTCAAAGGCACCCAAAGCAATTGAAATCCCTATTGGCACAATAAAAATTACAAGCATCACAATGGCATAAACCATCCCGTTATGAAACAACTTCCTTTTTCCGGGTAAACCGACCGTTAATGTGGGCTCTTTTTGATTCACCGGGCACGCTTCCACGCACTTCATACATCTGGTGCAAGCCATGCTTTGAATCTGTTTACTGCTTGAAGGTTCCAGGTTCACCGGACAAGCCAGATCGCATTGCTTACAATTGATGCAGCTCGTTTCATTCCTTCTGATTGTCGTTATGCTGAAAACGTTGAACAATCCGTTAATCGCACCCAGCGGACAGGCGTAACGGCAAAACGGCCTCTCAACCAGTAAAGAGGCGATCAGCGTCACCAGAACCGTGATATATCCCGTGATGGAAATTTCATCCGTCCAGATATTAAACAGATTAAAATAAGGGTCAAAATCCTTAAAAACAAGTGTGAATGATCGGGCAGTTTGGATGATAACGATTGCCAACACCACAAATCTCAGGTAACCCAATATTCTATCCAGCTTTCTGGGAACCTTGTTATAACGCTTTCCAAATAACTTTCTGCCCAGTTTTCCCACCCATTCCTGAACAGTGCCAAGGGGACAGATCCAACCACAGAAAAAGGCGCCTGCAGCGATTAAGGTCAAGATCAGGGCAAACAACATAATGAAATCCGATTGTCCGATATGCCGGATATAATCGCCCGTTGTGACAAATGTGTACAGTGTCGCAACCCCGCCAAAAGGACAAAGACCATGAAGATTTTCGCCTCCCCATCCATTTGCATGTGCAACACTGATTAATAGAATCAAAACAACAAAAATTAGCTGAATAAAAACACGAACTCTGGTAAAACCTGCGTGTGTCTGTGTCATAGCCTACACCCCTTTTCATCCGTTAATCATACAATCTTTTTCTTAATGAATCCACGCAAGAATACACAAGAAAGCTTAGAAAGCCCTTAGAGTTTCTATCACTTTGAAATAGCTGCTACGCTTTCAAACACCGTTATGGCAAGGTATGTATCTATTAGGCCGTCACACAATCAGAGACCCAAAAAGCATCCATTTCCCCCCTACCGGGAGCGAT
>DAOTHY010000071.1:4451-10124 GCA_035447925.1 Thermotogota bacterium
GAGAAGCAGAGGGGACGGTTCTTTTTGCAACTTCACATTTAGCTATATCAGGGGGTTTTACAGGATAGTATGTTTTTATAATATGTTTTAAACCTCCCCTTTCATTCCATCCTTCTTTTTTTAAATCTTTTCTCGCCACTTGTATAGGAAGACTTTTGCTTCCATTCACTTACCGCAAGAAACCTCTTCCTTTTGTTTACTTACTCATTAGATTTGTAAGAGTATTTTTTAGCGACTTTTCAAATTTGATCATATTAGTCGTTAAAAAATCTATCATTGTTGGCCAGTCTTCTTCATTAAAAACGCTGACATCTTTTTTTCGGTAAGCAATTCTGCTTCCTTTGCCTTCATCTAATCTTAGCCATTCCAGATGGTCTCCAAATAGTTTTTCAATCGTTTCTTTATGATCATGTATTCGATCAAAAAGTGCTTTGTTTTCTTCTTGCGATCCTCGATTACTATAAAGTTTAATTCTCGCATCATTTCCGGTGACAGCAAACACATATGATAAACCTCCATGACCACTACCGCAACCTATCCAATTATCCTTTGATGGACTAATATTCTTAAATAGATCCGATTTCTCATTCATCGATTGCAGGAGCTGTGTCCAAAAAGCAATCCTGACAGTATGCCGTGTTTGCTGTTTCTGCTTGTTAATCAATTCCTCCTGTTTCTTGTTCGCTATCTTTATCAAATATTCTTCTGCATCCACAATAGGAATGATTTGCTCCGTATCCAGTAAGATTTGTCCATTTAATTCAAAAGGCGTTACTTTGATACATTTAATTTTGATATTATGTTCCAGAAGCCACATGGTAGTGGACGTCACTTCTTTTCTGAAATTGGCTGCGACCATTATTAACCGTTGATCTTCATTGTTGAGGTCAACTTCATTGAAATCATCTACACCGAGGTATTCGCATATCAGCTTCTCTGCATATTCATTTTTTCCTTGTTCATCAAGATATTTTTGAAATATATCTTTAATATCACTCTTGGTAAGGCTTGAACAGTAAGACGCATATTTCAATGATTGCCATCAACATCTCTACCACTATCGTCTAATTTGTTTTCGATGATAACCAAATTTCCGTTTTCATCAAGTGCCAGTAGATCTAATCTTTCATATGTATCATCAAAACCACTGAATTCTTTTTGTATAATAAGCAATCGTTCTCCTAAAATATCAGTGTTTTTACAAATCCACTCTTGAAGATGCTGCCTTTCTTTGAATTCCAATTCTTTAAAGGTCTTCTTGTTTATTGACAACGCTTTGTTCTTTTCTCTATCAATTAAAAACATTTTTTGCCCTCCTAAGGCCACATTTAAAACAATCTCATCCAGGAAAAAGTAACGGAAATGGTTCTGTTTGCACCTTCTTGTTTAGCTGTATCAGTTGGTTTTACAGGGTAACTTGTTTTTTTATGATGTGTTTTTAAATTTTACCTTTCATTCCATCTTTCATTTTTTCAAATCTTTTCTCACCACCTATCCAGGAATACTGTTGTGGGTGTTCTTTGTGTGGACTTTAAATATTCTTCTAATCTTTAATAAATTTGATTTTCTTTTTGCCTTTCCCTTTTAATTGAATCTGGATCTTTCTTAAAGAAAATAAACATTTCTTTTTACGCCCTTTGCCAGATAGCGGAAATACATTACTTAAATCGAATAATTTCTAATAAAAGGTTGAATATAAACAAAAAAAAATTTATATATTTCATGATTTGTAAGTGATTTATCTAAATTTATGATTATCATTGTCTATTCTACCAGATTGGAAACAAAAAACAAAGAAAAATGTTACATGAGAACAGTTAAACTGAATACTACTCCACATCGCACTCGAAAAGTGAACCACGTGCTAATAACATCCAAGAACTAAAGTTTGAAATTATTTTTTTATGT
Organism: Thermotogota bacterium; assembly: GCA_035447925.1. Lineage (GTDB taxonomy): Bacteria > Thermotogota > Thermotogae > MWEM01 > MWEM01 > JASUTC01. The sequence continues at coordinate 6,360 of DAOTHY010000071.1, forward strand.
CTTATTTGACCCCTTTATTGAAAAATTCCACACAATGTGATATACTAACACATAACGTGGTTATAAATATGATGATTCACTATATGAAAAAGGAGAGGATGACATGTCTTATATTGATTTAATCAATCGTTTTTGGAAAGTCCATGAAGGCTATAGTTTTTCTGCAGTTGAAATCGGTTTGTACTTTAAGTTGTTGGATATTGCCAATAAAATGCGATGGGAGAAGGAAAGACTTTATATTCCTATGATTCGACTTCAGACTGAAATGGATGCTTGTAAAAGCAGTATTCTTAAAGCCCGTAAGCGATTAGAAGAAGCTGATTTGATTGTTGTTCAATCCGGTCATGGGAATCGTCAAGCGGCAGGTTATCAGATTATTGGGGTTGAGGCAAAATCCATAAACGAAACGGACTGTGTACCAACTCATGACCATACTGACAACCATAAAGACGACCGTACTGACGACCATACTCGCAGTCCATATATAAGACTAGATAAAGATAAAGACCAAGAGATAGACACAGACCAGATGAAGATGATGATTCATGATCATTCTGGTGATGAAGTTTCACAGGATAAGGATGAGGTTGTTGTGAATGCCGAGGAAATTGTTCAGTTGTTCAACCTTGTTTGTACGTCTCTGAAAAAAGCTCAGTCTTCTCCAACTATTCGTGAGAAATTAAATCAACGGGCGAAAGATTTCAAGACAAAAGAACAATGGGCAACTTATTTCCGGAAGGTGGCTCAAAGTCCTTTTTTGTGTGGGCACAATCAATACGGCTGGCAAGCGGATTTGTTCTGGTTGATCAAGGATGAGGATACGCCTCATCGGATTTTGGAGGGCAAATATGACAAATGCGAACATGGGAAAGGAGCAAACAATGTGGTTGCCATGAATCCACTTGAAAATTATGATCCGGTTCGTGGGGCTTGTTATACGAATGCTGATTTTGGCAATGATAATCATCTGGTGGATGAATTGGCTCAGGTGGGGTCCTCATGATTGATACGAAGCAAGAGGTCATGGAGATTGCTTACAAAGATTGTTTGGACATAGTTCGGGAGTGTTTAAATGTAGAAGTGGGATTATCGTATTTTGATTTTTTTTCAAGCAAACAACCGCTTAACACTTCTAATTTCCCACAACATTTTTTCGCAATTGCAGCTCTTTTTGCAAAAGATTGTAATTACCATATCAGTAACTTTTATACACAAAGTGGTATTTTGTTTATTTCGGGACATTACAAAGGAAATGAACTAATGATTGATGATCCTTTCTCCTTGAGGATCATGCTATAATTAAAATAGAGGTGATTGATATGATAAAGGTTACCGCTTCTGATTTTAAAAAGAATTTAGATAAATATCTATCAGAACTTGTTAAAGAAGAAATAATCATTATTCGAGACGGAGTTTCTGTTGCTAAAGTCATACTTTCAGAAAAGGAGAGTATTGTTTCAAAACTGAGAGGTATTATTCCAGTCGATGGCTATTCAATTGAAGATGCCCGAAAAGAAAGATTAGCAAAACAATGAAATTGCTAATCGACAATAATATCATTATTGATGTTTTCCAAGATAGAAAACCTTAATCAAAGCAGTTGAACCAAAAGTCTTTCTCGAAAATCAATTATTATAAAACATTTTTCCGCAATCACCTCAAACCCGACCCCTTGGTTCACTAAAATTCTTTTCTTGAGACCATTCCCTCAATAACCTTGCCATCAACAGCCAGTGAAATCTCCAAAATCTTTTTATATCCCTCTGAGATTAAATCCTGAATATATATTTTCTCCTCTATTTGCTCCATGCCAGCATTTGCAGCCTTTTGAGTTCCTTTGGGTTTAATCTCAATCAACGCACTGTAATCTTCCTGGTTTTTTGCCTTTAAAACAATATCAAATCTACCTTTTCCAGACTCCCGGTTGGATAAAATCCAATAACCCCCACTTAAATGGGCAAACATCCCCAACAAAACCATATGATAGGTGTTTTCGGGTTCTCCCTTTAAATCATAGTAACTCAAGGTATTCATCACATATTGCTTCAACTTTTCACAAAAGGCCTCACCATCCCCTGTGATTAACGGATTAGCCAAATCATATAAAATATTCCTGGCAGGTTTTTGCAGCCAATTAATCACAGTTTTTTTATAAAATCTCAAGACTTCTGTGTTTGGCACGGAACAGTCATAAAGATATTCCTCTGTTTGTTTCTTAAAATGTTTATTTTCAACCTTTAAGTACCCGCTAAATAAAAACAGTGTCCAAATACTGTCCGGATCATAATCCAACTCCCTTAAAGCAGAGGCATCATCGATTCTTTTTTCAATTTTATTTCCGCTTATTAGGTCTTCCACAGAAACTCTGAAAGACTCATCACTTTGCATATTCTTTTCAATTTGTTCGATAATGAGATTATTCGAAGAGGTGTTGATCCAGTAGGGTTGAAGTTCTCTGTCAAAAAGGTAGTTGATCACAGACCAGGGGTTGTATATCGTTCTTCCTCCAAACTGATAGCCGTTGTACCATGATTTCAAATCATTCTTAAGAGCATCATTATTATCGTAATCCAGTGAATCAACGAGCTCATCTACTTCTTCCTGAGTAAAACCAAAATACTGAGAATATCTTTCATCCAATACAGTATAAACTTTCAGATTATTCAGACCAGAAAATATGCTCTCCTTCGCAACCCGGTAGATTCCTGTCAAAACCCCTTTAAATAAAAAAGAATTATCCTTTAAAGCTCCCGACAACAACCCTCTCATAAAATCAATCACATCATCATAATAGCCATAACTCCAGCCACTTTGAATGGGAACGTCGTATTCATCGATAATGAGCATAACCGGTTGATTGTATGTTTTATATAAATACTCTGTCAATTTAAAAAATCCCTTCTGATAATCTGCATCAGAAGCACTACCGTTCAAAATTTTTATATAATATTGATGTTCATATGCATCTTCCAAAAGTGTTTTAAAAGAATCCTTATATTGATTGAACAAATCAGAAATCAACGACCTCAATTTATCGGAAGTCGTTTGCCAATTATTGTTATTTACATCTTTAAAAGAAATGAAAAGTGTGGGATAAGTATTTAAAGCATTCATCACTTCAACATCACGGGAAACATCTAACTCCTCAAATAGGACCGATGTCTTTTTCCGGTTATCAAAAAAGTAAGAGAGCATACTCATGTTCAGCGTTTTGCCAAAACGTCTTGGGCGTGTAATCAAAATGATATCCGAAGGTTCTCTGTAAACATCACCGATCATATGAGTTGTATCGACAAAATAATAATTATTCTTAACCAACTTCTCAAAATCACTAATCCCAATGGGCAGCCTTTTCATGACGATCACCTCTTAAAGAAATTATATCACGAAAAAACATGTCTGGTTTGTCCTTTCTACACACCCTTTGGTTAGGATATAATTTTGATATAATATAGTAGAAAATTGGAAATTCCGACAATAGTGGTGATTTTATATTAACAAAGCTTAGAAAAAAATCTCAAATAACGATTCCAAAAGAATTGATTGACAAACTGGGCATAAAAGAAGGGGATGAAATTGAGTTAATTGAGAAGGAAATATATCACATCGTCCCCATTGCCTTTCCCAATTGTCCGAAGGATAGAGGTGTTTTAAATGAAGAGGAGTATCTATGGATGAAGATTTGATTGCCCCTTGCGGGATGAACTGCAGTTTATGCATCGCTTATCAATTCAAGGAAAAAGACATAAACAAACGAGGGTTTCA
>DAOTHY010000072.1:0-9955 GCA_035447925.1 Thermotogota bacterium
AGGGTTAGTGTCTTTGATGAAAATAAACGGGATGATACGCTTGATCTTTCCAATTTAAAAGAAGGCAATATTGATGCCGAACGTTTTTTTGATGAAACTTTCGTCACTGACGGGATGGAATTGTTATTTGATACCGCCTTTAAGCGCTTTGAAGGAAAAGGGGCAACCGGCTTGATCAAACTGAACCAGGCCATGGGCGGAGGAAAAACCCATAACATGCTGGCACTTGGTCTTTTGGCAGCCAACAGCGACTTAAGAAAGAAAATGTTTGAGGGGAAATACGCAACGGTTGATCAAGACATCAAACTCATTTCATTCACAGGACGGGAAAGTTATCTGGCATACGGATTATGGGGAGAGATTGCGGAGCAAATGGGCAAAAAAACGCTTTTTAATCCCTTTTATTCACCATTGATGGCTCCAGGTCAATCAGCATGGATCAACCTTCTTAAAGGGGATACGCCCATTTTAATCCTCCTGGACGAGTTACCACCCTATCTTGAAAATGCCAAAACGATTCCCGTTGGTAGCGGAACCCTGGCGGATGTAACCACAACGGCATTATCAAATTTGTTTAATGCAGTTGGCAAGGCAGAATTGGCCAATGTCTGCATTGTGGTTTCAGATTTAAGGGCAACCTACGAGGAAGGTTCCCAATACCTGCAAAGGACTTTCAAAAACCTTGAAAATGAAATCGAACGTCACGCCATCAACATCGAACCAGTGAGATCCAACAGTGACGATTTGTATCATATTCTTCGAACCAGACTCTTCGAAAAAACAGCATCCAAAGACCAGATAACCGAAATTGCCACAGGCTATAAAGAAGCCATCAAAGAAGCTCGTCAAATGGGATACACCAATTATTCACCGGAAGAATTTGTGAAGGGAATATACAGTTCTTATCCCTTTCACCCCTCCGTCCGTGATCTTTTCGCTCGTTTTAAAGAAAATCCCGGATTCCAACAAACCAGGGGATTCATACGCCTGACACGGATGATGGTAAAAGAACTCTACTCAACCGGTAATGACAAAAACAACAAAGAACCTGTGGCAAAAAAACGCTATCTCATTAACGCCTATGATATGGATTTAAACGACAGGGATTTACTCCCCTTGGTCAAATCCATCAAAGAAAAGTTGACAAACGCCATCTCCCACGATATTGCTTCCAAAGGATACGCTGTGGCGGAAACCATCGATGCGGAAACCAACAGCACCGACATGCAACAACTGAGTCAGCTTATCCTGGTCGCCTCATTGGCCAACGTCACCAATGCCATTCTTGGACTGTCTGACCAGGAAATCATCGGCTATATGGCAGAACCCGGAAGGGACATCACCCAATTCAAAAAGATGCTGGAAAACTATAAAGGCAAGGCCTGGTATCTTTATTCGGATAAAAACGGCCGGCTGCATTTTCGGGACACGAAAAACGTCAACGCCGAATTAAACGACCTGATTAACACCTATTCCTATGAAATGGCAAAACAAAGGATCAAAAAGCTCTTTAAAGAAAAATTCAAACCCACCATCGCAGACTGCTATCAGGAAGTCATGGTATTCCCTTCAATAGAGGAGATTGACCTATTGCGAGATAAGGTGACCCTTTTGATTAGCGAACCGGATCCCGAAAGAGGGGGACTACAGGAAGACCTGGAAAAATTTTACCAAGAATGCCGATACAAAAACAGGGTCTTGTTTTTAACCGGACAAAGAAACTCCATGACATCACTGGTGGAAATGGCGAAAAAATACGAAGCCATCGAAACCATTCTTTACAGAATGAAAGAAGAAGACAAAATCCCCGAAAAGGATTCTCAGTTTCGATTGGCCAATGACCTGTACGACAAAATCGAACTGCAACTTCTTCAAACCACCCGAGAAACCTTCATGATGCTCTATTTCCCAAAAAGAGACGGCCTGTCAAAAAGTGATTTCCGCATGAATTTCGAGAACAACAACTACGACATCGAAGGGCAAATCAGGGACCTTTTAGAAGAGAAAATGAAATTCACCACCAAAATAACACCGGCAGACCTAAAAGACAAGTTTGAAGACCGGCTGTTTACCCAACCCAAAATGCGCTGGAATGACCTGAAAGAAAGGGCAGCCACAACAACTTCCTGGCAATGGCACAATCCCAGAGCGTTGGACGATTTAAAGGACGATAGCCTAAAAAGGGGCAAATGGATCGATGAAGGCGGCTACATCGACAAAGAACCACCACCGCCCACAACTTCAGTATCCGTGAACGAAGTCAGTCGAAACGAAGAAACGGGCGAAGTTACGCTGAAAATCATCCCCCATAACGGGGATCGCATCCATTATGAAATCGAACAACCGGCGACTGAAGCCTCTCAAAAGGTTGCAAACCCCAATGATTTCAAAACCAAAGAACTCAAACTATCCTTTATCTGCGTGGACAGCAAAGAGAAAAATAAAACGGGAGAACCGGCAGAATGGCAAAACAAGATCAAACTCAAATACAAAACTTACGACAGTGACAGCTTGAAAAAACTCAAACTCCAGGCGGACAATCCCAATGTCGTGATAAAATATACCACCGATGGTTCCGATCCGGTTCAGAACGGTGGAATATTTGAAGACGATGTGGAGATACCCTACGGCTCAAAATACATCCAAGCGGTTGCTGTTCATAAAACATACGGTGTTTTATCCGATCCGTTAATTGTAGAGGTCAAACCGGAAGAGCAGTTCCAGGTTGACCGAGAAAAACCCTTAACCTTGCGGTTTGATGAAAAAACAACAAACACAAAGGAAAGTTTTGAATTACTTGAAAAACTCTCAAAATACGACCTCCGGCTGGCCGATGTGATGATGAATATCAACGAAACATCCGGCAATGGTAAAAGCGGTTATGGAGAAATCCTGCTGGGGAATTTGAACATTTCCTCCTCAAAAGTGTTAGAACAAGAATTACAAGGGTTGATTGACCGGTTTTTCAAAGGACTGAACTATCAAATCAACATCCGAATCGATGTTTTAACATTTGCAAAAGGATCGGAATTTGAAAAATGGGTTGCGGACCGGAAGGAAACCATACAACAATACAGAGATCAGATCACACAATAGGAGGATTGCCGAATGGCAAAGATCAAAGCCCTTGGATTTGGCTTTATACCCGAAGAAACCAAACATCATTTTTTAGTTAAAGTGCCTGGAGGAAAACAGGACAATGTTGCCGTTTACGAGCGCTTCGAATGGGATGACCAACAAACTCAGCACAGCGATCTGAAATATGAAAACCTGAAAGTCATCATCAGCCATCATAAATGGGACTTAGTCAAAGAAACCCTTCAAGGAGAGTTCAATCGCGTCTTAAAATCCTTAAATATGTACGTTTCACGGTTTAAAATTGGAGACAATCCCATAGAAAGACTGCTGGGCAAAGAGTTGGTCCTGCTCTTATGGGGCATCGAAGACTCTGATCCCAGCTTGATTCCCGAAGCCTTGAAAAACTGGCAGGGATTAAGCCGTGAGGAAAGATGGTGGCTGTTCACCATGACCAACGCCGTCACCGGTCAGGCAGAGGACAAACGGGGGTGGCGCAAGGCCGTACGCTATGCCCTCACAGAAAATCCCATCAACGAAAAGAGCAAACAAGGTCACATCATGGAAATGCTCTACAGAAACATCGATTAAAACGAAAAACATTAAAATCAATCCTTGATCATAGAAAGGAGATTGTCAATTTGCCCGACTATACTCGATCTTTCATAGAAACACAATTTCCCGTTTCACGCATTTCAAAAGAAAGCTATAAAGAACGGAAGGCCGGTGCCAGTCAGACATTAACCGGACTGGGCAAATGGTGGGGACGAAAACCCCTGATTCTCGTCCGTTCCGCTTTGCTGGGGGTCTTGCTGCCCGTCAGTGATGACCCGAATAAAGACCGGGAAATCTTTTTAAAACTCTTGACCATGGACGAAGAGGGACTATATTTACGCAAGGAAAAACCCATCTCCATAAAAGATGTGGCAGACCTTCTGAATCCCAAAGAACAAGAGCGTTATTTACAAGAAACCGACAAAGGAAAAATCAATTATAAAAAAGACATATCAAAAGATGAAAAAGACTATATCCAAAAACTGGCGTTTAACCGCCTGTCATACGATGACAAACTCAAATACTGTATCCGTCCCGAACATGTGGACTCCCTTCCCGAAAAAGACTGGCAAGTCATTAACACCCATCTGGAAACAGATGCCCATTCATTGCCTCAACTCATTCAACAGCTGGGTGAAAAACGATATGGCCATCGCCCGAGAGTGGGCGACTGTTTTGCCGGGGGAGGTAGTGTGCCCTTTGAAGCGGCACGCATGGGTGCGGATGTTTATGCCTCGGATTTGAATCCGGTGGCCGCTCTGTTGACTTGGGCCTCACTGAACATTGCCGGTGCTTCAGACGAGCAAGTCCACGAACTCAAACAGTTCCAGGAAACCGTTTACAATCAAGTAGACGAGCAAATCACGCAATGGGGAATCGAACATAATGAAAAGGGAGAGCGGGCGGATGCCTATCTGTATTGCAGCGAAACGATTTGTCCCGAGTGCGGCTGGAAAGTCCCCCTGGCCCCCTCCTGGATCATCGGCAAAAAGACAAAAACGGTCGCCCTGTTACGGGACAATCATCAGGACGGCTTTGATATTGACATTGTTATGGGAGCCTCCAAAGAACAAGAGTCTCAAGCTGATGCCAATATAACGGTGAGCAATAACAACCTCCACTGCCCCCATTGCGGCAAACAAACCCCCATCACAGTCCTTCGAGGAGATTGGAAAGATGCACAAGGCAAGACAGTTTACGGGCTGCGCAAATGGGAAAAAGACGAATTCATGCCTCGGGAAACGGACGTCTTTGGCGAACGGTTGTATGCCATTCGCTATGTAGGTGAAAAGGGGCGTTATTACACGGCCCCTTCTGAAAGGGATTTGGCAAATGAGCGTAAAGTGGTTGACCTGTTGCAAGAGCGGTTTGACGATTGGCAAAAAAAGGGGTTTATTCCATCAGCAAAGATTGAGCCGGGTGAAAAAACAGATGAACCTATTCGAACACGAGGCTGGCAGTATTGGCATCAGTTGTTTAATCCGAGGCAGTTGTTGGTTTTGGGAATGTTTTTAATGAATTATAATCAATACAAGTTTGATAAATTACATAAATGTACATCTTTATTAAGCATAAATAAATTAAATGATTGGAATAGTAAGCTATGTAGATATGATAGTGCCCGAGAAGACACAGGGAAACAAACTTTTTATAACCAGGCTTTTAATGTCTTGAATAATTATCTTACTAGAGGGGTAATAACTACTAATTATAAAATTTCTTTAAACACAACTATTGTTCCTGATGAAAAAAAACAATGTGAGTCATTAGATGCACGAGAAATAAGCAACTTGAATGACATCTGGATCACAGACCCTCCTTATGCTGATGCGGTCAATTATCACGAACTCACAGAATTCTTTCTCGCATGGGATAAACAACTCCTTCAAGAGGCCTTTCCCGAATGGTACACGGATTCCAAGAGAATATTGGCGGTAAAGGGAGTGGGGAAATCATTCAACGACAGCATGATAGAGATTTACAAGAACCTGACCCGTCACATGCCCGACAACGGGACACAAGTGGTCATGTTCACCCATCAGGATGTGAAAGTCTGGTCCGAGTTGGCCATGATTCTCTGGTCTTCGGGTTTGCGTGTGGTTTCCGCCTGGAATATTGCCACGGAAACGGAATCAGGGGGGCTGAAATCCGGCAATTACGTCAAGGGAACGGTTCTGTTGACGTTAAAAAAACAGATTTCCTCAAAAAAAGTCTATCGGGATGAATTGTACGATGAGATCAAAAAGGAAGTGGAACACATGATCGATTCCATGCGGGATATTGAAGATAAAGACGATCCCGATTTTACAGATGCCGATTATTTGCTAGCGGCCTATGCGGCTTCTTTGAAGGTTTTAACTACGTATCAGGATATTCACGGGATCAACGTGGATTATTGGCTGGCCCAGCCCAGAGATTCCCAGGAGCTTAATCCCGTTGAAGAACTCATTCAAAAGGCGGTGAAGATCGCCTATGATTATTTAATCCCCAATGGGTTTGACCGCCTTTATTGGCAGGACCTTTCATCAGAGGAGCGTTTCTTTATCCGTGCGCTGGAATTGGAGATGAATAACGTCACCAAGATGAGTGCCTATCAGGAACTGGCCAGGGGCTTTGGTGTGCGTGATTACACCGAGATGTTTGCCGAGTTCAAGGCCAATGCCTGCCGGTTGAAGACCCCAGAAGAGTTGAAAATGAAGATGCTGGGCAACGGGGGATTTTCCTCATCAATCATCCGCCATCTGATGGTGGCCGTATACGAATCCATCAAGGCGGAAAACACCCAACCGGGGCGAGAGTATTTGCGGTCCACCTATCGTGAAAACAACCGTTACTGGTTTACCAAGCCCCTGATGATTGAAATCCTTGATTTCATTTCACGTACACGCCATATGGAAAAAATGGAAAAATGGCATAAAAGCGGATACTACGCCATGTTGTTAAGAGAATCCCTGAAAAACGACGGGGTTTGATAGACTCAATACATATTTTTTCAGTGCAACCATAATATGGTTCCCCTGAAAAAACAAGATTTCTTGACCAATATCCTAAAAATATCAAACCTGTTTATTTTAGAGGGAGGGCACACGGACCCTCCCCTACGCCTATATTTAAGGGGTTTTGAATCACTTGTAGGGGAACCCCCGTGTGGGCTCCCGCAATTGATACATTTTGTGATATTTCAAGACAAAAGAGGCGAAACAGACCTTTTTTCAGGAGAACCATGATATTAATAAAACAGAGTGTGAAAAAATGATCAACCGGTATTCTTCAAGACGAAAAGGACTCTCACAGTCCTTTTTCAACGACAAGTTAATCCATGCCGTACAATATGACCGAATTGCCGGCTATTTTACTTCCTCCATCTTTGAGATTGCCGGAGAAGCCATTGAAGCAATAAACGGCCATATACGGGTGATTTGCAACTCATCTTTGGATGCGCAGGATGTCCAAACAGCCTACATGGCAAAAAATGCGTTGAGAAAGGCCTGGTGCGATTTCAAGCCGGAGGAAATTGAAGGTTCCGGCAAACGTTTTGTCCGGTTGTATGAATTACTAACTTCGGGAAAACTCAAGGTCAAAGTGCTCCCCGATGAGGCTTTCGGCTTAATTCACGGAAAGGCCGGTATCATTACCTATGAGAATGGTGACAAAACCTCTTTTCTGGGCAGTGTGAACGAATCCCTTTCCGGTTGGCAACTGAACTACGAATTACTTTGGGAGGATGATTCTCCCAATGCCGTTGATTGGGTTCAAGAGGAATTTGATGCCCTTTGGGGAGATTATCGTGCCGTTGAGTTATCGGATTTCATCATTCAGGATATCAAAAGGCTTTCGGAGAGAACCGTTCTCGACTCCGTTGAAGAGTGGCGTGAAAGTGAAACAGATGCCCCTTCTGTGGCTGTTGAATCTCCGGTTTACAGGGAGAGCTTCGGCCTTTGGGAACATCAGAAGTATTTTATTGACCGGGCCTTTCGTGATCATAAAAAGTCATTTGGTGCCCGATACGTTCTTGCCGATCAGGTGGGATTGGGCAAGACGATTCAGCTGGCCATGTCTGCCCAGTTGATGGCTCTTTATGGAGAAAAGCCTATTCTAATCATCGTTCCAAAAACGCTCATGTGGCAGTGGCAGGACGAAATGAATGCTTTGCTGGATATGCCCTCAGCCGTTTGGAACGGTAAAGTGTGGGTGGATGAAAACGGAATTGAATATCCCAACAGAGGTGTGCAGGATATACGAAAGTGCCCCCGGCGTGTGGGGATCTGTTCTCAGGGAATCATGACGTCCAAGTCCCCTGCTTCTGAATTTTTAGTTCAGAATGAATACGAATGTGTGGTGGTGGATGAAGCCCATCGTGCCCGAAGAAAGAATTTGGGTAAAAATAAGATGAGTCAAAGCCCCGAACCCAACAACTTGTATCATTTTCTTTTGGATATTTCAAAAAAAACAAAAAGCATGCTTTTGGCCACCGCAACGCCGGTTCAGTTATACCCCATCGAGTTATGGGATTTGATGAACATCCTCTCCCAAAACAACGATAGTGTCCTGGGAAGTTTGAGTTCCAATTGGCGAAAGCGGCAACGATTGGCAAAGGGATTGGATTTAATCATGGGTAAAAAAACAACCACCCTTTTAAGTCCAGATAATTGGGACTGGATCAGAAATCCTTTTCCACCTGCATCAGAAGGAAGCCCTTTTAATGCCATGCGCCTCAAGGCTTCGATGAAAGAAGATGACTTTGTTTACAATAAACTGCTCGGTGATTTGCAACCCTCTGATCAAAAACGCTTGGAAGACCTGCTGAAGGATAATTTCTTCCAACAGCACAACCCCTATATCCGACATGTGATCAGAAGGGAAAGGAGTTATCTTGAAAACACCATCGACCAAGAAACCAACGAGCCCTATCTGAAAAAGATTGAGGTGGTCTTGTACGGTGAAGAGGACGACGAGGCACTTGATTTGACCGGTTATATGAAACAGGCATACGAATACGCAGAACAGTTTTGTGAAGAGTTGGGGAAACGCTCTAAAAGTTCAGGTTTTTTAAAGTCTCTTTTACTTAAGCGGGTGGGCAGCTCCATGGTTGCCGGCAAGACAACGGGATACAAGATGCTTCGAGATTGGAATGCTTCAAACGATTATTTTGAAGAGTCAGAGGATGAAGTCCAAGAGAAGGATATCCGGGATCTCACCCCAAAGGAAACGCAGTTATTGGAACGTTTTGTCAGTTTGCTGGAAACCAACGAGACAACCGACCCTAAATATTTTCGAACGGTTGAAGTTTTGAAAGACATGGACTGGATTCAAAGAGGTGTGATCATCTTCTCCCAATATTTCGATACGGCCAATTGGGTGGCAGAAAATCTGTCAAAAGACTTCCCATCCGAACCCATCGGTCTGTATACCGGTGGCGATAAATCGGGGTTCTATTTGGACGGCTCATTTACAAAAAAGGAAAAGGAATATTTGAAATCCATGGTTCAAAAAGGAGACTACCGAATTCTGGTAGGCACTGATTCCGCAAGCGAAGGCCTCAATTTACAGAAACTGGGTGCTCTCATAAACCTCGACTTGCCATGGAACCCCACAAAATTGGAACAGAGAAAAGGAAGGATTCAAAGAATCGGTCAGGTGAATGATCAGGTCTTAATCTATAATATGCGATACAAGGATTCTATTGAAGACCGGGTCCACAAAATACTCTCCAAAAGACTGGAAAACATCTACGGCTTGTTTGGCCAAATCCCCGATGTTCTGGAAGAAGTCTGGATCAATGTTGCCATAGCCAAGCAAGAAGAAGCGATGAAGATCATCGATGAGATTCCAAAAAAACACCCTTTTGAGAAACGTTACAACATGGGCATTCAACACATTGACTGGGAAAGCTGTTCCCGGGTTTTAAATAAAAAAGAGAAGAGAAAGGTTTTGGAAAAAGGGTGGTCTTGAAGAATTTTAGTATTAAACATTCTTAAACAGGCACCATGAATGGTTCTTGCCAGCTGATGATAAACTCTGTAATATCCATGACTAGCTGAAAAACGCCGAAATTCCTTCCTTAGAGCTGGAGTTGGGGAAACTCCTTAGAAGTTTAAAAGACAAAACTTCACGGTTAATACTAAGGGGTCGGATGGGTTTATTGACAAGCCAGCACTAACAATGTTGTTCCCGTTTTTGGGCATAAACCCACCCCGTAGTATTCCGAACCGTCCTTTTTGCTCTAATACCTTCTGCCCTTTAAATTTCATTTTCCATGAAACTGCTGATGATATTTAGAACTTCATTAAGAATGTCATACGGTAGTTTTTCAACAAAAGAAATG
>DAOTHY010000073.1:0-9873 GCA_035447925.1 Thermotogota bacterium
AAAAGAAGCAGAGACTGTTTTTTCATTGGTGTTGTTTTTTGCGATGTTAAACAAGGTTTTTTAGAAAACGGACTAAAAAACCAAGCAGTTAGCCTTGAAAACAAGCCTATTGAATTCAAGCAGGAAATCCCTCCCCCTTGGTAAGAATTTCCGTTTTTCAGCAGGTCTTAGTTATTTCCGCAAGGAAAAAACCCGCCAAAGTTTCAGCGGGCTTTTGTGGGTGGTAGTTGGTTCACGCACTGACAAGGTCGTATCTTTCTCCCAGCAGCACGTCCTTCAAGAATTCATACGGGCTTTTCAGTTCTCCGCTCAGCAGTTGCTCGAATATTGAAGGGGAGCTTCCGGAGACCAGGATGGTTCCTTTTTCGTCCATCTGTAGCGGGAAATGGTCGTGTCTGGCGTCTACGTTCCAAAAGACCAGGGTGGGGTTTTCATATCCCATGGTCCGGTAGTGACGGCAGATGAATTCATAGTTGGTCATTCCCGTAGCGGCTTGATCAAATTCCATGTCGGAGATGATGTAGATGGTATCGGGCATGTCTTCTTGGGGTACTTTGTTCATTCTTGCCCGTTTCAGTATCAGTTCGAACACTTTTTGTATATCGGTGTTCCCACCCCATGGAGCTTGTGATATGAACTGTGCTTTCTCGTAAAGGGTGTCCCCTTTGATTTGGACAAACTCCGGTTCATTGGAGAAGGTGATAAAATGGTTGTTGAATTCTCCCTGAACTCTTTCGGCAAAGTACATGGCCATGGAGATGGCGATTGCCATGGGTCTTCCTATCATAGAACCTGATACATCGGCCACGACCAATCCGTTGTGTTGGTTGCCTTTTAGATAATCCGGCAGGTTCTTCCAGAGTACGTCAAGGGTTGCGTTGTCTTCTCCTTGATAAAGCACTTTTTCTATGATTTCATAGGGATAGAGTGTGGCGGCGTTGATTTTCTTTTCGCCCCGCTCAACCGCTTGGATATACGCTTCATAGCGTTCGCGCTCATGTCTCAGGAAGGCTTTGCGGTAGTTCATCCCGGCTTTGGATGGCACCTTTTCAAAGTCGATGTCGCTCCATCGGTTGCGGCTCATTTTTTTCTCCACAACGTCGATTGCTTTCCTGAGTGCCGATAACGTCTTCCGATAGCTTTTCTCGTTCAATCCGAATGCGTAGGCCAATCGTTTGCCCAGTTCGCTTTTTTCCCTGGAAGAGGTGTTCACCGAAGGCAACCATTTGGCCAACAGGCTGACGGGTTCTCCTTTTTCAAGGTTTTTCTGGTCTTCAACCAGTTGCATTCTCAGTTGATTCAGGACTTCCGGCCATACGGATGTGCCTTCCAAGACGAACAAATCATCCCATCTGCCGTATTCATAGACAACACCCAGATTCTTTTCAACGGCCTCGGGATGGTTCAAGGCCAACCATCTGAATGCAGTTCTGAATGTCCTTCTTTCACCCTGGCCTCCCCGAACGTCTCTGAGATAGAACAGGCATCTTAAGGCCAATCTTGCATCCTCGTGAAATGCATTTTTGAACATTCTCTGTATGTCTTCTTCTTCACGGGTTCTCAAGGCCCCGCCAAGGGCAAAGAGGTTTAAAAGGTCCGAACCGGAATCCGAGTAAGTGAGGGACATGTTCTCGGTATGCGTGAGGTTCTTTAAGGCTTTTACCAGTTTGTTCATTGTGTTACCTCCTTTTGAGTCTGTGACTCTTTTCCGGTTTTGTATTTTATTTTCAAAGAACTCATCATCTTATACCGTTTGGATTTGTGTTTTCCGCAGGTGAGATTTTTATGTGTTATTCGGGTTGTAACCACGGTGACAGTTGCATGTGGACCCAAAAGGGCGGATCATGCAGTATTCCAATATACGGATAAAAATCCTTACATTCTCCTTCCCTAACCACTGCCTTTTCAAGACATGCTATTTGTGGCGGATTGTTCCAGGGAGTTCTCATACGCCTTGTTGATATCATGTACGACTTGGCCGGAACGGGTGAGTGGGTCTTTAGACATTACGGTGTCATTTCATCCAGCATTTGTTTCATGGCGGCCGTGTATGCTTCCAATGCTTTTTTCCCCTTTTCAGTAATTGCATAGGTGGAATGGGTTTTTTTACCCACAAATTCCTTTTTAACCGTCAAATAGCCTTCCTCCTCCAATTTTTTGGTATGGGTGGCGATGTTCCCCTTGGAAAGCTGCGTTTCATTCAGTAAAAATAAAAAGTCCACTTCTTCAGTATTGTAAAGAATTGACATGATAAACAACCTCGCCGGTTCATGAATCGTCTTATCAATGAGCAATATCTGTTCAAAGACATCGTTATTCGTTTTCATTCGACTTCACCCGCTTCATGAAAACGATCAGTTTGAAAAGTCCAAACAAAAATAAAACAGCGCCATTGATGACAAAAAAGACATAGAACCCCTCATTTTGAAGCAGATGATTGAAGATAAAGAGGAAAATACCGAGAATAAAACTCACAAATGAGAAAATGCGATAGAAAAAACCGGCTCCTGCTCGGTATTGATACCAGTAATAAAAGAAAAACAATATCCCAAATATGAGTGGAGAGAAGAGCATCAGTGAACCAATCAAGTCAATCAGATGAAAAATGTGGAGAAAAACCCCGATAACAGCTGGAAAGAAGGCAATGGGAAACACTATCAAGAAAAGAAACGGTTTTGTGATTTCCGCTTTGCCCTTGACATAACCGGAATGAGAATACGTGAAATGCTTTCTGATAAATTGAATGACAGGTCCTGAAAAGGCAAATACAAATGTAAAAATAGCGATTTTTTTGGCATCACTAGAGAAATCCAATAGAGTCATGATGATTGATGAATAGAAAAAGAAAAAGATGCCTGTAAAGAGCTCTGATAGCCCATCTCTTTGAGACATATAATACAATTTTTGTTTTAACGCTTGTTGATTGGACATAAAATCACCTCGTCTATAATAAATACCGGTTTCTATAAGAAACCGGTATTTATTATAGACGTTTTCCTTTCAATTGTCAAGGCGATGAATTTCTATTTGGGTGGATCATACCTTCCCCTCTCTGGTTTTGGCATGATTATTGGTCATCCAACTTGTAAAGCGTATCGTATCTGTACATGCTCAAGGGGTTGATTGCCAATCCTCGTACATTTTTGTGAGAGGCGACGCCGGTTTTCGGGTGGAATAAAAAGATCCACGGTGCATCTTCATGAAGTGTCTGTGCGATTTTCTGATAATATTCCATGCGCCTTGTTGGATTGATCATGGTTTTCGCCTCTGTCATCCACCTTGCAATATCAGGATTGACATAATTCGAATAATTGTTAACACTTTTTGAACCGAGCAGCGGTTCCAGGAAATTATCCGGATCGCCGGTATCCGCTATCCATCGGGTGATATAGATATCCGTTTTTTCAAAACTCCGGTCAGCAAAAAATCCCTGACTTGTGACATCTACAATTTTGATGTCGAAGCCAATCGCTTTGAGATTTTCCGATATCACCTTTAAGGTATGCTGGAAAATACCGCCTGCATTGGCCTCACGGGCGCAGAAAGATAATTTCATGTTCTTTATTCCGGCCGCTCGCAGCATTTGTTTGGCCTTTTCCGGATTGTATTCGTAAACCTTCTGCTTAGCCCCGTTAATCATATGGCTCGGCATGGCATTGGTCGCAACGGATCCCAGTCCGCCTAAAGCTTCCTTGATGATCCGTTCTTTGTCGATGGCATGGTTTAAAGCCTGTCTCGCTGTTTTATTGTGCACGATTGGATGAGAGGAGCGAAGATTGAAGCCAATAAAATAAACCGCTAACATATCTGACATTTGAATATCGGCCTTGTTATCCTTGGCGATCTCAAACGTTTGACGATCCTCGACTCTAAAAAAATCCAATTCATGGTTTTTAAACCGTTCGTTAATGGTGTCACTGTGGGAATCCAGACAGATTTTGGATGCATAGGGGCGCCCCCTGTAGAAATTCTGATGGGCTTTGAGCACCATATGCGAGTCATCAATTTCTTCTATCATATAAGCACCGCAACCAACCATCTTGCCGTTTTGTTTCATCGCTTTTTTGGAGATTATACAGCAATTGGCTTGACCGAGACTCAACAAAAATCCTGTATAAGGGCTTTTTAGCCTGATTTGCAGCGTGTATGGGGATAGAAGATTCAACCCGCTGACCTGAGTTGCCTTCCCTTCAGAGTATGCTTCAGCGCCTTCAATATCCGATAACATCCATACCGTTCCGGATTTTAGCTTGGGGTTCAGAAAATACTCCAGGGAAAACAGAACATCCTCGCCTGTTAACTCTGAACCATCATGGAAACGCACGCCTCGTCTGATCTGGAATTCCCAAGTCACTTGATCATCAAGTACACGCCAATAGTTGGCGATTCCCGGAGAGGCATTCCCCGTTTCGTTGATGTGAACCAATGATGCATGCAAATTCAAAAAGGTTAAAGTCTCCACCGCATCGGAGGATATCATCGGATTGAGGTTTTTTGGCGGATAAGGGATAACCGTTCTAAAGATCATTTCACTTTTATCCGCTTCCAAATTGTCGATCAAATGATTGTTAATCGCAAGCAGTTGGTTGGAAAGCTTTTTAAGAGCGCTTAACGAAGCACTGGTAAACTCAGTATTCATCGAAGTGAGTTCAACAATGTTGGCCAGTTTGTCAAACTGTGTCCTCATATTTTCAGTGGATGCGATGACATCTTCGAGTGTATCCGTTTGGTGTGAAACGGCTTTGATGATCTCATCGGACATCGATGTGGATTCCTGAGCGGCTTCAATGATGGTACTGAAAACCTCCTTGGTATCCTCTGAAATCGATCTCCCTGCGTCCACTTTATCACCCGTTTGATTCATCAGCTGTGTTGCATCTTTTATACTCAGTTTGATGTCACTGATGATGGTGTTGATGTGCTCTACGCTATCTAAACTTCTGGTTGCCAGTTTTTTAACTTCACTTGCCACCACGGCAAACCCTCTTCCCGCCTCTCCAGCCCTTGCCGCTTCTATCGATGCGTTGATGGCCAAGAGGTTGGTACTATCGGCAATATCCTTAATGATGGTTAATAATTCATCCACGTTTTGAGATTTTTCGTAAAGTGCATCGATCGCATCCTGTACGATCTTGACTGCATCCTGAATATCATCCATGGCACTCAAAGACTGATTAACAACCTGCGTCCCGTCGTTGGCGACGTTCAGCGTGCGGTGTGTGATTTCTTTTGAGTCTTGAATGCTGGCGAAAACTTCTTCAGCTAAAGCGGAGTAATTGCTGATCTCTTCTACTACCCCTTCGGTGGATTTCAATTGAATCTCTATGGCATTGTAAATTTGTTTGGTCGTGTTGATTAAACCGCTTGCAATAGTAGCTGTTTCATCGATTTGATTGGATAAGCGGCCGATCATAAGGTGTTGAATCTGTTGTTGTCTTACCTGTTCGTCTTTTAATCGAGAAGCAGATGTTTGCTCTAAGTCCGACATTGCTTCCTTCTTGTCGGACATGTCTTTTTTGAACCACATGGTCAATCCCCCTTAAGCGAATGCATGATAACCGATTATAACAATCAAGAGTTAAAAATCAAAAGTAAAAGTAAAAAGATGGAATTTTTTTCAGGTTAAAAGTAATACATATGTATAATTGAGGTTACATAAAAGTGTCGTACTAATCCGAATATACTGTTCGATATGGCCAGGAACACCGTTCATTGCCCGTTAGGGGATTTTTGCAATCTAAAAAAAAGACTTCCTTTCCTTTCAGAGTATGGGATTCGTTGTTTATCAATCCAACAATAGGATTATTTGTGAAATTTGCAAATTATTTCACTCGAATTCTGCAATATGCAAAGCCAGTTCCAAATAATGTTATAATTTAATGGACCGAGTGGGTGTTGATATTTTTGAAAAACACAATAGGAGATGGAAGACATGGGCAAAATACTGGTTCTTTATTATTCATACGAAGGTCACACAAAAAAGATTGCAGAAGTGATCGCAAAAGAACTTTCAGCGGATATTGAAGGGATTAAACCCATTAAGGAAATGAAATCAAAGGGGTTCGGTAAATTTCTTTGGGGAGGGGGCCAGGTAGTAATGAAGAAAAAACCTGAACTCAAGCCTATGAACGTTAATCCGGACGATTATGATTTGATTTTTATTGGAACACCCGTTTGGGCATTTACTTATGCGCCACCTGTTAAGACAATTCTTGAAACGGGAATCCTCAGAGATAAAAAGATCGCCTTTTTCTATACACACGAAGGAGGAGAGGGAAAGACGGAAGAGAATGCTAAAGCCGTTATTGAGAAAAGCAATACCTATCTGGGTGGATTCAGCTGTGTGAATGTTGAAAAGGATTATGAAGCACTCAAGCCGGAATTGATTCAATGGGTCAACAAAATGAGTAAAAAATAGGGGCAATCTATTCGAAGAACAACATTGAATATTCAGCTTGATTTTTCCAATCACCCTCAATTATCTTTCACATATTTGATCATTCAGGCCAGGGGGGATATCTTTTTTATAAAAAAATGACACTTTTTTTAAATCAGCTGTTGCTTGACGATTTCCAAACTCTTTCTCAATATCGATACAAAGCCTTCCAAATGAGCTGATATGGCAACTTTTTCGCCTTTGGCGGCGAGTGTTTCCAGTTTGCCGGCTTCTTCTTCAAGTGTTTCAAAACACATGTTTGAAGCCTGACCCTTTAGGGAGTGAAAAATGAGTTGGAGGGTTTCAGGCTTCTCTTGTTCGATGTCGATACCGTCCAGTTTTTCGATTTTACTCAGTAGGTCATCGTGAAATAGCACCATGGTTTGATGAATAATTTCTTCATAACCACCGAGTCGTTTCGTCAACAATGATTTGTTAAAAAAATGCGAATCCTCTGCTCCCCTTGGAATGATTGCCGTATTACCATCCTTGGCCGTCAAATTGTCAATCAGAAGCTTTTCAATACGTTCGAATGTAAAGGGTTTCGGCAAATAATCATTCATACCGGCTGCCACACATCTTTCCTTTTCACCCTTAATCACACCCGCAGTTAAGGCGATAATGGTGGTTTCCTGATCAAATTCTCGGATTTTTTTTGTTGCCTCGTACCCGTCCATGATTGGCATGCGGACGTCCATGAAAATCACGTCAAGGTCTTCTTCACGGGCTATATTTACGGCTTCTTCCCCGTTTTTCGCCTCATAAATCTCTACATTCGGCAAGATGAGCGAAAGTGTTGTCTTTGCAAACAACATGTTGGTAGGGTTGTCTTCAACGATGAGCATTCTTTTGTACCCGGTCATGGAAAGTTTATTATCTTTTTCATTTTCCCGTTTAACGCTCTCAGTATCCTGTGGAAGTGTTTCAGCATCAAACAATCCGGCAATGGTTCTGAATAATTGTGTCATCTTAACGGGTTTCAAAAGATGGGCGCTGATGGCATATTGTTTACAATCGTTTTTCAAGTCATCGTTTTCTTCTGAACTGTGTAAAAGAATCACCGGCAGTTCTTTCTCTGAAATCTCGAATTTTTCCCGTATGGTTTTAACCACTTCGATGCCGTTCATATAGGGCATCCGGAAATCTATGATCAATAAATCAAAGTCTGTTTTTTTCGTCAGGATTTCCAAAGCCTCAAAACCGTTCTTTGCCTCCGTGATGATGATACCGCTTGGTTCCAAGCTATTACGCAAGAGAGCTCTGTTGTTGCTGTTGTCGTCAATAATCATGATATTGCGTATCGTTTCCGGAATGGCAATCCTTTTTTCGGGCAAGTCTTCAGTTTTCAAAGCCAAGGTGAAGTCAAACGTACTTCCCTTTCCCAACTCGCTGCTGAGATGAAGTTGCGTACCCATCATCATTAACAATTGACTGGAAATGGCAAGCCCTAAGCCCGTTCCTCCAAATTTCTTTGTCGTTGAGAGGTCTTCCTGAGAAAAGGCATCAAAAATCCGTTCCCGATGCTTTTCATTGATGCCAATACCGGTGTCTTCTACTGCAAAAAGGATATGAGCGATTGTTTCACCGTTAACGTTTTCTTGCTTGGACCGGATTACTTTCAGTTCCACATGGCCTTTTTCTGTGAATTTGATGGCGTTGCCCAACAGATTGATGAGAATCTGTTTTAGCCGGATGCCGTCCACCCATGCGTAACGGGGAACTTCCGGTTTGATATCCAGCAAGAGCTCAATATCTTTCTCCTGGGCTCTGAATTTGACGATATCAATGATATTCTCGCAAAGCTCTATGATATCGGTTTTTTCCCGGTTGAGTTCCAGTTTCCCGGCTTCAATCTTTGAAAAATCTAAAATATCGTTGATGATATCCATGAGTGAATGAGCTGAATTTTTTACAGCATTCATATACTCTCGCTGTTTTTGATTGAGTTCGGAACGTTCTAATAAATCCGAAAACCCAATAATCCCATTAAGCGGGGTTCTGATTTCATGGCTCATGTTAGCCAAAAATTCCGATTTGGCTTTGCTGGCGGCCTTGGCCTGTCCCATGGCAAGCGTCAATTCCGCTTGAGTCTGATTTCGATTGAACAAATTGACCAGCATCAGCGAGAACAAAAATAACAAGCTCTGTTCTTTTTCAGAGAATTGATGATGATTTCTAACGGCATCAAATCCGACAAAACCGATGCATTTATCCCCATCCATCATCGGCAGTGCCAAGAGACTTTTGACTCCCTGAGGTTCCAGTATCTGTCGAACCATGCTATCCGGATACAGGGCTGAAACATCGGGAATATACAAGGATTCGCCGGACATGTGAATCTCCACCCAATCCGGAATGGTATCCAGGGGGACTTCCTGAAGTTCATCAATTTGAGGTTCAATCCCCTCATTGCACCATTCGTAAGTATTGTTGGTAATGCCTCGTTCATGATCATACATGAAAATATAGGAACGATCCGTGTCCGTAAAGTGACCGAGCTTGGCTAAGGATTCGTTGATCACCTTATCGGCCTCATTCAAAGGAGCATTGATAAACGTATTGGCAATATCCATCAGTGTTTGTTGTAATTTGTTTTGATCAACAAGGGCCTTTTCGAACGATTTCCGTTCTTGAATATCACTATGAGATCCGGCCATTCGATATGGTTTTCCTTCCTTATCTCTCAGAGCTTCACCTTTAGCCAATATCCAAACCGGTGTCCCGTTTTTATGGTTCATCCTGAATTCAATTTTATATTGTTCGATTTGGCCTTTCAAATAACGTTGAACAAAATCATGGACTCTGGGAACATCCTCCTCGTAAAGGAGTGAAAGAAAACTGTCAAACTCGTTTTTTATCTCCCAATCTTCATAGCCCAGCATTTCTTTCCAGCGCTTGGACAAGAACAGTTCATTGGTTACAAGATTCCAATCCCATATCCCATCGTTTGTTCCGGCAACAGCCAATTCGAATTGCTCTTTCAGGCGTTCCTGTTCAAACTGATGCTGCTTTTGCTCCGTAATATCATAAATATAGCCGTGCCACAAAACGCTGCCATCTTCCAGTCTTTCCGGCTGAGCAACCCCTCTAACCCATCGTTCACCCTTTTCAGGCAGGACAACCCGATACTCGTCTTCCCATTTTTCAAGGGTCTCTTGAGAGGTTTTGATACTTTGAACTACCCGATCATGATCCTGAGGATGCAGTCTTTCCAGAATGATGCCCGCATCTTCCTGAACAGCCTTTTGCGATACCTCATAAATATCCTCAATATGTTCGGAAGAAAAGGGGAAACAAGCACGACCATCCGGATAAACACGGTACTGATAAATCACACCGGGTATTTGTCTCGATATATTTTCAAGCAACTCACTACCACTTTTCGACTCATTTTTTTCTTGATTGGTCATAGCCAGCCCCTCCTTTATTCTTGTGAA
>DAOTHY010000074.1:0-3501 GCA_035447925.1 Thermotogota bacterium
TTGCCGTCATCCTACCCGGAGCAAATTTCAGCAGCGCCATGCGCATTGCCGAGAATATTCGTCGGGACGTAGAATCGTTAAAAATTCCGCATGAATTATCCGAAGCCTCCGATTACGTTACGGTCAGCTTGGGAGCATCCTCCATCATGCCAATCAAGGAAAGTTCCCCAGAAGAACTCATCAAAAAGGCAGACAAGGCATTATACAGGGCAAAAGAAAATGGCCGAAATCGGGCAGCGTATTTATAGCCGTCTCTTTACTTGCTGATATCCTTAACCGCCCTGAAACTGAGATAACCGGGGCTGCTTGCCTTTCTCCTTTTGTAAATACCCCCGTGATAAACGATGATCAGGGCATCTTGAGGATGATCAACGGATGTATCTGCTGTCCAATAATAAATAACCTTGGAATGGACATCCCAAAGAGGTGATTCTTTATCGGGGGTTCGTTCATAATGGGCTTGAGCCAGTTTCCCATTCCAAATCCCGCCGGCATTTTCCCCGTGAAGCATCATGGATTGAACCGCCTCTTCCGCAGTGGGCAATCGCCAGATATTTTGTTCACTCTCCAATAACTGTGTACCGTCTTCACTAAGATATTTGCAGATTTCATTCGCTTCATCCCAGGAAACGCCCCTGTCCGGCCATCCCGGACCCCTGGGAGCCCAGACCAACGTGATGCCGTTGCCTTCAACCACTCGCAGTCTAAAATCCCCGTCATTGATCCGCCGGCTGTTGCGAATGGCTAAAGGTGTGGAACAGACAATCACAATGATCAGAGGAATCAATACAACCAAACGGTAGGCCCATTTTTTTGGTTTTGGATGGCCGAAGAAATACAGCAATCCCAAAATAGCCAAAGGAATCACAATCATGAGACCGATCACACTAAAATGAGCGCCACGAAAGAAATACAATGAAAACAAACCCAACCCAATGTGTAAAAACAGTCCTGTCCATCTCCACGTTAAACCCGCCAGGGCAAGACCGATGAAAATGATCGGAAACAGCATATATTGGAAAAGAAACATAAACAGATTCTCCCAGCCTGAAACCGAATACATCCCCTCATGAAAATTTTCAATGGCTCCCCAATACGACCACAGACCGGCAATCACCAATGTAATGATCACTCCGATCCAACCGATGACATTTTTTGTCCTTTCACGCATAAAAAGTCCCCCTTCGTTCACTTTAACCTTTTAGTATATCAAAACAACACGATAATTGAAAAATTGACTCCTATCCCTTTTTGTGTTATTATCTCATGAGAAAATTAGAAGGAGGATTATCCCGAATGTTGGTTCAAATTGTTTTTGGGCATGTGATTTCAGGAACACCGGAAACAGATAGTGGGATAATGCCGTCCGATTTGATGTAACTTTTAGATTACAATGGTTATTTAAGATAAAAACCACGGCGGAAGTCGTGGTTTTTTTTTGGAGGAAATTGAATGATGAATCAAATAGAACTGAAACTGAAAAAAAATATCACAAAAAATTATTGGTATTCCCTGGTTAACAGCCTGAACCTGACTCACGGTTTATGGATGATCTATCTGGCATACAAAGGAATGAATCTTTTGGAAATCGGTATGCTGGAAGGTTTTTTTCACGTATGCTCGCTGATCATGGAGGTTCCAACCGGAGCCATTGCTGATTTAATGGGAAGAAAGGCCAGCCGGATAGCGGGAAGGATTTTCGCCTTGATCTCATTACTAATTATGATCGTTTCAAACACCTTCTGGATGTTTGCCTGCTCTTTTTTCTTCTCAGCTCTTTCATATAATTTGGAGTCAGGCTCCGGAGAGGCCCTTGTTTTTGATTCTTTGAAGGTGATCAATGAAGAAAAGGGCTATACCAAAGTTGCGGGAAATCTGGAGGCCATCTTCCAAACTGCTTCCATCGTTTCTCTCATCGTTGGCGGACTCATGGGAGAAAAAAGCTTTATGTTGGCCTTCATGACCGCCCTGGTGATTTCGGGGATCGCCATCATCCTCGCCATGACTTTCTACGAGCCCCCCATTGAAAAGGTGGTGAATTCGGAACATTCGCTGCAAAATTTTATGATTCACACCTTTGAGAGTTTTAAAACGCTTTTTTCAAAGCGTACCATCGCTTTTCTGACCCTGTTTACCACCACACTCTCCGCATTCACAACCGTACTCTTTTATTATATACAGAATTATTGGAAAAGCACCGGATTAAGCATCGCCACCATCGGCGTATTCCTGGCCATCGGCTCAGCCGGAGGGGCATTATTAGCCATTAACGTTGAACGCATGGAAAAAGCACTGAAACGGACTAACCTTGGCAACCTTTCCAAATACCCGTTTTTGTTTTTTGCATTGATCATCTTTATGGGGATATTTTTAGTGGCCTTTTCAGGCTTCACGCCTTTGACAGCCGCTATAACGGTCATTGCACTGACACTGATCATGGCTGGAGAATCTGGAATGTTTGTCTCATTCAACAACTTTTTAAACCAGAACATCCCCTCTCATCAGCGGGCGACGATTATCTCCATCGAGAGCATGCTGTTTAGCCTCATCATGATTGCTATTTTTCCTATTTTTGGCTGGATTGCAGACCAAACCTCCTTTCAGGTTTCTTTCCTATGCTTGGCAGGCCTCGCCGGTGTGCTATTATTTGCATCGCTGATCATTATGAACCAATTTCGATCAAAATCCAGCAGGTAAGAAAACCGTCGAATACGATTCGTATACCGAATCGTATTCGACGGATGTTTATTTTAAACCGATCAGCCCTTTTTCTGATATAATGAAATTGACTACAAGGATGGAGGATATCGTCTCATGTACAAATTGATTCTCATCGATGCGGATAACACGTTGTTCGATTACGACAAAGCCGAATCATTCGCTCTGCAAAGCAGCTTGAAAGATTTTGGCGTGATTAAGAATCTGGAGCAAATTCAAAAGGACTACCGGGCAATCAACCAGGCTATGTGGCAACTTCTGGAAAAAGGTCAAATCACGAAAGATGCTCTTTCTCTGGAGCGCTTCAATATCCTTTTTAAAAAATACACCTTGACGATTCCCGCAAAGGCTTTCAGTCAATCCTATTTATCTTATTTGGGACAATCTGCTTTTTTAATTAAAGATGCTGAACGAATCATCAAATACCTTTATGAGAACTACACCGTGATCATCGTCACCAACGGAATCAAGACCGTTCAATACTCCCGTTTGGAAAAGTCTCCCATCAAGGACTATCATCATGGTATGGTGGTTTCAGAAGATATCGGTGTCAGTAAGCCTGATCCGACTTTCTTTGAGCACGCCTTGACTTTGGCCAATCATCGGGATAAGAAAAGTGTCCTCATCATCGGTGATTCCCTCTCGTCGGATATACAGGGCGGGATCAATTTCGGTATCGACACATGCTGGTTTAATGACCGTCACAGTGAACCGGAATGGCCTATTTTACCGACTTATCAAATTCATGCCCTCAAGGAGATTGTTCCAATCCTTTCGGCAGAT
>DAOTHY010000074.1:3601-7833 GCA_035447925.1 Thermotogota bacterium
GGCATATTAAAGGCCTTTTGCGACGGAAATAGAATAACCCTGGAGTTCCCGCTTAATAAACCCGTCGAAACACCGTCTCATGATAAATTGGCCTTTGCCTTGAATTACAGCAAGCCTTTTAAAGAATACTACTCACAAAGCAGCGGCTTTGTTTGTATGCTCATGGATGATGAATCCGATGTGCGGACTCTGGATCCTGACTTTCACCAGCTTAAACAGATGGACTTTGATTTTGCCATACACGGTCTCATCGTCACCGCCCCATCGTCAAATGAAGCTTATGATTTTGTCTCCCGCACGTTTGTGCCTTGGGAAGGTATCGACGAAGACCCGGTGACGGGCTCTTCTCACACCGTTCTGGGACCGTTATGGGCTCAAATTCTGGAAAAAGCCGAATTGACCGCCTATCAAGCGTCAAAAAGAGGTGGATTTTTGTACCTGGATTGTTCCGATGATAAACACATCAAAATCACCGGAGATGCGGTACAGGTTTTTAAAGGGGTTATCACAGTTTAGGCCGTCCAGCTTTACACTTCAACTACTTGTGGAACAGAAGAGGATTTTTTAAGGATGAAGGCGAGGTGTCAACCAAGCAGATGGTCAAAAAGAAACGGATTTTTTTAACAGGTGCCACCGGCAACATGGGTTCGCATACTCTTCGAGAACTACTCAAAAGAAACGACCGGTTCATCATCCGAACGCTGGTGTTGGACACAGCTGAGGAAAAACGCAAAATCACCGGTTATAAGAGCTCACCTGATCTGGAAGTCGTCTATGGCGATCTGCGTGATTCCAACATGATCGAGCAATGTATCCGGAACGTGGACATCGTTTTGCACATCGGAGCGTTGGTTTCCCCCATGGCCGATCAACATCCAAAAGCCTGCATGGACATCAACTATGGCTCCACAGTGAATATCATCAATGCCATCAAAAAACAAGACAACAAGGATGCCATTGGTCTGGTTTATATCGGAACGGTGGGGGAAACCGGATGCCGGATGCCCCCTATTCACTGGGGACGATGCGGCGATCCCATCAAACCGTCGATATTTGATTATTACAGTTGTTCGAAAGTGGCCTCCGAGAGGGCTGTCATCGAATCAGGATTGAACCGGTGGGTTTCACTCAGACAAACGGGGCTGCTGCCTATCAACAAAGCCGGCCTGAAAGATCCCATCGTCTTTCACCAAAATCTCAACAACGTCCTGGAATGGGTCACCGCCAAGGATTCCGGCACACTCATGGCCAATGTTTGCGAGGATTGGGTACCGGAGTCTTTTTGGAAAAGGTGTTATAACATTGGGGGAGGAGAGCCATGGCGACTGACAAGCCATGAACTCATGAACAAAACCTTAAAAGCCTTAGGATTAACCATTCAAGAGGTCTTCGACCCCAGGGATTTTGCACTGTTCAACTTTCACGGCCAATGGTACACGGATTCAGATGAACTCGATGATATTCTGCATTTCCGGTCTCTCTTACCGGAAGAATACTTCAAAAAGGCCAATCAAACACTCAATGTTTTGCGAGCCATCCCCTTGATCAACCTGCTTCTGCCATCGGGTAAACAACTGAAAAAAACCTACGACCGGATCAAATATCACGAAAGGGGACCCGAATGGATGATCCAACAAGGAAAAGATGATTGGATCAAAGCCTTTTTCGGCTCCTTGGGCAAGAAAGCCCGGATTAAAAGCTGGGAAGAAGGCTATGCACTCATCCAGCCCTCTAAAACCCCGACTTTTTTAAACCACGGCTACGATGAATCCAAATCCATATATGATCTATCCCTATTAGACATGAAAGAGGCTGCTGCATTCAGAGGGGGAAAATGCCTGTCACCCGACATGCGCATCGGCGATCTCTACACCCCGTTGAAATGGCAATGCCATCAAAGCCACACATTTGACGCCACCCCGTATTTAATCATCAAAGCCGGCCATTGGTGTCCTGTCTGTGAAAGTGATTCATGGAATTACCCGGATATTGCAAAACACAGCCCTTTCTTCGCCCAAGTATGGAATCCCTTGCATGATCAAAGCGAGCAATTTAAGTTTAAAAAGGATTTACAACAGATTCAAATCCCGCCAGATGAGCGTTGATTCATCGAGTAATTCTTTGCATATTTGCTGGAGTTGTTCTTGCTTGTTGTTTTTAATGAGCAAATCAATGCTTTTGAGGATTTCAGAGAGTTTTTTTGCCCCGACACTGGCCGCCACTCCTTTTAAGCGATGAGCCTGGAATAGGCTCTCTTCCCATTTGTGTTGTTTGATCAGGTTTACAATGAGTTCGGGGTCTTTGGTATGAGTTGTTTTGAATTCCTTGAGAATAGAAAGATATAGTTTGGCATCCTCTCCGCAGTTTATCAATCCTTCGTGCTGGTTGATACCGTGAATTGGTTTCAGTTGTGGGACTTGATTTCCACAGGGTGAATTTTGCGGTTCAAAAGAAACAACTTGGGGAGATTGTGCCGGTTGTATCGGTCTTGATTCATGTGGCTTCAGCCATTTGAGTATGATATTCAGCAAGGCATCCAGATGAAACGGTTTGCTGAGATAATCGTTCATACCCGCATTTAAGCATTCTTCAAATACACCTTGAACAGCATGCGCACTTAATGCGATAATGGGTAGATCTTGATGAAGCGAGGATTCCCTTATTTTTCTGGTGGCTTGATAGCCGCTCATGATGGGCATTTGCAAATCCATCAAGACAATATCCACTTCATTATCAGCCAAAAGGTCAATGGCCTGTTGACCGTTGTCTGCCAAAAGAACTTGGGCGTTGATTTTGCGAAGGATTTCCATTGCGATTTCTTGATTTAAGGGATTGTCTTCCGCCAGCAAAATGCGAATTGGCTTATAAGTGGTTTGAAGCAATTCAATAGCGGCTTCAATTGAAATGTTTTGCTTTTCTGCATGCTTAATTGCCTCAAGAGGCTCTTCTTTAAGATATTTGAGGGTAGCTTTCATGGTTAGAGTGAAGGAAAAAGTGCTGCCTTGATTCAATTGACTTTCTACTTGTATTTCAGACCCCATGGCTTGAACGAGCTTTTGAGATATGGTTAACCCCAATCCGGTCCCTCCGAATTTTCTGGTAATGGTTGTATCCGCTTGGGAAAATGCGTTAAACAATTTGTCCAATTGTTCTTTCGTCATGCCAATCCCTTCGTCTTTGACTATAAATTTGATGGTATAGAGATCATCAGAACTTTCAACCAGATTGACGTTGAGGCAAACAACGCCGGTATCTGAAAATTTTATGGCATTGCTGAGCAAGTTATTGAGAACTTGTTCCAATCTCATGGAATCACCCAAGACCATTTCGGGTACGGATTCATCGATCATCAATTGCAAAAGAATCCCTTTGTCTTTTGCCTTCATTTCGTGTAAGCCCACGAGTTCTTTTATGGTTTTGTGTAAGGGGAATGGAATATTTTCTAATTCCAATTTTCCCGCCTCAATTTTTGAAAAATCAAGAATATCGTTGATAATGCCCAGTAGAGAATTGGCTGACCGGTTTATTTTTTTCATTGAGTCCATTTGATGCGCATCTAAGTCAGAATCCATTAACAGTTCTGAAAATCCGATGATGGAATTCATCGGTGTACGAATCTCGTGGCTCATATTGGCCAAAAACTCTGATTTGATTTGGTTGGCTTTTTCCGCCTCCAGCTTTGCCGCTTGTAATTGATGCGTTCGCTCGTTCACCTGTTTTTCCAAATAAACAGAAAAATGTTCGGAGAGTTCCTGATCTCTAATATACAAATGGCTTAAAACGCTGGATTGGGATAATACTAGGATGAATAGTCCCAAAGGTGAGAAGTATCCGTAAGAAACCAACAATTGGCTGTAAAGCATATCGTTTACAACCGTCAAAAAAAAGAATACAATGCCCACGAAAGAGATCAAAGCCCCTTCTTTCTTTTTGCGAATGCAGTTGATTAAGACCAGGGAGAAGTAAATCATTCCTGCGACCATGAAACCCATGAAGGTTCGGATATACTGTGTGAAGAAAAGCGGCGGAGTCAACAAGACTCCCAAAGAGAAGATGACGGGAATTGCCCAAAAGACAATCATGAGTGTTTTTTCAAATTTCTCCACAAACAGCTGGATGATAAACATGGCAAAAAAAGGTACACTTAAATAAAGACTGATATATTCACCACGAATTAACCATTCCCAGGATAAATTGGGTATCCAATTGTGTATCAGCAAGTCTTCGGTAAA
>DAOTHY010000074.1:7933-9657 GCA_035447925.1 Thermotogota bacterium
TGTTCAGGCAGTTTCAATATCATTCGATAGGTGGCGAATCCGGTGGCCAAATGCGTTTGGGTGTTCAGGGCAAAGGCATTCCAGTTTCCGGGAACTTGAATAAACGCTTGTTCGGATAATGCCGATGGCTGGGCTACGGCCTCTTGAATGGGAACGAGAAATTGCTGCCAATAAAATTCATATTCTCCGGTCAAATTAAAGATATAGTGACCATCCAGGCTCTGGTCACTTAAATCCATCAGACCCTTTTCAACCCTCGCATCATGGATGAGATGATTCCGAAAAGAGATCAAAACGATCAAAAGACTGATAGCAATAATTAAAACGAGAATAATGATATGTTTTTGATGGATTTGTTTGATTGCTATGACATTGTCAAAATCTTTCAATTCCTGACTTTTAAAGGCTGCCATGGCTGTCTCTCCAGGTCTCAGTTTTTAGGTATATTTTCCAATCAATCCGTAGTTCACATGAATGGTTGATATCAAAAAATTATACCACGATTTCGCTTCTTGGGGTGGTGAAATTGCGTTTTTATTCTATAAGGGTAGCCTATCATTTGGTTCTCATGTCTAAGTTACCTGTGCTGGCCGTTTGAACGAAACAAACCATTTGCATTCCGATCAGACGATGGTGTGAAGGAAGTGGTCAATGATGGTCTTAACAAAACCGGTTATATTTTCAGGCAACTCTAAGGGATCGAAATAATCTGCGACATCCGTTTCGATGTGATCGGGAGTAATTTGCCCCGAATAATCCCGGCATGTGTAAATGGCGGCGACGTTATAAACTTCGTCTCCGTTGGGGTAGATGTAATGCATATGGGCTCCTGAAAAAACATTCAGCAACGACAGCTTCTCCGCTTGAAGCCCGATCTCCTCCATGGCTTCCCGCCTGGCACAATCTTCCAAATCCTCACCCGGCTCCATGGATCCCCCCGGCAACCCCCAGTTAAGTGTGGCCTTATTTTGGATCAAAAGTATTCTGTTTTCAGCGTTGATAAAAATAATGGCTGAGCCCACTTGTATCAGCGGGATGTGGCCCACCCTTTTTCTCAAACGCATCATGTAGCCGTCCATTTGTCACGCTGCCGCTTTCATTGGTCTATCTTTTTTATAATTCCATCTGGTTGAGCAATTCTTTCAGTTTTTTCAGCTCTTCAACGGTCAATGTGACGCCTTTGCCCATTTTGGCGTGTTCGGGTGCCCAATCCCGTATATCGTATTTGGGTTCTCTGTCGTTCCAGCTGATGAGCGCAACCTCTTTTTTCCATCCCGTCTTACTCTCGGACAGTGTTCCAAATGTTTTGACGATTTCATACTTGAATTCAGCCATATTTCCTCCTTAGCGTCGTTTATATACTGCGATTATAACATGATTTGGCTTTGTCTGTAAGCTTGGAATGAGATTGTGATAATTATGCCAACCATACAAGTCTCTGTGTTAGTTTAAAACATTTATTAAAAAAACAGTTGTCTGTTTGACATTATAATGGTATAATTAGTGTGTAAAATCAAGACATGTCGATGAATGTTTGTATATGAGAATGGGGCAAAATTTAGGGTTGAAACCGATTTCAAAGGCTTCTTAAATTGATATAGGAGAAGATTTGTTCATGTCAATGGAATGGACTCAGGATCAGTCGAACCAAGAAAGAATATGGTTGAATAGAATGATGGATGTGAGCCAGATCGGGTTTTGGCAGCTTGATCTGAAAACAGGCC
>DAOTHY010000075.1:0-9586 GCA_035447925.1 Thermotogota bacterium
GAATTCTCAAATCCCTGGTAAAACCTGCCAATAATTATGCCATCAATTCCGTAGATGGTGGAATGCTGATCCAAAGTACCGATAAAGGTGCAACCGAGCAGTTTCAGACGGTAACTCGGACAACACCCACAACAGAACAGCTAGCGGATATGGTCTTTGGGATCAAAGCCATTAAAAACTGCACGTCAAACGCCATTCTCATCGTAAAGGACAAAAAAACATTGGGGATATGCGGTGGACAAGTCAACAGGATTTGGGCCGCTCAGCAGGCATTGGAAAGGGCGAATATGGACGAAAAGACATCAAAAGGGGCTATCCTCGTTTCCGATGCCTTCTTTCCTTTCTCAGATGTGGTTCAAGTGGCGGCTGAACATTCTATTGCGGCCATCGTTCAACCAGGTGGTTCCATCAGAGATGATGATTCCATTGCCGAAGCTGACAAAAACAGCATCTGTATGGTCTTTACCGGTGTCAGACATTTTAAGCATTAACTTGTAACGGAGGCGACATGAAAATATTAGTGATTGGTTCAGGCGGTAGAGAGCATGCCCTGTGCTGGAAATTGGCTCAAAGCGATAATGTTGAAAAAGTCATAGCCCTTCCTGGGAACCCCGGCATTGCCGCTGAAGAGAAATGTGAATGCCAAGAGGAAATAATAGACTATCATACCGGTGAGGGTCGAGCAAGAGCCGTCAAAATAGCCCGGTTGCATGATGTGGATTTGACGCTGGTGGGTCCGGAAGACCCCTTGGTACAGGGTATTGTGGATGATTTTAGAAAAGCGGGTTTGAAGATCATCGGGCCGGATAAACAGGCCGCTCAATTAGAGGGCAGTAAGGATTTTGCGAAATCATTTATGAATCAATACAACATAAGGACACCCTTTTCAAAAACCTTCCAGGACTATAAATTGGCTTGTGAAGAAATCGAAAGGATTTCAGATTATCCGATTGTCATTAAAGCAGATGGATTGGCTGCCGGTAAAGGGGTTTATATTTGCGAGAGCAAACAAGATGCCATGAAGGCCCTTGAGGAAATGATGGAAAAACTCAAATTTGGTAAATCAGGCCATAAGGTGCTCATTGAGGAATTCATAGACGGTGAAGAAGTCTCAATTTTGGCTTTGACTGATTCAAGGGTGATCAAACCCTTTCTGTCTTCCAAAGACCATAAACGGCTTTTGGACCATGATAAAGGCCCAAACACAGGAGGAATGGGTGTTATCGCCCCCAACCCCCTAATGAGTGAAGCGGTGTATGAGGACTTTATTCAATTCTGTCTGAATCCGACACTCAAAGGGATTCGAGAAAGCGGATTTGATTATCGGGGAATCATTTTTTTTGGCTTGATGGTTAAAAAATCAAAATGCTATGTCCTGGAATACAATGTAAGAATGGGCGATCCCGAAACCCAGGCAGTCTTGCCCCTCATGGAGAGTGATTTGGCTACCCATCTGATTCATACGCATAACGGGCAACTTGAAAAATCGGACATGGTGTGGAACGGTGGTTTTTGCGTTAACGTGGTGCTGGCGTCTCAAGGTTATCCCAACGGCTATCAAAAGGGAAAATTCATCAGCGGATGGGATGAACCGGCTCTTCAAGAACAGGCAAAGGTCTTTTTTGCCGGCGTGGGCAAAAACGATGCCGGTGTACTGGTCAATACCGGCGGAAGAGTTCTCTCAGTCAGTTCTGTTGACGGCGAACTCAAAAAAGCCAGGCAAAAGGCCTATCAGGCTATTCAATCCATCACACTGGAAGGATCGTTCTATCGAAAGGATATTGGCGCATTCAAGGATTAACCATTCCGATTTGTTGATAGGATATGTTATAATCTTTCGCCATGGGGAATTTCGGAGGTGTGATGAATGGAAAGGACTAAGATACTAGTCGACAGCACCGGTGATATGCCTTTAGAGTGGATCAAGAAAATGGACGTTGATGTGATTCCGCTGCATATCCTCTGGGAAGAAAGAGGCATAAATGAAGACGATAGCAGAAATTACGATGATTTGAAGCAATATTGGGACGATTTGGATAAAGAGGAAGATTTGCCAAAAACTTCACAACCGACACCCGTTGAATTTAAACAAAGATATGACCGGTATTTTGAAGAAGGCTATGCTGCGGTTATGGTCATCACTTTATCCAGTTCCCTTTCGGGAACATATAACAGCGCCATCATTGCGGCGAAAGAATATGGCGAACGCATACAGGTTATTGATTCAAAAACGGCTTCAAGCGCCATTGCTTTGATGGTTTACAGGGCCAGTGAGCTTTTGGCCGAAGGAATGGATGTTTTAAAGGCCAAAGATGAACTCATGAAAGAGATTGAAAATAAACGATTTGGAGCTTTCTTCTACGTGTCCAATTTTAACTTTCTTCGAAAAGGTGGAAGGGTGTCCCGTTTTGCCAGTTTTGTGGGAACAATGCTTAACCTCAGAGTCTCCATCTTTATCAACGAAAACGGAGAAATGATTCCCTTTGGAAAATCCAGGGGAACCAAAAAGGCACAGAAGCTTGTGATTAGTAAATCGCATGAATTTTTCCCTCAAGGAACCAAAGTTCGCTTAACAATGGTTCATTCCAGAAATGAAGAAGAATGTGAAAATCTTCTGAAGATGTTAAAAAGCGAATATGAGGTTGTAGAATCGGTTTATACCCCTATGGGCAAGGTGATTTCCTCTCATGTGGGGCCCGGGACAGCCGGTTTTGGAATCGAAAAGCTATCTTGATAGGGCGTGTGTGAATGCCCCAGAGAGGTTATGGAAGAGGAAGAGGCGCATCAAATTTCGGCAGGAGATGGCAAAGTGCCTTCATTCTCCTGATCATTGCAGAATCGCCTACCCATGGTTATGAAATAGCCCAAAAATTAGACGATTTCGGCTGTTTGATTAAAAGTACCGGTCAAATGGGGGGCATGTACCGGTTGTTGAGTGATCTGGAAGAAGAAGGACTGATTCTTGCCGATTGGGAAACGGATAAGCCGGGCCCCGCCAAAAAGATCTACAAAATTACTAATGCCGGGATCAACCGGCTGTTCGAACTCGAATCCCATTTTACGGACTTGAAAAAAACCATTGAAGACTTTCATAATCGGGTTAGTGAGATCAAGACCTCAGATCACCAATAGCAAATAAACGCTTAAACCGCTAATGAACAACAACGGCAGTATTTTTAAAAACACTTTTGTGAGATCCGATTTGTAATAATTTCCGGTTAAAACGATGCACAGATGTAC
The DNA here is from genome assembly GCA_035447925.1 of Thermotogota bacterium. GTDB lineage: Bacteria > Thermotogota > Thermotogae > MWEM01 > MWEM01 > JASUTC01. The sequence continues at coordinate 3,241 of DAOTHY010000075.1, forward strand.
CGGTGACAGCAACACCCCGGCGACGGCGGCGAAGTACATCATAGCGGGGTTTGCCCCAAGGGTGATTAAAAGGGGTGCCGTTATTCCGACTGCGCTTTGGGTGATTCCCGTCGACATTCCGATCAGAAGCGGCAGAATAATCGTCAACAGGTGAATGTTCAATCCGATTCGGTTGAGTTCAATGGCGATGTCCTGGGTTAGGTTCACTTCAGTTAGATAGTATTTATAAACAAAGAACAAAAAAAGCAGCAGAAATACATCCCATTTTTTTAATGCCCCCAAAAGGCTTTTCATCAAGCAGGTTCTTCTGAACAGAAAATACCCGCCAATATTGATCCCTAGAGCGAGATAACCTTCCATATTGAATACCAAAATCATGATACCGGTTAAAACGACGAAAAAAACAATCCACAACCCCTTGAGTTCCTTTAGGGTGGCTTTTTTCACCTTCGGCATTCTGAATCCGTTGAACAGCAGCCAACCGCTGAGTGTTGCGATGAGAAAAATGGGGATCATACTGATGGAAAAAGGAGCCAATTCGATACCCACCAATGCGGTAAGGATGTAGAAAGCGGGGTAAACAGGCCAAAAGAGTTCTACCACATGGCGGAACCAGTAATTGATCACCATCATATAATCATTGGAAAACCCCTCTTCATCTCCAATCATTTTCACAATCGGGGCGGTAAACATCGCCCCACCAGGCATAGGGAGAAACCCGATCATCATAGGCATGAACGCCATGGAAGTCCTGTCGTCGAAAAGAGCTTTTGAAGAAGCGGCAAATCGTTTGGCATCCCCGGAAAAATCCAGTGCGTTACTGAAAAGGTAGATGAAAAAGACGGTTCCCAGTAATTTATACAAATCCAGATCCTGTAAGGGTATGATAAAGGCGCAAAAAAGTGCATTCAAGTCAAAACGGAATGCAATGATGGTTCCTACAGCCCCAAGAATGGCGAGGATGATGTTTTTAGTAAACTTTTGCATGATGATTAAGACCACAAGCGAACAGATGATCGTTAAAATAGACATAGGAACCTCCGTGTATTATTAGGTTTGCCAACTAATTCTATCACATTTTAAATTCCCATTTCCATTACCGCCGTGATCATTAAGGTTTAATTTGTATGAATAAAGATCAACAATTGAGACAATTAACCGCTTTTTAGAGGTGAAAGTATACGAAGTATGGTAAAATAGCTTGTGACGGAAGAAGAAATACGATGAGAAAGGATTTTGAATGAAAACAAAAACGGCAGATTATTTTGAATTGATCAAACATCTATATGAGGGCTATGCCTTGCATAAAATGATATTCAACGAAGATGGCTCCCCGGTGGATTATGAATTTATCGATGTGAATGACGCATTTCTTGCGATTACCGGGAAAAAAAGAGAAGAAATCGTTGGGAAAAAAGCATCTGAAATTCTGCCTTGGGTGAAAAAGGCAGGAAAAAAGGCGGAAGCTTTTAAAAGATACGGCAAAATCTCCAAAGAAGGCGGAGAAGTGACCATCGATAACAGTTATTTCTCAGCTTATGACAAGTGGATGAACGTTACAGGCTTTTCCACAGGTGATGGCTATTTCATTACCTTAGCCAGAGACCGAACCATTGAAACGACTTTAAAAAACTCCAATCAATACACTGAAGAACGTTATCATACCATTTTAGAGACTGTGCCGGTGGCCATCATCGAAGCCGATGTCACGAGTATTATTCATCAATATCGAATTGAAAAAGAACGTTATGGTTCTTTTGAAGAATATTACATTGCACATCCGAATTTTTATGAGGATGCAAGAAATCGCATGTTAATCAAAGGGGTCAACAACGAAGCGGTCAGGCTTTTCAAGTCTAAAAGCCAAGAAGATCTGATCAAGGAGCTACCGGATCTAACGGTTTCAAAAAGCCGACGGGAATGGCGACGATTCTTTAAAGGGTTATGGGATGAACGGGATGTTATCGAGCTTGAAGTAACATTTAAAGATTGTAATGCAGAAGAAATGATTTTGTTTATCCGGTCAAAAATGCTCTTCTTAAAAGAAGAATATCGATTGTTGGTCAGTATGATGAATGTAACGCATATCAAGCAGATGGAAGTTGAGTGGGAAAAGCAACAGATTGAACTGCAGGCGAACTACGAGCAGTTGGAGGCTTATACCCAGGAGCTGCGTGAAGCTCAAACCGACTTATCACTTGTCAACGTTAAAATTGCCCAGACCAATGAAATCCTCATGAATCGAGAAAAGCAGTTGACGTTAGCCTTGAAAAGTGCCCGAGAAGCGTTGTGGATCTTGGAGGAGAAAAGCGGGCAATTGGAAAATATCGGTCATTGGCAGGAATTTTTAGGTTACGAAAACCATGAAATCGGCTCAGACCTCAATCAGTGGTTGTCATTGGTTCATGAAGAGGATCAGGAAAGACTTAGAATGGTATTACAAACAGCCTTTGAGAAAAAAGAAGGCTTTTTTGAAGTGGAATACAGAATTAAAAAAAAGGATGACAGTTATCTTTGGATTATCTCCAGAGGCGAGGTCCTGTTTAAAGATGATGGTAAAACCAAGATGATATTTGGGACCCATCAGGATATCAGCCGAAGAAAGGAAGCGGAACAGAAGCTTGACTATGTGTCCTCTTTCGACATGCTGACCGGTCTTCCCAATCGGAATTTCCTGATGCGCAAACTTGATGAGGAATTGGAGAGAACCAAGCGAAACAACAACATCATGGCGGTGGTGTCGTTGGATTTGGATGGGTTTAAAAAGATCAACGACTCCATGGGAAACGTCGTTGGCGATCAATTGTTGGCGCTTGTAGCCAGTCGGTTGAGAAGGCACATTCGAAAGCAGGATTTTGTGGCTCGTTATGGAAGCGATGAATTCGTTATGGTCTTCTCCGATTTAAAAGATAAAGAGAACATCACTTCGTTGATCAGAAACTTGTTCAAGCGTTTTGAACAACCATTTATCGTCCCGGATAGTGAGGTATTCATTAACATCAGCATGGGAATTGCCGTTTTTCCGGGTAACGGGGAAAAAGTACAGGATCTGATTCAAAAAGCCGGGTTTGCCTTGATGGGAGCTAAAAGAGGGGGTAAAAACACCTTTAAATTCTACACCTCCAAGATGAATGCCAAGGCGTTGAAACGACTTGAAATGGAAACCAAATTACATAAAGCCATTGAAAGGGAAAACTTTCTTCTTCATTATCAACCTCAATTTGACTTAAATACCAATACTTTGGTCGGAATAGAAGCGTTGATCAGGTGGAATGATCCCGAAAAGGGATTAATCGCCCCATCTGAATTTATACCCATTGCCGAAGAATCCGGTTTGATCCTGCAGTTGGGCACATGGGTGCTGAAACAGGCCTGCCTGCAAATGAAAAAATGGAAAGACCTCGGACTCTTTGGTTTCAGGGTTTCTGTCAACATCTCCCCATTGCAGTTCTCTCAGGAAAACTTTCTGGATATACTAAAGCAAACCATTGATGAAACCGGTGTGAAAGCCAGTGACTTGATGCTTGAAATTACAGAGGGTATTTTGATGGATGACGTGGAAGATACCCGAAAGAAATTGCAAGTGATCAAAGAGCTGGGATGTAAGTTGTCCATTGACGATTTTGGGACAGGGTATTCTTCACTGGCTTATCTAAGGAAATTCCCCATAGATGAATTGAAAATCGACAAATCCTTTGTCTTGGATTTGGCTTATCCTGATAACGCATCGATTGTAAAAACCATTATCTCTTTGGCGGAGAATTTGAATCTGAATGTCATCGCCGAAGGGATTGAAGACAACGTACAAAAGGAATTTTTATTGAAAAACAAGTGCAATATGATGCAGGGGTATTTGTTTGGACACCCGGAGAGTCCAGAAAAGATCGAATCGTTCTTAAAGGAGTTTTTTGGTCTTGCTTGATTTTCTTTCGGTAATCTAATCATCTCCCCTTGATATGATAAAATAGAGAATAACAGAAAAGGGGTGACGAATTTGGTTCTTTTCAAAAATGGAAAATGCTGGTATGAAGGGGAGTATAGAAAACTCGACATATTGGCTCAAAGCGGCAGAATTATAGAGATCGCTTCCGGAATTCAGCCTGAGGGTGAATGTGAAATGATCGATATGGATACAAAGTACATTTATCCTGGTTTCATCGACCCCCATACCCATGTGGGTATCTTTGAAGAAAAAACAGGCGGTTTTGCCGGCAACGATGTGAATGAACAATCTTCTCCTGTGACAGCAGGAGTCAGGGCTCTTGATGCCATCAATCCGTTGGATCCGGGAATCATGGAGGCCAGAAATGCCGGATATACCACGGTGTGTGTACTCCCGGGGTCAGCGAATGTCATTGGCGGTGAAGGACTGGTTATGAAAACAGCCGGGTCGGTTGTAGATGAGATGGTGGTTGAGACCCCCAAGAAAATTGTCAAGATGGCCTTTGGCAGAAACCCTCAATGGTCTTGGAGCAGTCGAAAAACGCTTTATACCAGACTTCAAGTAGCCGCTCTGGTTCGGGAAAACCTGAACAAAGCAAAAGACTATATGAACAAAGAGGAAAAGGATTACGATTACAACATGGAAGTCCTGAGCGGTTTAATCAAAAAAGAATCCGTTGCCCGCATTCATGTGGCGAATCTGGAGGATATCGAAACGATTAAACGCATCATGGAGGAGTTTGATATCCTATACACCCTGGATCATGCCACCGCCCTCCATACAGACATTTCTGTTGCAGATTCTTTAAAAGACATCCCCGTTATTTTAGGACCCTTAAATGTGGCTTCGAAATCGTTCCAAACATATGATCTCACCTTCAAATCGGTTCAAATACTCCATGATTTGGGATTTGAGTTGTCCATCATGACAGATGCGCCGGTTATTCCCTTAAATTTCGGTGTTATTCAAATGTGGCTTATCGACAGACTGAGGCTGGACAGGAAGGATGTTGTCGATATGTTCACCATCAATCCGGCAAAGGTGCTGGGTTTGGACGACAGAATCGGCAGTCTGGCAAAAGGTAAAGAGGCTGATTTTGCCGTGGCTGATGGAGATATATTTGATGTCAACACCAGGATTACCGACACCTATATCGCCGGAGAAAGAGTTGGGGGTGAAGCATTGTGAGCTTGCTGATCAAAAATGCGACGATACATCCGGTAACTTCGAAGGAGTTTATCGGAGATTTGCTGATAGATCATGGAAAGATCATCGACCGATCTCATAAGATATACGTTCAGGCTGATGAGATCATCGATGCCACCGGAATGCACTGTTATCCCGGTATGGTGGAAGAACATTGCCACATCGGCGTACACGGCGAAAAAACAAATCAAACCAGTGACAGCGATACCAACGAATGGTCAGAACCCATTACACCACAAGTCAGGGCTTTGGATGGGATTAAACCCTTTGATCCCGGATTTAAAGAGGCCATTGGTGCCGGAGTGACCACGTTAAACATTTATCCGGGAAGTGCGAACCCCATGGGTGGTATTGGTGTTGCCCTCAAGAATGATTTGAGTGTGACATTTGAAAAGCGGATTATCAAGGAAGAATCAGGTTTTAAGATGGCTATGGGAGAAAATCCTAAGAGAGCTCATTCCGAAAACGGAAAAAAGATTCTCACCCGAATGGCAACAGCCGAAAAAATAAGAAGTGCTTTCAGAAAGGCCTTGGATTACGATAAAAAGGATGAAAAACCCTATGATATGCAATGCGAAGCCATCCTCAAAGTCTTAAAAGGGGAGCTTCAGGCACATGTTCACGCCCACCAGGCGGATGACATGATGACGGTTTTCAGAATATTTGACGAGTTCGGCATAAAACCTTCTTTTGAACATACAACCGAAGGGCATTTGATTGCTGATGAATTGGCCAAAAGAGATATTAAAGTCGCCGTTGGTCCAATGTTTACAGCCAGATACAAAATGGAAGTTAACCGAAGGACTTTGAAAACCCCTGGAATCCTACAAAAAGCAGGTGTCAAATGCATCACGTTGATTACGGATCATCCGGTCATCCCCATCAACAACCTTCCCATTCAAGCTGCGCTTGCCTGTAAAAACGGATTGAGTGAAGACGAAGCCCTTCGGGCCATCACCATCAACCCGGCCGTCAATTTGGCTTTAGACAACAGAATCGGCAGTTTGGACATAGACAAGGATGCGGATGTGATCCTGACCGATCGTGAGCTTTTGGATCCCACTCACAGGGTTTTATACACAATTGTGAACGGTAAAATTGCATACAGTTTGAAAGAAGAGGGGCTGATCTTATGAAGACCTTAATTACCAATGTGGTTGTACACACCATGACCTCTGAGCCGTTTAAAGGAGAGGT
>DAOTHY010000076.1:0-9583 GCA_035447925.1 Thermotogota bacterium
TTGGCGGAGAGAGTGGGATTTGAACCCACGTAAGGTTACCCTTAACACGCGCTCCAGGCGTGCGCCTTCGACCGCTCGGCCATCTCTCCAACAGATGCGATTATATCACAATGGGCTATTTCGGTCAAGAATGGTTTAATAAAAGTTATTAAAAGAATCAATAATATGATATTACTTTTCGACTTGTTGGGTGATCAGATTTATAATTTGGTCTAAAAAGGCTTTTTCCTGGCTACCAATGACGTTGATTTCAACTTTTTCAACAATTTTTTGACAAACCTGGTAATTGTCTGGAATTTTTCCCAGTATGGATTCAGAATTTGTTGGGTTAACCTGATGATCATGAATAACAATAACGATAACAAAAGGTGAAGTCTTCTCAGGCCCGTTCATTGTTAAAAACATGGCTCGAGCGTCTGAAAATTCGATCATTTCTGTCTTCTGAGCTTGATATTTTTGTAAAACGGGTTCCAACAGTTCTTCAAAATCTTTAAGAAGCTCGTCCTGGTTTATTGGCATGTCGTTGTTTATTGTGCCATCAGTTGCTTGAGATGTTTCATTGGGGATATCTTGATACCAGGACAATTGGTTCAAAAAATCTTCTTTTTTCCCTTGGTTGAGATTGTCATATAACATGACGGTCAGCTTTGACGCAGTTTCTTTTTCCAACCTGATAAACTGCATGCTTTCTTTTAATAAAATAACACGATAAGTAGCATTTTCCAAATAGCCTAAAAGATAATATGCAGGAATCCCTGAATACTGGATTTCGGTTAATTTGATATCAATGGCTGCATCTTGAATGTCTTCTAAAAAAACATCTTCAAGATCTTTCATCATGTCTTCCATCAAAACCTTTTTTCCATCTAAAATAATGAATCCTTCGTTGGAATAACGATACCATGTTACTCGATAAGGCATCTTCAGTGAAACGATTTTGTCAGGTCCTTTTCTCATCACATACTCATAACGATACCGGGCCGATTCACCGGTTTCCATCATGATTCGGGTACCATTTATACAACTGTTGTCATAAGACTGAAGTAAGTTATTGATGAAAGCTTCCTTATCGAAAGACTCTTCGCTGCTTTGTGAAAGTACATCACCTAAATTTTCATTTTCAGTTGTTTCGGCAAATGAAAGCGCACAACAAACAAAAAACATCAACAAAAACCAGATGATTCTCTTTTTCTTCCCAAGAGGCATTAAATCACCCACAAGATAATATAAAGATTTTTAAAATCCTAATCCAATCCGTTTATTATTCTTTTTCACTGTCGTTAATGAGGTTAAAGATCTTTTCAGTCCGGGATTTTACATCTCCCGAAGCATTTTTGATACTAAGATTTAATTCGTTATCAGGGTTCTGGGCAGAATTAAGCATCTCCACACTTTTGTTGACGATGGTTTCATAACGCTGGTTGACCCGATTAAAATCCATGAATGTTTTTGAACCAAAGAAACCGATCGTCAATACGGCGAAACCTGCTGCGATTTGGTAAGGCATATTTTTTCTTCTTTTAATGCGTTTTAAAAACATCTTTTTGCCTTTCTCGCTGCCGCTGTAAGAAGCTCTGATCTTTTGAAAATTCATTACTTCCTTATAGGAAAGAAAAATCGACCGGCAAGAATCGCATTCCTTCATGTGTTCTCTGAACTCTCTAATTTCCTTCGAGTTCAATTCGTTATCCAAATAACGATCCATGAAACTGTCCTTGAAATCCGTACAGTTCATTCAATTACCTCCTTAAAGCTAATTTAATCCCCAATACCATATTTTTCTAATAAACTCTTTAATCTCTTTCTGGCATAGTATATCCTGCTTTTTACTGTTCCTAATGGTTTTTCGGTAATCTTACTGATCTCTTCGTAATCCAGTCCCTCAATGTCTCTTAAAGTGATAAAAAGGTTGTCTTCCTCTGATAACTCTCCCAAAACAGTCCTGAAATCTTCTATTCTGAACTGCTGTCTGATGTCTGCTTCGATATCAACTTCTGAAGAAGGTTCCGGGACGCCTCCATTGTCTTCATCTTCAAAATCGGTAAACGTCTCCGACCGCTTCGAATATTTAGCTAAAATATCTTTACATACGTTAACGGTAATCCGATACAACCAAGTCGAAAAAGCCGAATCGCCTTTAAATCTTTTGATGCTTTTATAAATCCTAAAGAAAACCTCTTGAATAACATCTTCTACATCATCAACATTTAAATAAGACCTGGCGATTCCGCCCACCATGTTAGCGTATTTACTGTATAATAACTCATAAGCCCACATCTTCTTCTTTTTAAGAGCCACAATGAAATTCTTTTCAGCTTCGAGTATTTCTTGCGGGCTTTTTTCTGTATTTTTTTTATCGGAAAACACGCATGTTTCCCCCCTACATAGGTTTAGACTAATAAAACCTGAAAAAGTTCAAACTATTCGCTAAACCAATTAATAATCTCCTGAGACACCCTTACCTTTTCAATATCATTCACAACGACGTGTGGACTTTTCTCCAGAATGACATGTTCCTTCTTTTCAGATGAGATGCCCTTTTCGATGATTCTGAGAACTTCTACCGGAACGGTCTGATCTGATTTGGAAACAATGGTGAGACAGTCTGAATAGACCCTCGGAAGTCTCCTTTTCGATAATTGTTGCAGTTTCAGCAAATCACTCGCTTTTGTGGGCCAGTCATACGACCAGTATTCATTCTGAAGTTTTTGTAAATAGTCTTCTTGATATTGTTCGGTTATTTGGCGTTTGATTCTTTTTCTAAACAACCCGATAACAGGGGTCAAGTATATGAATGGATTAGAAGCTTTTACTGCCGGTGCCGCTAAGGCAATCTTTTTGGGATTAAAAACAGAAGCAAGCAAAAGAGTTAAAACTCCTCCCATGGAAAGTCCGCAGCAATAGACTTCTGAAAAATTTCGTTTTAAATTCAGATAAGAGTCAATAACCTTTCTTAACCATTGATGGTAATTAGAATTTAAAAAATCCGTATGGTTGGTACCGTGACCGGGCAATCTTGGAATATACACAGAAAAACCGGCATCATGAAGTCTTTGGCCCAAAAACAACATGTCATGCGGAGATCCTGTATATCCATGTATCAAAAGGATACAACGATCGCCGCCGGGGAAATAATGCTCTTGACATTCGGGTGCAATCACTTGCGTGTGATGGTCTATTCTGTCCATCCACATCATTGATCCTGTTCCTTTCTATGTTCGACAGAGAGGTTCACATAGTAATCAGCATGATTTTGAAGCTGTTCGATTGAATGGGTTAACGTCTTTTTTTCGAGTGATGGAATCCCAGCATACAGACAGCACCCTTTGCATTGCTGCCCTTCTTTGACTAAAGACCCTGCTGCGATAATGGCTCCGGATTCTACTATGGATTTGTTTAAAAGTATTGCACTAATTCCAATCAGAACGTAATCTTTCAAAGTACAGCCATGCAGTACGGCGTTGTGACCAACTGTACAATTTTTGCCGACAATGGTAGGAACCCCTGTATCCGTATGTATGGTTACATTATCTTGTATATTACTATTTTCACCAACCTTGATGGGAGCCATATCCCCTCTTAAGACAGCTCCATACCATATATTGGCACCTTTTTCTATTACCACATCGCCAATAATCGTGGCTGTAGGAGCGATGAAAGTATCTGGGTGTATAGTTGGCTTTTTGCCTTGATAGCTGATAATCATTTTTTTCTCCTCCTATATCTGAGCGTATTCGGTTACATGAAACGTATTTAATTTACTGTTTGTACTTTCATACCATTCACAGAAGATATCTTGAGCGAAGTCTTTTTTTAAGAATCCCTGTTCTATTCTTTCCCTTGCAACTTGATTTCGGTAGATAGAAGGATTTGCCAAAATTTTTAATTTTAAGGGATTTCTGACAAACAGAACCTGATCAATGGAGGTTATGCCATGAATCCTTTTGATAATTTGATTTATCACCCTATCATCCGGCTTAGGCTTGACATTAATCAGGGCAATGTTTTTTCCGAGCGGGCCGATAATTTTGACATTCGCTAATGTGGCATCAAAATCGGCACATTTCAAAATGTCTAATAGAATTTCGTTGGATAAGCAAACGCTATGTCCATGATATTGAGGGACAATCAGCATTTTCAATAAATGCTTTGCCTTGCACCCCTCACGATATACGGATTCTCCTATTTTAACTCTGGCATCTTCTACCTGATAATAGGCTAGTATTTGATGAATGATTTCTTTATCAAGATCCAAAAAAGGGGCATACACGCCATTCATCAGCTTGAATCCGTATTCTCCCCAACTGTCGGATAAATTAGCCCCTGTTGCTGTCAAAAGTTGATGATCGAACCTGGTGCTTTTCACACCGGCTAGCTTGACTTGTTTGGTACAACGGTTACAAGAAGGGCCGTTTCTTAAAATCTTTTCTTGAGTCTCTCGCATTTCCACGAACTGTAATTTACATTCCATATTTGCAGCGGTTTTCAAGACATTTTCCAATGTTTTGGAGTAGGTATAAGGTCCGTAAATAACATGAACCAAGCGAATTCGACTGTTTCCCAATGCATCCCTGCAAAGGTATGCCAATGCCGTTGAATCCATTCCGCCCGAAAAACCAACGAGTAATGGAAAATGATGGACAGTTTCTATTATATCATTTTTGATCTTTTCGATGATCTCCGAGATCGGAACCATGTTAGTCAAAAACAAAAGCGCCTTGAGAAGGGAGCACTTTGTAAACTGAAAACTGCCTGTGATAAAGACTGGCATATTGATGATTCAGTTCATCCAAATGGTCTGTCGAGAAGTCTTTATGTGCTAAGAATATGAGACTGCCGCCAAATCCTCCTCCCATGATTCTTGCCCCAAGTACCTTTGGTATCTGGATCATGGCTTCCACCAAAAAATCAATTTCTTCACAACTACACTCATAATTGTCTCTTAAACTGGCATGTGACAAATTTAACAACTGACCCACTTGATCTTCATCACCCGCCTCAAGGGCATTTCGACAGGAAAGTACTCGCTGGTTTTCAGATAATACGTGATAACTTCGCTTGAATTCAACTTCATCGAGAAGCTCTTGATACCCCTTCAATTCATCCAGATTCAGTTGTCTGAAGGACTCTTTGTCCATTTTCTTTAGGGCGGTTTCACATTGTAACCGTCTTTTATTGTACTCTCCGTCACCAAGTGAATGCTTGACCGATGAATTCAAGATGTAAAATTGAGATTGCGCAAGATTGATCGGAACATAGTCATACTCCATGGTCATCGTATCTAAAAAAACAGCCTGATCTTTTTTTCCCATAACAGAAATAAACTGGTCCATAATGCCGCAATTCACTCCGACAAATTCATTTTCAATTCTTTGAGCCAGTTTATAAACTTCTTCCTGATCCAAATGCATGCCTAAATGATGGGAAATAGCCATGACAGAAGCGACTTCAATAGCGGCACTGCTTGACAAACCCGCACCAATGGGAACATCTGACGATACTGTAATTTGAAGGGGAGGGATATGTAAATTATAAATCATGGTCAAAAAATAGATGGCACCTTTGACGTAATCAGTCCAATCCTCTGTTTTCCCCATCGATTCAACTGCAAAGGCTTTGGTTCCATATCCCTCTGATGTGATTAGATGATAGCGTTCTTTTGAGTCGGATACCTTTACAATTGTTGCCTTGTCTATTGCGAAGGGCAAAATAAAACCATCATTGTAATCAACATGTTCTCCGATAATATTTACCCTTCCGGGTGCTTGTGCGTTCAAATAAACACCTCCTGTATAATGTTCAACTTATTTTACCATGGATTCTTGGGATTCTTGATGAGGTGATCAGGGGGACCTTAACAAGATTTCAAAAAAAGATTTGGCAAAAGTAGAAAATGCCTGAAGCACCTTGATCAATTCCTATGGCGGTATATTGCCATCGTTTCAACAAGTTATGCCGATGGGAGAAGCTGGAAAGAAACTGCTCAAAAGCCTTTTTTGCGGGATCTGAACAAACTGGAAAAGAACAACAATTCTCAGCCACGGAGTAAAAACCGAATAACGCTTGATCTGCTATATCAGCCTGTTTATTGAGCGCAAGAATTTGATCGGCTCTTTCGTTGAAACCGCTATGTGCGAGGTATTGATCGATGGTGGCTTGTTTACTGGCGTGATCTTGGGCAACAAATGAATAGCGTTGTTGAAGTTCTTCCAGACCTTTTTCCATCCGATATTGATTCACATAAAGTAAAAACTGGGTTCTCACTTCCTCTAATGTCATCGATTCAAACGGTTGAGCGAAGGAAATAAAGAACGTTGTTACCATAATCAATAAAATCAGCCAACGAAACATCATCCATCACATTCTCAACATATGTTTTCTTAAAATTTCCATTAATTGCATAGAAGAAATCGGTTTTATTAGATAATCATCGATCAATTGTTTATCCGGTGCTTCTTCGCTTTCATAGTGTTTATCTTTCTCATAGACGATAATAATCGTTGCCTTAGATTGACTTTGTTCTTCTTTATGTCTAATTTGTTTGATCAAGTTAAGGCTTTCTCTTGGATTTTTGTTTAGATCAACAATAACCATATGAGGATAAAAGGCATCAAAGATCTCACTAGCCTCATGAGCATCAGAGGTAAAATAAACGATTGGTTTTTCCAGTAACTTGTTGAGGGTGATTCTCAAAAACTGCCGGTTGATGTTATCATCATCAACGATCAAAAAAGTTTTGGTGCCGTTTACAAATTCAGGCGATTGTTCTGAATGCGAATCATATGCAAGATCCTTGGTTTTTAAATCAAAACGGTCAAAACTGATGTTGAAGAAGAAGGTACTTCCGACAAGGGGAGTACTTTCTACAATCAAAGTGCTGTTCATATGCTTTAATAATAAATTGGAGATGGTTAATCCAAGACCAGTTCCACCGTACTCTCTCGTGATGGAATTATCGGCTTGAGTAAACGATTGAAAGATTTCATTAAGTTTTTCCGCTTTAATCCCTATTCCGGTATCCGATACAGAAAATTTGCAACGAATCGATTCATGGGTTTGGTTAATCAATTGGATTTTCAGGGTGATCGATCCTTCTGAAGTGAATTTAACCGCATTACCCAACAGATTGTTGATGATTTGACTCAACCTTAAGGGGTCTGAATATACAGGATAGTTTTTAGTCTCATCAATGTGATATTGGAGTGAAATGCCCTTTTCATTAGCAAGGGGTTCGATCATGCTCAAAGAATGGCGTGCAACTTGATCAATATCCGTGTAGACATGTTCCATATCAAGACGACCAGCCTCAATCTTTGAAAAATCAAGAATATCACTGACGATTTGGAGCAGGTTTTTCCCTGAAATTCGAATGAAGTCCAGATAACTTTTCTGTTCTTCTGAAAGGACAGTTTTGAAAAGGATCTCGGAAAAACCGATGATTCCATTAAGAGGTGTTCTTAATTCGTGACTCATATTTGCTAAAAACTCTGATTTGGCGATATTCGCAGCATTGGCTTGCTGCTCGCTGATTCGTAATTTCTCCTCTCCGAGTAATCGTTCGGTGATATCGTTAAGGGTGACAACCATTCTCCCGTCCGATAGGATCTTTGACCAAAATTCAACATCCCTGATGGTTCCTTTTTTTGTTGTAATTTTACAATCTATTATCATCTGATTCTGAAGCGTTTGACTGTCAAAGGATTGTGAAATATACTGGATAATCTCATCTGAGGCCTTCAACTTTTTGTACCATTGAACTACATTTAAAATTGCTTCTTCGTTGTACCCCGTAATCTTTGTGTTTTCTGAATTAGCCAGTAAAAGATTGCCATCGCAATCAAATATCTGAATCCCCAGTAGAACATTATCGAAAAGGGCTTGAAGCAATTCCTTCTCTTGTGAAAGCAGTAGCAAGTTATTTTGTGCCTCTTGGTTCTTTGATTCCAATATGTCATTTGTGCTGATGAGTTCTTCGTTTAAGGCTGATAATTCATTTTCAGCGGATTCTTTTTGAATCAGGGTTTGTTCAGCTTGTGTCAACATCGAATTGATAGTTTTTACCAAAGAACTGAATTCACTCGGATAAACATAATCCAAACGCTGATGAAAATCATCGGAAAAATCTAATTCGTTGATTCTTGCTTTTAACTCTTCGATTGGTCCCACAACATTACTTTGAAGAGATCTGTAAAATAAAAGTGTTATCAAAAGTATTAATACCAACATGATAATGGTATACGCAATGGCGTTAGTAAAAAGATCCCTGAAATCACGGTTTGGAATAAAACTGAACAGATAGAGATTCAAATCGTCATTTCTGACGAAAGATAAATAACCGCTTTGCTCACCAAGTTTTTGTTGACGAAATGTTTCAGGGGAATTCTGAATCGATTCAAACAGTTGAGTATAGATGGGGTTCTTGTAATCAATATCCATACTGTCAAAATTAGTAAAATCAGGATGCGCAATAATATGTCCGTTGAAATCCATCAAAAAGACAACGCCATTTTTGCTGGGTTTAATTTCAGAAATTTGCCGAATTAGCGTTTTAACAGATACATCTCCGCTGATTACAGCTTTAACATCAGAATCTTTAATAGGATAGGAAATTGAAATGATCATATCGTCTCTACTGGCATTCAGAAAGATATTGGTATATGACAAGCGCTCGTTCTCAACAGCGCTGATGTACCAAGGCCGTGTGGTTAATTGAAAACCCTCATAAGGTTGCCAACCGCTGGCATTTATCATTCTATTTGTGTTATCTCCGTAATAGATGGAAGAAAAGAAATTGCTTTCTTCCAAAAAATCTTTCATAATACTAAGTTTCTTTTCAGTTGTAAAATCATGATGAGAAAAGAGAATAGAAAGATCTTTGATGATCACAGAGTTTTCACTGAGCCATCGACTGATATCCCCATTGATCATCTCCGTTATGGAAGTTCCCTTCTCTCTGGCGGTTTCCATGATAGATTGTTGAGTATATATGTATTGCATAACGGCAAACACAATAAATGAGATAAAAAGAAGGCCGATCAGAATCTTCAGTTTGAATTTGATAGTGGTATTTTTTAAGGGGTTCATCAATCGCTTCAAAGTAAAAAAGACCTCCTTGTGACAATACACATAAAGCATCTGACTTTCAAGAAATGTTAAACAGCATCAATTGCTAAGCAGCTTTTCAATATTATATCATTAAACCGGTACATTCACTGTTATTTTAAGTATACGACATGTAAACCCCACAATGCATGATTACCTATGATTTCTGTAGTTAATGGAAGAGTACGGTTGAAAAAAGTGACGTTTTCTGGATGCAATAATAAAAAAAGAAATCTATTGCCCATTCGAATTTCATTATATTGTAACGATCAGCTGTTGACAAAGCGAATACAAATCTATATAATAGCACTGGTTTTTATGAAGTGAGAGCCAGTTTAGCTCAGTTGGCCAGAGCGGATGATTTGTAATCATCAGGTCGTGGGTTCGAATCCCTCAACTGGCTCCATATTTATTTCAAAGTGGTAGGGTGCCCGAGCGGCCAAAGGGGGCGGACTGTAAATCCGCTGGCAGAATGCCTTCG
>DAOTHY010000077.1:0-9222 GCA_035447925.1 Thermotogota bacterium
GTGTTGCCGATGACAATTTCACTAACCGGATCTTGAGACAGCAAAAAATCGCCCATTCTCTTCAAGGTGATCACCCCTTTTTTTTAAATCCCTCTTATCTTGGAATTCCAAAGCCTCATTTACCATTGCGAAATAACAAAATCAGATTCCTGAGGAAATACCTGTATCGATTGATGGAAACCATTTAAATCGTTGATAAATTGTTCAACCTTTGGTGCTGCATAGGTATACGCTTCGCTCATGGTCACAGCTCCATCACTATTCAAATCGGCATCGAAGGTAAAATCAAAGGATTGTTCCGGATTGTCAATACCCACATCACCAATACCATCCAAAAGAAAGAAGCTAAAGACACCATTTTGCAATGCAGTATTCTCCCAACTGGATTGATAAATATTAGCCCCTGTCATCACGTAGAATTCAGGTTCTCCATTTCTGGCAACAGTGCTGAATGTTCTCAAAACAGATGCGTTAAATAAATCGCTTTCAATTTTGGCAAGCTGCCTGAAATCTCGACCGGGGTTAAGTTGTGTGAAATTCCCCGACTGACAAGCATCTATGATCACCAATTTCTTACCCGGCAACTGTTGAAGCATTGTCCTTAACTCGGACATATAAAGACGATAACCGTTTGAAAGATACAGGTACGATTCGTTGTTGGCATACCCCCCATGTCCTGCGTAGAAGAATGTAAATACGGCTTCTTCATTTAAACCTTGAACATTCTCCAATGCATGCTGTATATCAGCTTTGACGACACGTCCTGTTAAAGTATTCATTTGATAATTAAATACAGTTGCTTCAAAAGCCGTTTGCATATTTTGTGCATCATCATCGGTTAAATTCAGATCGGAAGCGCTATCATAATCGGTTATTCCCAAGAGTAACGCTTGATGAGGATTGCCAACAGCAAACTGCCAAATAGAACTTTCTACACTGTTTTTAACCGTTTTAAAACCAACGATCTTCCAATAATATGTCTTTCCCCATTCCAAATCTTCAACTGTATAATGATTAACTGTAACGGTAGCCAATTCTGAAAGTTCTTCCGGTGAATCTCCAAGCCAGATCTCGAAGAATTCAAAAGTATTCAGATGATCCCAGAACAAAGTTACCGTGTTTGAAAAGATCCGGCTGTTGTTGGCCGGTGTAGGATAATTGATCTTTGGACCGGGAATCATACAAGATATGAGAGAAAATACGACTGAAATGAAGAGAATCATAATCGGTATGAGGATTTGCTTTTTCAACTTTATCACCCTTTTTTGTTCATTTGGATATTTAAAAAGGGTTGAACAGAATTCAACCCTTTTTAAATATCCTCAGCTTTATAATGATTGGAAGTAAATCACTCCATCAATCATGGAGCTTCAACCTGGAATTCCCATTCCCCGCCAGTTGAACCATTTCCGCCTTCCACTTTCCAATTATACGTTTTTCCCGCTTCGACATCTCTAGTAACTGGAGGAACTTGTAAATCCGTCGCAATGACCTGATACTCGGCTGCACCTTTTTCTTTAAAGTAGACCGTAAAAGGTTTCGCACGATTCTCATAATCCCAATAAAGATTGACCCTTGTGTCTGTTATATAATGCACAGAGGGATAGGCAATATCCGGCCCCGGAACTCTACACGAAGTGATTACAAAAGCACTTGCTACAATCATAACAACTGCCAAAAACATCACGAAATTCTTTTTCATCCTTCTCACCTCACTATTTTTTTCTCTGTTGTCGATTATTATAACTTACTTTTATTATATCATATCCGCATAGAAATTTCATTGATTTCCACCATTCGGTTGAAGCTATGATAATCATCTTAACAGGTGAAAAAAAGCGCCGGCACCCTGGGGGAGTACCGGCTGAACTTATTACCCCTTGAGTTCTCTGAGTAAAACCATAAAGATTATAACAGAGTGGTATGGCTTGCTTAAAATTTTCTTGATTTTTGTTTCTAACATCGATATATATTGTATAATAGCCAGTAGTCAGACCACTGAAAGGGGTAAGATAGATGAAGTTAAAATGGAATAAAAAAATAGTCTATCCGTTATTCTCATTAACCATTATCAGCCTCATTGCCATTTCCATCATTACCTCAGCCTATGGATTGGATCAAATCCTCAACGCCATGCGTGAATATCCGTTCTTTTTTTTCTTATTGGCTTTTATACTTTATCTCTGCAGATGGGTTTTGGAATCTTTGTCTTTTCGGATTTCAACGTGTAAATACCATCATTTGAGCTTTTATCAATGTTTTCAAACCGTCGTTGTTACTCAATTCACCAATATGATCACCCCATTTATGTCTGGAGGCCAACCCGCAACCCTGCTTATTTTAAGCCGTTTTGGCATGGATATCGCTTCATCCTTTTCGTCTATGTTCATCAAATCCATGATGTATCAGTTTTTTCTCTCTTTATCGGGATTTCTGGCACTGCTGACAATTTTCAATGACCTGGACACCCTGTCGAAGAACGCCGCCATCATCGGCATTTTGATCAACCTGTCCATCGTTTTCAGTATCCTGTTAATTGGGATTAGTGAATCGCTAGCGAACAGATTGATTGGATTCTTTATCAAATTCATGAAGAAGATTAAAGTCTTTCGTCTCAAAGATGAAATCGAATCCGCCCTATACAAGAATATTCGGAAATTCAACGTTGCTTTTAAGGAATTTCGCTTTGAGAAAAAAAGATTGATTTGCCTTTTTTTCACCACAGGCTTTCAATTCACATTATTCAATCTCTGTGCTTTTGTAATCCTTAATGGATTCGGGGATTTTTTTAATTACAAGATCTTTGCCAGACTGGTACTCATCAACACTTCAGCGTTGATTGTTCCCACGCCGGGCAATTCTGGAGGGGCTGAAGGTCTCTATGCCATTTTTCTTAACGGATTGATTCCGGATGGTATGATGGGGGCAGGGATTTTAATGTGGAGGCTGGTTGTTTTTTATCTTCCGGTCATCATAACGGGAATCCTGACTTTTTTTATCTCTGTCAATCTGATGAACCAAAAAAGCAAGAATTAGCACAAGTATAAGGGGGGCACATGAACAATCTAACCGCCTACAAGGCACTAGGCTACAATACCTTTTTGATCATGGGGGCTATCAACACCTATATCTCAGCGGTTATGCCGGTCATCCGCAAGACCATTGACCTTTCTTACAGCGATATTGGTGTGATCTATGCGGCCAACTCCATCGGGTTTTTAACCGGGGCATTTCTCACCGGACTGCTCATCGATGCAATCGGGTCAAAAAAACCTTTAACATACGCCTTTTTATTGTTTCCGTTGGGTATATTACTTTTTGCATTTGCAGGCGGTACATCATCCCTTTTCATCGGAAATCTGATCATCGGATTCAGTATCTCCGTTATGGAGATTGCCATTCCGCCTATCAGTAGCCGTTTTAAAGGCAAAAGCGGCTCGCTGCTGAATCTGATACACGCTTTTTTCGCCCTCGGTTCCATGTTGAGCCCGTTCGTAGCTTCCTATTTTATCTCAAAACAGCACCCCTATCATGCCTTCTTTTTTGTCATCGCAGGATATACATGCATCCCATTTGTTTTTTCGTATCTATTAAAAATTCATCTGCCGGAATCTCAAAGAAGTGAGAGAAAAACCACCCTGAAAGGGGTGGGTACAACATTGAAAAACAAATATTTTTGGCTGATCTGCATGGCGACATTTTTTTATGTTGGTTCTGAAATTGGTGTTTTTTCGTGGGCGCCTATCTATTCAACCGATAGAATGGGGAATTCTGAAGAAATCTCCAGCATCCTTCCTTCGCTATTCTGGATAGGACTTTTAATCGGCAGATTTATTTCTGCAAAATGGGTCGATCAGATTGGCCATTTAAAATGGCTAATATATGTAACGCTAGTGGGATTACCCGTTACATTCCTGGCTCAACGACCTTTAGATTCTTACACATTTTTGGCATTGTTCATTGGCTTCTCAGGATTTATCCATTCATCGATCTTCCCAACACTTCAATCACTTTTGGTTGAAAGCATTGAAAAGGGATTGGGATTTTCATTGTCGCTGTTTTCGGTATTCGCTTCCTTCGGAAGCCTAACAGCTGGCTTTGTAATTGGAAAAATAAGCAATGCTTTTGGTATTGAATGGGGCTATTTCTTTCCATTCTTCCTATTCTTCGGAACTTTTTTTATGATCATGCTGCTCACCCTACTGAAAAAAAGGGATGAAAAAGCAGCCTAAATTCTACTCCAAAGGTCCATTGACTGTTTTTGAGATGCCTTGAAAACGGCTTGTTCGTCTTGTCGTTGTATTAGACCATCCTGTAATAAATATTCACCATCTACCCAGACGTCTGTTGGTTTGCAGTTTTCCATGATGGCAAAATAGAAATGTGAGAGAAAATTATCGCCATTTAACGGCGTCGGCGGAGAATAATCATAAGTGACAAAATCTGCACGATAGCCTTCTTGAATCTTCCCCAACTTTATTTTTAATAAGTCAGAAACATATTCTGCGTTATTGCTAAAGGCCACCTGAAATAAATCCTCAACGGAGAACGCTCTAGGATCCTTTTTCAACAAATGCTGGCTGATCAGCAACGTTCTCATATCCCTTGTCAAATCAAATCCATACCCGTCATTCCCCAGATTTACGGGGATTGCTTCATTTTTGAATTTCAGGTAATCAGGTAGACCCACACCATTGTTCATATTGGATTGCGGGTTAAAAACAACCTTGGCGCCAGCACTTTTAATAATGGGCAAATCAGTCTTATTCACATGAAGGCAATGCACCAAAAGGCTTGAAGAATCTAATAATCCAAAACGGTGAAATCTTTCCACGGCTGTCATTCCAAAACGATCTTGATGAAACGGACCGTCTTCCGGCCCTTCTCCCACATGAACATGGATTGGCATGCCACTTTCAGCACATTCCGCCAAGGTTTCATCTTCTAATGTAAATGATGCATGTAATCCAAATAAGGCTGCTGCTTTTCCCGGGAAATGTTCTACCAATGAACAACCTTCACAGTTTTCCTCTATGGATTCACGTTTCGCCCGTTCACCATCTCGGTCACTGGTTTCATAGCAAACAATCCCCCGCAAACCGGCTTCTTTGACACAGGCTTTCACAATTTCATTCAGACTTCCCCTGATAGCATTTGGACTGGAATGATGGTCCACAAAAGTGGTGATACCATTTTTCACCATTTCTAAAGATGCTACTTTAGCACTGTAATAGACATCTTCCAACGTAAGTGTTCGATCCAGTCTCCACCATAATTGTTCTAACAGCTGTTGAAAATTATTGGGGTTAAAAACGGATAATCCCATGCCTCTGGCAAAAGTAGAATAGATATGCGTATGCGAGTTGATCAATCCGGGCATCAGCGTTTTCCCTTCACCGTGGATGATCGTTACATCTTCATCTAAAGGAGGTTGCTGATCACGATAAACCCGCATAATTTCTCCGTTTTGGACCAATATGCTGCCCTGAAATAAATCAGTAGGATGACACCCGGTAAAAATCAAAAAGTTCTTGAAAAGCGTTTTCTTCATATTCACGCACCCCTTAGCAAACATCAAGAATTTCTTTAAACATAGATTGTAAGATCTGAAGTCAAGACTGCATTATTGATTAAACGATAAACAACTCTAAAATCGAATACAGAATATCACTTCCCAAAGGAATACTTTCATCCGATGGCAGAAAGTGGGGACTGTGTAAGCCATGTACTTCTTCTTCCCTCGTTCCAAACCAGAACATAGCCGATGGATACTTTCTGGTGAAAAAGCCAAAATCTTCACCGGTCATGGTATATTCAGTTTTGAGCGTTTTGTACCGTTTACCCAGTTCTAAAAAAAGTCGCTCAAACAATTGCGGATCGTTTCTGACTTCCGGATAAAAAGCCCTTTTCTTCACTTCAACTTCGACACCGGTAGCCATCTTCACACCTTCGGCCAGATTGAGCAGTTGTTCAAAGAAAACGTTGCTCTGATCCATGTCCAACGAACGAATGGAGCCTTCCATTCGGGCTTTTTCAGGAACAATGTTTCTCACATTACCGGCCCATGCCCTTCCTATGGCTAACAGCAACGGAGTATTTTTAGAAACGGGTATTCTTTCGGCAGCATCAAGAAACAATCTAAGGGCATTCAGAGCATTTTTTCCCTTCTCAGGTGTTGCCACATGGGTGGGTTTTCCTTGAAAATCAACAATTAACTCCATGGCTGAGGCAAATAACACCTCATCATTAAAAGCAATGGTCCCAAAATCGAAAGCATCACTTACATGCAATGCAAAGGCATGTTGAATAGGATAGGATTCAAAAAAACCGGTGTCAATTGTCAACTGAGCACCACCCGCACCTTCTTCAGCCGGCTGGAAGAAAAACAACAGATTTTTATCTGGTTTCAAACGGCAAACCTTTTCAATCAATCCAAACAAAATTGCCGTATGGACATCATGCCCGCAGGCATGCATCCGTTTATTTTTTGATGCAAATTCCCAACCTGTCTGCTCTTCAATGTCCAAAGCATCAATATCTGCTCTGAACAGCAGATAATCTCCCTCGTTTACCTTGTATTCGGCAATCAACCCGGTGTCAAAAGGTCTGTGAAGCTTAATATTTGGCAATTTGGCGATTTCATGTTCGAGAAGTTTAGTCGTCTCAAATTCTTCCAAGGCCGTTTCCGGATTCATATGCATCTGATGCCTGATCTCTATTGCATTCATCATAAACCTCCTATCCAATATCGATTAGATTCATTCTGTCTTGAAAAGCTTGCTCGATATACTCTCTTAACTGAACGTTTTTCTCCAATGAAGGATCTCTTTCCAGTAATTGAATGGCCTCAGTGCGCGCTAGAAAAAGCAAATCCCTGTCATCCATCAGATTTGCCAATCGAAAAGAAGGCATCCCGTGTTGTCTGACACCCATGACTTCCCCGGGTCCTCTCAATTGCAAATCGTATTCGGATAATTCAAAACCGTTGTTATGCGATGCAAAATAAGTCAGCCGTTCAAAATTCCCTCGTGACTTATCGGCTGTCACTAGAAAACAAAAGCCTTTCTTTTTATTCCTTCCAACCCTTCCCCTCAACTGATGAAGCTGAGCCAGCCCGAATCTTTCCGGATGCTCAATGACCATCACCGTTGCCGAAGGCACATCAATGCCAACCTCGATTACCGTTGTTGAAACCAGAATATCGTATTTTCTGTTGATGAAATCCTCCATGATCTGATCTTTTTCATCCGCCTTCATCTTCCCGTGCAGTAAACCCAGGCGATGTTCTTTGAAATAACCGGCTTTCAACGATTCGTACATAGAAGTGGCATCCTTCAAGTCCAAAGCTTCTGATTCCTCCACCAAAGGATACACGATGAAGATCTGACCATCGTTATCTATCTCTTTTTTTAAAAACGCATAAAGTTGATCCAACTTCTCCTGAGGTAAAACCATCGTTTTAACCGGTTTTCTTCCCGGAGGCATCTCATCAATAGAGGCAATATCTAAATCTCCAAAAACTGAAAGCGAGAGCGTTCGAGGAATTGGCGTGGCGGTCATTACAATGGTATCCACCTGGTCACCTTTTTTAATTAAAGTTTCTCTTTGACGAACACCAAAACGATGTTGCTCATCGATCACCGCTAATCCGAGCTTCTTAAACTCTACATCTTCCTGAATCACTGCATGTGTACCAATAACAATATCCACCTCACCACTAGCAATCATTTCTTTCGCTTCACTCTTTTCTTTTGTGGGAGTTTTACTTATTAATAACCGACAAGTCACAGGCAAATGTTTCAAAAAGGCTGAAATATTTTGAAAATGTTGTGTAGCCAGTATGGAAGTAGGGGCCATGATACAACATTGATATCCCGCTTCGATCACATCCAGCATTCCCATAAGGGCAACAATCGTCTTCCCAGACCCTACATCTCCTTGAATCAACAAATTCATTAAAGTATCCTTGACTAATCCGTTCCTAATCGTATTGAAAACCCTTTTCTGAGCCTCTGTCAACTGAAACGGCAATTGATCCTCTAATTGTTTCACCAGAACTCCCACTACTGCTTTTGGTATCTTCTTCAGTCGCTGTTCTCTTTTTCTTTTCGCAAAATAGGTTGCCAATTCAAAATAGAAGAAATCATCGAATTTCAACCGCTTCGTACATTCATTCAAATGCAAATCACTTTGAGGCTGATGCACGCCATATACTGCATCTTTCAACGGAATGAACTGATTGGCTTCTTTGATGGCTTCAGGGAGGTGATCGATGATACAGGCAGCATAATGACTATGGTTTCCGATAATCGATCTCAGTTGAGAATTGTACAACCCGGCAGTCAGCGGATAGATCGGATAGATTTTTCTGGCCAGCACATTGTCATTCACTACTTCAAATTCCGCTACATTCATCTCCCTCGTCACTAAACCGGTTGATTTCACCTTACCGGTGGCCGTGATCCGCTGCCCCTCTTTAAAAACCTTGTTCAAATAGGGTTGATTGAACCATTTGAGTGTAAGGACACCACTCTCATCCGTTAACTGAACTTGCAGAATATTCATCCCTCGCCTGGTTCGACTGGCATTGATACTGTGCACAGTTCCGATGACGGTCACCTTCTCAGCCGGACACACCTGACTCAAAGGGGTTACCTTTCTCCGGTCATCGTAAACACGAGGGAAATGAAAGAGTAAATCCTCTAATGTGTTCAAATTCATTGAATTAAACAACTTCGCTCGTTTGGGTCCCACCCCGCGAATATGTTCTATGGGCAACCTCAACTGTGAACAATTCTCTAGCGTAGACAGTGACTTTGGAAATAAGAACTCGCTTTTAAGTTTTTCCAACATCACAAAAGCATTATCGATCCGTTTACGCTGCCTTTGTTTATCCAACCTGTCAAAACCCTTGTAATGATTGGCAAAAAGCATCAGTTTATCCTTAGCGCCCACATGCTCCTTCAATTCATTTAAATCTATTTCGCGCAAGCCCTCCATTATCTGATCGTAGAGATTCCCCTGAAAGGACTCACCCTTCGTTATTCTTTTAAACCACGACTGTGTACTCTCAATCCATTCTTCTAATATAATCATCCAAACATCCCTTTTCTTTTCGATCATGCGATTATACCATTCAGAAAGGAGTTTGCAGAACAGAAAATGACCAAAATAAAAAGGACTTTTCCGAAATAGCTCGAAAAAGTCCTTTAGATAACGATG
>DAOTHY010000078.1:0-9122 GCA_035447925.1 Thermotogota bacterium
TTTTTTTAATCATTCCATTCAAGATCAACAATTATTGTGATCCCTGATAAGTCTTTGGCTATCTCATACCTGCCATAACGGATCACAGAATCATCTTCAACCTTTTCCATCCTGCCATCTTCCGTTTCCCTGTAAATCGTTCCATCTTCATGTTCATCCACCAACGCCACTTGGATATCTTTACCCGCTTTGATTTCTTTGATCTGTTTATCGTTCAGATACTCAATGATTTTCTCAATCTCTTCATCACTCAACACTTTCCAACCATCAAAATATTTTCCGTATACCTTGCTATCCTCTTTTTTGATTTCTCTTGGAAGGTTGCCGGATGCCTTGATCTTTCTTTCAAGCTGCGTTATCTTTTTCATTTTCCATGATCCTTTCTAACCTTTCCAAACGCTCTTCTATATCAGCCCTTCTACCCTGTATAGCCACACTGCATAGGTAACCAATCAATCGTTTTTTGTTCAGTTCTTTTGATACATCCCCTTCGGTGTCTATGTTTCGTGCTTCTTGGATTTCTCTTTGAAGGTATCGGTTTATCGTTTTCAGTGTCATATCACTTGGCATTTAATCACCCCCCCCTATACTCTGACGCTTCACCGCTTGTATCGGTTGTTTGCCGGCTTTTTTTGGGTAACTCTCCCTTCAAATAGTTTTCAGCAATTTCTTTTTGCTTCCACTTTGGAAGATAGCGGGGTTCTATTCTTTTTCCTTTTGCGTTCGATTCTATTACCTGCCATTCTTCATCCGTAAATTCATCCTTTGTGATCTTTACCGTGTCAGATTTCGTTACTTGTAACTGCTTTTCTAACTTCTCCAATCTCCCATTCCTCATCAGTCACACCGCCTTTTGTTGGAATAGTTTCTTATTCTTTGATTTTCTTGGAATAAGCGTGCCAAATGTCATCAATAGTTCCGCTTCTCTCTTGTTAATCTCATACTGTAAATGTTTAACCCTGCCATCTTTCTCATATGTCGCTATGGGTTCATTTTTTCCCATCACTCTGCTTTTCTCATACGGTACTTTGCAATAGTAACGGCTGCTGCCTATGTACCAAATCTTTATATCCTTCATAATCAATCACCGTTTATTTGTGCTGCCAATTCCTTCATAGCTTCGTATGCCTCGGCCCTCGTTTTATGTTTTGAAACAACTCCTATCCCTGCATCAGCAAAACAATTTCTTTCGGGATGATTCTCTTTCAATATTGCAAATACCCCGTGTTCTTTGTCGGAATAATCGCTCACATATAGTTCAGCCACACAATCAACACTCATGAAGATTGGATCTTTCTCAAACACTCTGTCTAACATTTTTATCATTTTCATTCCCATCACTCCTTTTTTTTGTTTTTTTGTACCCACTACCAAGGGTCAAAGCCTCATCAGTAAAGAAACACGCCCATTTTACCAAGGGTATTACGCACCCCTTGGTAACCCTTGGTAGCACTCAACGCTACTAACAATGAGGCATACAATACCCTACTACCAAGGGCCAAGGGTAAAAACCACAAAACCTTTGACGGTATATATGCCGGCCTGTTCCTGTGCGCATGTATATATATATAAAAAAATGTTTTATAGAAATAGCCCTGACCCTTGGTAGTAGCATACTCAAAACCGCTTTATTATTGCTTTTGGTTGCTACCAAGGGTTTCGAAATACCCTTGGTATACCCTTGGTACCCTTGGTATTTTTTCGTTGGCCTCATCATAATTTCCTATCCGGATATTCTGGCAGCTTGGATTTTACGCCTACATACTTTGTTTTCCGGTCCGTTCCTCTTCTTTTTTCAATCTCGTTTCTTTGCATCCAATTGGATGCTTTTTGCATGATTGTGTTTGGCTTTTCCTGTATTCCGTACCTCACAAGGGCGTTTGTTAGATTGGTAGAAAAAATATAATCATCCTCATTTCCTGTGATGATAATATTTTCATCCAAGATTTCATCAATAAAGTTCCGGTAATTATAATAACTATTTAAAACGCTTCTGGCTCTTGCCTCATCACTCGTTAAGTTATAATCAAACCCTGTTTTATATAAGTGATAGGCTTCCGCCCAAACATCATTAACGGGTATTCTTTCTGTATAGGTCCAATCAAGTTCTTTGATTGTGATTACATGAAAACGCCTGTTTCCTGTGGGGTCCGTTAAAAAACCGGCTTCATTATTGATCGTGCCTATAAATGAGGCCATAGGTGGTTTCTTAATTGGTTTCCTTGCATAGGGCGGGCGTACTTTCACAAACCCTTCAACGCCCACAAATGCTTTTAATGCTTCACGATCTGCCTTTCTGGTAGTGCTTCCAAGTTCAGCAATCTCCCAAACCCAATTTTCAATCAACATAATCAAATCATCATTTTTTTCCGGATTGATAGGACCAGTATAGAAACGATCTGATAAAGCACACACCCAACGTGCAAAGAATGATTTTCCAACACCTTGTGGACCGTCAAAGACTAACACCGGATTCATAACACCTTCAAACACCTTGGCAACTGATCCAACCAAGAATTTTTTCAGATAGATTTTAAACATCCCATTATCATTCGTTTTAAAACTGTTATACAATGCTTCAATAGCTCCCGTTGTCTGATTCAATCCGCTAAAATATTGTTTCACCGGATGGTATGAACGCAAAGCGGCATCATGTTCAATGTATTGGATTATGGTTCTTTCGGCCCGTCTGTTGATTACCTCTTCATCTAATATGGTAATAAGTTTAGAAATGTCGGTATCTGTCATATACTTTCCATTCACTTCGGTTTCATCCACCAATTCGTTTTGGGTAAAATAAATCCCACGATCTTCAAAAAACTTTAGATAATCGGAAGGCTTCCAACCTTTGGCATCCATTCGATCACTTTTGATGTTTGTTTTTTTATAGTTTGGTTTTGGGTTTGCTTTGGGCTTTGTCATACCGTCTTTAATGTTATCCATGATCGTTCTTTTTGTTCTTGCGGGTTCTTCATTCATGATCCCGTTAGCTGCTGCTGCTTCCATCAGTGTTTTCACTCCTTCCGTTTCTTCTATCTCTCCACCCGCTATGTAATTACCTACTGCTTTGGAAGGCTTCACAAGTGAATCATTCCGGATGCCAACAGGTGCATTAACGATATCTTGATATACCCTTTTCAAAACACCTTTTCCATAGGGTGTGGTTTTATCTGTTGTCTTTCGTTCCGTTATTCGATCATCTTCTTTATAGATATCTCTGATAAAATTTTTCTCTGTTAATAGATCAATAAGCCAATCTGGTGCGGGATTTATTTCCATGCTTTTGTTTGGGTTGTATTCTATGTAATGATTTCCGGATTCATGAAGAGAAGGCGGTGCGATCGCCTTCCCTTTATCTCCAAGTATGTCAATCCCTTCCAATATTCCGGATGATTTCATCTCTTTGGATTCATCAAGATTGTATTTAAAATAGAAGTGTAAACCGCCCCCGCCAGTCTGTACCGTATAGGTCAAACCAAATAGCGGACCATGGACTTTTTGAAGTTCAGCAAGTGTATCACGCCCACCGTTTTTCTTATCAACATCTAACACCCAAAACCCGCTTTTTTTACCCGTCATGATTGCCACATTGGCATCTGGAAACTGCTTCCACCATTCATTGATCTGTTCAAGATCACTGGTTGCTTTTTCTGGATAACCTTCAATACAGGGCGTTTTTGTGCCTTTATAGACTGGATAAACCTTCCAGCCCATTTCAGCGTACTTCTTTAAATATGGTATAATATAGGTAGAAGGCTGTGGCATCAAACCACCGCCCTTCTATCCATGTTGAATAAAGTCTGCTGCCCGTATTGCCCCGCCAAGGTTACGGGCTTTCTTTTTTTCTTATGATTAAAAACCTCATACGCCTCTTTCCTCTTTTCAGGATCATCCATATAAAACAATAGATAACCCAACACTCTTGTGCTTAACACCCTTATCCACCTCTTTAATTTTTGCATATAATATTCCCCCTTTATTTCTCTCTTTTGTAATATTCAAGCTGTTCAAGATATGATCTTTTGGCATCAAATAACCACCGATCAAAGTCTGGTTTATCTGCCTTTGGTATGAACATCTTCACCTTTTTCATTTCTTTGTTCAGTGATTCAAATATTTTTTTGTCCAGTTCATCCGCCTTTGCTTCCAACTTTTCTTTGAATGGTTTCATTTCTTCTTCAAGGCGTTCCATTTCATCTATAAATTGTTCTTTGATTTCTTCATATAGCTCTTCTACTTCTTTTATCTCATCATCATGTTCATTCCGTATACCTTGCCATACCTTTTCCAATACCTCTTCATTCTTTTTTTCAACTTCCTTGGCTTTTTGAAATAGTTCCTTATCCATCAGCTTTTCAACTGCTTCAACTACAATCTTTTTAAATTCGCCCTCATGAAGGGCTTCCAGTGCGTCAAGTTCTGATCCAAATTCAACACCCATCTTTTCGATGAATCCGGATAACTTGCTATCCTTTTTCTTAAGTGGTACTGGTGGCAGCTCATAAAACTCCACTTGGTCTTTTGTAAGGGCTATTTGTTCAAGTTTGATATCAAGATCGGTATCCTGTGTAAACCATTCAAGCTGGCGTGCTATTTTTTCTGGCATGGAATCGCCAGCGGGATCAAAGTCGGTAATGTATAAAACCCGCCCCGCTTTTCCGGATCGTTTTACCCGTTCGATAAAGTTTACTGTTTGTGTGATAGATAGATAACCTTCACCATATACCAAATTAAGCCCATACTTATCACAAATAGGTCTTAAGATGCTATTCATTGATGATTTTTCTATCCATATTTCGATCAAATAGGGTTGTAAACCTTTGATCTCGTTGTAAGCGTAAATATCAACTGAAGGATTGTTTATTGAATAACCACAAGTGGTATCAATTTCTGGAAGGACACATCTAACACCGGCTGCATTGATGCCTCTTTCTGGAATAGTCGGGGTAAAATAAATCTCATGTTTTCCCTTTGCGTCATGAAGTTCCAAGGGATCAACATAACCATAATAGCGGGCGTTCCGGCTTGCCATGTTCAGCTTATCCCAACAATACTTTGTGTTTTCATAGGGTTCACCATTCCACAATTCAAGTTCTTTGATGGAAGTGAGTTTATAATGCAAGCTCCTTAAGTGGAATCCCTTCCGCCCGTATCGATCCCAAACCATGCCAAACCATTTAGCCATCTCTATCTTTGAATCTCGTATTAAGAATGGATCGTTGTTTTCACTGTTCACGATTAAATCTTTCAGATTCATCCCTGTTTCTTTTTTCAGTTCATTCAAATCATAGGCGTTGTTCATTTCTGTGGTTACCATCAACACACCGCCACTCTTTCGATAACAGCTTTTGCCTTCTCTTGTCTGAATCTTTGATAATCTTTCTGTACCTTTTTGGGATCATAACCAAGTGTTTTGATAACTTCCAAGGTGTGATCCGGTACTGCTGTGTGGCTTCCCATCAATAAGTGGGATACATTTCCAACACTCTGGCCAAGCATCAAAGCCAGTTCCCTGTTAGTTAAATCCTTTTCCTTTTTAATCTTTTCGATAGGGTTTATCATTGTTTCACCTCCAATATTTTTAAACCCAAAAATAAAAAAATCCCGCCAGTGCCTTTAAATACACCAACAGGATTCTTTTTTATTGAAGGTAATTATTATTTAATATATGCTTTTATGGTTACCATTGAAAAAAATTAAAAAATATAGTATTATCAGATAACAATAAAAAAACGTATCACCTTCACGCTGCCCAAGCTGTTGGTGTATCTATACCCCGTTTAAGGTGTTGGTAGCACCTATTTAACGGGGTTTTCTATTGGTTGTATCTCAACTTGAATCACTGATCTTCACACAAATCACTTTCCTTTCTTTGTTAGATTCTATCATATCATCTCAAATGGATAATAAAAAAAG
This sequence comes from Thermotogota bacterium, assembly GCA_035447925.1. GTDB lineage: Bacteria > Thermotogota > Thermotogae > MWEM01 > MWEM01 > JASUTC01. Next base: position 5,917 of record DAOTHY010000078.1, read on the forward strand.
ATCGTTGCTTCATTCTAAGAGGTCGACAAAGCATCAGCCAAAACGGCTGAAAACAATAACGACGTTACCTCCTTGAATAAAACACCGATCTCTCTCTAAGTGTAATATCTGGTTGCGTTTTCTCTGTCTTAAGCACTATACACGCCCGTTCTATCTTCTCATTACTATTATACAATATGTTGTGGTTCTTGTCAAGGATACCACCACAACTCTTTGTTGTGGTGGCTTTGTATTTGCCTGTATAAGCCAAAGATGGTATAATTAAACATAACTTAAACAGGGGTCTGTTTTGGTTAAAAAAGGTGTGATGTTTGTGAGAGGGCATCATGCCTTTTCTTTTTTCCTTTCCAGTCTTTGTCTTTCCAGATCTTTGAAGTGATTCCATGCCTCATCATTTGGATCAAGTTCCCCTTTAACAAGTGCCTGGGCTTTGTGAATTGCTTCAAATAATTGTGATCTTGTATATCCGGATGAATATACATTTAAAGAGATAACACCCCTTGCCAGATCTTCAACGCCTATCCCCAAATCAAGTCTTTTGGATTCACATACCAATGGTTCATCAAGATAATTGCTCATTGTACCGCCTCCTTATAATCTTTCGTGTTTTTCAAGATATTTCCCCTTTCTTCTAAAAAGTGAGGCTCTCAGTGCCTTTCTAACGCTTTTTAGAAAAGCCTCATGTATTATTTATCCTTGCTTTTTGTCTGTTCTTTTGATGTTTCTATCAGCTTTTGTATATCTTCATAATCAAATAAAATCGTACGGGTATCGGGTAGCTTTACCGGCTTCAGTATGCCTTTTTTTTCATATCTGATAACCGTACTTCTTGATATCCTTAAGATTTCTCCCACTTCATCCCTTGTGAGTAGTTTCATTATTTGCCCCCTTATATCAAGCTAAATTCAGATCCATTACTGCATTATCCATCAATTCTTGTTCAATTCCGATATATCGTAAAGTTACCGCTTGACTGGAATGGTTCAACAGCTTTTGTACCAGTACAACATCTTTTGTATTCTGGTATATATGATAGCCAAATGTTTTCCTTAAGCTGTGAGTGCTTATATTACCTTTCACATCTGCCATGGTTGCGTATACCTTCAGCGTTCTACCAACATAATCTTTACTCCATGCTTTGTTTAAATACTTTACCCTGTTGGAATCGCTCTTGAAAACATAACCAGTAGCGGGATCAACTTCAGCATATATCTTTTTAATCTCTTGATTCCATGTGATCTTTCTGCTTTTTCCGGTCTTTTGTTCTTTGATATAAATAGAATCCTGTTGAAGATCCTCATGAGTGATCTTTAATAAGTCGCTTATCCTTAAGCCTGTGTTGATCCCTGCCACAAATAACAATGCCATCTTGCTATCTCCGTTTTCAATCATAACGGTTTTCATTTTTGTGATATCTGATTTCTTTCTGATAGGATCAACAAATTTCATAAAATCACCCCTTTTGTTTTTCAACGTTTTATTATATCATAAGTAGTCATATAATGTCAAATATATCTATAAATATTCGGTATCAAAAAAGCCATAAAATATTTTTAGCTTTATAAGCACGTTTGAAGTTGTTAGAACGTACAATGTAAATTGTACGACCTAAAATTAAGCCCTATCAGCTTTTATTTAATGTCAAGGTATATTTGTATAGGAAAGGTTATTAAATCGCTTTCATGGAACGCTCATGAAGTCCTGTGAAGTCATATCTGATTCATAGTATTGAATAAGTTTTTTAGTGTAAAGTCTTTGGGTTTTTATTACTTCTCTCATTTGAAAGTGGATATTTAAAACAATTATGATCATAACCATCAGTATGAATATCTTAATTGATCCAGTGATTATTTCTTTCAGTCTTTGGTTGTATTCCAAATCGGTCTTATTACCTTTCATCTCATCACTTATTATCCTTCATCATCTTCATAAATTCAAGCATAGCATCATTTACTCCGTTTAAAATCTCACTCTTATCTTTTGCGTTTTGTTCTTTTAACTCCTGTATTTCCTGTTCTAAATCTCTGATCTTCTTTTCTTGTTTCGCTAACAATCTCTTGGTGTGAGATATAAATCTCTCATCTTCAATCGGCTTTATATCAATAGTTTGGGTTCTTTCCTGTTGTAAAATATCATGGATTTCCGTTGTTGTTTTTCCATTCCCGTAAAGTTCTTTTACTCTGTTGGCTGTTTCTACCGCTTCATTCTTTAAAAATAACAGTTTCCTTCCTTCCTTCTTTCGTGAGAAGTAAAGCATAAATTCTTTAGTATATCTTGCTATCGTTGTGTAAGGTATGCCCGTTAAATTGCTTAACTCGTGAAGTGTAATCAAATCTCACACCACTCTCTTATATAAGATCATCAATGAGATTATACACCCCGTTCATAATTCAACACTCAAAATCCCTGCCAAATAACAGGGGATCAATTAAAATTACCAAACAAAAAAGCGGTCAATTAAGACCGCCAAAATTACGAAAGGTTATTTAATCAAGTCACGAAAAGGCTTACCGAGATCGCAATAAACGTGTTTGACGTTTCCAAGGCTTTCAACACAATAAAGTTTTGAATCAATATAATCATCATCTTTCTTTTCTTTTTTCATCAGCTCGTTATACTCTGCAAAAGCTTTTTTTATTTGTTCTTCACCGCTCATCAAATCACGTCGCTTATAACTGTTCTGAAGTCATCTAACTTGTTTCGCAAAGCATCCCAAACCGAATAAATCGGACGCGGACTATTTCCAGTTAACGCCGCCTTTGTATGCCCTGCGGATGCAAGTTCATCACGTGCTTTTTCCGCTGCCGGTACATGCTTTTTAAGCAAATCAACAAATGAATTGTATTCTTCATCAATAAGTTTTTCGATGTATTCTGTTTCGTTCTCATACGCTTCATATGCTGCTTTGTATGCTTCTTCGGCTTCTTTGATTTCTTTCTCTTTTTCTTTGATTGCTTTCTCAATCTTTTTCAGTTCGTTTCTTAGAATTGTGTTGTCTTCTTCTATTCTGTGTTTCTCAACTATTCCCATTGCCAAAAAATAGTTGTTTTGTTTCTCTTCGTTAGCTTTTAACGTTCGCTCAAAATCTGCTTTTGCTTTGTTGAGTTCTTTAAGACTTCTTTTTTTCAGTTCCATTTTTTATCATCTCCTGTTTTTTTAATCATTCCATTCAAGATCAACAATTATTGTGATCCCTGATAAGTCTT
>DAOTHY010000079.1:0-1488 GCA_035447925.1 Thermotogota bacterium
GGGCCTCTTTATCCCGAGCTGAAGTTCGTGCTGGTGGACAAACTCAACACGATTTTTGAAACGGAAGGACCTGGTTTGCTGGATTTTGAGGAGATCAACCGGGCACATCCGGACGTTCACCAACCCATCTTTCAGCTGATCGGCGACCGTGCCATGGACGAGCGGGTCATGGGAAAAGAATGGCGCATTATCGCCTCCATCAACCCCGACTCGGACAGTAAGTATATCGTCAACGCCATGGACATGGCCTTTACCCGGCGATGGCTGTTTATCAACATCAAGCCGGACATCAAAAGCTGGCTGGAATACGCCAAAAGTAAAGACTTCCATCCCAGTGTCATAAAATATTTAAAGGAAAACCCCAATTTACTGTATAAAGAGGTTTCTGAACATGTGATTCTCATGCCGGCAGTTTGGGAGAGAATCAGCCGGATGATGTTCTGTTTTAAAAATAAAAAAGAACTCACCGAAACGGGATTGATGACACTCCAACTCATGATGGGAAAGAGCCTCGGCCAGGAATTTTACAGAAAGGCCTTTGAGGAGATCAAAGATGAAATCAGTTTTGAAGATGTGGTTAACGACTACAGCACCAATCCGCAAATCAGGAAAAGAGTCAAAGGAATGGTCAAAAACGGAGAGATCAGCGATTTAACCAAATTGGCACAAGGTGTGGCTTCCACCATGGATAGCTGGCAGATGAATACCATCATGTTCACCATCGATCTGCCAAACGATATCGCCCAGATTCTGATCAACGCCTTTAACGAAGCGGAAGTTGAGTTAACTGATCCCAAAATGGAAGAATTGCTCCTTCAACTTTATGCCAAAATGAACGAAGTCCGAATCACTGAATAAAGCGGAGGTTGTCATGTATCCAACCATCGAGGACATTGAACGGGTCATACAACAGGGCATTAAAAACAACGATTTTTATGCCTATATTCTCTCTGCAATCGACAGAAGAGTGGATGAAACGGCAAAAGGAATCGCCTATGTTTCTCTCAATGCCAAAAAGGCATCCTGGACGCTGGTCGTCAATCCCGTGAATTTTGATAACATGCTCAAACAAGCCAATATAAACCAAAAAATCCAAAAAGAAACGCTGCTTTATGCGATTCTTTTGCATGAATTCTTTCACCTCGCCCGGGATCATTTTGAAAGAAGCAAAGAGCTTAAGGGATTTTATTCCATGAAAACGGTCAATATAGCTGCAGATCTTGCCATCAACTGTACATTACCCTTTTACTTACAAGACATCTTGAGAAAAGCCGGGGGACTTTTCCCGAACCAGTTTGGTTTTGATAACGGACTTTCCCTCGAGCAGTATCTTGAAAATATCCTGAAAAAGAAAGATAAAAACGGTGATATTGAATATGCTGAAAACGGACTCGAAGAAGAGCAAAGAAGAGCAAAGAAAGAAGGTCGAGAGGCCAAAATCAGTAAAATAAACATCGATGGGCCGCAACAATTTGAAGACGTATCGAT
>DAOTHY010000079.1:1588-6788 GCA_035447925.1 Thermotogota bacterium
TATCCAAATCTTGCAACGTCAAAACTTAAAAATGATTTAAAGAAGTTGATTGAAAATTTGAAAAAATTCGGTTTAGACATCGAGAACAGCCGAGACAGAAACGCAGGAATAGGTTCCGGCGGATTTGGCTGGCTCATCGACTGGATCTTCAAAGAAGCCAAAATCCCTTGGAAGAAACTGCTGAAGAATTCACTTCTGGGAAATGCCCGATCCAGAGAATGGTATCGCTCCTTTCGCAGAACCCACCCGAGAAGCGATTCCGGAATCCTGCTAAAGGGAAAATACCCTTTTAAACAGGAAAAGGTTCTGGTTTTGCTGGACACTTCGGGATCCATGGGACAGGAAGACTATCAGCAATTCTTCGGTGTTCTCAACTCCCTGAAAAAAGACGGCATCGAAGCCTTCGTCTCTCAATGGGACTACGGAAAACTGCACATGGAACCAACCCCACTTGTTTCTTACATGCAGCATGATTACGCCCAAATAACCGGCGGTGGCGGAACGGACATGGCTGCCGGTGTCACCTATGTATACGAGCATTACCCGGACTTTCAACGAATCATCGTTGTCACAGACGGGGGAACCCCGTATTTCACTGAAGACAACCCCTCCCCGATTCCTGTCATCTGGTTAATTACTGAAGATTATATGAAGTTTGAAAATGCAGATGGTAAGGTTATTTACTTAAAAAAATAACCGCTGCGGAAAATCACTCCCCAAACAGTAAAAAAATAGGAATAACTTTTTCTAATCAGTTGAACACACACTTTAAAGGAGTGATATGTATGAAAAAGGCTTATTTTTTACTGTTTGCAGCTGTCATATTGGTCTTCATTTTTACAGCCTGTGCCGGAAGCGGGGGTACCTCTACCGGAAATAGCACAGGTGACGCGGACTATATCCGACTCACCTATGACGGAAACAAAACAACCGTCATTTCCAATGTCCAAACAGAACTGATCGAGATGGTTTTTGACGGTGAGATTGAAGCGTCATCGCTTCATTCAAGCGGTGATTTTCTAACCATCGTCAAAAACAAAGGCAACCGATCCACCGTTGCCGTTGGAAAAATGACCGGACAGATCGGAAAAAACGATACACTTTTTTGGGTCAATCATGCCAATCTGCCGGAACTGTTATCCGTGGCAATCTTTTCTCTGTCTGAAGAGAAAACACCCCCCCGTGCTCCAGAAGGACTTTCGATTGAGGATCTTGAAATGCAGACCCGCCAAACCGGAAGCGTGATCATCCACGGAAAAAACATCGCCGATCTCACCGGCTTTGATCTTTATCTGACATTTGACACAACCTATTTTGATGTGACCGGTGATAATTTCTGCGAATTTCTCGGTCCCCTTTCCACAATGACCCCACAAGCCACACGAATCAACAACCGAATCACCATCACGGGGTTTAACCTATCCAATCCAATCGATGTAACCGATTCGGACATCATCCGTCTGAACATCGCCACAAAAGATCAGGAAGGCAACACCAACCTGGTGCTGGCCAACAACTCCATCTTCATGGGCATCGGGACACAGGAACTGACCGTTCCCCTTACATCCGGAGTCCTCAGCATCGTGGATGAACACCCGGTTCTTTTGGGAGATTTTAATCACGATAATCAGGTGGACATCCGAGATTTTGCTGTCTTCAGAGAACATTACGGTACTTCCGAATCAGATGACGATTACGATGTCTTGACGGATATCTATGAGGCTCAGGATAGATTTCAAGGCGAATGGGACGGGATTTACGATTTCGCCATTCCCGATGGAACTGTGGACATCCGGGATTTTGCCGTCTTCAGGGCTAATTATTCCAAATCCGTTTCGGATGATCCCCAGTCCAATCCCCCTACCATTCAGAAGATCACAGGGCCGAACGGTACAACGAACAGCAACGCTCAAACTTTTGGATGGCTTGCGGATGATCCCGATGATGATCTCTCGCATTACGAAATTAGAAAAGACTCCGGCGGGTTTGAAACGTACAGCAATTCGTCCTATCAGTGGAGCGCTATCACCCCCGGTACTCACAACTTCTACGTCAAAGCCGTGGATTCAAGAGGAAATGAATCCCAAACCGTGGGATGGACTTTTACATACATTGTCCCCGAAGAACCGGCTGAAAAACTCTTTGAGCTAACGGTTCAAACAGGTGCAACAATCAATCTGACACAGCTGAAAACACACTATGAAAACGCCGCCATCAACGCCGGTGTCCTTTCATGGGAAAGAAGCGCACGGGCCATGTGGGACTCGGAAAACAACCAAACGCATTACACCATGGGACATCCCGAAGACACGGATCTGTTATACCGTTTTGAAGTCACCGCCAATGGTCTGATCCGATGTTCTGTGAACTCAGATGATCCCGAAAAGGCCCTGTTTGTATTCACGGAAGGTTCATTAAACAATTATCAGGACTTTGAAGGCCAATATCTGTCAAATACGGTTTACGGACAGATCATGGATCGCTATACCGTCCCTGATCCCGTCCGGAACAACCTGCTGGCTGTCTGGTGTAGAAGTGTATTTCTAAAAGCCTTGAACGAAGGTGCACTCAGTGGCGGACCTGCCAACAACTATGAATTTTACAATCTGGACTTTGTCCTGAACAACCTAACGGGTAAAAAAGTCACACTGCTGCGCTCGCTCATCCACAATCAGCAAATGGATTATTCGTGGTATGACGACAATCGTTTTGACATGGAGGACACAAGAAACCGCATGTGGTCACCCATCGGCATATCACCCAATCAGAATGCCACACTCGCACGGTCATTTGATGTAAATTACAACAACTGTTCGGGCAGCTGCTTGAAGATGATCAGCTACACCGACAACAGGAACGATGGTCTGGTTAAAGCCTGGGGCATTTCTTCCAGCGCACCGGATTATTCGGCTGAAAACTCATACTATCAGGTTGACTATTCACCAAGTCAAGGAACGTATAGCGTATCAAACGACGACTGTGCTTATTCCAGAGTTTATCTGTTTGGTGAATACCCTGAAAAAGCGTCAATGAACAATCACAGTGAGTGGTCATTGAGTTTTCTCCGTTTCGATTTGGCGGTTTACGGGGATTTATCCACCACAAACGTCACTGAGAGTCCCTCACCCGGAGACGACAACAATCCGGCTCCATTCCTGATGGCCATCAACCCGGGTGAAAACACCTTTGATGAGGAATACAACCGGCCCCCCACCATCAGTAAAGTCACAGGCATCACGGGAACGACTTATGCCAACATTGCGTACTTTGAATGGCAAGGCCACGACCCGGACGGCAATTTGTCCAATTATTGGATTAAAAAAGATTCCGGTAACTGGATTTACAGAACAGGTACTTCCTATACGTATTCCGGTTATAGCCTTGGAGAACACACATTCTCCGTGAAGGCTGAGGATGATCAAAGGGAAGAATCAGCGGTCATCAGCTGGACTTTCAACTATTCCCAGTCCAGTCCGGGAGAAGTTCAGTACCGAGCCTTGCTTACGGGTCTTTCAGAATACGCCAACCCGGCCAACAACCTGAACTACACCGATGACGATGCAGATAAGATGCAGGAAGTGTTACAACAATTCGATGATCCGTACAGTGTAGTTAAGGAAACCGGGTATGTTTCGAAAGGAACCCTGTTGGATAGATTGGACGATGTCATCGCTCAAAATCCCGGCACGGAAGACGTGTTCTATTACCATTATTCCGGACACGGTTTCTATGATGACGGAGAATCCTACCTGGCCATGTCCGACCATAATTACGTCAGTGTCTCAGATTTGCGGAACAAACTGGATCAAATAAACGGCACCAAAATCGTTGTGATTGATGCCTGCCAGTCAGGAGATTTTGTCAACCTGGGACAGGAAAGGGCTCTCACCAAAGCAGAACGTGAAAGAATGGTACGCCAATTCACGGACAACATCCTGGCCGTCTTTTCAGAAAACAACCAGCGGGGTAGTCACGATTCGGCCTACGAATACTATGTGCTGACAGGCAGCAGTATCGACCAATACTCGCATGAAGACGGCTACATCAAAAGCGGCTGGCTGTCCTTCTTCGTTTCAGACGCCATGGGACACAGAGGTTTGGACAACCTGGGCGGATCATTTGACAACACCTACGATGCCGACGGCTACCTGGGATCAACCAACCGGAAAATAGAATTCAACGAACTCTATCGTTACGTCCATGACAACGTTCTGGACTACGGTCAGGAAACCTTCGGCGTTGTCCAAACCGTACAGGGCTATCCCCAAACAGATTCCTTTGTTGTTGGAGAGTATTAATGATCATTAAACTGAGAGAAACTACATAAATAAGTATAAAAAACAGAAGAAACCATAATCTTTTGGAGGTATAATAATGAAAAAAATGTTAACGGTGTTATTTATCATGTTGAGTCTGTCGATAGTGATGTTAGCTGACGTGTTTGTGGAGAATTTTACAAATCCGAAACAAGTTAATCAACAGTGGCTGTTCTTTGGATCACCCCAGCCGGAAATAGGTGGACCGGTTTATGGAAAACAGTCGGTTTTTGACAACTTCGGTGATGGCTGGTGTGAAAGCGGTATCTACAGCAAAGACTGGTGGGATTTTTCCAACGGCGGCAGCATTGAAGCGGAAGTCTATCTGAATGTGACCCATGTTCAGGGATGCTGGATCGACCAGATCATAGGATTTACACAAGGGAAACATTATGAAACAGGCGACTGTGCAAATGACGGTGTGATTCGAACTTCACTGATGCAATTTTATCTGCTCGGCCATGCCTGTTGGGCATCGGAGGAAGAATCCAGGGGGCACGCCTATATTTCCGGCTACGATATTACAAAACAGATCACCGACCACCTGGTGAACCAATGGGTGAAATTGCGGGTTGAGATGAATGCACAGGGTAAAATCACACTTTATGTCAACGACCAACTCTTTGGACAATCAGAAAAAAAGATGTCGCTGGAAGAAAGAAAAAACGTGCGTATCTTTGTAGGCGGAAGGTCATCGGGCTACGGCGGCGAGGTATTCGTCAACTACGTGAAGATCCAAACCAGCGACAAACCGGATAAAGTAAAATTGTCCGGGGAATTTGGAATCACACTGGATAATTATGAAGACACCGCCAACTGGAATGCCATCGTCGAAGCATTATTCGGCAGTAACTACAGAGTGGCGGACTGGAACGACCTGGTGC
>DAOTHY010000079.1:6888-8983 GCA_035447925.1 Thermotogota bacterium
GGAAAATCAGTCAGAAAGATGTTTTGTAGCAGTAGAAACATAAACTGGAAAAAAAGATTTTTTTGAAAATCCCCACCTGCGGAAAAGACTCATTTGGGATGTATAAGATAGTGCAGGTATTTGACAAGTGAAAAACAAAAGGAAGTAGAATGATGCCTCGGGCATCGAAGGAGGTTGTACTCATGAACAAACTGGTACAATCCCTGAAGGACCTCACTCATACTGAGAATATGTCCCTAACGTATTCTACCTCCGGCTCGGAAGTTCTCAATCTCTTTGCAACAGGAGGAGCATTGAGAACACGTAGCGCCAAAGGCATCATCTCCATCTTTGAAAAGGCATTTAAGGAAAACATCCGGTTATCCTTGCGCTGTCTTTTCTACCTCAGGGACATACGAGGTGGTCAGGGAGAACGAAGGACGTTTCGCGAGATTCTCAGATGGTTGTCCGAGAATCATCCCGATTACGTCAAAAAGAACCTGGAGAATGTCTTTGAATTCGGTCGTTGGGATGACCTGTTCATCATTGAAGGAACACCCGTTTGGCCCCAAGTCCTGAAAACAATCCGTGAGCAATTGGATGAAGATATTGGCAATCTCAGGAAAGGCAAATCAATCAGTTTACTGGCAAAATGGCTGCCTTCCATCAACGCATCCTCAAAGAAAAGCAGAAAACTCGCCCTCAGACTCGCTTACGCATTGGGCATAAACCCGGCGAAGTACAGAAAGACCCTTTCTGCTTTGAGGAAAAAAATGGATGTGGTTGAGAGAAAACTGTCTTCACAGGATTGGTCAGACATCAATTATGAAACAGTCCCCTCAAAAGCAAGCATGAACTATCGCAACGCCTTTGAACGACATGATGAAAAACGCTACCAGGAGTACATCGCAGACGTCTATTCCGGTAAGAAAAAGATCAACGCCTCCACACTCTTTCCTTACGAAATTGTGGAAAAAGTTCTTTACGGCAAACACAATGATTCTTTGTACAGCATGTACGAGAACATGGTGAACGGAAAAGGCGAGAATAGCGCAACACTGGAAGTACTCTGGAAAAACCAGCCGGATTACCTGAAAGGTAACAGGCACAACGGTTTGGTAGTCGCTGATGTGTCAGGATCAATGTCGGGCAGACCAATGGCAACGTCAATCGCGATGGCAATGTACTTTGCAGAAAGAACGGAAGGCGAGTTCAAAAACAGCTTCATCACGTTTTCAAACGAACCTGAGTTCATCCGAATAGAGGGCAACACACTCTTTGAAAAAGTACAGTTTATCTCGACAGCGCCATGGGGAATGAACACGAATCTGCAAGCAGTCTTTGACATGATACTCAAAAGAGGAAGAATGTACAACGTGCCACAGGAAGACATGCCGGATACAATCTACATCATATCCGATATGGAATTCGATCAGGCAACACGCCATCAGACGAACTACGAAGCGATTAGTGAGTTATACGAACAGATGGGTTATCAAAAACCGATCCTTGTATTCTGGAACGTGAATGCAAGACACAATCACTTCCCGGTTCAGATGAACGAAGAAGGCGTTGTACTCGTTTCAGGCAGTTCCCCCTTGGCATTTGAAATGCTGTTGAGCGGAGAAATCGAAACACCTTACGAGCACATGCAAAAGGTCTTGTTGCAGGAAAGATATGACAGAGTTGCCGTTTAGCGATTATTCCTTTTTTAAAGGAACGCACAGGCAAACAGAAACCCGAACATGAATATTCAAGAGTGGAGAAATCCACTCTTTTTTTATGGGGAAAAAGGAGGCAAAACACCTTCATTAGACCCGTCGGGGAGCAACCTGAGTGTGCTCTCGAGATCGAAACAATCGATTCTTTCAAATCAATTTATAAAACTATCTTTCTTCAAAAAAAAAAAAAAAAACGACCTGCGGAAAAGGGAAATCCCAACGGTATAAGAATATGTAAAGGCACACACAGCAATTTCTTAATTTATTTTACTTAAAACAGTTGCTTTGAAAAGGCCGTTAGGCCAATTACTAAAATCATTTTGTCTGTAACAATAATAACAAACCTTATCCGTGCCTTGTGATAAAAACTCATCTTTAAAGGTGAGTTTTTATTT